>NZ_LR590477.1:732963-1465926 GCF_901482445.1 Neisseria lactamica | reverse complement strand
CATTGCGGGCATCAGCCAGTCGAAACAGGTATGGCATTCGACGGCAATCCGCAATTCTCCTGCCTCTCCTTCTATAATGCGCGCCAAATCACGTTCTGCATCGGTAACTTGCGGCAACAGTTCGTGGGCGAGGCGCAGCAGCCTTTCTCCGACCGGGGTAAAGCGCAAAGGCGTGGATTTTCGTTCGAACAACGGTGCGCCGTAGTGGTTTTCAAGCATACGGATTTGGTGGGAAAGTGCGGATTGGGTAAGGAAAACCCGTTTGGCGGCAAGGGAGACGCTGCCGGTTTCTTCAAGTGCCAGCAGGGTTTTGAGGTGGCGCAATTCGATGATGGAATCCATAAGGCTTCAGACGGCATATTGAACCGGCGCATATTAAAATAATTCATATGCGGGCGCAAATCGGGAAAATGTGAATTTCGGATATTTTGCGGTTAGAATGCCGGCTTGTTTGGAAAGGATAGGAAAACAAATGGTATCGCGTAAGGATTTTTCAGACTGGTGCGCCGGGACGCTTCAGACGGCATTGTTCAAAGATTATGCCCCCAACGGTTTGCAGGTTGAGGGGAAAGCATATATCGGCAAGATTGCCACATCGGTTACGGCGAGCAAGGCGGCGATTGATTTTGCTGTGGAGCAGAAGGCAGATTTGCTTCTGGTCCATCACGGTATGTTCTGGAAAAGCGAGCCGCCGACCGTTACCGGTTGGAAAAAAGAACGGATTGCCGCATTGTTGGACAATGACATCAATATGGCGGCTTATCATCTGCCCTTGGATGCACACCCCGAGTTGGGCAATAACGCCCAACTTGCCGAAAAACTCGGTTTTACAGTCGAAAGGCGTTTTGGCGAACAAAACCTGCTCAACTCGGGCAGCCTGAAACAAGTCAGGACACTCGGCGCATTGGCGGCGCATATTGAAGCGGTTTTGCAGCGGAAGCCTGCCGTTGTCGGCGACTTGAACCGTGAAATCAGAAAGGTCGCGTGGTGCAGCGGCGGCGCGCAGGGATTTTTTCAGACGGCAATAGACGAAGGTGTCGATTTATATCTGACGGGGGAAATTTCCGAAGCCCAATACCACCTCGCCAATGAAACGGGCACGGCTTTTATTTCGGCAGGCCATCACGCGACGGAACGTTACGGCGTACGCGCGCTGGGGGAAGCGGCAGCGGCGGCATTCGGGTTGGAGGTGTGCCATTTTGACGAAAACAACCCGGCTTGAGTATTGAGAAATATCATAAAACTTTACCTTATTTTAAATAATGCTTTGAGTATCACTGCAAACCGGGTAAAATTGCAATGTTTAATGGCTCGGTATTCCCAAAATATTAGGACGACTAATAATGGATAATCAAGAAATCAATAACGGCCGCCGCCGTTTTCTGACACTTGCGACCTGCGGCGCGGGCGGAGTGGCGGCATTGGGCGTGGCAACGCCGTTTGTGGCCAGTTTTTTCCCCTCGGAAAAAGCCAAGGCCGCAGGTGCCGCCGTCGAAGTGGATGTCAGTAAAATCGAAGCGGGTCAGCTGCTGACTGCCGAGTGGCAGGGCAAACCGATTTGGGTGCTCAACCGTACGGATCAACAGCTTAAAGACCTGAAAAGCCTGAACGGCGAACTTACCGATCCCAATTCCGATGCGGAACAGCAGCCGGAGTATGCGAAAAACGAGACCCGTTCGATTAAGCCGAACATTCTTGTCGCCATCGGTATCTGCACCCATTTGGGTTGTTCGCCCACCTTCCGTCCCGACATTGCGCCCGCCGATTTGGGTTCGGCTTGGAAAGGCGGTTTCTTCTGCCCCTGCCACGGTTCGAAATTCGACCTGGCCGGCCGCGTATATAAAGGTGTTCCTGCCCCGACCAACCTGGTTGTCCCGCCATATAAATACTTGAGCGACACAACTATCTTGGTGGGCGAAGACTAAGAATAAGGAACGATAATTATGGCAAACCAAACCAATAGCAAAGCAAAAGCATTGTTAGGCTGGATGGACGCTCGCTTCCCCCTGTCTAAAATGTGGAATGAGCATTTGGCGCAATACTATGCGCCGAAAAACTTTAATTTTTGGTACTACTTCGGCTCTTTGGCTCTGCTTGTCCTCGTGATTCAAATCGTCAGCGGCATTTTCCTGACCATGAACTACAAACCCGACGGCAACCTGAACGCCTACCATCTGCCTGCCGCCTTTACCGCAGTAGAATACATTATGCGCGACGTGTCCGGCGGTTGGATTATCCGCTATATGCACTCCACCGGCGCATCGTTCTTCTTCATCGTCGTTTATCTGCATATGTTCCGCGGCCTGATTTACGGTTCGTACAAAAAACCGCGCGAATTGGTGTGGATTTTCGGTTCTCTGATTTTCTTGGCATTGATGGCGGAAGCCTTTATGGGCTACCTGCTGCCTTGGGGTCAGATGTCCTTTTGGGGCGCGCAGGTAATTATTAACCTGTTCTCCGCCATCCCGGTTATCGGTCCTGATTTGTCCACTTGGATTCGCGGCGACTTCAATGTTTCCGACGTTACCCTGAACCGCTTTTTCGCCCTGCACGTTATCGCCGTACCTTTGGTATTGCTCGGCTTGGTCGTGGCGCACATCATCGCCCTGCACGAAGTGGGTTCCAACAACCCCGACGGCGTGGAAATCAAGAAAAACAAAGACGAAAACGGCATCCCGCGCGACGGTATCCCGTTCCATCCTTACTACACCGTTAAAGACATCTTGGGTGTCGTCGTATTCCTGATTGTCTTCTGTGCCGTGTTGTTCTTCGCACCGGAAGGCGGCGGCTACTTCCTCGAAGCGCCGAACTTCGATGCGGCGAATGCGCTGAAAACCCCTCCGCACATTGCGCCGGTATGGTACTTCACTCCGTTCTACGCCATTTTGCGTGCGATTCCCTCGTTCTTGGGAACACAGGTTTGGGGCGTAATCGGTATGGGCGCGGCGGTCGTATTGATTGCCCTGCTGCCTTGGCTGGACAGGGGCGAGGTGAAATCCGTCCGTTACCGCGGTCCGATTTTCAAAACCGCGCTGGTCTTGTTCATCATTGCCTTTATCGGTTTGGGTATTTTGGGTGCGATGGTGGCAACCGATACGCGTACTTTGGTCGCGCGCATCCTGTCCTTCGTCTATTTCGCATTCTTCCTGGGTATGCCGTTCTACACCAAACTGGATAAAAACAAACCGGTTCCCGAGCGTGTAACTATGAGTACCGCCAAACAGAAAATTATGTTTTTTGTTTACGTAGGCATTACGGCGGTTTGTGCATATCTGTTTGCAACCAATATCTGATGAGGGCAGCGAAAATGAAACAAACTCTGAAAAACCGGTTTGCTGCCTTGCTGTTGGCAGTGCCTATGAGTGCCGCATTCGCCAGCGGCGGCGGACACTATGAAAAAGTCGATATCGACCTGCGCGACCAAGTAAGTTTGCAGCGCGGCGCACAAATCTTTACCAACTACTGCCTATCCTGCCACTCGGCAAGCGGTATGCGTTTCAACCGTTTGAAAGACATCGGTTTGACTGACGAAGAAATCAAGAAAAACCTGATGTTTACCACCGATAATGTCGGTGATGTCATGCATTCGGCGATGAACCCGAAAGATGCGGCAAAATGGTTTGGTGCTGCTCCGCCCGATTTGACGCTGATTGCCCGTTCCAGAGGCGCGGACTACCTTTACGCCTATATGCGCGGCTTCTATAAAGATCCGACCCGTCCGAGCGGCTGGAACAATACCGTATTCGATAAAGTCGGTATGCCCCACCCGTTGTGGGAACAGCAAGGTGTTCAGGCGGTCGAGTTGGATGCCAAAGGCCAGCCCGTTATGGTGAAAGACGAACACGGCGAGATGAAGCCCAAGCTGTATTGGGAATCTACCGGTCTGCACAGCCGCCGCCTGCCGAACGGCAAAGTCATCCAAAAAGAGTATGACGCATATGTACGCGATTTGGTCAATTACCTCGTGTATATGGGCGAACCTGCACAACTGCAACGCAAACGTATAGGCTATGTCGTGATGATTTTCTTATTGGCGGTTATGCTGCCTTTGGCGTATTTCCTGAAAAAAGAATATTGGAAAGACGTACACTAAACAGCCGGAACAAAAGGCAAATCCTTTGTGGTTTGCCTTTTCTGTCGTGTTTGTTGTTTGATTGGCTTGAATGCCGTCTGAATAGGCCTGCGGCGCTTCAGACGGCATTGTTGCGTGAAAAAGTGGGTGGTATTGGTGGCAAGCTGATTTTGAGATGTGGAAATTTATCGCAAATTAAAATAGAAAATGCTTATATCGTCATTCCTGCGAAAGTGGGAATCAGGAAATTTAATGTTATGAGTATTTATCAGAAAAGGCTGAAATCGAACGGCCCGGATTCCCGCCTGCGCGGGAATGACGAGATTTTGGGTTTCTGTTTTGGGTTCGGATTTTTGTGGGAATGACGAGATTTCAGGTTTCGGGCATTTGTCGGGAAAACAGAAAACCCTCCGCCGCCATTTTCACAAAAGCGGGAAACCGGAAACATCAGGCTAAGGCGTTATCCGAAATGGCTGAATCAAAAAACCGGATTTCTGCCTGCGTTGGGTTGGCGGAATGAAAGTTTCAGAATTTATTTGGACTAACCGGAACTAAAAAACCGGATTGCCATCTTTGTGGGAATGACGATTCAAAAAATCCCCGAAACTCAAAAAACTGAAACTCAAAAACTGAAACTCAAAAACTGAAACTCAAAAACTGAAACTCAAAAACTGAAACTTAAAAAAACGAAACCCCAAAAAACCGGATTTTTGTCTAAACGAAACGAACGAGATTTGGATTTTGGAATTTTCCGGGTATGTGGGTAGAATCATTCGGGTGCTTGCTTGTTTGATGTGGCAATGTGTGAATATTGGAGGCGTTTGATGGGATTGATGGCGTTTGTGTTGCCTTTGGCAACTTTGTTGCCGGGTGTGTTGATAACGTGGTTGATGATGAAAAATCAGCTTCAGGGCAAAATTTCCGGTTTGAACGCGCAATTGGCGGAAAAGGCGGCAAGATGTGATTTTGTCGAACAGGCGCACGGCAAAACCGTGTCGGAATTGGCGGTATTGGACGAGAAATACCGGCATTTGCAGGACGAAAATTATGCTTTGGGCAACCGTTTTTCCGCAGCCGAAAAGCAGATTGCCCATTTGCAGGAAAAAGAGGCGGAATCGGTTCGGCTGAAGCAGTCGTATATCGATTTGCAGGAAAAGGCACAGGGTTTGGCGGTTGAAAACGAACGTTTGGCAACGCAGCTCGGGCAGGAACGGAAGGCGTTTGCCGACCAATATGCCTTGGAACGCCAAATCCGCCAAAGAATCGAAACCGATTTGGAAGAAAGCCGCCAAACTGTCCGCGACGTGCAAAACGATCTTTCCGATGTGGGCAACCGTTTTGCCGCAGCTGAAAAACAGATTGCCCATTTGCAGGAAAAAGAGGCGGAAGCGGAAAACTTGAGACAGTCGTATCTTAAATTGCAGGAAAAGGCGCAGGGTTTGGCGGTTGAAAACGAACGTTTAAACACGCAAATCGAACAGGAACGCCTTGCTTCTGAAGAGAAGCTGTCCTTGCTGGGCGAGGCGCGCAAGAGCTTGAGCGATCAGTTTCAAAATCTTGCCAATACGATTTTGGAAGAAAAAAGCCGCCGTTTTACCGAGCAGAACCGGGAGCAGCTCCATCAGGTTTTAAACCCGTTAAATGAACGCATCCACGGTTTCGGCGAGTTGGTCAGGCAAACCTATGATAAAGAATCGCGCGAGCGGCTGACTTTGGAAAACGAATTGAAACGGCTTCAGGGGTTGAACGCGCAGCTGCACAGCGAGGCAAAGGCCCTGACCAACGCGCTGACCGGTACGCAGAATAAGGTTCAGGGAAATTGGGGCGAGATGATTCTGGAAACGGTTTTGGAAAATTCCGGCCTTCAGAAAGGGCGCGAATATGTGGTGCAGGCGGCGGCTGTCCGAAAAGAGGAAGACGGCGGCACACGCCGCCTTCAGCCCGACGTTTTGGTCAACCTGCCCGACAACAAGCAGATTGTGATTGATTCCAAGGTTTCGCTGACGGCTTATGTGCGCTATACGCAGGCGGCGGATGCGGATACGGCGGCGCGCGAACTGGCGGCACACGTTGCCAGCATACGCGCGCATATGAAAGGCTTGTCGCTGAAGGATTACACCGATTTGGAAGGTGTGAACACTTTGGATTTCGTCTTTATGTTTATCCCCGTCGAACCGGCCTACCTGTTGGCGTTGCAGAATGACGCGGGCTTGTTCCAAGAGTGTTTCGACAAACGGATTATGCTGGTCGGCCCCAGTACGCTGCTGGCGACTTTGCGGACGGTGGCGAATATTTGGCGCAACGAACAACAAAATCAGAACGCACTGGCGATTGCGGACGAAGGCGGCAAGCTGTATGACAAGTTTGTCGGCTTTGTACAGACGCTCGAAAGCGTCGGCAAAGGCATCGATCAGGCGCAAAACAGCTTTCAGACGGCATTCAAGCAACTTGCCGAAGGGCGCGGGAATCTGGTCGGCCGCGCCGAGAAGCTGCGTCTGTTGGGGGTAAAGGCAAACAAGCAGCTTGCACGAGATTTGACCGAGCGTGCCAACGAACAGACGGCATTTGCTTTGGGCAAACCTTCGGAACAGGAAGCGGCTGACGAAGCCGAATAGGAAAGGCGGATGCGTTTCAGACGGCATCAGTGAAGATGATGCCGTCTGAAGACCGTAGGGAAGGCGGTTAGAAAAACGGATTGTGCCGTTTTTCGTGTCCGATGGAAGTCATACGCCCGTGTCCGGCGACAACTTGCACGGTTTCGGGGAGGGCGAATAATTTGTTGCGGATATTATTGATTAAGTCGGCGTGGTTGCCGCGCGGAAAATCGGTTCTGCCTATGGTTTCGTAAAACAGCACGTCGCCCGCAATCAGCAATTCCGCCTCGGCGCAATAAAAGACGATATGTCCCGGCGTATGACCCGGAATATGCAGCACTTGAAAGGCATAGCGTCCGACCGTGAGCGTTTCGCCTTCTTCGAGCCAACGGGTCGGCGCAAAGGCGGGCGAGGCGGGGAATCCGTATTGCGCGGTGGTTTGCGGCAGCGATTGGAGCAGGAATTCATCTTCGCGGTGTGGGCCGAGGACGGGGACTTTATGCGTTTTCAACATTTCGACCACGCCGCCCGCGTGATCGAGATGGCCGTGCGTCAGCCAGATTGCCGTGAGCGTAAGTTTGCGGTTTGCCAACGCTTGCAGCAGGAACGGCACGTCGCCGCCGACATCGGTCAGGACGGCTTCGCCGCTTTCGTCGTCCCAAATCAGGGTGCAGTTTTGGCGGAAGGGGGTAACGGGGAGGATTTCGTAACGTAGGGTCATGGCGTGTTCCTAAACGGTTTTTCAGACGGCATCGGGTTTACCGTTTGTTTTATGGCGGTTTGCCGCCTGTTCGGATAGTGGGGAATCAGATGATTAAGAAGATAATCAAGGGCATCATACCGATTTTTACGGCGGTTTTCATCCCGGTATCGGCAGGCGCGGCGGATTTGATGCTGGCGCAGGAATACAAAGGGCAGGACATTGCCGGCTGGGCGATGAGCGAGAAACTCGACGGCGTGCGCGCCTATTGGGACGGAAAGCACCTGATAAGCCGTCAGGGTTATGCGTTTGCGCCGCCCAAAGGTTTTACCGCGCAGTTTCCGCCTTATCCTTTGGACGGCGAATTGTATAGCGGACGCGGTCAGTTCGAGCAGATTTCCGCTACCGTGCGTTCTGCTTCTTCAGACTGGCGCGGTATCCGCCTGCACGTTTTCGACGTACCCAAGGCGCAGGGCAATCTCTACCAACGTTTGGCAGTCGCAACGCAGTGGCTGAAAACGCATCCGAACGCGCCGATTACCATCATCCCGCAAATCAAAGTGCGCGACCGGCAGCACGCGATGGACTTTTTAAAACAAATCGAAGCGCAGGGCGGCGAAGGTGTGATGTTGCGCCATCCTGAATCCCGTTACAGCGGCGGCAGGAGCAGCCAATTATTGAAGCTGAAAAGCCAATACGACGACGAATGCACGGTAACGCGGCACTATGAGGGCAAAGGGCGAAACGCCGGACGGCTGGGCGCGGTCGGCTGCAAAAACCGGCACGGCGAATTCCGCATCGGCAGCGGTTTCAAAGACAAAGACCGCGACAATCCGCCAAAAATCGGCACGCTGATTACCTACCGCTACCGTGGTTTTACGCGGAAAGGCACGCCGAAATTCGCCACGTTTGTGCGCGTGCGTACCGACCGCTGAGCAGGACGGTTCAGACGGCAGCCGATACTTTGGTTTATAATTTTCCCTTTACCGACCGATTCCGATATATGACTGATTTAGAAACCAAACGCCTTGAAACACAGGCGATGCTTGAAAACGCCGAGCTTTTGTTCGACCAAGGGCAATGCCGCGCCGCGCTGCAAAAAGTGGCGGACGAGATTACGCGCGATTTGGGGGATAAATATCCGTTGCTGCTGCCCGTGATGGGCGGGGCGGTGGTGTTTACGGGGCAGTTGCTGCCGCTGTTGCGCTTTCCCTTAGATTTTGATTATGTTCACGTTTCCCGTTACGGCGACAAGCTGGAGGGCGGCGCGTTCAACTGGAAGCGTATGCCCGATGCGGAACAAATCCGGGGCAGGCACGTCGTTGTGTTGGACGATATTTTGGACGAAGGGCATACGATGTCCGCCATTCAAGCCAAACTTTTGGAAATGGGTGCGGCAAGTTGCCGTTCGGCGGTGTTCGCCAATAAATTAATCGACAAAGAAAAACCGGTCAAAGCCGATTATGTCGGACTGGATGTGCCGAACCGTTATGTGTTCGGTTACGGTATGGACGCGGCGGGCTGCTGGCGCAATTTGGGCGAGATTTACGCATTGGGCGGAAAATAAGGATGCAAATGCCGTCTGAAGGCCTTTCAGACGGCATTGCGCCCATACGCCGGCAGGACAACGGGGAACAGGACGCATAATATGATAGGGCTTTTAATCATCACACACGAAACCATAGGCGAAGCCTACCGCAAGCTGGCGCATCATTTTTTTCCGGGCGGGCTGCCTGAAAACGTCCGCATACTCGGCGTGCAGCCGACGGAAGACCAAGACGACATCATCAACAACGCCATTGCCGCGCTGCAAGAATTTCCTGAAAACCACGGCGTATTGATTATGACCGACATCTTCGGCGCAACCCCCTGCAATGCCGCCCGCCGCCTCGTGCGCGAAAACAAATCGGCGATTTTGACCGGGCTGAACGCGCCGATGATGATTAAGGCCGTCCAACATTCGCCGGCGGCGGAAGACCTTGCCGCCTTTACCGAATGCGTTAGAGAGGCGGCGGTAAAGGGCATTTTCGCCATCACGTCCGCGCCCGAAGATTTGGTGTGCCGGCGCAGCGGCGATGCCGTCTGAAGAAGCGGCAGGGCAGGAAAATATTTTAAACGGCATCTGCTGCCGATATACATAAAACGGGAATCGAAATGCTCAAACAATCCATCGAAATCATCAACAAACTCGGACTTCACGCCCGCGCGTCCAGCAAGTTCACCCAAACCGCGTCCCAATTCAAAAGCGAAGTCTGGGTTACGAAAAACGGCAGCCGCGTCAACGGTAAAAGCATTATGGGGCTGATGATGCTCGCCGCCGCCAAAGGTACGGTCATCGAACTGGAAACCGACGGCGCGGACGAGGCGGAAGCGATGCGCACCCTGACCGACTTAATCAACGACTGTTTCGGCGAGGGCGAATAATGAGTATCGTGCTGCACGGCGTGGCGGCGGGCAAAGGCATTGCCGTCGGTTGCGCCCACCTGATTGCGCGCGGTACGGAGGAAGTGCCGCAGTATGATGTTGCGGAGGCGGACACCGATGCCGAAGCCGAACGTTTCGATGCCGCCGTCAAAGCCACGCGCAAAGAGTTGGAACAGCTCCGCAGCGCGATTCCCGAAAACGCCCCAACCGAGTTGGGCGCGTTTATCTCGCTGCACCTGATGCTGTTGACCGATGTAACCTTGTCGCGCGAACCCGTCGATATTTTAAGGGAACAAAAAATCAACGCCGAGTGGGCATTGAAGCAGCAGAGCGACAAACTCGCCGCCCAATTCGACAATATGGACGATGCCTATTTGCGCGAACGCAAACAGGATATGCTGCAAGTCGTCCGCCGCATCCACAACAACCTGATCGGGCAGGGCAACGAGTTGGAAGTTGCCGACAACCTGTTTGACGAAACCGTGCTGATTGCAAACGACCTTTCGCCCGCCGACACGGTTTTGTTTAAAGAGCAGCGCATAGCCGCCTTCGTTACCGATGCCGGCGGTCCCACCGGGCATACGGCGATTTTGGGCAGGAGTTTGGACATCCCGTCCGTCGTCGGGCTGCACAACGCGCGCAAACTGATTACCGAGGGCGAAACCGTCATCGTGGACGGCATCAACGGTATCCTGATTATCGCGCCCGATGAAACCGTCTTGGACGAATACCGCCGCCGCGCCCGCGAATACCGCAGCCACAAACGCGAGTTGAACAAGCTCAAAAAAACCGCCGCCGCCACCGCCGACGGGGTCTGCATCGAGCTTCTGGGAAATATAGAATCCGCCGAAGACGTGAAACCGCTGCACAATCTCGGTGCAGACGGCATCGGGCTGTTCCGCAGCGAGTTCCTTTACCTGAACCGCGATACGATGCCGTCTGAAGACGAGCAGTACGAAGTGTACAGCGCGATTGTCAAAAAAATGAAAGGCAAAAGCGTGACCATCCGCACCGTTGATTTGGGCGTGGATAAAAACCCGCGCTGGTTCGGGCAAAACAGCACGCCCAACGGCAGCCTCAACCCCGCGCTGGGGATGACCGGCATCCGGTTGTGCCTTGCCGAGCCGGTGATGTTCCGCACGCAGATGCGCGCCATCCTCCGCGCCGCCGCCCACGGCCCCGTGCGGATGATGTGGCCGATGATTACCTCCGTATCCGAGGTGCGCCAGTGCCTGATCCATTTGGACACCGCCCGCCGCCAGCTTGCCGAACGCGGCGATGCCTTCGGCGATGTCGGTGTCGGCTGTATGATTGAAATCCCGTCTGCCGCGCTGACCGTCGGCAGTATTTTGAAACCGGTTGATTTTATTTCCGTCGGCACCAACGACCTGATTCAATATATCTTGTCCGTCGACCGCAGCGACGACAGCATCGGACACCTCTACCGCCCCGGCCATCCCGCCGTATTGAAAATGCTGCAACACATCATCCGCACCGCCAACCGTATGGAAAAAGACGTGTCCGTGTGCGGCGAAATGGCGGGCGACACGGCGTTTACCCGCGTTTTATTGGGTATGGGGCTGCGCCGTTTTTCGATGAATCCCAACAACATCCTGCCTGTCAAAAACATCATCCTGAACAGTAATATCGCACAGCTCGAAAACGAGATTGCCAAAATCGTCCGCTGCGAGGACGAGGAAAAGGCGGAAAAGCTGATCAAACAGATGAACAGCGTGCCGGCAGGGGAGGAGGCCGAAGCCAAAGGGCGGAAATAAATACGGCAGGTGAAAAATAGAAATACTTAACAATGCCCGCAATCTGAAATTTTGCCATTCCTGCAAAATAGAAAACCAAAACAGAAACCCAAAATCCCGTCATTCCCTCAAAAACAGAAAACCAAAATCAGAAACCTAAAATCCGTCATTCCCGCGCAGGCGGGAATCTAGGTCTGTCGGTGCGGAAACTTGTCGGGTAAAACGGTTTCTTTAGATTTTACGTTCTAGATTCCCGCTTTCTCGGGAATGACGATGAAAAAATTTTTGTTGTTTCGGATAAATTTTTGCCGCGTTGGGTTCTAGATTCCCGCTTTCGCGGGAATGACGGCAGAGCGGTTTCTGTTGTTTCGGATAAGTTTTGCAGCCCTGATAAAAAATATGGCTGCTTTGGTAAAAAAATGCCGTCTGAAAGGTTTTCAGACGGCATTTGTTTTTAAGAAGCATCAGCGGAAGCGGACGATTTCCCGGTCTTCGATATGGATGCGTACCGTACCGTTGCCCGAGACCTCTCCGGCGTGCCGCATATCGAGGTTCAGCCACAGGATGCCGTGTTCCGGATGGAGGACGGACAGGCTGAACGATTCGGGCAAACAGGTACGGGATAATACGCGGCACTCCATGCCGTCTTGGTCGAAACGCACCGCATGTTGCGGAATATGGCGGTCATCGTCGGTGTTGGGCAGCCCCATCAGACGGGCGGCCTGCACGCAGGACGGTGTTTTGACCAATGTTTCGGGCGTGCCGTATTGTAGAATCCTCCCTTCATGCATCACGGCGATTTCGTCCGCCGCCGTGCAGGCCTCTTCGGGCGAATGCGTTACCAAAACGGCAGGGATGCCGCCGTTTCGGATACGTTCGGCAGTCATACGGCGCAGCCGGTCGCGCAAATGCGTGTCCAAACTGGAAAACGATTCGTCCAGCAACAGCAGGGAAGGGCGGACAACCAAAGCGCGCGCCAACGCCAGCCGTTGCTTCTCGCCTCCGGAAAGTTTTTCAGGCTTGCGGTGCGCTTCGTTTTCCAGCCCGACTTCGGCAAGTGCCGACAAGGCGAGGCTTTCGGCTTCGGCTTTCGGCATTTTTTGCATTTTCAAACCGAATGCCGCATTTTCCAGCGCACTCATATGGGGAAACAGCGCGTAATCTTGAAACATCAGAGAAATACGGCGTTTTTCGGGCGGCATACGGGTAATGTTTTCCCCGTTCAGCCATATTTCCCCGCCATCGGGACGGACAATCCCCGCAATCATATTCAGCAGGGTGGATTTTCCGCAGCCAGACTGTCCCAAAACGGCAAGTATTTTGCCGTGCCCGACAGTCAGGCAGATGTCATCGGCGACGGTTTTATTGCCGAAGCGTTTGCAGACTTTGTTCAATTTGAGCATACCGGTTCCTAAGTCCTGATACCGCGAAGCCAGCCCGACAGAGGGTGGTTCGGGGCGATTAATCCGTAACGGTCGAATGCGTCCAGCGTAACCAGTTGGGCATCGTGCATCATGCGTCCGGACAACATAGCATCCGACAGGCCGCCAATGTCCATCTTTTCAAAACCCGCCACTTCGCCATCCTGATTTTCAGGCCGGAAGGTTTCGGGCAGGACGGCATCGAATACATACAGGATTTCATTGTGTACACCCCGGCTGACGGGGCGCAGGCTGTGCAGCCGCGATACCGGGCGGATAAACGGAAACAGCGTTTTATCCAAACCGGCTTCTTCGCTGCTTTCGCGGCACACGGCTTCAGACGGCATTTCGCCGCCGGAAACACCGCCGGCGGCAGTATTGTCGAGCTTGCCGGGATCGACTGCTTTGTGCGGACTGCGCCTGCCTATCCAGAAATGCCATCGGCCGTCCGATTCGGTCAGACCGTTGAGATGGACGGCGCGGCTGAGCAGTCCGAACGGACGGAAAGCGGCGCGTTCGAGCGCGAACAAGGGATTGCCGCCGCCGTCGGTCAGGTCGAAACACTCGTCGCGCCAGCCGTGAAGCAGTCCCGCTTCTTTCCATATTCGGGCGAGGTGCTGCAAGCGTCTGCCCATATCCGGCCAGCCGTCCGCATTCAGAAAAATGCCGTCTGAAGACTCCGAGCAGCCTGCCTCCCAGTCTTTCTGAACGCGCTCCGCCCATTCTGGCGACAGGTTTCCCAAAGGCAGGCCGTTCAGATACAGCGTTTTCCAGCAACTTTCCGCACCGTAACTTGCCTTTGCCCACTCGAATAGGGCATCAAGGTCGTGTTTGCTGACGGATTCGGTAAAACGGACGGTCGGCATAGTCGGCTTTCTTGAACATAATGCGGAAGATTGTAATCAAACCGCCTGAATTTGCAACCGCAAACAGACGGCGGGCTGCCGTTCCGATATTGCGGCAGGAAGGAAAATCCGGCAAAAAACGGAGGCGGCAGGAAACAGGCAAAACAAAACCCCTCGGCATTGAACCGAGGGGTTTGATATTTGGTTGCGGGAGCAGGATTCGAACCTACGACCTTCGGGTTATGAGCCCGACGAGCTACCATGCTGCTCCATCCCGCGTCAGAAAGTGAAACTATACAGAAGGCAGTATACGGTGTCAAGCATTCTTTCCGCGAAAAATCATGAAATCTTGTCCGAGGCCGGTTTATGTTTGATTTGAAATATTATTTTCTTTACAAAAGTTCATGTTCGTGATTTAATTTTGGTTAACATTGAAACAGGGGTGCTGCCTGATGTTCAGGCGGCTGAGAAATACCCTTTACACCCGATCGGGATAATACCTGCGTGGGGAGTTTTCACGGATTCTGCCTTTCAGACGGCATCGGTTTTCAAATGCCGTCTGAAAACGCGAAACGCTCCTGTTTCTTTATTCTAAACGAGAAAACAGGAGCATTTTTTATGACTACGCCAAAAAAAACCGCCAAAACTTCCGGCAACGAAGCGCGCGAACTTGCCGACTTGAGCGAAGACATCGGCATCCGTTTCAAATATCCGAACTCGGAACGCGTGTATCTGCAAGGCAGCCGCGACGACATCCGCGTGCCTTTGCGCGAAATCCGTCAGGACGACACCTACACGGCGCAAGGTACGGAAGCCAATCCGCCGATTCCCGTCTACGACACCAGCGGCGTGTACGGCGACCCGGCGGCACACATCGACCTGAAACAAGGCTTACCGCACATCCGCACGGCGTGGCTGGACGAACGCGGCGATACCGAAATCCTGCCCAAGCTCTCCAGCGAATACGGCATCGAACGCGCACACGATCCGAAAACCGCCCATCTGCGTTTCAACCAAATCACCCGCCCGCGCCGCGCCAAAGCCGGCCGCAACGTAACCCAGCTCCACTACGCGCGCCAAGGCATTATCACGCCGGAAATGGAATTTGTCGCCATACGCGAACGTTTAAAATTAGACGAATTGTCCCAAAAACCGGAATACGCCAAACTTTTGGAACAACACGCAGGGCAAAGTTTCGGCGCGAACATCCCGACCCGTCCCGACCAAATCACGCCCGAATTCGTGCGCCGGGAAATCGCCGCCGGACGCGCGATCATCCCCGCCAACATCAACCATCCCGAACTCGAACCGATGATTATCGGCCGCAACTTCCGCGTCAAAATCAACGGCAACTTGGGCAACTCCGCCGTAACCTCCAGCCTGACCGAAGAAGTCGAAAAAATGGTGTGGTCGCTGCGTTGGGGCGCGGACACGATTATGGACTTATCCACAGGCGCGCACATCCACGAAACGCGCGAATGGATTATCCGCAACGCGCCCGTTCCCATCGGCACAGTGCCGATTTACCAAGCTTTGGAAAAAACCGGCGGTATTGCCGAAGATTTGACTTGGGATTTGTTCCGCGACACCTTAATCGAACAGGCGGAACAAGGCGTGGACTATTTCACCATACACGCGGGCGTGTTGCTGCGGTATGTGCCGATGACCGCCAACCGCCTCACCGGCATTGTATCGCGCGGCGGTTCGATTATGGCGAAATGGTGTCTCGCCCACCACAAAGAAAACTTCCTCTACACGCATTTCGACGAAATCTGCGAAATTATGAAGGTGTATGACGTATCGTTCAGCTTGGGCGACGGCCTGCGCCCCGGCTGCATTGCCGATGCCAACGACGAGTCCCAATTCGCCGAACTGCATACCTTGGGCGAATTGACCGCCAAAGCGTGGGAACACGACGTACAAGTGATGATCGAAGGCCCCGGCCATGTGCCGCTGCAACGCGTCAAAGAAAATATGACCGAAGAGCTGCAACACTGCTTTGAAGCGCCGTTTTACACCCTCGGCCCGCTCGTTACCGACATCGCCCCCGGCTACGACCACATCACCTCGGGCATAGGCGCGGCCAACATCGGCTGGTACGGCACGGCGATGCTTTGTTACGTTACCCCCAAAGAACATTTGGGGCTGCCCGACAAAGAAGACGTGCGTACCGGCATCATCACCTACAAACTCGCCGCCCACGCCGCCGACCTCGCCAAAGGCTGGCCGGGCGCGCAATTACGCGACAACGCCCTGAGCAAGGCGCGTTTCGAATTCCGCTGGCGCGACCAATTCCGCTTAAGCCTCGACCCCGAACGCGCCGAGAGCTTCCACGACGAAACCCTGCCCGCCGAAGGCGCGAAAATCGCCCACTTCTGCTCGATGTGCGGCCCCAAATTCTGCTCGATGAAAATCACGCAGGAAGTGCGCGACTACGCCGACAAGCAAAAAGCCCAACGGCAGGGTATGGAAGAAAAAGCGGTCGAGTTCGTCAAAAAAGGCGCGAAGATTTACAGCTAAAACGTCAAGCAAAAAATGCCGTCTGAAGCCCGGATGTCGGGTTTCAGACGGCATTTTTGTTTTCAAACGGGGTACGGTTCTGAGCCGGTGTGCGGACGGAAGCCTATTTTGCAGGAGTCGATCCGCTTACGGACGATTCGCTGCCGGAGGCAGGCTTTTGCACTCTTTTGTCGGTAAATACGCAGACACCGCCGGCATTGTTGTAGGTAATGTTCCTGAATGTTATTGCAGTAAATGCCAAAAAAGTTGCTCACGCTACTGCCTATTAGCTACAAAGCGATTGCAAGTTTATTTGGATACGTGGTTTTATTCTTATGCTAAAACTACTAACATCGTTATTTTGTTTTAATTCAACATAAAGATATTCACTTATCTCATCATTTTTTATTTTCATTTCAATAATTTGCTCTAAATAATATGAGCAAATCATTCCAATGGATGAAAAAACTTTTATGGATACATACGGCAAAGCATATCCAAAGGCAATTTCAAAATTATTGATACCGTCATTTAATTTGAAAATAACACAACTTTCATCTTCGCTAATTACTGGTTCTTTTTCAAAAAACCACATTAACTCATCTGCGTTAAGTAACATATTTTTATACATTATTGTCCACCTTTGGGAATTACTGTATTAAATACCCTTGTTCCGTTTGGTAATACTTGATATGTGGTTTCAAATTTTACAAAATTTCCACTTGGACTTGCAAACAACGATTCTCGAACTTCAAAATTACCGTATTGTGTAGAAAAAGGCTGTAGGGTGGGCTTCAGCCCACCGATTCCGCTGAAGCCCACCCTTGTATATTGGAATCACCGTATCATAGCAACAAACCGCCCGGCCGCCACCCGCGCCCACCCAAGGCACACAACCGTTGCGCAGCTCAGGGAGCGGCAGGGCAACCCATCGACACAACCGGACAGTTGCCGGACAACACAACCGAATGCAAGGCAGGTTGATGATGAGTACCCGATACCATTACGCAGGCATAGTGAATTAACAAAAACCAGTACAGCGTTGGCTCGCCTTGCCGTACTATTTGTACTGTCTGCGGCTCGCCGCCTTGTCCTGATTTTTGTTAATTCACTATATCGACATCGCCAAACGAAACTTCGTCATCGCCGTTTCGTCTTTGTCTAAAACCAAAACCGAAACCAACAACCCAAAAGGTATCGCCCATACTGTCGAATACCTTAAAAAGCACAACGTCGCCCTCGTCGTGACGGAAAGCACCGGCGGTCTCGAAATCCCCGCCGCCAAAGCCATCCGCCGGGCAGGCATAGCCGTGATTATCGCCAACCCGCGTCAGACGCATCAGTTTGCCCAGTCGCAGCCGCTGACCAAAACCGATGCCAAAGATGCCAAAATGCCCGCCTTCTTCGCGCAGATGATGATGCAGAAAGAAGGTTGGCAAACCATGCCCTACCAACCGCCCACCGAAGCGGAAGAAGTGTTGGAAGCCTTGGTCAACCGCCGCAACCAACCGGTGGATATGCGGACTGCCGAGAAAAACCGTCTGCATCAGGTTCACGAAACGCAAGTCGGAAGCGTCAAACAACTGATTGCCCATTTTGACCGGCTGATTGGCGAATCGGACAAACAAATCGACGACCACACCCACACGCATTTTGACGGCAAAGCCCAAGTGGCAGAGCAAATCAAAGGCATCGGTTCGATAACGACGGCTACGCTGATGGCGATGCTGCCTGAGTTGGGGCGGCTGAGCCACAAACGGATAGCGGGTTTGATCGGCATTGCCCCGCACCCGAGGGAGAGCGGGGAAACCAAATTCAAAAGCCGCTGCTTCGGCGGAAGGTCTGCGGTGCGTAAGGCGCTGTATATGGCTGCCGTGGCAGCGGCACGTTTTGAACCGCTTATTCGGGATTTCTACCAACGCCTGCTGTCCGAGGGTAAGCCGTATAAGGTTGCCGTTACGGCATGTATGCGCAAACTGCTGACGATATTGAATGCCCGGATACGTGATTATTTTGCCGAAAACGATACCGCCGAAAACGATATCCGGACGGCTTGATTTGAGTTTTGGTATTTTTGCCCGACGGGGTGAAAAATACAGTTGCTACGGCTCGCTGTTTTTTATGAAAATGACGAGATACTACTTTAATTGACAACAGCATCTTTACAATTCATTTTCAACTCATTGAATTTCAATATTTAAAAATTCACTGAATTTCAGACACGGCAAAGCAGGCATTTAAAAAATGCCTTTTTTCCTTTCAGGATTTACGCCGATTTGTAACGCGATGGATCGTAATCTTCGCCTTTCTTGTGTACGTGATACGCAAGAACGGCGAGTTTACGCATCAATGCGGCGATGATGACTTTTTTAGGCTTGTTCTTGGCTTCCAGTCTTTTGATGAAATCGGGAAATGCCCTTATGCGGTATGCAACCATGGCGGGCATAAACAAGACGGCGCGTAATTTCCTGTTGCCAAACTTAGTCAGTTTGCCTTTTCCTCTTACGCTTGTCCCGGATTCTTTTTGTTGCGGACTCAATCCGGCAAATGCAGCAAACTTGTTTGATGTTTCAAACGCCAAAGATGTCAGATATTGAAACAATACGGCTGCGGTCATTCTTCCAATTCCCGGTATGGTTTCAAGACGCCTCACGCCTTGCTTGCATTTCGGCTTCTCCGTCTGCTCTTTTATCTTCGCCTTTAAAAATTCAATCTGTTCATTCATGGCTTTGATGATTTCTGCATATGCTTTGGCCGCTTCTTCATCTTTTGCCACCTGATAACGGTTTTTCATTGCCGCGCATTCGCTTTTTATTTGCGTATATGCTGAGGTCATCCGTGAAAGCCTGTATTGCTCGTCTGTCGGCTTTTGCCTTTTTACAAGCTCGCTTTCCTGCGCCGACCGGCAATACTCCGCTATCAGTTTTGCATCCTGTTTGTCTGTTTTGGTGCGTTTGAATCTGCTTTCTGCATACTTGCTTATTTTCAGCGGGTTCACTACGTAAACGCTGTAATATTCCGCGAAGTAGTCGGCAACGTCTTCATAATAGTTGCCTGTTGCCTCCATGCATATATGCAAATTCTCGCATCCCAAGCTTTTCAACCAGTCCGAAAACTGATTTAAACCTTTTGAATTGTTGTCAAACTTTGCCGAATATTCGGCATTGCCGACCATGGCGAATGCGTCAAATGTCAGCTTTGATATATCCAATCCTACGGCATTACGCATGGGATTACCCTTATCTATTCAGAATCTATGTTCTTTGATACTACTCAATTTCACAAACAAGAAAACCGCCCGCCTATTCTCGTCATCAAACTTTAAGTTTGTGGTTTATTCAGGCTGGACGGTTTCGGCAAAGGGTAGCTATTCCTTTGCCGTTTCTGATTTTATTAGGGTTACTGGTTTTGGTAAAGATTTCTGTTGCGACCCGAATGTCTGATTTTTTTAGGCGTATCTCACTCCGGTATCACTCCGTTAGTGGGTTTCCGGTATTGAAAAACAGTTCATAAAAAAGGAAAAGGGGGTATTCGTAAAGATTGGGCAAAAAGCGCGCCCAATCTTTACAAAGCTTCCCCCTTTTCCTTTTTTCTGCCCTATTTTCCTGCACCTACAACCCCCGAACGAAGCGATTCCAGACTGAGACACTTTAAAAAAAAACAGCCATTCTAGCAGTTAACCCCCTTCACTCCGCTCAAGCCATCCTGAGGGGGCGGGGGCTGAAACCGAAAGATTTTTATTTTGAATGAAAGGAACTTTATGACATAGATTCAGGCGCGAGAGGCGCGAACTTTAAAAAGAGCGGCGGGGATAAGCAAAAATCCCCAAGCTGACAACAAGGGGATTTTTGCATTCCTGCCAAGTGTGAAACTTACAGGAAAATCAAATGCAGATAACTTTGAAATTTGGCAAACTGCTTTTGACTATCACGATTGATATACGGTTTATTCTAGCCGTTATCATACTGATAAGTCAATAACCCACGACAAGAACCGCCCGATTAAGGGCGGTTTTCTAATTGAAAACGCCTCCGCCCGAATCTTCAAATATCTTGCCCTTTTCTTCCCAGTTGTCATACATCAAGTTTTGTTAGGGCTTTCCGCCCATTACGAGAACTTGGGGCTTTCCGCCCATTACGAGAACTTGGGGCTTGTCCGCTTTCGCGGACTGTGCCGCCTGTTCCGTCCTTTGCTGTTCGTCCTTGTAGGGATTAAAGGGTAAGCCGTTTCTTGCGTAATCTTTGCACATTGCCTTTGTAATTTCCTTCAAGGGCGTTCCCTGTTGGGAATAACATGTGCAATCTGATTTTCCGCCTTCTATGCATCCTGCGATTTGCTCAAAGGTTTTTACTTGTCGGACTGTGTTATAAATAGGCTTGCTTTCGGGCTTTTCGGATAAAGTCGGCACAAAGTCTTCGGGTTTCAGATTGTCGGAATGCTCAAAAGGCGCTGTCTCTGATGATGCCGTCTGCTCCGTCATCGTCTGCACAACGCTTTCTTTTTGTGCTTCCTGCTCAATCTGGCCGCCTGTGTTTTTGCTGTAAACTTGAAACATACCGTAACTTTTCCAGCCTATAAACCCTATAATCGCAATCAACGCCCAAACCGCCCAAGGTACTTTTTTCTTAAACTTTTGGTGTTGGCTTGCGGATTTATAGTATTTGAAGGCTTCTTTAGGCGGTTTCCAACTTGCGACTTCCACGCCGCTTACACCTGCCGGATTGTCCAACGAGGTTACGCATTTATACCAAGAATACTGTTTCATGCCGATTGCCTTGCGTTCAAGGTGTACATGCTTTGAAACAAGGTTGCGGACAAATATATCAAGTTGGCTCGGGTGCTGCGTCATCAAAATGACGGTATGCCCGTGATGGCGTAATTCTGTCAGTTCCTGAATATAGGGCGGAACGGGACGGCCTGCCGCGCGTACCGGGTAAGTGTAGTGCGCTTCGTCAACAATCAGCACCGCGCCTTCCGGTATGACATCACGAAGCGGGGCGGACATGATTTGTTCTTCCGTCAGTTCGTGGGCATTGAACTTGCGTTTGTCCAATCCGTCGATATGGCAGAAATAAAGCGGCCTGTCTACCTCCGTGCCGTCTTCCAATTTCATTTTGAACAATCCGTCTTCGTTGTTCAAAATCATAGAGACGACACGAGAGGTTTTGCCCGTCCCCATATTTCCCGTAAACAAATAAATCATGTTTCTGCCTTATCTCGGAAAGACAAACGTCAGTTTTTTCAATGCGTGCATACCAATAAAGAATGAAAACGCGCCGAACAGATAGCCCAAACCCTGCCCGAATCCCGAAATTAAAAGAAGGTTCAATATGTCGGAAGGCATGGAATTGATCGCGTTGGCCGTGTAATCCTTGAACTTGTTCAGTGCGATGAGATACCCGGCATAGGTTACAAATGTCATACCCGTTGCAATGATGATTCTGACAATCAGCATTTTCAGGAGTATGCCTAAAAGTGGAATGAGACCGGCGAGCAATGGCATTTATTTCCCCCTCAACGAACCGAAAACGACAAAAGCCGACATAATGATAAAGGCGAGCAGTACGGCAAATCGGATTTTTTCCGCAAACACGCATAACGGCTCATAGCTTGCCTGATATTGCCTACCGAAAACATGAAAGGTTTTCGGCTGCGGACATACGCCGTTAGACGGTAAAAAGTTATCTGAAGACCATGTTTTATCGTCTGTAACCTGCGGTATTCTTATATCGTCAAACATGCCGTCTGAAGGTTTGCCCATCTCCTGACAGGCTAGGATTTTCGGAAAATACTTGCATAAAAAACCACCGTCTTCGCCTTCTTTCCTTTCTTTGCCGTCCCTGCCGTTTGTGCGCCCCGGAACGGCGGGGGAATCGGGGCTTGTGCCGGGCTGTACGTCCGTATCGGGATTTGCATCGGGATTCAAATCGGGGTCGGGTTCGGGGTTGGGGCGCGTGCCGGGGTGCTCATTGGGGTTCGGGTTGTTTGCAGGGTTTTCGGCGGGCGATACTTCGGGCAGCGGGCGGACATTAGGGGCTTCCGCGCTTCCGGGTGTGAGATCGGGACGCGGGACTACTTGAACATCGACCGTGTTATTGCCTTGCGCATCCCTGCCGAATGTTGCGACAACTTGAACGGGATTCCCGTTCCTGTCCGTGACGGGCCCCATATTCACTTTTGTTCCGGGTGCAACTTCTACTTTTTCGGAATAACCGGGATATCCGGTTGCCTGTATATATTTGTCGGGATTGGCATCGACTTTTAAAGCCAAAATCTCTTCCAGCTTTTTGGCATCCATTTCTTCTTTGTATTTTGTATTGCGTCTAAGGGAAAAACTGATGAAAGATCTTGCGTCATTTATATCTTCACCGACAGTGCAACTACCGCCGTTCCAGTCGAAATAACAACGGCTAAAATTGTAATTTTTAAAATTAACAATATCAGGATTATGCCTATTCTTTTCCCAATACGAATTGAATTCGATTTCAAAGCGCGTCCAAATGCTTGTTTTATCGCCAAGCTGCTTGCCTTTTTCATAGATTCGTACATATTTTGAAGACTCACGCGAACCTATGCCGTAGGTTTTACCCCTCGTCATTTTGGCTTCGTCTTCTTCCTCCCAGTCAGAGCCTAGGCACTCGCCCTTCGGTTTAACGTGATGGCACGTAAACAAACCTTTGTTGCGGTCTTCTCTTGCCTGATTCGGGCTGTACTCTCCGTTGAAAAAGTCTTTTGCGATGTCAACGCGCGTTATTTTTGGACGAATCGCATTTGTCAGAAAATCAAAAAGCCTTGATTCCCATCCAATATTTGCAGCATTGCAGCCTACCGCCGTCAATTCAAAAAGCATCGTGTTGTTTTGGCCGCCGAAATGGACGCGCCCATATTGGGCATTTTCCGTTCCCATCAGCCAGCAGCCCTCATAGAAACGCCCGCCTGAATGCTTAGCTTTTTCAATGATTCCGAATCCGAAAATTTCTTCCATCTTGTCTGAAGCCGCGCGGATGAAATCGTCATCATCGAACAAATCAAACGAAAGTCCATAAACATGGAAAAACGTGTCTTCATGAATTGAAAATGTGATTTGGTCAATGAAAGCCGAATCTGATACACCGCGCCGAAGAGGAACGCCTAACAGTTTTCCTTTGCCGTCCGTTATGTACGTTTCGTAACATTCGAAGACTTCCTGAACCCTGCCCGCCGTTTCGGTTTCTGTACCCCCCCTGTTAGATAAGGGGGGAAGGTTTGAAGCGGTTGCCGGCTTCCTGCCGTCCGCTAAAGCGTCCGTCATCACGCCGGCAACCGCCTTTTTCATCCCTTGCCTATCTTCCATGGTGCGAATCCTCAAAAACGGGCAAAAAAAAAGCCCTGTTACTTGTAGAAAGTAAAGGGCGTTAATTTTTGTTAATCGTCCCTTCTTAGGGACGAAATATATAAGGTTTTAGATTGCGCGAATTTATCCCCTCCGCCATTATGAAGACAAATCGCGGCACAAAAAATGCCGTCTGAAACTTCTTTCAGACAGCATTTGTCCAAACCCCGTCAGGCGTAATGGCGCGTTTCGCCTTCTCCGCCGACATTCTCTGCACAGCGTTTGCAGACGGTTTCATAGCCTGCAACCGCGCCCACATCGCGGGTGTAGTGCCAGCAGCGTTCGCATTTTTCGCCGCTGCCGGCTTTGGCGGCAACGGCAAGTTCATCACCGACTTTCACTTCTGCTTTAGACACCAGCATGGCAAAGCGCAATTCTTCGCCCAAGGCGTTCAGGTAGCCGGCCATTTCTTCCGGCGCGGTGATTTCGGCTTCGGCTTGCAAGGACGAACCGACGGTTTTGTCGGCGCGCAAAGGCTCGATGGCGGCGGTAACGGCTTCGCGCGCTTTGCGGATTGCCGTCCATTTTTTCACCAGTTCGGCTTCGGCCTTTTCGTTGATGGTCGGGAACTCGTGCCAAGTGTGGAAGAGGACGCTGTCTTCTTCGCCGCCGCCGATGATGTCCCACGCTTCTTCGCCGGTGAAGCACAAAATCGGTGCAATCAAGAGAACCAAACTGCGTGTGATGTGGTACAGGGCAGTTTGTGCGCTGCGGCGGGCGCGGCTGTCGGCTTGGGTGGTGTAGAGGCGGTCTTTGAGAATATCAAGGTAGAACGCGCCCAAGTCTTCCGAGCAGAAAGAAACAATGTCTTTTACGGCGAAGTGGAAGGTATAACGCGGATAAAAATCACCGGCAACGCGTTCTTGCAGCCGCCTCGCCAATACCACGGCGTAGCGGTCGATTTCCACCATATCCGCCTGTTGCACGGCATCTTCAATAGGATTGAAATCGCTCAAGTTGGCAAACAGAAAGCTCAAGGTGTTGCGGATACGGCGGTAGCTTTCGGTTACGCGTTTGAGGATTTCTTTGGAAATCGCCAATTCGCCGCTGTAATCGGTGGATGCCGCCCACAGGCGCAGGATGTCCGCGCCGAACTCGTTATACACTTCTTGCGGCGCGACGACGTTGCCGATGGATTTCGACATTTTGCGCCCGTTTTGATCCACCACGAAACCGTGGGTCAGAAGCTGTTTGTACGGCGCGCGACCCATTGATGAGGCACAGCCGGTCAGCATAGACGATTGGAACCAGCCCCGGTGCTGGTCGCTGCCTTCGAGATACAAATCCGCCGGCCATTCCAATTCTTCGCGTTGTTTCAAGACGGAATAATGGGTCGAGCCGGAGTCGAACCATACGTCCATCGTATCGGAAAGTTTGTCGTAATGTTCGCAATCTTCCGTGCTCAAGAGTTCGCTCTTATCAAGAGAGAACCACGCTTCGATGCCTTTTTCTTCGATTTTTTGGGCAACTTTTTCCAACAACTCGGCAGAGTTCGGATGCAGTTCACCGGTTTCTTTGTGAACAAAGAAAGTCATCGGCGTGCCCCAGTAACGTTGGCGTGAAACCACCCAGTCGGGACGGCCTTCAATCATCGCTTCCAAACGCGCGCGCCCCCAAGACGGGAAAAACTCGGTATCGTCAACGGCTTTGATGGCTTTGTCGCGCAGGGTTTTGCCGTCGGCACCGGCTTTGTCCATACCGATAAACCATTGTCCGGTCGCGCGGTAAATCAGCGGCGTTTTGTGCCGCCAGCAGTGCGCGTAGCTGTGTTCGATTTTGCTGCTTGCCAAGAGGTTGCCGGTTTCTTCCAGCCATTGCAGGATGACAGGGTTCGCCTCCCAAACACGCATACCGGCAACGCGCGGCGTTTCGCTAATGTATTTGCCCTCGGCGTTGACGGGGTTGTAAAGCCCGATGCCGTATTTGTTGCAGACGGCGTAGTCTTCCAAACCGTGCGCGGGAGCGGTGTGCACCAAGCCGGTACCGGCATCGGTGGTAACGTGGTCGCCGTTGAGCATAGGAATATCGCGTTCCAAAAACGGATGGTTCATGTGCAGGTTTTCCAGCTTGTTGCCGGTGGTTTCGGCAAGGATAGCGATGCCGTCTGAAAAGCCGTAGCGTTTCAAAGCGTCTTCCGCCAAATCTTTCGCCAGCACCAATTTGCCTTTGGGCGTATCGATTAATTGATACACCACGTCCGCCCCGGCCGACACGGCTTGGCTCGCCGGCAGCGTCCAAGGCGTGGTCGTCCAGATAACGGCAAACGCTTTGCCTTCGATACCTGCCAAACCGAATGCGGCGGCAAGCGCGGCAGTGTCTTTAAACGGATAGGCAACGTCAATCGCAGGCGATACTTTGTCTTTGTATTCCACTTCCGCTTCCGCCAGCGAAGAACCGCAGTCCAAGCAGAATTGAACCGGTTTCGCGCCCCGGTAGAGATAGCCCGATTTGTAGATTTCGCCGAGCATACGCACGGTATCTGCTTCGGTTTTGAAATCCATGGTCAGGTAGGGCTTGTCCCAATCGCCCAACACGCCCAGACGGATAAAGTCTTTTTTCTGACGGGCAACTTGTTCGGCGGCGTATTCGCGGCACAATTCGCGGAAACGCGCTTTGGGCATGTCTTTGCCGTGCAGCTTTTCTACCATCACTTCGATAGGCAAACCGTGACAGTCCCAACCCGGCACATAAGGCGCGTCAAAACCGGCTTGGGTTTTGCTGCGGATAATGATGTCTTTGAGAATTTTGTTGACGGCATGACCGATGTGGATGTCGCCGTTGGCATACGGCGGGCCGTCGTGCAGGATGAACTTCGGACGGCCTTTGGCGATTTCGCGCAGTTTTTGGTAGCGTTTTTGCTCGTACCAGCTTTTCAGCCATGCAGGCTCGCGCTTGGCAAGATTGCCGCGCATCGGAAACGGGCTTTCGAGCAGGTTTACGGTTTTACTGTAATCGGTCATTTTTTAATCTCTATTGTTACAATAATTTCGGTTTCAGACGGCATTGCGCCCCAAACAGTATTTCACAACGGGAAAACCCTGTGCCGTCTGAACAGTTAAAAGATTGATTGTAGCCCAATCGGATGGTTTGTATAAGGTTTTTCTACCAACGCCTTGCGGCTTCCATATCGGCTTCAATCTGCCTTTTCAGTTCTTCCATACCGTCAAACTTTTCCTCATCGCGCAGTTTGTGCAGGAAGCGGACGTTCAGCCCCTGCCCGTACAAATCGCCTTGAAAGTCGAACAAATGGACTTCAAGCTTTTGAAAACGCCCGCCGCCGACGGTGGGATTGAAGCCGAAGCTCGCCACGCCGCGCCGCGTGCCGAACACGCCGTCTGCTTCGACGACAAACACGCCGCCGAGGGCATAACGGTGGCCGGGCAGGCGGATATTGGCGGTCGGGGCGTTTAGGGTGCGCCCGAGTTTTCTGCCGTGCACCACCCTGCCCCCCAAAACGTAGTCGTGTCCCAAAAGTTTTTTCGCATAGGCAAGGTTGCCGTCTGAAAGAGCCTGGCGCACGGCGGTACTGCTGGTGCGGATGTCTTCGACGATGACGGAAGGCGTGCGCTCGGTTTGCATATCAGGCTGTTGTGCCAAAAGTTCAAAACAGCCTTCCCGCCCCGCACCAAAACGGAAATCGTCGCCGACGAGCAAATAGCGCGTATTCAAAGTTTGACGCAGCAGGCGGTCGATAAACCCCTGCGCGGATATTTCGGAAAAATGCCTGTCGAAACGCAAAACCCAGACGGCATCGACGCAGCCCGTGCCTTCCAGCAATTCCAGCTTGGTACGCAGGGGGCTGATGCGGCACGGCGGGGTTTTGCCGGTGCGGCTTGCAAAAAATTCTTTAGGTTGCGGCTCGAAAATGACGGCAACGACGGGCAGGCCGCGCGCATCGGCTTCGAGGCGGAGTTTTTGGAGGATGTGTTTGTGTCCGAGGTGTACGCCGTCGAAATTGCCTATGGTAACGGCGGCACCCTGTGGAAAGTCGGGCGCGTTGTGCCGCCCAAGCCTGATTTTCATCGTATTCCCTTTTCGGTTGAAACCCCGCCACTCGGACATCTGTCCTTCGGGGCGGTAGAATCAGAATTTATTTGGGAGGGGCGTAACCCCTTCCAAATCAGGGCAACACATAGGGCGACGCTTTATGTGTCGTCCTGTGTGTTGAAACATTGTTGCGTTCGGGAGTGTGGTCAAACAGGCGGCCATTGTAAACGGTATTGCGGTTTATAGACAGTGTGCCGCCCGTTCCGCCCGAAGCGGAAAATACCCGAAAATTTACCGCCGCCGAACGCCCCGGAGCACACAAACGCGCATCAGGCGCAACCCTATGTGTTGAAACATCACCCCAAACCCGATACAATCCGCCCTTGAACCATCAGTGAAAATCGTTCTTTTTTAATCAGTTAAACCGAATCTCGGAGCCGAAAAATGAATCCAGCCCCTAAAAAACCCCTTCTCTTCTCTTCTCTTCTCTTCTCTTCTCTTCTCTTCTCTTCTCTTCTCTTCTCTTCTCTTCTCTTCTCTTCTCTTCCGCAGCGCAGGCGGCAAGTGAAGACAATGGCCGCGGCCCCTATGTGCAGGCGGATTTGAACTACGCCTACGAACACATTACCCACGATTATCCCGCCGACAACGCCAAAGTCTTCGACGACTACCGCGACATCAAAACCCGCTCCACACACCCACGCCTTTCCGTCGGCTACGATTTCGGCAACTGGCGCATCGCCCTCGATTACGCCCGCTATAATAAGTGGAAACACGGCAAGCATATTCGCACAGAACAAAACAAATCAGTTCAAAACGGCACTTCTGTCAAACTAATTGCCGACCACACCGACAAAGGCACATTCAAAGCCGAATCCAACTACGGCATCTCCGCCATCTACGATTTCGATACCGGCACCCGCTTCAAACCCTATGCCGGCGTACGGGTTGGTTTAGGCAAAATCAGACACAGCATTGCTTTAGAAGATAAAGCTGAAATAATTATTGGCAATATTCCTAACGGAGGGTTGAAAGATGTCCACCCGCCCGTCCACGAAAGCCACAGCATCCGCCGCGTGGGCTTCGGCGCAGTGGCAGGCGTAGGCATAGACATCACGCCCAAGCTGACCTTGGACACCGGATACCGCTACCACTACTGGGGACACTTGGAAAACACCCGCTTCAAAACCCACGAAGCCTCATTGGGCGTGCGCTACCGCTTCTGATTCCCCGATACCGATGCCGTCTGAACCTTCAGACGGCATTTTTGATGCACTCGCCGTTTCAGGCGCGGGGCGGACGTGGAAATACCCGAACCGTCATCCCCGACAACACCGTAATCTTGAAACCCGTCATTCCCGACAACACCGCAATCTTGAAACCCGTCATTCCCGCGCAGGCGGGAATCCAGACCTGTCGGTGCAGAAACTTATCGGGTATAACGGTTTCTTGAGATTCCGCATCCTAGATTCCCGCCTGCGCGGGAATGACGGCATCGGTTTGTCGGCGTTTCATTTGCCCCCATCCCGAAAACGCAAACAATGCCGTCTGAACGCTCTTGTAGCAACTGTATTTTTCACCCCGTCGGGCAAAAATACCAAAACTCAAATCAAGCCGTCCGGATATCGTTTTCGGCGGTATCGTTTTCGGCAAAATAATCACGTATCCGGGCATTCAATATCGTCAGCAGTTTGCGCATACATGCCGTAACGGCAACCTTATACGGCTTACCCTCGGACAGCAGGCGTTGGTAGAAATCCCGAATAAGCGGTTCAAAACGTGCCGCTGCCACGGCAGCCATATACAGCGCCTTACGCACCGCAGACCTTCCGCCGAAGCAGCGGCTTTTGAATTTGGTTTCCCCGCTCTCCCTCGGGTGCGGGGCAATGCCGATCAAACCCGCTATCCGTTTGTGGCTCAGCCGCCCCAACTCAGGCAGCATCGCCATCAGCGTAGCCGTCGTTATCGAACCGATGCCTTTGATTTGCTCTGCCACTTGGGCTTTGCCGTCAAAATGCGTGTGGGTGTGGTCGTCGATTTGTTTGTCCGATTCGCCAATCAGCCGGTCAAAATGGGCAATCAGTTGTTTGACGCTTCCGACTTGCGTTTCGTGAACCTGATGCAGACGGTTTTTCTCGGCAGTCCGCATATCCACCGGTTGGTTGCGGCGGTTGACCAAGGCTTCCAACACTTCTTCCGCTTCGGTGGGCGGTTGGTAGGGCATGGTTTGCCAACCTTCTTTCTGCATCATCATCTGCGCGAAGAAGGCGGGCATTTTGGCATCTTTGGCATCGGTTTTGGTCAGCGGCTGCGACTGGGCAAACTGATGCGTCTGACGCGGGTTGGCGATAATCACGGCTATGCCTGCCCGGCGGATGGCTTTGGCGGCGGGGATTTCGAGACCGCCGGTGCTTTCCGTCACGACGAGGGCGACGTTGTGCTTTTTAAGGTATTCGACAGTATGGGCGATACCTTTTGGGTTGTTGGTTTCGGTTTTGGTTTTAGACAAAGACGAAACGGCGATGACGAAGTTTCGTTTGGCGATGTCGATATAGTGAATTAACAAAAATCAGGACAAGGCGGCGAGCCGCAGACAGTACAAATAGTACGGCAAGGCGAGCCAACGCTGTACTGGTTTTTGTTAATTCACTATGCCTGCGTAATGGTATCGGGTACTCATCATCAACCTGCCTTGCATTCGGTTGTGTTGTCCGGCAACTGTCCGGTTGTGTCGATGGGTTGCCCTGCCGCTCCCTGAGCTGCGCAACGGTTGTGTGCCTTGGGTGGGCGCGGGTGGCGGCCGGGCGGTTTGTTGCTATGATACGGTGATTCCAATATACAAGGGTGGGCTTCAGCCCACCGATTCCGCCAATTTCACCGCATCAAAGGTTTTGGCGATTCGGCAGTTTCGTTTCCCCGCAAAATCTGAGATACAATGCCGTCTGAAACCCACCGGCAGAATCCGCAATGAACACACAACCCCCCGACACGCAACGCTGGGCATTGACCCTATCCTACGACGGCAGCCGTTTTTACGGCTGGCAGAAACAGGCGGGCGGCGTGCCGACCGTTCAGACGGCATTGGAAGACGCGCTCGCCCAAATCGCAGGAGAATCTGTCGCCACCACCGTTGCCGGCAGGACCGATACCGGCGTGCACGCAACCGCCCAAGTCGTCCATTTCGACACCGCCGCCCGCCGTCCGGCACAAGCCTGGATACGCGGCACAAACGCCGCGCTGCCCGAAGGCATAGCCGTTTTGCACGCCCGGCAGACCTCCCCCGGATTTCATGCCCGCTTCGACGCATACGGACGGCACTACCGCTACCTGCTCGAATCCTCCCCCGTCCGTTCCCCGCTGTTGAAAAACAGGGCGGGCTGGACACACCTCAAACTCGACATCGGGCCGATGCGGCAGGCTGCCGCCTTATTGGTCGGCGAACAAGATTTTTCCAGCTTCCGCGCCGCCGAATGCCAGGCAAAATCCCCCGTCAAAACCATTTACAGCGCAACCCTTGCCCAAACCGGCGGGCTGATACGCCTGGATTTGCACGGCAACGCCTTTTTGCACCATATGGTACGCAACATTATGGGCGCGCTCGTCTATGTCGGCAGCGGCAGGCTCAGTGTAGAGGGTTTTTCCACCCTCATACGGGAACGCAGCCGCCTCAAAGCCCCCCCGACCTTTATGCCCGACGGGCTTTACCTGACCGGTGTCGATTATCCCGAGGCATACGGCATCGTCCGCCCCGATCCCCCCAAATGGCTTTAAACCGGCATTTCGGGCGCATTCGGTGCGGCAAACCCCGTTGCAGCGGCAGATTTCATTCCCGCCCCGCCCCTTTTCCGATAAGTGTTGTAAAAATGCAAATTTTAAAAGCAAATCACAACACAATGTTTTCAAACAAGAAAAACAAACAAATCCCCTTCAGCTTCCAATTCCGGTACACGCATTGCCCGTATCGGGCGGGCAGAAGTTTGTTTTTTTGGGCGGGAACATTTATAGTTTCAAACAAGGAATCGCCGAAAACGTCGGCGGTAAATGCAAAGCTAAGCGGCTCGGAAAGCCCGGTTCGCTTAAATTTCTTAACCAAAAAAGGAATACAGCAATGAAAAAATCCCTGATTGCCCTGACTTTGGCAGCCCTTCCTGTTGCAGCAATGGCCGATGTTACCCTGTACGGCACCATCAAAGCCGGCGTAGAAACCTACCGTACTGTAAAACACACAGACGGCAAAGTAACTGAAGTGAAAACCGGCAGCGAAATCGCCGACTTCGGTTCAAAAATCGGCTTCAAAGGTCAAGAAGATTTCGGCAACGGCCTGAAAGCCATTTGGCAGTTGGAACAAAGCGCCTCCATCGCTGGCACTAACAGCGGCTGGGGCAACAAACAATCTTTCATCGGCTTGAAAGGCGGCTTCGGTACCGTCCGCGCTGGTAACCTGAACAGCATCCTGAAAAGCACCGGCGACAACGTCAACGCTTGGGAATCCGGCAAGGCTACCGAAGACGTGCTGCAAGTCAGCAAAATTTCCGCTCCGGAACACCGCTACGCATCCGTACGCTACGACTCTCCCGAATTTGCTGGCTTCAGCGGCAGCGTACAATACGCGCCTAAAGACAATTCAGGTGCAAACGGCGAATCTTACCACGTTGGTTTGAACTACCAAAACAGCGGCTTCTTCGCACAATACGCCGGTTTGTTCCAAAGACACGGCGAAGGCACTAAAGCCACAGTCGGCGAGCCTGTTGAAAAACTGCAAGTTCACCGTTTGGTCGGCGGTTACGACAATGATGCCCTGTACGCTTCCGTAGCCGTACAACAACAAGATGCGAAACTGGCCGCTGCTCCCAATTCGCACAACTCTCAAACCGAAGTTGCCGCTACCGTGGCATACCGCTTCGGCAACGTAACGCCCCGCGTTTCTTACGCCCACGGCTTCAAAGGCACTGTTGCTAAAGCAGACGGCGACAACCGTTACGACCAAGTGGTTGTCGGTGCGGAATACGACTTCTCCAAACGCACTTCTGCCTTGGTTTCTGCCGGCTGGTTGCAAGAAGGCAAAGGCGCAGGCAAAACCGTATCGACTGCCAGCACCGTCGGTCTGCGCCACAAATTCTAATCTGCAAAGATTGGTATCAACAAAAAGCCTGTCGTCAGACAGGCTTTTTTCTGTTTTTTGTTTTTAGCGAGCCGTAGGGTGGGCTGTAGCAACTGTATTTTTCACCCCGTCGGGCAAAAATACCAAAACTCAAATCAAGCCGTCCGGATATCGTTTTCGGCGGTATCGTTTTCGGCAAAATAATCACGTATCCGGGCATTCAATATCGTCAGCAGTTTGCGCATACATGCCGTAACGGCAACCTTATACGGCTTACCCTCGGACAGCAGGCGTTGGTAGAAATCCCGAATAAGCGGTTCAAAACGTGCCGCTGCCACGGCAGCCATATACAGCGCCTTACGCACCGCAGACCTTCCGCCGAAGCAGCGGCTTTTGAATTTGGTTTCCCCGCTCTCCCTCGGGTGCGGGGCAATGCCGATCAAACCCGCTATCCGTTTGTGGCTCAGCCGCCCCAACTCAGGCAGCATCGCCATCAGCGTAGCCGTCGTTATCGAACCGATGCCTTTGATTTGCTCTGCCACTTGGGCTTTGCCGTCAAAATGCGTGTGGGTGTGGTCGTCGATTTGTTTGTCCGATTCGCCAATCAGCCGGTCAAAATGGGCAATCAGTTGTTTGACGCTTCCGACTTGCGTTTCGTGAACCTGATGCAGACGGTTTTTCTCGGCAGTCCGCATATCCACCGGTTGGTTGCGGCGGTTGACCAAGGCTTCCAACACTTCTTCCGCTTCGGTGGGCGGTTGGTAGGGCATGGTTTGCCAACCTTCTTTCTGCATCATCATCTGCGCGAAGAAGGCGGGCATTTTGGCATCTTTGGCATCGGTTTTGGTCAGCGGCTGCGACTGGGCAAACTGATGCGTCTGACGCGGGTTGGCGATAATCACGGCTATGCCTGCCCGGCGGATGGCTTTGGCGGCGGGGATTTCGAGACCGCCGGTGCTTTCCGTCACGACGAGGGCGACGTTGTGCTTTTTAAGGTATTCGACAGTATGGGCGATACCTTTTGGGTTGTTGGTTTCGGTTTTGGTTTTAGACAAAGACGAAACGGCGATGACGAAGTTTCGTTTGGCGATGTCGATATAGTGAATTAACAAAAATCAGGACAAGGCGGCGAGCCGCAGACAGTACAAATAGTACGGCAAGGCGAGCCAACGCTGTACTGGTTTTTGTTAATTCACTATGCCTGCGTAATGGTATCGGGTACTCATCATCAACCTGCCTTGCATTCGGTTGTGTTGTCCGGCAACTGTCCGGTTGTGTCGATGGGTTGCCCTGCCGCTCCCTGAGCTGCGCAACGGTTGTGTGCCTTGGGTGGGCGCGGGTGGCGGCCGGGCGGTTTGTTGCTATGATACGGTGATTCCAATATACAAGGGTGGGCTTCAGCCCACCGATTCCGCCAATATTACCCATCCCGTAAATTCCCCATTTCCGCCGATTCCGCCAAGAACGAAACCGCCGAATCCCGCCGGTTCGCCAAAAATTTTTGATGCGGTGAACTCGGTGAAATTGGTGGGCTGAAGCCCACCCTACATCCCACCCTACATCTCGCCCTGCAACCCATCCTACATCGCGCCCTGCAACCCGCTTTTTACGAACCGCCCCCTCCGAAAAACGCAAAAAAATGCCGTCTGAAGACCTTTCAGACGGCATTTGCGGGGGAATCGGACGCGCGGGCGGGTTAGAAGAAGACTTCGCGCCAGCTTACCCGTTTCATATTGCAGATCGGGCCGGCAACGTCCAAGTCGGACATATCGTTCATCAGCAGCGTGTGCACGCCTTTGCTGAAGAAGCAACGGTTGCCGGATTTTTGGAAGGGGGTGTTGTCATTGCCACTGCCGCCCGCGTCGCCGTCTGCCGTTGTCGGGTGATCGCTTGTTTTTTGGCTGTCCAAATAGCTTGCGGTCAGCAGTTTCGGATAAACATATCCGCTCGGGCAGACGGTTTCAGTGCCTTTTTCCATACAGCCCACGGGGATATTGTTGCCTTTCGCGTCTTTTTTCTCGCCGACTTTTTTTGCCACGCGGTTATCCGGTACGACGGGGCGCGCGCTTTTCTTCGTCAGCTTGCCGCCGTCGGCGGTATTGATGCCCAAAAATGCCGTTTCCGCGCCGCAGCCGTTGGCATTGTAGTTGCGGATGGTTACAAAGGCGGTACGCAATACCACGGTCGGTTTGACGGTAACGCGCTGTCCGGGCTGCAATTTCACTACCCAGCCCTTATCGCCCGAGCCGTCAGACCTTTTGTAGTCGCTCAAGAACAGCGTACTGCCGTCTTTTGTCAGCACTTGCTCAAGCAGCCCTTTGCCCAAACCGTCTTCTGCCGGCAAAGAATCCGTATCGTTATCAAAGATACCGTAAACGTGTTGGATGTCTTGGCTTGCCACATCTTCTTCGGTCAAATCGCTGCCCGTGCCGAAGATGACGACGCGTTTGTCTTTCAGTTGGGAAATGGCGGGCGCGGAAGTAATCGGCTTCGTGCCGTTGAAAATGGCGCGTGCAGACCATCTGGTCGGATCGTTGCCGCCCAAATCAAAGCGGTACATCTTGCCGCCGCGATCGCCGGCATAGGCGATATCGACCGTGCCGTCCAAATCCGTATCGACAAGCGTTGGGGACGAAAGTCCGCCCTTGCCGCCGGGTACATCGATTTTTTTAATCAGCGTACCGTTGCTTTCCAAATCATACACATACAGCGCGGTTTGATTATCGCCGCTGTTAATATCTTTAGTCGCATAACCGGAAGCGAGGAAGGCGGCGTATTTGCCGTCGTGGGTTTTGCCGATTTGCGGCGTACCGACGGTGTAGCCTAATGTTGCGCCATTCTCTCCATTCTTCACATCAAACAGGGAAACGCCGGTCTGATTGCTTTCGGCTTTAGTCAAATCCAAGGCATACGCGCCTTTGCCGCCCTGACCCATCGCGCCGAACATAAACACGCGATCTTTGTATTGGCGCAAGACAAAGCCGCCGTCCACGCCGTACAAACCGCCCGTGTAGTTTTCGTTGGCAAAATTGTGCAGGTCTTTTGCCAAATCGGAATCTTGGTTATCCAAATCTTTGCGCGGCATCGTGCCGGGGATGTAGCTGAGCTTCAGATTGTAGCCGCCGCCGCTTTTTTTGAAGATATGCACCATCCCGTCGTTGGCGGCGGTTGCCAGATAGTCGCCGACCGCCGTTACCGGGCTGTTGACGATGTCGCCCAAATCGCGTTTGCCGTTGTCGCGGATGCGGTATTGCTGGCTATACAGTTTGCCGCGTGTTGAGGCATCTATCGCATTGTTAAAATAGTTAAACTGATTGTCGTTTCCATCGCGCCTGTCGGTCCAGCGCAATAACACGTCTTTCCATTCTTGCTGATTATTCCCATTATCGCCGATACCGAATGTGCCATTCGTAATGCCGTTAATATTGCTGTCGCTCAAGGATACGCCGTTTGCCAAGCGGATTGCCGCCTTGCGTCCGGCAAAGACGGGTTCGGTAAAACCTTTGCTTGGCAGATAATCCGCGCCGCCGTTTTTCTTATTGTTTTTATCCAAGGTGTAAAAGAGGATGCGGCTGCTTGCCGACTTGGGATCGGTAACGACCGCCGCAGCACCGCCCGGGAAACCCGCGCCCAAAGGGGCTGGGGCGACAATGGCGTATTGGCTGCCGTCCGGGCCGGCGGCGGTATATTGCGCCCGCGTACAGCCGCCCGCGCCTATGCTGGGAAGCTGGAGTTTTACGTCGATATGGCCTTGTTCGCGTACCTTATATATAGTTGCTGTCCGCCCATTGCCGTTTTCGTTATGCGGCATAAAGGCGAAGTTGGGCATACTAATCTCGCCCAGCTTGATTTCTTGGGCGTTGAGGCTGCCGGAGTTGCCCAGCATATGCAGTTTGGCGCGCAGGGCGAATACTTGACCCTTGCTTCTTTCCCCTGTCGGCTGGGTAATCATTTTGCTGACTTCGGTATGGTCTCTCTGAATGGCGAGCCAGTTTTCCGGCGTTTTCCCATCCGATAAAGCTAATTGGAAGGAAACGCCCAGCCACGGATGGTCTGTCAGCTTGTATATCGGCAGGCCGTCTGAACTGGTTCCCACCGATGTGGAGTCGAGCGCGCTATTGGTAAAGTCGAAAAAAAACTGGAAGGGCAGGTCGGGACACTGGCGGCTTTGACCCGTCGAGACACCCAAGCCCTTGAGGAAGCAACTCAAGCCGGTAAAATCGTAACCCATCTTCCCTTTATGGACGGTCGTCAGCCAACTGTCGGTTTTGCGCCCCGCCATATTGTCGGCATCAAGCCCGGAAACTTTGCCCCACAGCGGGGCGGAACCGCCGCCGAGAATCAGCTTCCCACCGTTCTTGCCCGCAAGCAGCGTGTCGGTATTTGCGTAGGTGAGTTCATAAGTTGTTGCGGCGAAAAAGGGACACCCTTGTGTGGCATCAAATTTGATACCCAGTTCCCTACATATGTTTCTTCCCGGGCGTGTAGAGCTTCCGATTGGGAAAGTTTCTTTCTTACCCGTGCGTACGCCCTTGCCGCCGGGTGTCTGATCGCCTTTTACGCTGCCGTCGTCGTTGACGATAAAATTGAAATTTGCAGTATCGCCCACGCCGAACGCCTGTTGGGACGATACCGCCAAGAGCATCGCGGTATAAACCGCAGTATGGCGGAGCAAGTGCCGTTTGGGTGTTTTTTTCATATCGTTTTCCTTCCGTTTGTTTTCCCGATGGCCGGACGGCATTCCCGCCTGGCCGTAAATATCGCAATATGCGCCGTGATGCGGATTTTCAGGGCGCGGGGTGTTTCGTGAGGCGGATGCGTAAGGTGGGTTGCGGGGCGGGTTGTAAGGTGAGTTGTAGGGTGGGCTTCAGCCCACCACATCCTACCAACTCCACCAATCCCGCCGATTCCGCCGCCGTCATTCCCACAAACCTACATCCCGTCATTCCCACGAAAGTGGGAATCTAGAACGTAAAATCTCAAGAAACCGTTTTACCCGATAAGTTTCTGCGCCGACAGGTCTGGATTCCCGCCTGCGCGGGAATGACGAATCCATCCGCACGGAAACCTGCACCGCGTCATTCCTACGAACCTGCATCCCGTCATTCCCACGAAAGTGGGAATCTAGGATGCGGAATCTAGAGAAACCGTTTATCCGATAAGTTTCCGTGCCGAAAGGTCTAGATTCCCGCCTGCGCGGGAATGACGGCGGTAGTTGTATGGTGGGCTGTAGGGTGGGCTTCAGCCCACCAACTCCACCAACTCCACCAATGTTACCAAATCCATCAATCACGCCTATTCCGTCAATTCCAACCACATCCACCAGTCCCACCCTACATCCTACCTTACAACCCACCTTACGCATCCGCCTCGCGCGTCCGTAATGACGGACGGGAACGGCGCACGGGCATTGCCGGAATCTTCCGTGTTTCCATTATCATACTCTTTTTAATGCGCTATTCCAAGAATATGATGCCCGCCGGCGGCATCGCGCCTTATCCGCGCGCTCCGGAACAGGACTGTATGGCGAATACGCAGGATGGATGTAGGCGAGATGTGGCGGGTTACTATTAGGAATACTCGAATCGTCATTCCCGCGCAGGCGGGAATCTAGAACGTAAAATTTAAAGAAACCGTTTTACCCGATAAGTTTCTGTGCCGACAGGTCTGGATTCCCGCCTGCGCGGGAATGACGGCATATTTCTTTCAGCGGGTGCAAAGTGGGTTGTAGGTGCAAAGCGGGCTGTAGGGTGGGCTTCAGCCCACCACATCCACCAATCCAACCGATTCCAACCAACTCCGCCAATTTCAACAATTCCAACGATTCCGTCAAATCCAACCGATTCCAACCAACTCCGCCAATTTCAACAATTCCAACGATTCCGTCAAATCCAACCAATTCAGCCATTTCCGCCGAAAACCGAAACCGCCGAATCACGCCGGTTCGCCGAAAACCTTTGATGCGGCGGAATCGGTGGGATTGGCGACATCGGTGGAGTTGGTGGATATGGTGGGATTGGTGGGCTGAAGCCCACCCTACAGCCCACCCTACATCTCACCCTACGGCTCGTTGCGCGGGAATGACGGCGTATCGGCAGGCGCGGGGTTTCAGACGGCATTGCGGTTTCGGGCGGGGCTTTATTCGACGACGATTTTGGGGAAGCGGCTGCTGAAGTCTTTGCCTTTGTCGGCAATGCTCAGGGCGATTTGGAATGCTGCATCGGTGTAGATTTTGGCGATGGCGGGGTGCTTGTCGAACAGTTGCGCCGGTGTGCCGCCGTCCATCGCTTCGCGCACGGGCAGGCTTAATGGAAGCTGTCCGAGCAGGGGGACGTTGAGGCGTGCCGCCAAGTCTTTGCCGCCGTCCGTGCCGAACAGGGCTTCGCTGTGTCCGCAGTTGGTGCAGATGTGGACGGACATATTTTCCAATACGCCTAAAATGGGAATGTTGACCTTGCGGAACATATCCACGGCTTTGCGTGCGTCTATCAGCGCGATGTCCTGCGGCGTGGTTACGATGACGGAACCGGTTACGGGGATGCGTTGGGACAGCGTGAGCTGGATGTCGCCCGTACCCGGGGGCAGGTCGATAAACAGGTAGTCCACTTCGTCCCACTCGCTTTGAAACATCAGTTGCTGCAAGGCTTGGCTGACCATCGGCCCGCGCCAGACGACGGCTTGGTCGGTATCGACGAGAAAGCCGATGGACATAACCTGTATGCCGTCTGAAGATTCGACGGGAATGAGTTTTTGGTTTTTCTGATCGGGTTTGCGGTCGTCCACCCCCAGCATCGTGGGCTGGCTCGGGCCGTAAAGGTCGGCATCGAGCACGCCGACGCGTGCGCCCATGCGCGCCATCGCGGCGGCAAGGTTGGCGGTGGTTGTTGATTTGCCCACGCCGCCTTTTCCCGATGCGACGGCGATGATGTTTTTCACACCTTTGATGGTGGTAACGCCGGGCTGGACTTTGTGTGTGCCGATTTCCGTGTCCATGGACAGATGGATGTGTGTGTTGCCTGTTTCGGGCATCAGGGTTTCTTGCACGGAATCGGCGACGGCGGCGGCAATGTGCGCGACGGGGAAGCCGAAATGCAGGGCGATATGGATGCCGTCTGAACGCTGTTCGACCGAGCGGACGGCCTTTTCGCTGCCGAGCGTGCGTGCCGTATTCGGAATACTGACAGTTTCAAGGAGGGTGCGGATGTTTTGTATGTTCATAATGTGTGTTTCTGTGTGCAGTTTGGGAAACGGGCGGAAAGTGTACATTGATTTCGGGCGGTTTGCCTTTCCTTGTGCGAACTTTTACACGGTATGCGGCGGATTGTGAAAATCTGTTGCCAAAATATCCCGTGCAAACAGTGGCCTGCAATTAAGCCTGTAAAATTTGCTTGACGAGGCAGGATGGTGCTGTATAATGCACGGCTTATCGGGTCGTTAGCTCAGCCGGTAGAGCAGCGGACTTTTAATCCGTTGGTCGAGCGTTCGAATCGCTCACGACCCACCAGATAACCGGAAGCCAAGTTTTAGGACTTGGCTTTTTTGTTTGCCTGCAGGTTGCGCGGGCGTACCGTTTGGGGGCGTATGAAAAAGAAACTGCTTTCGGGCATCAAATTTGCCGTTCGGACGGTATTGGTGTTTTTATTGGTGTCGCTGTTTTTGGATTGGGTACGCAAGCCCGACGAACCGGCGGGCGCGGCGCGGCAGGTTTTGACCCTGCTGTCGGGGCAGCGGCTGACTTTGGAACAATTGGGACGGGATAGGGCGGTTTTGGTGTATTTTTGGGGAAGCTGGTGCGGCGTGTGCCGTTATCAGTCGCCGATAATCGATGATTTGGCGGCGGACGGCGTTCCGGTCGTCGGCGTGGCGGTACGTTCCGGCAGTTCGGCGGAAGTGGGGGCGTATATGGAAAAACGCGGCTTGGGCTTTCCGACGGTCAACGATGAGGACGGGGGTTTGGCAAGGTCTTGGCGGATTGTGGCAACGCCGACTGTCGTTTTGGTCAAAAATGGGAAAATGGTCCACTATACGACGGGAATCAGTAGTTATTGGGGCTTACGCGCAAGAATTTTTCAGGCGGATGTTTTCGGTTAACCTTTGTTTTTGTTAAACTTTCCGCTATGTAGAGAATAAAACGGCATATGCCTTGCGCGGCGGATGCGGCGGCTTTTGTTTTTTGGGAAAGAGCCGGCGCGCCTGCCGGTGTAATCCCTTGTTGTGATTATGGGAAAAATAGATTAAGATATAACCATTAAAATATTTTCGGACAGGATAATCGGCAATCCGATGCGGTTTGCGGCATATTTTCCCCATCTGTTCGTTTTGTTGTATAACGGTCGTATCAAAATGATGCCCGCAGACGGTTTGAGGGTTTGATTTTCGACAACTTGGAGACTTGAGCAATGGCTACCCCATCCAAACACGCTTCCATCAATATCGGCCTGGTGCAGGCAAGGGAAGCCCTGATGACCCAATTCAGACCTATTTTGGGTCAGGCAAACATTACCGATCAGCAGTGGCGGATTATCCGGCTTTTGGCGGAAAACGGCACGCTGGACTTTCAAGATTTGGCGAATCAGGCGTGCATCCTGCGCCCCAGCCTGACCGGCATCCTGACCCGCCTTGAAAAAGCGGGCCTGGTCGTCCGCCTGAAACCTTCCAACGACCAACGCCGCGTTTTTCTGAAGCTGACTGACGAGGGCGAGAAGCTGTATGAGGAAATCGGCGAAGAAGTGGACGAGCGTTACGACGCTATCGAGGAAGTGCTGGGCCGCGAGAAAATGCTGATGCTTACGGAGCTGCTGGCGGATCTCGCCAAAATCAGGGATGCGCTGAATCCGTAAAATGCCGCAATGCGCGGAAACGCCCGCCCGGCGGGATTCCGGATCGGGATTGCTGCACATAGGGAGTGCCTTGTGTGCAGCATTCTTATATAGGGGACGGCTTAAAGGGGAAAAATGACGGATTTGCAGAAAAATTTTCAAATTTCGTTCCGCGATGCGATGGCATCTTTTGCGGCAGGGGTCTGCGTCATCACGACAGACGGGGCGGCAGGGCGTTACGGCATCACGATGACGGCGGTTGCGCCGGTGACGGACGAGCCGCCGACCGTGATGCTGTGCATCAACCGGGGCGCGCGGATTGTCCCGATTCTGTCGGAAAACGGCAGACTGTGCATCAATATGCTGGCGGACGAACATCAGGATGTTGCCGAACATTTTGCCGGGCTGACCGGCCTGTCGCCCGAAGAGCGGTTTGCCTACCACATCTGGCATCGCGGCAAAACCGGACAGCTTGAAATAGAGGGCGCGTTGGCGCACCTGCACGGGCATATTGTCGGCAAACATGAAATCGGCACGCATTTTGTGTTTTACGTCAGGCTCGACGAAATCAAAAACTGCGGGTGCAAACGCCCCGCGCTGCTGTATTTCAGACGGCAGTTCCGGTCTTTAGACTGATATTCGGACAGATATTATGAAAGCGATGATACTGGCGGCGGGGCGCGGCGAGCGTATGCGTCCTTTGACCGACACCACTCCGAAGCCGCTGCTGGACGTGGCGGGCAAGCCCCTGATCGGCTGGCACTTATGCCGTCTGAAGCAGGCGGGGTTTACCGAAATCGTCATCAACCACGCTTGGCTGGGTCGGCAGATAGAAGATGCTTTGGGCGACGGCTCGGCTTATGGCGTGAACATTGCCTATTCGCCCGAACCCGCAGGCGGTTTGGAAACGGCAGGCGGCATCGCGCAGGCATTGCCGCTGTTGGGCGACGCTCCGTTTTTGGTCGTCAACGGCGATGTATTGACCGACATTGATTTCGCGGCGGCGTTTCAGACGGCATCGTCCCTGCCCCGGCATATTCGGGCGCATCTGTGGCTGGTGGAAAATCCCCCGCACCATCCTGACGGCGATTTTTCCCTGCTGCCGGACGGAAGCGTACAGGCGGAAATATCCGGCGGCAACGGGCTGACATTCAGCGGCGCGGGCATTTACCGCCCTGAAATGTTCGGAGGCATCGAAGCGGGCGGCACGACAAAACTCGCGCCCGTATTGCGGAACGAAATGCGGCAAAACCGCGTCAGCGGTCAGAAGCATACGGGCTTGTGGCTGGATGTCGGCACGGCAGGCCGTCTGAAGGAAGCGCAAGCCCTTGCAGGGGCTTGGAAGTAAAAACCCGGTTTCAGACGGTATGGCGGATTCGGTTTAACGTTTCAACGCCAGCACCAACACGCCCGCCGTTACCAGTCCCAAGCCTATCCATTCCTGCGTGTTCGGGCGTTCGTCCAAAAAGACCACCGCCATCAGCGCGACCAAGACCAGGCTGAATTTGTCAACGGGCGCGACTTGCGAGGCGTTGCCCAGTTGCAGGGCTTTGAAGTAGGCGAGCCAAGATGCGCCGGTCGCCAAACCCGACAGAATTAAGAATGTCCAGTTTTTTCCTGTAAACCCGTTTACGCCCTGCCATTTGCCGGTGTAGGTCAAAAACAGTACCAAAGCGGCGAGGATCACCAAGGTGCGGATAAAGGTGGCGAAATCGGAATCGATGCCCTGCAAACCCATTTTGGCGAAAATGGCGGTCAGCGAGGCGAAGCCTGCCGATGCCAATGCCCAAAACAGCCATGCGTTGCTGCCCATGTTTTCTCCTTGGATTGTGAACAATATGAACGGTATTTTTGTTGCTGCGTCAAAAATTTCACTGCGGGTTTGGTGCGGATAACGTTATAATATGCCTGATATTATTTTCAATCCACCTGTTTGTCGCCTGATGCTTTCAGACGGTATGTCCCTCCTCATTTCTAAAGGAAAATCATGAGCTTCAAAACCGATGCCGAAATCGCCCAATCCTCCACTATGCGCCCGATTGGCGAAATTGCCGCCAAGCTGGGTTTGAACGTGGACAATATCGAACCCTACGGCCATTACAAAGCCAAAATCAATCCTGCCGAAGCGTTCAAGCTGCCGCAAAAACAAGGTAAATTGATTTTGGTAACCGCGATTAACCCGACTCCTGCCGGCGAGGGCAAAACGACTGTTACCATCGGCTTGGCGGACGCATTGCGCCACATCGGCAAAGATGCCGTGATTGCCCTGCGCGAACCTTCTCTGGGGCCGGTGTTCGGCGTGAAAGGCGGTGCGGCAGGCGGCGGCTACGCGCAAGTTTTGCCGATGGAAGACATTAATCTGCACTTTACCGGCGATTTTCACGCCATCGGTGCGGCAAATAATCTGCTTGCCGCGATGCTCGACAACCACATCTACCAAGGCAACGAGTTGAACATCGATCCGAAACGCGTGCTGTGGCGGCGCGTGGTCGATATGAACGACCGCCAGTTGCGCAACATTATCGACGGTATGGGCAAACCTGTTGACGGCGTGATGCGTCCCGACGGTTTCGACATTACCGTTGCCTCCGAAGTGATGGCGGTATTCTGCCTTGCCAAAGACATCGGCGATTTGAAAGAGCGTTTGGGTAACATCCTTGTCGCCTACGCCAAAGACGGCAGCCCCGTTTACGCCAAAGATTTGAAGGCACACGGCGCAATGGCGGCATTGCTTAAAGATGCGATTAAGCCCAACTTGGTGCAAACCATTGAAGGTACTCCGGCATTTGTACACGGCGGCCCCTTCGCCAACATCGCCCACGGCTGCAACTCCGTTACCGCCACCCGACTGGCGAAACACCTTGCCGACTACGCCGTAACCGAAGCAGGCTTCGGCGCGGATTTGGGCGCGGAAAAATTCTGCGACATCAAATGCCGCCTTGCCGGTTTGAAACCCGATGCGGCTGTCGTCGTCGCTACGGTTCGCGCTTTGAAATACAACGGCGGCGTGGAGCGTGCCAACCTCGGCGAAGAAAATTTAGACGCTTTGGCAAAAGGTCTGCCCAATCTTTTGAAACACATTTCCAACCTGAAAAACGTATTCGGCCTGCCCGTCGTCGTCGCCATCAACCGCTTCGTGTCCGACTCCGATGCCGAGTTGGCAATGATTGAAAAAGCCTGCGCGGAACACGGCGTTGAAGTTTCCCTGACCGAAGTGTGGGGCAAAGGCGGTGCGGGCGGCGCGGATTTGGCGCACAAAGTCGTCAACGCCATCGAAAATCAAACCAATAACTTCGGTTTCGCCTACGATGTCGGGTTGGGCATTAAAGACAAAATCCGTGCGATTGCCCAAAAAGTATACGGCGCGGAAGATGTCGATTTCAGCGCGGAAGCGTCTGCCGAAATCGCCTCGCTGGAAAAACTGGGCTTGGATAAAATGCCGGTCTGTATGGCGAAAACCCAATATTCCCTGAGCGACAACGCCAAACTCTTGGGCTGCCCCGAAGGCTTCCGCATTACCGTGCGCGGCATCACCGTATCCGCCGGCGCAGGCTTCATCGTCGCACTGTGCGGCAATATGATGAAAATGCCGGGTCTGCCGAAAGTTCCGGCCGCCGAGAAAATCGATGTGGACGCAGACGGCGTGATTCACGGCTTGTTCTGATACCGTTTCTATATTCACGCTGAAAAAATGCCGTTTGAAGCTCTTCAGACGGTATTTTCTTATTGGACGATACAGGGCGACGGACGCGCGGTTTCGCTTGACGGCGGCAACGTCAGCCCCGACAGCGTACAAAGTTGCGTTTCGATGGTTTGGCAGATTTGTGTCAGCGACAAATCGTTTTCGTTTTTGCCGAAAGGCTCGCCGATTTCATCGACAATTTCGTTCAGACACATAAACGTATAGCCGACAAAAGTCGCCATAAACGGTGTCACCCAGCCGATGGCGTTGACCAGCCCGAAAGGCAGCAGGAAACAATAGCCGTGCACCGTACGGTGCATCAGCACAAAGTAGGCAAACGGAATCGGCGTATTGTTGATGCGCTCGCAGGCGGCTTGGATTTCCGACATTTTGGCAAACGTGTCTTCAAACGCGTGCCAGCAAATCGTATCGATTATGCCGTCTGAAAGCAGCGCGGCATTGTATTCGCCCAAAATCTGGCAGCAGGTCATGGCAGGGTAGTCGGACGCGAGCAGACGGTTTTTCCATTTCTCGGGCGCGGTGCGGCAGATGTCTTTCTGCGGACTTTCGCGGCGCAACTGGTGGCGCAGGCAGTGGGCAAATGTAATGCTCAAAGCCAGCATTTCCGTACGCACAGCATCGGGCACATTCGGCAGCGTCAGGATTTTTCGGCAAAACGAACGGCTCACGTGCAGCAGATTGCCCCACTGTTTTCGTCCTTCCCAAAAACGGTCATAGGCGGACGCATTACAAAAGCCGTGGAAAATCGCCAGCGCAATCCCCAACAGCGTAAACACCGACGTATTGAGCGGAATATGGTATTTCAACAAATGGCTCTGGTAATAGGCAACCACGGTCGAAAACACAAACAAAGCCAGCAGCGGCTTCCATAGTTTTGAAAAAAACGAACCCTGCAAAATATACAGAATCTGAAAGCGGCGGATGGGGCGGATAATCATATAGGGCTTCTTGCGGGAGGTTTCGGTTTGCGAAGTGAATGTGTAAACATTATAACGATATTCGACATAAAAAATCCCGACCGCCGCGATAGCCTGCCGACGGCAAACCCGAAACCGCGCTTCAGACGGCATACCGCGCAAACAGGTATTTTTAACGGCAGATATGCTATAATCCGCCGTTAAATTTCTCTATTTTCAGGAAAAAACATGAGTTTGAAATGCGGCATCGTCGGTTTGCCCAACGTCGGCAAATCCACCCTCTTTAACGCGTTGACCCAATCGGGTATCGAAGCGGCAAACTATCCTTTCTGTACCATCGAACCCAACGTCGGCATCGTCGAAGTCCCCGACCCGCGTATGGCGGAGCTGGCGAAAATCGTTAATCCGCAAAAAATGCAGCCCGCCATCGTCGAATTCGTCGATATCGCCGGTTTGGTCGCGGGCGCGAGCAAAGGCGAGGGCTTGGGCAACCAGTTCCTTGCCAACATCCGCGAAACCGACGCGATTGTGAATGTCGTGCGCTGCTTTGACGACGACAATATCGTCCACGTTGCAGGCCGCGTCGATCCGATTGCCGACATCGAAACCATCGGTACAGAGTTGGCCCTTGCCGACCTCGCCAGCGTCGAAAAAGCCATCGTCCGCGAAGAAAAACGCGCCCGTTCAGGCGACAAAGACGCGCAAAAGCTGGTCGATTTGTGCAAAAAACTGCTGCCGCATCTGGACGAAGGCAAACCCGTGCGTTCCTTCGGTTTGGACGCGGAAGAACGCGCGATGCTCAAACCGCTGTTCCTGCTGACCGCCAAACCGGCGATGTATGTGGGCAACGTCGCCGAAGACGGTTTTGAAAACAATCCGCACCTCGACCTCCTGAAAGAATTGGCGGCAAAAGAAAACGCCCCCGTCGTCGCCGTTTGCGCCGCAATGGAAAGCGAAATCGCCGAATTGGAAGACGACGAAAAAGCCGAGTTCCTCGCCGAAATGGGCTTGGAAGAACCGGGCCTGAACCGCCTGATCCGTGCCGGCTACGACCTTTTGGGGCTGCAAACCTACTTTACCGCCGGCGTGAAAGAAGTCCGCGCTTGGACGATACACAAAGGCGACACCGCCCCGCAAGCCGCCGGCGTGATTCATACGGATTTTGAACGCGGCTTCATCCGCGCCCAAGTGATTGCCTACGATGATTTTGTCTCGCTCGGCGGCGAAGCCAAAGCCAAAGAAGCCGGCAAAATGCGTGTGGAAGGCAAGGAATACGTCGTGCAGGATGGGGATGTGATGCACTTTTTGTTTAACGTGTAACCCAAATGCGGCAGGTTTTCAGACGGCTTTGCCGGAAATGCCGTCTGAAGCCGGTTTTGGTGGTTTTCGGCGTTTCCATACCGCCGGAATGCAGCCGCATCAAAATAAAATCCCGCCCGCATTTCCGATTTGCCCTCCCCGATTCCTGCAAAACAAACCGCCTGCCCCGCTGTTGCAAAAAGCCGTCCGGCATTCCGAATATCCCGTACAAAATGACCTTTCAGACGGCATTTGCGCCGCCGCGATGAAAGCAAAAACATTATGAGCCAAGCCTTACCCTATCGTCCGGACATCGACACATTGCGCGCCGCCGCCGTCTTGTCCGTCATCGTGTTCCATATCGAAAAAAATTGGCTGCCGGGTGGGTTTCTCGGTGTCGATATATTTTTCGTGATTTCAGGCTTTTTGATGACGATGATTCTTCACCGCGAAATGTCGGGGGGGGGGGGGAGGTTTTCCCTGAAGGCATTTTATATCCGCCGCATCAAGCGGATTCTGCCCGCATTTTTCGCCGTATTGGCGGCAACGCTGACAGGCGGCTTCTTTTTATTCACCAAAGATGATTTCTTTCTTTTATGGAAATCCGCGCTGACAGCCTTGGGTTTCGCCTCCAACCTGTATTTTGCAAGGGGGAAGGATTATTTCGATCCCGCGCAGGAAGAAAAGCCCTTGCTGCACATTTGGTCTTTGTCGGTCGAAGAACAATTTTACTTTGTCTTTCCGATATTGCTGCTGCTTGTCGCCCGCAAAAGCCTGCGCGTCCAAGCCGGCTTCCTCGCCGCACTGTGCGCGTTAAGCCTTGCCGCTTCCTTTATACCTTCCGCGCTCGATAAATATTACCTGCCCCACCTGCGCGCCTGCGAATTACTGATAGGATCGCTGACCGCCGTGTGGATGCGCTGCCGGCAACAGCGGCAACCTGCTATCGGCAGACGCTGTGCCGCCGCCGGCGCATTGTTCGCCGTGTGCATATTGTCAACCTGCCTGTTTTCCTATTCGGAACAAACCGCCTATTTCCCGGGGCCCGCCGCGTTGATTCCCTGTCTGGCTGTTGCCGCGCTGATTTATTTCAACCATTACGAACACCCGCTTAAAAAATTTTTCCAATCGAAAATCACCGTTGCCGCCGGTTTGATTTCCTACTCGCTTTATCTGTGGCATTGGCCGATATTGGCCTTTATGCGCTATATCGGCCCGGACAACCTGCCGCCTTATTCGCCGGCGGCGGCTGTCGTCCTGATATTGCTGCTTTCCCTGATTTCTTACCACTGCATCGAAAAGCCGTTTAAAAAATGGCAAGGTTCGTTCGCGCAATCCGTTTTATGGATTTATGCCTTGCCTATGCTCATTTTGGGCGCGGGCTCGTTTTTTGCGATGAGGCTGCCGTTTATGGCGCAATACGACCGCTTGGGGCTGACGCGTTCCAACACCTCCTGCCACAACAATACCGTCAGACAATGCCTATGGGGGGATACGGAAAAACAGCCGGAACTGCTGGTTTTGGGCGATTCCCACGCCGACCATTACAAAACATTCTTCGATGCCGTGGGCAAAAAAGAAAAATGGTCCGCCACAATGGTTTCCGCCGACGCTTGCGCCTATGTGGAAGGCTACGCGTCCCGAGTGTTCCAAAACTGGGCCGCCTGCCGCGCCGTTTACCGCTATGCCGAAGAACACCTGCCCCGGTATTCAAAAGTGGTTTTGGCGATGCGCTGGGGCAGCCAGATGCCCGAAAACAGCCGCTCCCTTGCCTACGATGCCGGTTTTTTCCAAAAATTCGACCGTATGCTGCACAAACTCTCATCCGAAAAACAAGCCGTTTACCTGATGGCGGACAACCTTGCCTCGTCTTACAACGTCCAGCGCGCCTATATCTTGTCTTCACGCATACCGGGCTACCGCCAAACCCTGCGCCCGGACGACGAAAGCACCCTGAAAGCCAATGCACGCATCAGGGAATTGGCAGCCAAATACCCCAACGTCTATATTATTGATGCCGCCGCCTATATCCCCGCAGATTTTCAAATCGGCGGATTGCCGGTTTACTCGGACAAAGACCACATCAACCCTTACGGCGGCACGGAATTGGCAAAGCGTTTTTCCGAAAAACAACGGTTTCTCGATACGCGCCATAACCATTGATTCGCTTAAATTTGTTACAATCGGCGGTTTGCAAAAACGCTAATTTTTTTTGAAAGAGACCGATGAGCGTCATCCAAGACCTGCAATCGCGCGGCCTTATCGCGCAAACTACCGACATCGAAGCCTTAGACGCTTTGTTAAACGAACAAAAAATCGCCCTTTACTGCGGTTTCGATCCGACCGCCGACAGCCTGCACATCGGACACCTGCTGCCCGTATTGGCATTGCGCCGCTTCCAACAGGCGGGGCATACGCCGATTGCTTTGGTGGGCGGCGCGACCGGTATGATCGGCGACCCCAGCTTCAAAGCCGCCGAACGCAGCTTGAATTCCGCCGAAACCGTTGCCGGCTGGGTGGAAAGCATCCGCAGCCAATTAACCCCTTTCTTGAGCTTTGAAGGCGGAAACGCCGCCATTATGGCGAACAACGCCGACTGGTTCGGCAAAATGAACTGTCTCGACTTCCTGCGCGACATCGGCAAGCATTTCTCCGTCAACGCCATGCTGAACAAAGAATCCGTCAAACAGCGCATCGACCGCGACGGCGCAGGCATTTCCTTCACCGAGTTCGCTTATTCCCTGCTGCAAGGTTACGACTTCGCCGAGTTGAACAAACGCCACGGCGCGGTTTTGGAAATCGGCGGCTCCGACCAATGGGGCAACATCACCGCCGGCATCGACCTGACCCGCCGCCTGCACCAAAAACAAGTGTTCGGACTGACCCTGCCTTTGGTTACCAAATCAGACGGCACCAAATTCGGCAAAACCGAAGGCGGCGCGGTGTGGTTGAACGCGAAAAAAACCTCGCCGTACCAGTTCTACCAATTCTGGCTGAAAGTGGCCGATGCCGATGTGTATAAATTCCTGAAATACTTTACCTTCCTGTCGGTTGAAGAAATCGATGCCGTCGAAGCCAAAGACAAGGCAAGCGGCAGCAAGCCCGAAGCGCAACGCATCCTCGCCGAAGAAATGACCCGCCTGATTCACGGCGAAGAAGCCCTTGCCGCCGCGCAACGCATTTCCGAAAGCCTGTTTGCCGAAGACCAAAGCCGGCTTACCGAAAGCGACTTCGAGCAACTTGCCCTCGACGGCCTGCCCGCATTTGAAGTTTCAGACGGCATCAATGTCGTTGAAGCCTTGGTCAAAACCGGCTTGGCATCCTCCAATAAAGAAGCGCGCGGCTTTGTCAACGCCAAAGCGGTTCTGCTCAACGGCAAACCTGCCGAAGCCAACAACCCCAACCACGCCGCCGAACGCCCCGATGACGCCTGCCTGCTGACCGAAGAACACAAACGTTTCGGCAAATATACTATCATCCGGCGCGGCAAACGCAACCACGCGCTTTTGGTCTGGAGATAATCCGGTTGCCGCAGAAATGCCGTCTGAAGCCTTCAGACGGCATTTTTATCAAATGCAAAACACCCTGCTTCGGACGATATGCCGTCATTCCCGCGAAGGCGGGAATCTAGACCTGTCGGTGCAGAAATTTATCGGTTTGACAGCGTTTCACTTCACCTTCCATCCCGAAAAACGCAAAAAATACCGTCTGAAAGCGGCGGCAGCGGTATGTGCCGCCGGCTGTGATGCTGCCTTCCGGATGTCCGTTTGGGCGGAAGCCTGAATTGGCGGATGTCTGCCCGGGCAGCGTCAGCCCAAGGCGAAAAGTTCCCTGCCGTGCGCTTTGAGCCACTGTTTCGCTTCGTCCGCGTAGGGGGCGAAGCGGCGGGTCAGCGCCCAGAATGCGCGGCTGTGGTCGGGGTGGGCGAGGTGGCAGAGTTCGTGTATGCAGACATAGTCGGCAACGTATTCCGGTGCGCCGACCAGCCGCCGGTTGAGGCGTATGCCTGTGGTTTTGCGGCACACGCCCCAGAAGGTTTTGGCGGAGGTCAGCGAGGCGGCGGCGGGGAATAGTTGCGTGGCGCGGGCGTGGCGTTCGAGGCGGGGAATCAGGTAACTGTGCGCCTGCCGTTCCAAAAAGTCCCGCAGCAGCGCAAGCTGTTTGTCGTGCGTGTCTTCGGGAACGCGGATTTCAGACGGCATCAGCAGGATTTGCGCGTCCTGATGGGCGGTGAGGGCAAGCTGCCTGCCGTGGAACCAGATATGTTCGGGCAGCCGGTTTGCCGTATTGTGCGGCGGTGTTTTCGCCAGTGTCCGCCGCAGGACGGCTTCGTTTTCGGACAGCCAGCGGTTGAGGGCGGCGGCGGACAGGTGCGGTGGGACGCTGATACTGACGGTATGTGTGCCGATAGGGCGGATAATCAGGTTTTTCTTGGCACGGCGTTTGACTTCTATGGTCAGTTCTATGCCGTCTGAAAGGGTGTGGATCAGGGAGGTCATACGGTTTCAGACGGCATTTTGGCGGCAAACGGGCCTGCGCCGGAAATGAGCGGCTGCTGCGTTTCGATGAGGCGTTCGCATTTTTCCATCAATTCGGCTTCGCTGCCGCTTGCGTGCGGGACGGGCGGACAGATGACGACGGTGATTTCGCCCGGATATTTCAGAAAGGAGTTTTTCGGCCAAAATTCGCCGCTGTTGAGGGCGACGGGGACGATGTCCATCTCAAACATTTTCGCCATACGCGCGCCGCCGAGCTTGTATTTGCCGCGCTTTCCGGGCGCAAGGCGCGTGCCTTCGGGGAAGATGGTGATCCAATAGCCTTCGTTTTTGCGCGCCAAGCCCTGCTTCATCAGCCGTTCGTTGGCCTCGCGGCGGTTGTTGCGGTCTATGCCTATGGTTTTGACCAATTTCAAGCCCCAGCCGAAAAAGGGGATTTTGAACAACTCACGTTTGGCGACGAACACCTGCGGCGGAAAAATCTCTTGGAGCGCGAGCGTTTCCCAGCCGCTTTGGTGTTTGGCGCAGATGACGGAGGGGCGGCCGGGGATGTTTTCCGCGCCGATGATGCGGTATTTGAGCCCGACGATGTGTTTGAGCGAGAGGTTGAGGATTTTGACCCAGACACGCGCCATCTTGTGCGCCCCGTCCCGGAAAGGCGAGGCAAGCAGCATAAAGGGGAACAAAAAAATCAGGCTGGAAGCGAGTATCAGCCAGTAAGCCAGATTGCGGATGATGAGCATGGTTTTGCCTTGTCGGGGCGGGCAGCGCGTTCAGACAGCGTCCGGCGCGGCGTTTTCCCGCATAATGTATTGCGAAAAATCAAGCAGGCTGTCGAAAACCTGTGTGTGTTCGGGCAATTCGTGTCCGTGTTGGGAGAGCGTTTTTTTGCCTTTCCCGGTCAGAACCAGCGCGGGTTTTCCGCCGACGGCATCGATTGCCTGCAAATCGCGCAGGCTGTCGCCGACCAGCCAGGTTTCCGAGGCTTGGGCGTTGAAGCGTCCGATGATGTCTTCGACCATACCCGGTTTGGGCTTGCGGCAGTTGCAGCCGTCGGCATCGGTGTGCGGGCAAAACCAGATGCCGTTGATTTCGCCGCCCGCCTGACGGACGAGGCGGTGCATTTTGGCGTGCATTTCGGTGAGGTCTTGAACGGTGAAATATTTGCGCCCGATGCCGGATTGGTTGGTGGCGACGGCGACGGTGCAGCCTGCCTGCGTCAGGAATGCCACCGCATCCATGCTGCCTTCGACAGGTATCCACTCGTCGGCGGATTTGACGAAGTCGTCTCGATCTTGGTTGATGACGCCGTCGCGGTCGAGAATAATGAGTTTCATCGCGTTTCCTTTGGGTTTGGGGCGTGTCGGGGGTGGCATTATACTGAAATATCGGCAGTAATGCGCCTGTGCCGCGCGATAACGCGCCTGTGCCGGCAACCGCTTGCAATGCGCGGGTACGGCGTTGCGGGGGCGGTTGCCGATGTTTTCCTGCCTGTTCCTGCAACGGCGGATTTGCCGCCGGACGTATTTTCCGCTGCAAAAGTCTCGGCGCGGAAGTTGCGCGGCAATGCCGTTTGGGGACGCGGTCAGGCGGCAAGCATTTCAAGAATCAGCCCGATGTGTTTGTCTAAAGCCGGGTTGTAGTTCAGTGCCCGCATCGGGTCGGACAGGCGGTGTCCGCCCTGTTTTTTAAGGCTGACGGCTTGGGCAACGGCTTGCGCCAGGGTTTCCGGGTTTTGGCGTGAGAAAAAGAAGCCGGCTTCTTCGTTCATGACTTCTGTGCACGCCATATTGTCGGAGAGGACGACGCGTGTGCCGCATAGGACGGATTCGACGCCGACCAGCCCGAAGGGTTCGTACAGGGAAGCCATAATGGTAAAGTCGGCGGCGCGGTAGAGTTCGGGCATATCGGTGCAGAAGCCCAGTCCGACGACGTTTTTCATAGTGCGGGGAAGCGGTGAACCGGCAACGGCGAGCTTGACGGGCAGACCGGTGTGTTCGAAAAAGTCGGCGAGCAGTTCCAAGCCTTTGCGCGTGTGGCCGGTCGATGGGAATAGGAAAACGGTTTCATGGTCGGCAAAACCGTATTTGGCGCGCAGGGCGGCAGTTTCTCCGGATTGGGGGAAGAAGCGTTCCGTATCTGCGGGGGGGGGCGACTTGGATTTTTTCGGGGGAAACGCCGTACAGTCCGACCAGTTCGCGCCGCATCATATGGGAATGCGCCATAATCAGTTTGGCGGTGGCGTAGTTGCTGCGGTTGCGGCGTATGGCGAGGCGGTCGAGCAGGTTCGGTTTTTGCGCCATATGGTGCAGGTAGCCCAAGTGCGTGCCGCCGCAGATGAAGAGGTCGGCGTAATCGGCGTGGTGGCAGGCAACCAGTTTGGCGGCACTGTTTTTTCTGGTTTGAGCGAGCCGGCTTGAAAAGAGGAACGAGCGCAGTTTTTTCAGCGTCCGGCGTTGATCGACAAGATGGGGTTCGATTAGGGCGTATTCGGGAATGCTGTGATCAAATTTCGTCGCATAAACGGCCGGTGTGATGTTTTGCCTGTTCAGACCGTTTACCAAATCCAATGTGTAGCGTTCCGTGCCGCCGCCGTGTTTGAAGTTGTTGGTTGCAATGTCTATTTTGAGCTTCATCATTGTTCCTTTATGGTTGCGTCCCGCGCCTGACGGGGCGGGATTTGTGCGTGAGGGGGTAGGGTAATGCGCTGTGTGCCGGAACACGGTTGCCGTTTGTTGCGGCAATGCCGTCTGAAGCCGCCGGCGGGCTTCAGACGGCATTTTGCCTTTTATCCTTTAAATACGGGGACGAGTTCCATTTGGCTCAATACCTGTGCGGCGATGTTGGCGATGCCGAAAAGGAAGACCCAAACCATCAGCCACAAGCCGCCGTAAACTTTATAGGTTTTGCCCGCGCCGAATTTTTGGCGCGAACGGTAGAGCAGCATAGCGGGGATGATGCCTGTCCAGACGGTTGCCGCCAGGCCGACGTAGCCGATGGCGGTAACGAAGCCGGTGGGGAAGAGCAGGCAGGAAATCAGGGGCGGCAGGAAGGTCAGCGCGGCGGTTTTGGTGCGGCCGGAGATGCTGTCGTTCCATTTGAAGATGTCGGCGATGTAGTCGAAGAGTCCGAGCGTTACGCCTAAAAACGAGGTGGCGATCGCCATATAGGAAAACAGGGACAATATTTTATCCATATTGCCGGTTTGGGCGAATTTGGACAGAGTTTCAATCAGGACGGAGACTTGCCCTTCGGCGGCGATGACGGGGGCGAACTCGTTGCGCGGCAGGTTGCCTTGGATGGCGGTTTGCCAGAGGACGTAAATCACGAGCGCGACCAATGTGCCCGTCCAGATGGATTTAGCCACTTTGGGCGCGTCGCCTTTAAAGTATTTGAGCAGGCTGGAGACGTTGCCGTGGAAGCCGAAGGAGGCGAGGCAGACGGGCAGGGCGGTGGCGGCGTAAATCCAGTAGTTTGTGCCGGCCGGTGCTTGGGTGTCGAACAGGACGGACGGTTTGGCATCGGCAATCAGCCCGCCGGTTGCCCAAATAAAGGTCAATACCATACCGCCGATAAGGATGCCGGTGAAGCGGTCGACCAAGCGTGCGGATGCCCACACGCAAAAGGCGAGGATGCCGAAGAAGACGAGTTGTCCGACGGTGAGCGAAACATTGCCGCCCAAGGCGTTGCCTAAGCCTTTGGCGGTCAAATCGCCGCCGACGAAGATGTAGGCGTAGGTGAGCAGGTATAGGACGAAGGCGACGGCGATGCCGTTGATGATGTTCCAGCCGCGTCCGAGCAGGTCTTTGACCATCGTGTCGAAACTTGCGCCGTGGGGGTAGTGGGTGTTGACTTCCAAAATCATCAGGCCGCTGGATAGCATAGAAAACCAGGTGTAGAGCAGCACAATCAGCGAGCCGGCAAACCATACGCCGGAGGTGGCGGTCGGGTTGGCGAGCATACCGGCGCCGATGACCGTACCGGCGATAATCATCGCGCCGCCGAACAGGGAAGGGGTTTTGTTGGGCATATTTTGTCTTTCTGCCAAAAAAAGCGTGCCGCCATTATGCCGTAAAGTGTAAGGGTTTGTAAGGTATTTGCGCCGCGCCGCCCGAAAAGGCTTTCAGACGGCATCGCGTTCCATAGTATAATCTTGGGTTTTTGAGTGGGGCGGTTCGTCAGATGGGAGGGAAAATGTCCGACAAAGAATATAATGTCGATGAGGGGGAAATCGCCAAATTCAGCCGGATTGCCGACAAATGGTGGGACAAATCGGGCGAGTTCAAAACCTTGCACGACATCAATCCGCTGCGGCTGGATTATATCGACGGACACGCGGATTTGCGCGGCAAACGGGTTTTGGACGTGGGCTGTGGCGGCGGGATTTTGGCGGAAAGTATGGCGCGGCGCGGCGCGGCGTTTGTCAAAGGCATCGATATGGCGGAGCAGTCTCTGGAAACCGCCCGCCTGCACGCGGCTTTGAACAATGTCGCCGATATCGAATACGAATGTATCCGCGTGGAAGACCTTGCCGGGGCGGAACCGCATTCTTTTGATGCGGTAACGTGCATGGAAATGATGGAACACGTCCCCGATCCCGCCGCCATCGTGTGTGCTTGCGCCAAGCTGGTCAAACCGGACGGTATGGTGTTTTTTTCCACCATCAATAAAAACCCGAAATCGTACCTGCATCTGATTGTGGCGGCGGAATATCTGTTGAAGTTTGTCCCCAAAGGCACGCACGACTGGAAAAAATTTATCGCGCCTGCCGATTTGGCGCGGATGTGCCGTCAGGCGGGTTTGGACGTGGTGGAAACCAAGGGTATGACTTACCACGTGTTGTCGCAAACTTATGCCCTGTGCGATTCGACCGATGTGAATTATATGTTTGCCTGCCGTCCGGCGTTCTGACGGCGGGTTTGATTGTTTTGAACGGGTGAATGGATATGTCTGTTTATACCAGTGTTTCCGATGATGAAATGCGCGGCTTTTTGGATGATTACGATTTGGGAGAATTTGTTTCCCTGCAGGGCATCGCGCAGGGGATTACCAACAGCAATTATTTTCTGACGACGACTTCGGGACGTTATGTGCTGACCGTGTTTGAAGTGTTGAAACAGGAAGAGCTGCCGTTTTTTCTGGAGCTTAACCGGCATTTGAGTATGAAGGGCGTGGCGGTTGCCGCGCCGGTTGCGCGCAAAGACGGCCGGCTTGATTCCGTTTTGGCGGGCAAGCCGGCTTGTTTGGTTGCCTGCCTGAAAGGTTCGGATACCGCGCTGCCGACGGCGGAGCAGTGTTTCCATACCGGCGCGATGTTGGCAAAAATGCACCTTGCCGCCGCCGATTTCCCTTTGGAAATGGAAAACCCGCGTTACGATGCGTGGTGGACGGAGGCGTGCGCCCGGCTGCTGCCCGTGCTGCCGCAAGACGATGCCGCGCTGCTGTGTTCCGAAATCAATGCACTGAAGGACAATCTCGGCAACCATCTGCCTTCGGGCATCATCCACGCCGATTTGTTTAAAGATAATGTGTTGCTTGACGGCGGTCAGGTATCGGGCTTCATCGATTTTTATTATGCCTGCCGGGGCAATTTTATGTATGACTTGGCGATTGCGGTCAACGATTGGGCAAGGACGGCGGACAATAAGTTGGATGAGGCGTTGAAAAAGGCGTTTATCGGCGGTTATGAGGGCGTGCGCCCCTTGAGTGCCGAAGAAAAGGCGTATTTCCCGACCGCCCAACGTGCCGGCTGCATCCGTTTTTGGGTGTCGCGCCTGTTGGATTTTCATTTTCCGCAGGAGGGCGAGATGACGTTTATCAAAGACCCGAACGCGTTTCGCAACCTGCTGTTGAGTTTGGATTGAGTGCGTCCGGCGTTTGACAGAAATGCCGTCTGAAAGGGTTTCAGACGGCATTTTGTTTCGGGTTTGAATATGTTTTCCGGTTCGGCGTACCGGTTTCGGCTGCTTTGTTACGCACCCGCGCCGGTGTTTGACTCTGAATTCCGGCGGTTGGCGGCGGTTTGACTGCGGACGGATAAAATTGTGCAGTCATTTTTGATCGGCTTTGGGTACAATCCAGCCATTATGTTTTGAAATGGGAAAACGGATGGATATGCGGCGTTGGGCGGTTGTCGGATTGGTTACGCTGCCGCCCCTGTTTTTTTTGACCGCGATGGTGCTTGCGCCTTTGTGGGCGATGGCGGCATATGACGGTTTGGCGTGGGGCACGGTGCTGTCGGATGCTTATATGCTCAAACGTTTGGCGTGGACGGTATTTCAGGCGGCGGCAACCTGTGTGCTGGTGCTGCCTTTGGGCGTGCCGGTGGCGTGGGTGCTGGCGCGGCTGGCGTTCCCGGGGCGGACTTTCGTGCTGCGCCTGCTGATGCTGCCGTTTGTGATGCCCACGTTGGTGGCGGGCGTGGGCGTGCTGGCTCTGTTCGGGGCGGACGGCCTGTTGTGGCGCGGCTGGCAGGATACGCCGTATCTGTTGTTGTACGGCAATGTGTTTTTTAACCTTCCTGTGTTGGTTAGGGCGGCATATCAGGGGTTTGTTCAAGTGCCTGCGGCACGGCTTCAGACGGCACGGACATTGGGCGCGGGGGCGTGGCGGCGGTTTTGGGACATTGAAATGCCCGTTTTGCGCCCGTGGCTTGCCGGCGGCGTGTGCCTTGTCTTCCTGTATTGTTTTTCCGGGTTCGGGCTGGCATTGCTGTTGGGCGGCAGCCGTTATGCCACGGTCGAAGTGGAAATTTACCAGTTGGTTATGTTCGAACTCGATATGGCGGGGGCTTCGGCACTGGTGTGGCTGGTGTTGGGGGTAACGGCGGCGGCAGGGTTGCTGTATGCGTGGTTCGGCAGGCGCGCGGTTTCGGATAAGGCGGTTGCCCCCGTGATGCCGTCGCCGCCGCAATCGGTCGGGGAATATGTGCTGCTGGCATTTTCGGCGGCGGTGTTGTCCGTGTGCTGCCTGTTTCCTTTGTCGGCAATTGTGGTGAAAGCGTGGTCGGCCGGCGAATCGTGGCGTGTGTTAATGGAAAGTGAAACGTGGCAGGCGGTGTGGAATACTTTGCGCTTCTCGGCGGCGGCGGTGTTTGCGGCGGCGGTTTTGGGTGTGGTGTATGCGGCGGCGGCGCGGCGGTCGGCGTGGATGCGCGGGCTGGTGTTTTTGCCGTTTATGGTGTCGCCGGTTTGTGTTTCGGCGGGCGTGCTGCTGCTTTATCCGGGGTGGACGGCTTCGTTGCCGTTGCTGCTGGCGATGTATGCGCTGCTGGCGTATCCGTTTGTGGCAAAAGATGTTTTATCGGCCTGGGACGCACTGCCGCCGGATTACGGCAGGGCGGCGGCAGGTTTGGGCGCAAACGGCTTTCAGACGGCATACCGCATCACGTTCCCCCTTTTGAAACTGGCGTTGCGGCGCGGTCTGACCTTGGCGGCGGCAACCTGCGTGGGCGAATTTGCGGCGACATTGTTCCTGTCGCGTCCGGAATGGCAGACGTTGACGACTTTGATTTATGCCTATTTGGGACGCGCGGGTGCGGACAATTACGCGCGGGCGATGGTGCTGACATTGCTGTTGGCGGCGTTCGCGCTGGGTATTTTCCTGCTGTTGGACGGCGGCGAAGGCGGAAAACGGACGGAAACGTTATAATGCGAACCCTTTTTCAGAGGACGGCAAAATGAGCGAGTTGGATAACATCCTTGCCCACAACCGGCAGTTTGTCGAATCGGGCGAATATGAAAAATACTTTACCGACAAATACCCCGAACGCGGGCTGGCAGTTTTGTCCTGTATGGATGCGCGGATTATCGAGCTGCTGCCCAATGCTTTGGGGTTGAGGAACGGCGATGCCAAGCTGATTAAAAATGCCGGCGCGCTGGTTACGCACCCGTGGGGTTCGGTGATGAGGAGCCTGTTGGTCGCCGTGTTTGAACTGAAGGTCAGAGAGATTATGGTCATCGCCCATCACGATTGCGGGATGCAGGGGCTGAATGCCGAAGAATTCCTCGGGCGCGTCCGGGAAAGCCGGATTCCCGAAGACCGCATCGAAACCCTGCGTTATGCCGGCATCGACCTCGACGGCTGGCTGACCGGTTTCGACAACGTCGAAGACAGCGTGCGCCACACGGTCGAACTCATCCGCCACCATCCGCTGATGCCGCGCCATATCGCCGTTCACGGGCTGATTATCCATCCCGTTACCGGCAAACTGACCACGGTGGTGCGGGACGGCGTTTCAGACGGCATTTCAAGGGAGGCAGTATGATGGAGAAAATCGGACTCTTCGGCGGCACTTTCGACCCGATACACAACGGACACCTCCATATCGCCCGCGCCTTTGCCGACGAAATCGGCTTGGACACGGTTGTTTTCCTGCCGGCAGGCGGCCCGTACCACAAAGATGCCGCCTCCGCTTCCGCAGCCGACCGCCTTGCCATGGTCGAACTGGCGACGGCAGAAGACGCGCGTTTTGCCGTCAGCGACTGCGACATCGTCCGAGAAGGTGCAACCTACACCTTCGACACCGTCCAAATTTTCCGTCAGCAGTTCCCCTCGGCGCAACTCTGGTGGCTGATGGGCAGCGACAGCCTGATGAAGCTGCATACTTGGAAAAAATGGCAGATGCTCGTGCGCGAAACCAATATCGCCGTCGCCATGCGGCAGGGCGGCAGCCTCAAACACGCCCCGCACCAGCTGCACGCATGGCTGGGCAATGCGCTTCAGGACGGCAGCGTCCGCATCTTGTCCGCCCCGATGCATAATGTGTCGTCAACGGAAATCCGCCGCAACCTTGCCGGCCAAGGCGTTTCAGACGGCATACCGCCTGCCGCCGCCCGTTATATCCGAGAACACCGGCTATACGAAAAATTATGATAAATAATACTCACTAGAAATATGAACAGCAAAACTAAACTTCGAGTTAATAAAATAATCGAACTGAAGCATCATATTGAGAATTGGGAAACTCAAACAAGCGAAGAGATCGAAAAGCTTCTTGTTGATTTTGAGAAACAGCCTAGGCAAGAAATGTCTTCTTATTATACGGAGCTTTTTAGAGATGTTCAATTTGCGGGTGTTTTGGTGCAAATAGCAAATAAGTATGCGGAAAACAGTAAAATCAATCGCTGTATAGTATCTGCTCTTGGGATGATGATGTGGAGGTATAAGCTTCCTGAGAGTGAGGAAATATATCGCCTTATGTTAGCGAATATTCAAAGAAAGATGTTTCTTTATTATTCAAACAAAATAAATTGTAAATTTATTATCTTGTTGTTTTTATTGGCTATTCAGTTTTACATTTTTTCGGAATACAAAAATCCAAGCGGATTTTTTACAATCCGCTTTTGCTGTTTTTATCAGTTCGGTTAGCTAAGCCGTCTGATAACGTGTTTTATCGAAGTCGGTTTCTGTTTTATAAAGATTAAATGCAACGACTAAAATTTTTCTCATCAATGCGCCGATGATCAGCATTTTGGGCTTTTTGGCTTTTTTCAGCCTGTTTGTGAATGCTGGAAAGTAGTTGTTTTTGAATGCGACTAATGCGGCCATGAACAGGGATCCGCGTATTCTTCGGTTTCCGTATTTGGTCATTTTGCTTTTTTTGTTGACGCTTGTCCCTGATATGTTTTGATGCGGATTTAATCCGGCATAGGCTGTAAACTGCTTTGCGTTTTCGAATGTGCTGTTAATAAGGTAGCTCATTAGCGATATGGCTGTTGTTTTGCCTACTGACGGTATTGTCTCTAACCGTTTTGTCAGCTCTTTCATTTTTTTGTCTGATTTGATTGTTTGGTCGATTTTCTTTTTTACTGCATTTAGATGGTTTTCAAGTTCTTTTAGCTGTTTTTCATGTATTTTCTGTACAAATGAATCTTTTGCTGCTTTGATTCTATTTTTTTGCGATGTCTGTTGTTCTAAAAGTTGGCTTTGAAGTGATAGCAGTCTTTTCAAGCTGTATTGCTATTCAGTCGGTTTTTCTCTCTTTGGCAGCTCTTCTATTAATGCTGTTTGGCAAAACTCTGCGATTAGTTTTGCGTCTTGTTTGTCGTTTTTGACTCTGCTGAATCGCTTTTGTGCATAGGCTTTGATTTTTAGCGGGTTTATTACTGATACGTGGTATTCTTCGGCCAAGCAGTCTGCGGCCTGTTCGTAGTAGTTTCCTGTTGCTTCCATGCATACGTATATGTCTTTTTCTCTTTTTGCCGATATCCATTCTTTCAGGTTTTTGCAGCCTTGTTCATCGTTGCTGAATTTTCTGTAATCGGTTTCGCCGTTGATTATGGTAACGACATCAAATGTTTTTGCGGATATGTCTAATCCTACTGCGTTTCTCATGTTAATTTTCCTTACGATTCAGGCTTTAATGCCTTTGATGTTTCTCAATTTCAAACATAAGAAAACCGCCGTCCTTATCTTTCTTTCAATCTTGCGATTAGGAAGTAATCAGGTTCGGCGGCTTTGTCGTCGGTTAGCTATTCCGAGACGTTTGAAGTATATCAGAATCGTATGAATTAATTTTTTGTATTTGCTGGTTTATTTAAAAATTGCTGTTGCGACCCGCTGCATTGTGTTTTTTTACTGCTTTCAGTCCGGTTTTCGCAGGCATGGGGTTTGTGTGCGATTGGAGAACAACCGATAAAAAGGTGCAAGGGGGTATTCATAAAGATTTGGAAAAAAGCACTCCAAATCTTTACAAAACTTCCCCCTTGCACCTTTTTATCGGCCGTTCTCTGTCAAACGCCCCCCCATACCTCAGCGAAAACCGGACTGAAAGCAGTAAAAAAAAACAATTCCGCTAGATATTTTCCCCCGCCCTAGCTCCTCCGTCCTGAAGGGCTGGGAAAGGTTTCTGAAACTCAAACAGGCGCGGCAAGCGCGGAAAGGTAGATTGATATGACTTAGATTTGATGATATGACAATTTGTAGAGCGGTGGGGATAAGCAAAATCCCCGAGCGCGAACTAGGGGATTTTTGCATTCCTGCCAAGTTTTAAACTTTACAGGAAATTTTAAAATGCGAATTACCGTTAGCCTCGGAAAACTGCATTTGACTGTATCGGTAGATACGCGGTTTATTCTATCCGTGTTCATGCTGTTTAGTCAATAACCCACGATTAGAAGGCCGCCATGCAGCGGCCTTTCTTAATTCGCTGCGCCGACAACCGCGCCGCTTTGCGGCTCGAACTTCGCGCCCGCTTAGGACGTTGTAGGGGCTTTTTGCGCGTTGTTTGCGCTGTTGTCCTGTTCTTTGTATGGATTAAAGGGTAGGCCGTTTCTTGCGTACTGTTTGCACATTTCTTTTGTTACTTCTTCCAGCGGTGTTGCTTGATCGCTGTAGCAGGTGCAGCCGGTTTTTCCGCCTTCGATACATGCGGCGATACGCTCATAGGTTTTGACTTGGCGGACGTTGTTGTAAATCGGTTTGGATTCGGGTTTTTCGGCCAACGTCGGGATAAAATCGTCTGCTTTCAAATCCTGATTGATTTTTTGTGATTGTACTGCTGTATTTAAATCTGCTTCTTTATTTATCGGCTCTGATGCTGAAACTTGTGATGTTGTTTCAAACTGTTCTGGATTTATGGCTTTTTGTGATATTCCATAAACTGTATAGATTTTCCAGCCGATAAATCCGATTATCAGAATTAAAGCCCAAACGGCCAACGGTACTTTTTTCTTAAATTTGATGTGCTGGCTTGATGATTTGTAGTATTTAAATGCTTCTTTGGGCGGTGTGAAATTCTTCGATTCTGTATTTGAAACAGCTGCGGGATTTTCTAAGCTGGTTACGCATTTGTACCACGAATATTGTTTTGTTCCTAATGCTTTTCTTTCTAAATGGATGTGCTTGGATATCAGGTTTCTAACGAAGATATCAAGCTGCTGCGGGTGTTGTGTCATCATGATAACCGTATGGCCGTGATGTCTTAATTCTGTTAATTCTTGAATATAAGGCGGTACGGCTCGGCCTGATGATCTTACCGGATAGGTATAGTGTGCTTCGTCTACTATCAGAACCGCGCCATCAGGGATGATGTCTCTTAGCGGCGCGGACATGATTTGTTCTTCTGTTAGTTCGTGTGCGTTGAACTTTTTTGCGTCTAGTCCGTCGATATGGCAAAAATATAAGGGCCTATCTACTTCTGTTCCGTCTTCGAGTTTCATTTTAAACAATCCGTCTTCGTTGTTTAAAATCATTGAAACTGCTTTTGATGTTTTGCCGGTTCCCATGTTGCCGGTAATCAGATAAATCATTTTTATCCTTTCGGTAATACTGTTGTCAGTTTGTTCAATGCTTTCATGCTTACCCAAAAAGAGAACGCACCGAAAAGATAGTTAAAACCTGTTCCGAATCCGCCTATCAGTAGAAGGTTATAAATGTCTTCAGGCATGGAGTTTGCCGCATTTAAAAAGTATTCTTTGAATTTATTCAATGCGACAATATAGCCGGCGAATGATACAAACGTTAGTCCTGTTGCAATGATGATCTTTACTATCAGCATTCTTAACAGAAATGCGATTAATGGAATTAGAGCAGCCGGCATTTTATTCCTTTCTCAATGATCCGAATGTGATAAACGCGGACATGATGATAAAACCGAGGATAACGGCAAATCTGACGTTTTCCATTAATATACACAATGGCTGATAACTGACGTTAAACGCTTTTCCGAAAACGTGGAATGTTTTGTCTTTCGGACAAACTCCGCTTGACGAAAACATGTTATCGGGCGACCACGTTTCTTCATTTACGGCTTTGGGTATGGCTATGCCTTCAAAATCGTTTTCTGAAGGTTCGCCCATATCTGCACAGGCTAAGATTGTAGGAAAGAGATCACAGAGCAATCCGCCGTTTCCGTCTGGTTTCTTTTCTTCTCGCCGATCTTTCGGGCTTTCGTTCGGGCTTGGTGTTTCGCCCGGTGTGGGCGTGGGTTTGGGATTGTCTTGATCTGCTTCGCGCGGGTTTTCTTTTTGCTTTGGATTGGTTTCGGGCGTAGGCGCTGGATTCGGCTTGATTTCGGGTGCTTCTGCGCTTCCGGGTGTGAGATCGGGACGCTGTATCTCTTCTACCGATGCCGTTGTGTTGCCTTGTGCGTCTTGGCCGAATGTGATTTTTATCTGCTTGGGCTTTCCGTCTTCGCCTGTTACGGGGCCGAGCATTACGATTTTGCCGTTTTCGATTTTGACATCTTCCTTGTAGCCCGGAAAGCCTGTTGCTTTGATAAATCTGTCGGGATTGGCATCGACTTTTAAGGATAAAATCTCTTCCAGCTTTTTGGCATCCATTTCTTCTTTGTATTTTGGATCTCTTGAAAGTGAAAAATTGATAAAACCTCTATAATCATCTCCTTTATGAACTGAACAACCTCCGCCGTTCCAGCCGAATTCACAAGGTCCGAAATTGTAATTTTTGTAACTAACCATATCAGGACGATTTCTTAACTTTTCCCAATACTTTCTGCCGAGAATTTCCATTCTGGCTTCCATCAGTTCTTTAACTTCTGGGAATCTGCTGTAATCTGACATAAGGCGCATAGTCGAACTGTCGACGCCATAGCAGGAATCATTTACCAACTTTTCATGGGGGTAATCTCCCACCCTGTACCAAATGCAATTACTATATTCGTAGCCTTTTACAAATTTATCGGTTTTGGGATCGTATTGATAGCCTTGTTCCTGAATGTCTTCTTTAAATGTTTCGTAAATGTCGTGAGCTAAAAGGGCAGTGCCGACATAGGGAACTGCCCTCGTGCTGAATTTCGCGCCTAAGCGGGCGAGTTTGCCGACCCCTGCCAAGACTCCGGCGCGGGAGACGGTACTTTCTATTGTTGCGGGGAGAGTGGAGGCGGAGCGGAGTCCGGTGGGAGTGTGTTCGATGATGGCCGGTTCTATTCTTCTAAAACCAAAGAAGTCGCCGCCACTGCTTCTAGAAAATCTATCGACAACATCTTTATTTGCATCCCAAATTACATTAACTGAAGAATTAGGAATTTTAACAACTTTCAAATTTTCATTTGATGAAAAAGCATTAATCGGGAAATAAGCTAGAGCAATCAACGCTATCAGATGCACATTGGAAATAGTATTTTTCTTCATCTTTTTCCTTAACTCGTTTTATTAAAATTGTAGAGCCATCTGGAAAAGAAAATTCCCAAATATCATTATAAATTTTTCTATTCCAAAAATGTGAAAAACATTCAATGACACTTACAGCAGATTTTGAAACTTTTCCAAACTCAATAAATTCATTTCTCGCAATTAAAGACATCGGCTTATTAAAATATTTAGATGCAGCCTGATACTTATAAAGAGCCAATTGCGCTTCAGTGATAAACATGATTCCAACTTCCTTTTTTGTTGTTCGGAAGTAGGATTATCTGCCTAACCGTTTTGAATATCAATCCTTGAACAGGATGGCGGCGATGATGATCGGAACGGAAAGACCGACATAAAAATAAAAATCCATCATCTCAAGAGCCTTTTAATCACGATTACGAAATAGACGGATGCCGCGATTCCGAAAATCAGCCAGCCTATATACATGCCGTCTTTCAGGTTTTCGGACGGGTCGCATTCAGGTAAATCGGCCTTGATGATTTGGCCGTCTATTTTCCAATCTTTGCCGTTGTATTCGGGTTTTATGATTTTCCCGTCTTCAGTTATTTTAGGTACTACCAAGCTGAAATAGACGTTTTCGGCCTGATGCTGCTCTAAACACTGATTTCCAACTTGGTAGTACATTTTGCCGACCTTATCGCATTACACGTTTTACAATCGCGATCACAAACAGTGCCGCGAATACGCCGATAACGAGCCAACCGGCTTCCAGACCGTCATTTTTTGCGCCTTCTAATGCTTGTTTTGCAGGTTCGGGCAATGCTGCATAGGTATTTGCTGCCAGTGCGAACGGAGCAGCTGCGAAAGCGGCGATTTTCGCGCCGTATTTTTTCAGGTTATTCATGAATTTCATGATTTTTTCCTTAGTCGGTTAAAAAAATGGTTTTGCGGGCTTTGTGAAGGTTTTACAGACCGCCCGCCGAGCCTGTTAACTTTTTATTCTTCTCTGATGTATAAGCTGAAAATCTGAAAATGTCCGCCAATCTCTTCTAATCCGGCATTGAATGCGTCTTCATAGTTTTCATACTGTCCGGCTTCTTTCAGATTTTGGGTAAATCCAATATCGCCTAACTGATTGGGGAAGATGAATTCATAGTTTTCCAGTTCCTGAACAATAAATTTTTGCTGATAGCTGCTCATATTCCGGACTTTCTGCCTTAGGCTTTGGTCGCCGCGCCTTTCACTTCAAAATCAAGCAGCTTGGGTACTAAGCCTTTGCCGGTAGATTCCATTGCGACGGTTACATTTACGGAACAGGGGAATTTGAGGTTTTTCAGCCGATCGAAATTGTGGCTTTCGCCAAACTTCATGCTGGCGGCGGTAAAACCTACGCTGTTGCCGTTTGCGGGCATAGGGGTTGCTACCAGTACGGTACAGGTATCGATTTTGTTGCCGTCAATCTCACCTTTAAACTGTTTTGCGCCCAAGAGTGTGGCGGGATAGTTGATTACTTGTAATTGATCAAACATGGGTATTTCCTTTCTTTGATTTATAGATATTTCCAGTAGTCTAACTGGTCTGATATTTGATACTGCTCTTTGTCGTAATCGCGCTCATGCTGTTTATGCCTGTCTTGCGGATACTCGTATTGCTTTTCCTGATTTAATTCAAACTCTAAGACTTCGATATTCAGGGCGTTTATGGCTTTTTGCTCATCATGGATATAAAAAACACTGGCTTTGCTGCTGTCGTATTCTTCGGGCTGGAGACCTTTGGGATAGCCTTCAACGCCATTAGTTAGGTCTTTGACGATATCTTCGGCCGTCCAACCGATGTCTTTTAAAAAATTGACCCATTTGCCGACTTGCTGCCTTGCGTAAAATTGTTTGTGTTCAAACGTGAGATTGACCTCTTTAACCGTTGAATCCATGCGCTTGGCTTCGCATTTGAATATCTGTTCACAGACGGGATACGCTCCGCCAAGATACGAACCGGCATGAATCAGTATGTCTATGGGGACTTCTATATCTCCGTTTCTGAACTCTGTTTCAAATCGAACCCACGGGCTTGATTTATCGCCTAGCTGTTTGCCTTTTTCGTAAATCCTTGTGTATTTGGCGTTTCCGCGTTTGCCGATGTAGAAGCTTTTGCCGCTGCCGTCTTCGTGTCTCCAAGCAACGCCTTTACATTCGCTTTTCGGGCGGACGTTATGGCAATCAAAAAGGCCGTTATCGTGGTCGGTTAAAGCGTGCTGGGGCGTGTACTCTCCATTGAAAAAATCATGTGATACGTCAACCCTTGTTATTTTTGGCCGGACACACTTTTGCAGAAATTCATAAAGCCTGTTTTCCCAACCGGGTTTTGCTGCTGTGCAGCCGGTGCCGTTCAGCTCTACAAGTATGGTTTCTCTTTGGCCGCCGTAGTGGACTTTGCCATACTCAACATTTTGCGGGCCGAGCTGATAGCAGGACTTATAGAAAAATTTGCCTTTGTAGGGCAGTTTTGCACTGATGCCGAAACCTAGAATTTCCTGCAGCAATTCGCTGTACTTTGCGAGGTACTCGGCATCTGTTACATAGGCTTTTTGGGTTACTTTGGGTATGGATTCCTCATGTATCGTAAATGTGATCTGGTCGATGAATGCACCGTCTTCCCTGCCGCGTCTTAGCGGAATTTCTATCAGACGGCCTTTACCGTCGGTTACGTATTGGGAAAAATATTCAAATTCGACTTGATGCGATTCAAGAATTTCTATGGGCTGTTCCCCACCCTGCAGATTAGGGTTTTTTTGCTCCCCCCCTATTAGCCTAGGGGGGCATTCGACGGCGTGGGTCGTCTGCGGCGCGCAAGGCGCGCCCACACACGCCCCCGCCGTTTCTGCTCTCTCTTCGGCTCTCATGCGGTTTTCTCCTGCTTATCCATAAGAGCCTTGACAGTCAGACGGCCGTATTCTTCGGCTTCTTGCCTTGTTTTATATGTGTTTTGCGGATTTGTAATAGGAAATGCTTTTGTTTCGGTTAATTCGTCATCTACGAAAATACGCACGATGAAAGCGCGTGATTTTTGATATTCGTCTTGATCGGGATTAACGGTATAAAATGCGATGCACATAAGAAAGCCCCTTCACTGGCTAGAGTTAAAGGGGCTTGATGTTTGTAAAGACTTGCGCCCCTTGATGGGGTGCAATATATAAGGGAGTAGCTCTTTTTGTAGCATTTCATCTCCCTAAGATGAAAATGTTTGAGGAATTCCCGAATAAATGGACCTATTTTATGAGTATACCTAAACTCTCTCCTAAAAAGACTTCTGCGGAATACTTTACTAACTTGGTCGAAGAATACATTTACTTTGTACCTATGATGTATAAGTCAGAATTGATTCAATACTTCAGTTTGAAATATAGTGAAACAAAAAGTGAATATCTAAAAGATAGATATAAAAAAATACTAATAATCCTGCGGGATTAGTACTTAATTGAGTAATTTTTGAGGAAAAACATCAACCCGAAAAGTCAAATCAGTAAGGAACGGCTATAATGCCGTCTGAAAACATCCCGTTAGGAACATAATGAACGAACAAGAACTGCAAGACCTGCAAAAAATGGTCGGGGTCGCCGTCAACGCCCTCGAAGACATCAAAGCCAAAGACATTTCCGTTCTCGAAACGCAAGACAAAACTTCGCTGTTTGCCAGAATGATTATCGCCAGCGGCGACAGTACGCGCCAAGTCAAAGCGCTGGCCAACAACGTTGCCGTCGATTTGAAAGAAGCCGGTTTTGAAATCCTCAGCACCGAAGGCGACAGCGGCGAATGGACGCTGGTCGATGCGGGCGACCTCGTCGTCCACGTTATGCTCCCCGCCGTGCGCGACTTCTACGACATCGACACCCTGTGGGGCGGAGAGAAACCGAGTTTTCACGCAGGAATGCAGAAGCCGTGGCACGCGGCAGACTGATTCCCGATGCCGTCTGAATGTTCAGACGGCATTTTCCTGTCAGGGAGAAAGCATTGAACATCACCGTCTTGGCAGTCGGCACCAAAATGCCGCGCTGGGTTGACGAAGCCGTCGCCGAATACGCCAAACGTTTCGGACGCGACGTCGCCTACGCACTCAAAGAAATCAAACCCGAAAAACGCGGTGCGGGCGTGAATGCCGCCCAAGGTATGGCGGCGGAAGAAAAACGCATCCTCGAAGCCGTACCGCAAGGCGCGTTCCTCGTCGTCCTTGACGAACGCGGCAAAGCACCGACCTCCGTCGAGCTGGCGGAACACCTCAAAAGCTGGCAGCAAAACGGCGAACACGTCTGCTTCGTCATCGGCGGCGCGGACGGTATGACCGACCGCCTCAAACAACAGGCGCGCATGATGATGCGCCTGTCCAGCCTCACCCTGCCGCACGGGATGGTGCGCGTCCTTCTGACCGAACAACTCTACCGCGCCGCCTCCATCCTGCACAACCATCCCTACCATCGGGAATAAGAAGGCTTTTGTCCGCACTCCCAATCGGTTAAAATCCCCCCGTTATTTCTGAACACACAGCAAAGGAATCCGCTATGGCACGCATGGTATTCTGCGTCAAGCTCAACAAAGAAGCCGAAGGCATGAAATTTCCGCCGCTTCCCAACGAATTGGGCAAGCGCATTTTTGAAAACGTATCGCAAGAAGCGTGGGCGGCGTGGACGCGCCACCAAACGATGCTGATTAACGAAAACCGTTTAAGCCTCGCCGATCCGCGCGCGCGCGAATACCTGGCTCAGCAGATGGAGCAGTATTTCTTCGGCGACGGCGCGGATGCCGTTCAGGGGTATGTTCCGCAATAAACGGTTTCCTGCTTCAAATAAAAGGCTGTCCGAACCTGTTTCAGACGGCCTTTAAAATACGCCGGACAACTTTATCTTCACGCAACCGGACAAATTTTGACATTGGGCAATGTTAAAATCCCGTTATTTCCAACCGCGCTTTCAGGAGCAGATGATATGCAACACGACGTTTACGACTACACCGCGCATACGGTTTCTAAAAACACCGTCCTGCAGAAAACCTACCGCCTGCTCGGATTTTCATTTATTCCGGCAGCCGCAGGCGCGGCACTTGCCGCCAATGCCGGCTTCAATTTTTACGCCGCCTTCGGTTCGCGCTGGATAGGGTTTGCCGTCGTGCTGGCGTTTTTCTACGGTATGATCCACTTCATCGAGAAAAATCGTTACAGCAATACTGGCGTTACCCTGCTGATGGTATTCACATTCGGTATGGGCGTATTGATCGGCCCCGTGCTGCAATACGCGCTTCATATTGCCGACGGTGCGAAAATCGTCGGCATTGCCGCCACGATGACCGCCGCCGTCTTTTTAACGATGTCCGCCTTGGCGCGCAGGACCCAGCTCGATATGAACGCACTCGGACGCTTCCTGACCGTAGGCGCAGTCATTCTGATGGTCGCCGTAATCGCCAACCTGTTTTTGGGTATTCCCGCACTTGCCCTGACCATTTCCGCCGGTTTTGTCTTGTTCAGTTCCTTAATGGTTATGTGGCAGGTACGCACCGTCATCGACGGCGGCGAAGACAGCCACATCAGCGCGGCACTGACACTGTTTATCTCGCTTTATAACATCTTCAGCAGCCTGCTCAACATCCTGCTGTCCTTAAACGGCGAGGATTGATGCCGGCAAAACGCCGTCCGGCTATGCCGTCTGAAAATGCTTCAGACGGCATTTTACTTTGGGCATACAATACGGATGCACACGCACCAACACACAGCCGGCTATGAGGCTGGGAGGAATCAAATGTTACCGAATACACCGCGCCGCGCCGTTTATGCCGGCAGTTTCGATCCGCCCACATTGGGGCATCTGTGGATGATACGGCAGGCGCAATCTATGTTTGACGAACTCATCGTCGCCATCGGCATTAATCCCGACAAACGCAGCACCTACACGATAGCCGAAAGGCGGGATATGCTGCACGATATTACTAAAATGTTTCCTAACGTCAGAACCGATGTATTTGAAAACCGGTTTTTGGTGCATTACGCCCGTGAGGTAGATGCAGGATTCATCGTACGCGGCATCCGTTCCGCCTCCGATTATGAATACGAACGCTCTATGCGCCACATCAACAGCGACCTCGCCCCCGAAATATCCACCGTATTCCTTATGCCGCCGCGCGAAATCGCCGAAGTATCCTCCACTATGGTCAAAGGATTGGTCGGGCCGGAAGGCTGGACGGAAACCGTCAAAAGATATGTGCCGCCGGCCGTGTATCAAAAAATGATTGCAGAACATCACAAAAATGCCTGACAGAAAGTTCCTGTCAGGCATATTCGGGTTCAAACTTGCTGAGGTGTTGGCAGTTCATTGAATATTATCAAAGGATTGCCGATGATGCACTTTATCATTGGCGATATACCCGGTAAACCGCTATCGCCACAAGGCTACATAGCATTTAGACGGGCTTCTAATTTCTCCAATCGTGCTTTCAATTGGCGATTATCTTGTATCAACTGTTCCATAAGCACCTTATCACTTGTAGCCGGAACACCTTGGCTCGTTCCAAATTTCCAAGTCAGACCTACATTCATCATATGTCCCGTTTTATTGCCTCCGCCTAAAGTTCCGCCCACTTTTACCATAAAGCGGTCATTAACGAAATGGGACAATCCTAATGCCACAGCTTGACGGCCTTTGTATGTGCCGAAACCGACCATAAACTGCGTCGGATTGTTTGCATCATAGGATAACGGGGTCAGTGCCGATAGGGCTGCGCTACTCGCTGCCACACCGTGCACTTCGCTACGCACTGAAAACAGATCCGCCATATTTTGCCCTTGCATCGCTTTCAACTGGCGGACATTGACGGCATCAAAATCATTGGCACCATCATCAACACCCACAATTCTTCTATGGGAAAGTTCTGTAGATTGTGGTGTTTCTTTATAGGCAACAGAGACAACATTATTTTCACTAGCTACTGAACCATACCCCAGTGCCACAGAATTGCTCACACCATCTTTTATTTCACTATAAGATCCTAAACTTACAGAATGATTTCCGTTTGCCCTTGCGTATCGGCCAATGGCAAGCGCGTTTTCCTTAGTCGCTTCAGCCTTATTCCCCACAGCCACCGCAAAATCTGCCTCTGCTTTAGATTGGTTACCGAGACCTACACTGCCTTGCCCCTTTGCCTTACTTTCATTACCCACAGCGGTACTGAAAGCACCGGCAGCTTCTGATTCTACGCCAAGTGCCATTCCCTTTTGTTTCGTTGCTTTTGCTTGTTTTCCCAAAGCAATAGCACCACCTTTGTTAGCCTCTGCTTGATACCCAACAGCAATAGTGTCCGCATAATATGCCGGTCCATTGAACTGTGGGTTCGTTGTTTCGCCTCCTGCTTTGGCTTCTTTACCAATCGCAATACCATGTTCTGCATTTACCCTTGCCTCAGAACCTACCGCAATCCCTTGATCTGCTTTTAGTTTTACTTGTCCTGAATTGCCAATTACAACACTGCCCTCTGCGCTGGCAACACTACTTGGCCCTATCGCCATAGAATTTGGTGCAGAAGCCACAGAACTATGCCCTACTGCATAGGATTTCTCTCCACTGGCAGCAGAATTCGCTCCTAATGCGACCGCATACTTATTCTCTGCCTTACTTTCAGTACCAATCGCTACTGCATTCAATGCCGTTGCCTTTGAAGAAACACCTACTGCAATTCCTTTCGTACCACTGGCAGCGCTTTTTCTTCCTAAAGCAATAGAAAACGCCCCCGATGCTGACGCACCAGTACCCCACGATAATTTATCATTATCTTCTTGCAAAGTAGAACCTGCCCCATAAGAAGAAAAAGCACTCATTAACAAAACACTAGCCGCTATCGCGGTACGACCTACATACATAACATTACCTTATATGATTTCATTCAGTATCAATAGTATAGGATAACTCCCCCCCCCCCCGTCAATCGAAATAATTCTCGTATTTTTCAGTTGGGAATAGCAATGAAAAGCCCGGGCAGTCCTATTTTGGGAGACAGCTTATATGGAGGGACGGAATCCGAGACTATGTTTCTGTATGCATGGAAAATACAATTTACCTATCAATAACAAGAAATCGAAATTACCGCACCTTTGAAAAATACATGGCAGGCTGAAAATATCTCTCATGCGCTGGAAGAATTTTATATGGCAAAAGCAGGTTAATAGATATAAATCAATTTATAAACAATATGATAAGTATTTTTATAAAAATTTTTCAAGAAAACGGTTGACCGCAAATCTCTTCAAGCGTATAGTTCGCGTCTTCGCTGCTGACGAAGCGGCGGTGATGAAGCAGTTCAAACGCTCTTTAACAAAACAGATTACCGATAAGTGTGAGTGCCTTGGGCCTCACACTGTTTGAAAGACAGACAAGATAATGTTTTGAACATTGTCCTGTCGGTTTCTTTGAAGCAGACCAGAAGTTAAAAAAGTTAGAGATTGAACATAAGAGTTTGATCCTGGCTCAGATTGAACGCTGGCGGCATGCTTTACACATGCAAGTCGGACGGCAGCGGGGTAGTGCTTGCACTACTGCCGGCGAGTGGCGAACGGGTGAGTAACATATCGGAACGTACCGGGCAGTGGGGGATAACTGATCGAAAGATCAGCTAATACCGCATATTTTCTGAGGAAGAAAGCAGGGGACCTTCGGGCCTTGCGCTATCCGAGCGGCCGATATCTGATTAGCTGGTTGGCGGGGTAAAGGCCCACCAAGGCGACGATCAGTAGCGGGTCTGAGAGGACGATCCGCCACACTGGGACTGAGACACGGCCCAGACTCCTACGGGAGGCAGCAGTGGGGAATTTTGGACAATGGGCGCAAGCCTGATCCAGCCATGCCGCGTGTCTGAAGAAGGCCTTCGGGTTGTAAAGGACTTTTGTCGGGGAAGAAAAGGTCGGGGTTAATACCCTCGGCTGATGACGGTACCCGAAGAATAAGCACCGGCTAACTACGTGCCAGCAGCCGCGGTAATACGTAGGGTGCGAGCGTTAATCGGAATTACTGGGCGTAAAGCGGGCGCAGACGGTTACTTAAGCAGGATGTGAAATCCCCGGGCTCAACCCGGGAATTGCGTTCTGAACTGGGTGGCTAGAGTGTGTCAGAGGGAGGTAGAATTCCACGTGTAGCAGTGAAATGCGTAGAGATGTGGAGGAATACCGATGGCGAAGGCAGCCTCCTGGGATAACACTGACGTTCATGCCCGAAAGCGTGGGTAGCAAACAGGATTAGATACCCTGGTAGTCCACGCCCTAAACGATGTCGATTAGCTGTTGGGCAGCCTGACTGCTTGGTAGCGAAGCTAACGCGTGAAATCGACCGCCTGGGGAGTACGGTCGCAAGATTAAAACTCAAAGGAATTGACGGGGACCCGCACAAGCGGTGGATGATGTGGATTAATTCGATGCAACGCGAAGAACCTTACCCGGTTTTGACATGTACGGAATCCTCCGGAGACGGGGGAGTGCCTTCGGGAGCCGTAACACAGGTGCTGCATGGCTGTCGTCAGCTCGTGTCGTGAGATGTTGGGTTAAGTCCCGCAACGAGCGCAACCCTTGTCATTAGTTGCCATCATTCAGTTGGGCACTCTAATGAGACTGCCGGTGACAAGCCGGAGGAAGGTGGGGATGACGTCAAGTCCTCATGGCCCTTATGACCGGGGCTTCACACGTCATACAATGGTCGGTACAGAGGGTAGCCAAGCCGCGAGGCGGAGCCAATCTCACAAAACCGATCGTAGTCCGGATTGCACTCTGCAACTCGAGTGCATGAAGTCGGAATCGCTAGTAATCGCAGGTCAGCATACTGCGGTGAATACGTTCCCGGGTCTTGTACACACCGCCCGTCACACCATGGGAGTGGGGGATACCAGAAGCAGGTAGGCTAACCGCAAGGAGGCCGCTTGCCACGGTATGCTTCATGACTGGGGTGAAGTCGTAACAAGGTAGCCGTAGGGGAACCTGCGGCTGGATCACCTCCTTTCTAGAGAAAGAAGGGGCTTTAGGCATTCACACTTATCGGTAAACTGAAAAGATGCGGAAGAAGCTTGAGTGAAGGCAAGGTTCGCTTGAGAAGAGAATCCGGGTTTGTAGCTCAGCTGGTTAGAGCACACGCTTGATAAGCGTGGGGTCGGAGGTTCAAGTCCTCCCAGACCCACCAATAACGGGGGCATAGCTCAGTTGGTAGAGCACCTGCTTTGCAAGCAGGGGGTCATCGGTTCGATCCCGTTTGCCTCCACCAAAACTTTGCAAATCAAAGTAATCCTGTTGCTTTTATTTTTTTATATTTTATAGCAACTTATTTTGATTTGCGGAGTAAAATAACGACGCATCGATCTTTAACAAATTGGAAAGCCGAAATCAACAAACAAAGACAATGAGTTTGTTTTGATTTTTACCCTTTGCAAAGGATAAAAATCTCCCGAGAGGGAAAAGAAGACAAACACAGAATTTGGGTGATGATTGTATCGACTTAATCCTGAAACACAAAAGGCAGGATTAAGGCACAACAAGCAGTAAGCTTTATCAGAGTAGGAATTTCAAGTCTGTTTCCCTAGTCAACGGGTAGACAGACGAAGTCAAAGAAGTTCTTGAAATGATAGAGTCAAGTGAATAAGTGCATCAGGCGGATGCCTTGGCGATGATAGGCGACGAAGGACGTGTAAGCCTGCGAAAAGCGCGGGGAAGCCGGCAATAAGGCTATGATCCCGCGATGTCCGAATGGGGAAACCCACTGCATTCTGTGCAGTATCCTAAGTCGAATACATAGACTTAGAGAAGCGAACCCGGAGAACTGAACCATCTAAGTACCCGGAGGAAAAGAAATCAACCGAGATTCCGCAAGTAGCGGCGAGCGAACGCGGAGGAGCCTGTACGTGATAACTGTCGAGATAGAAGAACAAGCTGGGAAGCTTGACCATAGCGGGTGACAGTCCCGTATTCGAAATCTCAATAGTGGTACCAAGCGTACGAAAAGTAGGGCGGGACACGTGAAATCCTGTCCGAATATGGGGGGACCATCCTCCAAGGCTAAATACTCATCATCGACCGATAGTGAACCAGTACCGTGAGGGAAAGGCGAAAAGAACCCCGGGAGGGGAGTGAAACAGAACCTGAAACCTGATGCATACAAACAGTGGGAGCGCCCTAGTGGTGTGACTGCGTACCTTTTGTATAATGGGTCAACGACTTACATTCAGTAGCGAGCTTAACCGGATAGGGGAGGCGTAGGGAAACCGAGTCTTAATAGGGCGATGAGTTGCTGGGTGTAGACCCGAAACCGAGTGATCTATCCATGGCCAGGTTGAAGGTGCCGTAACAGGTACTGGAGGACCGAACCCACGCATGTTGCAAAATGCGGGGATGAGCTGTGGATAGGGGTGAAAGGCTAAACAAACTCGGAGATAGCTGGTTCTCCCCGAAAACTATTTAGGTAGTGCCTCGAGCAAGACACTGATGGGGGTAAAGCACTGTTATGGCTAGGGGGTTATTGCAACTTACCAACCCATGGCAAACTCAGAATACCATCAAGTGGTTCCTCGGGAGACAGACAGCGGGTGCTAACGTCCGTTGTCAAGAGGGAAACAACCCAGACCGCCGGCTAAGGTCCCAAATGATAGATTAAGTGGTAAACGAAGTGGGAAGGCCCAGACAGCCAGGATGTTGGCTTAGAAGCAGCCATCATTTAAAGAAAGCGTAATAGCTCACTGGTCGAGTCGTCCTGCGCGGAAGATGTAACGGGGCTCAAATCTATAACCGAAGCCGCGGATACGTGCTTGCACGTATGGTAGGGGAGCGTTCTGTAGGCCGATGAAGGCGCATTGTAAAGTGTGCTGGAGGTATCAGAAGTGCGAATGTTGACATGAGTAGCGATAAAGCGGGTGAAAAGCCCGCTCGCCGAAAGCCCAAGGTTTCCTACGCAACGTTCATCGGCGTAGGGTGAGTCGGCCCCTAAGGCGAGGCAGAAATGCGTAGTCGATGGGAAACAGGTTAATATTCCTGTACTTGATTCAAATGCGATGTGGGGACGGAGAAGGTTAGGTTGGCAAGCTGTTGGAATAGCTTGTTTAAGCCGGTAGGTGGAAGACTTAGGCAAATCCGGGTCTTCTTAACACCGAGAAGTGACGACGAGTGTCTACGGACACGAAGCAACCGATACCACGCTTCCAGGAAAAGCCGCTAAGCTTCAGTTTGAATCGAACCGTACCGCAAACCGACACAGGTGGGCAGGATGAGAATTCTAAGGCGCTTGAGAGAACTCGGGAGAAGGAACTCGGCAAATTGATACCGTAACTTCGGGAGAAGGTATGCCCTCTAAGGTTAAGGACTTGCTCCGTAAGCCCCGGAGGGTCGCAGAGAATAGGTGGCTGCGACTGTTTATTAAAAACACAGCACTCTGCCAACACGAAAGTGGACGTATAGGGTGTGACGCCTGCCCGGTGCCGGAAGGTTAATTGAAGATGTGAGAGCATCGGATCGAAGCCCCGGTAAACGGCGGCCGTAACTATAACGGTCCTAAGGTAGCGAAATTCCTTGTCGGGTAAGTTCCGACCCGCACGAATGGCGTAACGATGGCCACACTGTCTCCTCCCGAGACTCAGCGAAGTTGAAGTGGTTGTGAAGATGCAATCTACCCGCTGCTAGACGGAAAGACCCCGTGAACCTTTACTGTAGCTTTGCATTGGACTTTGAAGTCACTTGTGTAGGATAGGTGGGAGGCTTGGAAGCAGAGACGCCAGTTTCTGCGGAGCCGTCCTTGAAATACCACCCTGGTGTCTTTGAGGTTCTAACCCAGACCCGTCATCCGGGTCGGGGACCGTGCATGGTAGGCAGTTTGACTGGGGCGGTCTCCTCCCAAAGAGTAACGGAGGAGTTCGAAGGTTACCTAGGTCCGGTCGGAAATCGGACTGATAGTGCAATGGCAAAAGGTAGCTTAACTGCGAGACCGACAAGTCGAGCAGGTGCGAAAGCAGGACATAGTGATCCGGTGGTTCTGTATGGAAGGGCCATCGCTCAACGGATAAAAGGTACTCCGGGGATAACAGGCTGATTCCGCCCAAGAGTTCATATCGACGGCGGAGTTTGGCACCTCGATGTCGGCTCATCACATCCTGGGGCTGTAGTCGGTCCCAAGGGTATGGCTGTTCGCCATTTAAAGTGGTACGTGAGCTGGGTTTAAAACGTCGTGAGACAGTTTGGTCCCTATCTGCAGTGGGCGTTGGAAGTTTGACGGGGGCTGCTCCTAGTACGAGAGGACCGGAGTGGACGAACCTCTGGTGTACCGGTTGTCACGCCAGTGGCATAGCCGGGTAGCTAAGTTCGGAAGAGATAAGCGCTGAAAGCATCTAAGCGCGAAACTCGCCTGAAGATGAGACTTCCCTTGCGGTTTAACCGCACTAAAGAGTCGTTCGAGACTAGGACGTTGATAGGTGGGGTGTGGAAGCGCGGTAACGCGTGAAGCTGACCTATACTAATTGCTCGTGAGGCTTGACTCTATCATTTGAAGAACTTCAAGGGATAAAAGCTTACCGGCTGATTCAGTCATCACCGAATATATTGATTAAGGCTTTACCGATTTGTAACAGTTTGAGTTTGGCGGCCATAGCGAGTTGGTCCCACGCCTTCCCATCCCGAACAGGACCGTGAAACGACTCAGCGCCGATGATAGTGTGGTTCTTCCATGCGAAAGTAGGTCACTGCCAAACACCCATTCAGAAGACCCCCGGAATCCGGGGGTCTTTGCTTTGTGCGGAAAAAATGTCGGGGGTGGCGGGACGGTATCCGTACGGTGTCCGGCCGGGTTTGCGGAGGAACGGCTTGAAACTTTTGGATATTCATTTTAGAATGGCGCGTTTTATCGTCCGCAGGATGCGGTTTTATTTAAAGGAAAAACCATGAAGAAGATGTTTGTGCTGTTCTGTATGCTGTTCTCCTGCGCCTTCTCCTTTGCGGCGGTAAACGTCAATACCGCCTCGCAGCAGGAGCTGGAGGCGCTGCCGGGGATAGGCCCTGCAAAGGCGAAGGCCATTGCGGAATACCGTGCGCAAAACGGCGCGTTTAAGTCTGTGGACGATTTGACGAAAGTTAAGGGTATCGGCCCCGCGGTGCTGGCGAAGCTGAGGGATCAGGCCTCGGTCGGCGCGCCCGCGCCCAAGGCCCCCGCCAAACCGGCAACGCCCGCAGCTAAAAAATAGGGCGTATGCGCCGACAAAGTGCCGTCCGACCATGGGTCGGGCGGCGTTTTATTATGTGTGTTTTAGAGCGGGGCAGGGTGTGTGGTTTTAATTGGCTATATGCCGTCTGAAAATCGGTTTAAAGGCGGCACTTTTATGCCGTCTCTCATACGCAAGGGAATGGGAACGCTGCGGCTGCGAGGAAACCGTGTTGCTTGAACTTCATACCGGTCATTTTGAATTTGCTGCCATCTGAGACGAGCCGGGTGTTGCGGGTCGTATCGTGGTGTTGCCTTTATTTTGCAGAAAGCTTTAAAAACCGTGTGGCCGGTATGCCGGGAAGCAATTGCTATTTTATTTTTGTTGCGGAGATAGACAGCCGCTTCAGCCCACGGAGTCAGATACCGGTCTTCGCCAGGGTCTTGACGGATTTCGCCGTTTACTTGAAGGGTAAGGCGTTTACCTTTTGGATGTACTGTATTCCAGACCGATACCGCCACGGAAGCGTGTGGATTCGCCGACCGGTTGGGTGTAATAGCCGGCATACACTTTAGTGTTTTGCCTATTACGCTGTTACGTTTGTCGTAGGTATCGTGTATGTCGCTTCAAAACGCATACCGTGGCGTTCCTCAAACGGCATATCCGTACGGAAACCGATAGACGGCGTGCGTTGTTTTTCTTTCAAATCGCTGGCAGCGGCTTTGCTTTTTGTATATCCGTTAGAGATTTTGTATTTTCCCTTGCCGATAAGGTTGGGAACTTCTGCCATTGCGGCGGCAGAAACGGCTGCCAATGAAAGTGCAAGTAAGGTTTTTTCATGTCCTGCTTTCTATAATGAAGATAAGTTAAAAATTTGCGGGGAAATGCCTGTTTATAAATTAAATTATTTTTCTCAAGTAATTCGTTCATTTTCTTTTCAAGGGTTTCCGTGTATTTGCGGTTATTCCGGTTTTAGGTTTGTCCGAATGAATGGCGGGTATTGTTTTTATCAATCTGTTTCTTTTTATTTGAAATAAAATTCCTAAAATAATAAAAATATGAAATTTAAAATCTATAAAAAAAGATATATCAGTTATTTTGAAATAAAATAGCTTTGTAGTAATATGTTGCACTTGTTTGTACGAGGTAAACGATGTAACCTAAGCCGCGTATAAAACCCATCAGGAAAGATGCAAAATGACACACCATTACCCCACAGACGATATTAAGATTAAAGAAGTTAAAGAGTTGTTGCCGCCGATTGCCCATCTTTACGAGCTGCCGATTTCCAAAGAGGCTTCGGGCTTGGTTCACCGTACCCGTCAGGAAATTTCCGATTTGGTCCACGGCAGGGACAAGCGGCTGTTGGTCATTATCGGGCCGTGTTCGATTCACGATCCGAAAGCGGCGTTGGAATATGCGGAGCGTTTGTTGAAACTCCGCAATCAGTATAAAAACGAGCTTTTGATTGTGATGCGTGTTTATTTCGAGAAGCCGAGGACGACGGTGGGTTGGAAGGGCTTGATTAACGACCCGCATTTGGACGGTACATTCGATATCAATTTCGGTTTGCTTCAGGCGCGCAGCCTGTTGTTGTCGTTGAACAATATGGGTATGCCTGCCTCTACCGAGTTTTTGGATATGATTACGCCGCAATATTATGCGGACTTGATTTCTTGGGGGGCAATCGGCGCGCGGACGACCGAAAGCCAAGTTCACCGCGAATTGGCAAGCGGGCTGTCCTGCCCCGTCGGCTTTAAAAACGGTACGGATGGCAATTTGAAGATTGCCATTGACGCAATCGGTGCGGCGAGCCATTCGCATCATTTCTTGTCTGTAACCAAGGCCGGGCATTCCGCCATTGTCCATACCGGTGGCAATCCCGACTGTCATGTCATTTTGCGCGGCGGCAAAGAGCCGAATTATGATGCGGAACACGTCAGTGAGGCGGCGGAACAACTGCGTGCGGCAGGCGTAACCGACAAGCTGATGATTGATTGCAGCCACGCCAACAGCCGCAAGGATTACACCCGGCAGATGGAAGTGGCGCAAGACATTGCCGCCCAATTGGAACAGGACGGCGGCAATATTATGGGCGTGATGGTGGAAAGCCATTTGGTCGAAGGCAGGCAGGACAAGCCGGAAGTGTACGGCAAAAGCATTACCGATGCGTGTATTGGTTGGGACGCGACTGAAGAACTGTTGGCATTGTTGGCAGGTGCAAACAAAAAACGTATGGCGCGCGCCGGTTGAGATTTTTGACGCAGAATGTCATAAAATGCCGTCTGAAGCGTTCAGACGGCATTTTTGTGGAGGAAATATGCTCAAAATAACCCTAATTGCGGCGTGTGCGGAAAACCTGTGCATCGGGGCGGGCAATGCGATGCCTTGGCACATTCCCGAAGATTTCGCATTTTTCAAAGCCTATACCTTGGGCAAACCCGTCATTATGGGGCGGAAAACGTGGGAATCCCTGCCCGTCAAACCCCTGCCCGGACGGAGGAACATCGTCATCAGCCGGCAGACGGATTATTGCGCGGCAGGCGCGGAAACGGCGGCAAGTTTGGAGGCTGCATTGGCATTGTGTGCCGGCGCGGAAGAAGCCGTCATTATGGGCGGCGCGCAGATATACGGACAAGCGATGCCATTGGCGACCGATTTGCGGATAACCGAAGTGGATTTGTCTGTGGAAGGAGATGCATTTTTCCCCGAAATAGACCGGACGCATTGGAAAGAAGCAGAGCGGACGGAACGCCGTGTCAGCAGCAAAGGCACGAGCTATGCTTTTGTGCATTATTTGAGATATTGAAATATAAACTCTCTATAAAATCCCCCGCAAATGATGGGCTGAAATAGAAAATATTGTTATTCCCCCGAAGATGGGAATCCGGGATTTTAAAGTTAGGGTAATTTATCCGAAATAACAACAATCTTTCCATCGTCATTCCCGCAAAAGCGGGAATCCGGAAACGAAAAGCTAAAGCAATTTATCGGAAAAAACTGAAGTTTAAAGAACCGGATTCCCGCCTGCGCGGGAATGACGAGATTTTAGGTTATGGGGATTTATTGGGAATAATGGAACAAAGAAAGCAGAAATAAGGATATAGAGGCTGTCTTTGGATTTGCGATGGTTGTCGGGGAATGCCGTCTGAAGCCGCTTCAGACGGCATTTTTCCAGCTTGAGAACGGATGCCTGCTCAAATAAGCATTGGTAAACATACCGTCGGCAGTGATTTCCCGCCCCAGCCAGTCCGGACGGTCAAAATCGGCATTTTCGGCGGGCAACTCGATTTCCGCGACGACCAAAGGCGCGTTTTCGCCAAGGAAAACATCGACTTCAAACAGGCTGCCGCCCCATTTGACCGGATATCGCCATTTTTCCATCTTAAACGGGCACATCGTTTCCATCATCTTTTCCGCATCTGCAAGCGGGATTTCGTATTCGAACTCACTGCGGCTGATTTCCGAAATATAGCCTTTCAGCGTCAGCCACGCCCGTTTTCCGGCAATGCGGACACGGACGGTGCGTTCTTTTTCGACAGACAGATAACCCTGCCTCAACAGCAGCGGCTCATCGGCGTATTGCCGCCATTTGTCGTTTCCAATCAAAAAACGGTGTTCTATTTCTATCGGCATAAGATGCTCCGTCAAAACGGTTTGAACACAACCAGGTAAAGCGCACCTATCATCAGCAGTACAGGGATTTCGTTAAATACGCGATACCAGCGGTGTGAGAAAGTATTGCTGTAATTCTGAAAACGACGCAGCAGCACGCCGCAATACAACTGGTAAGCCAAAAGCATCAAGCCCAAACACAGTTTGACGTGAACCCAGCCGTTGCCCCACCAGCCGGCGGCAAACGGTATCGCCGCGCCGAACACGACCGCGCCGAAACCCAAAGGCGACATAAAACGGTACAGCCGCACCGCCATACCCGACAGGCGCACATACTCGGGATTGCCGCGCGGCGCATCAATCATCGCCATATTGACGAAAATCCTCGGCAGGTAAAACAGCCCTGCAAACCACGAAATGACAAAAAACAAGTGAAACAGCTTGAACCAAGAAAACATCATCGCCCACACCCTGCCGAAAAGCGGTATTGTACAGGCAAACCGCTTGGGAAACGTGATAAAATCAGGCGGATAAACAAATCGAATAAATCCTTACCGCAAAACGGAGGCAAAATGCTCAAATCCATCGAACTCAATTCCCACATCCGCAACCGCCTTGCAGCATATCTGAAAGGCAGGGGTATGGATTTTCAGACGGCGATGCGGGAGGAAAAAGGCAACAAAGAAATCGCCTCCATCGTCCACAGCGGTCTGCCCACTCTGGTCCGCAAACTGTATTCCGAACAAAAAATGCAGAAGTTTTTTTGGGAAAAGCGGGATTTGATTGCCGACTACATCAGCCGCCGGATGCAGGGATAGGCGGCTGAAATCTGTTTTCAGGCAAGTGAAAAGACAATATGGCAGATTGAAATTATGCTTATCGTCATTCCCGCCCGCGCGGGAATCCAACTTGTCCGGTTTCGGTTCTTTTTCTCGTTTCGGGTGATTTCTAAACCGTCATTCCCGCGCAGGCGGGAATCCGACTTGTTCGGTTTCGGTTCTTTTTCTCGTTTCGGGTGATTTCTAAATCGTCATTCCCGCGCAGGCGGGAATCTAGGTCTTTAAACTTCAGTTTTTCCGATAAATTCTTGCCGCATTAAAATTCTAGATTCCCACTTTCGCGGGAATGACGGCGGAGGGGTTTTTAGTTTTCCCGATAAATGCACATCATCCAAAATTCCGTTATTCCCACAAAACAGAAAATCAAAAACAACAATCTGAAATTCCGTCCTTCCGGTGCAGGCGGGAATCCGACTTGTCCGGTTTCGGTTCTTTTTCTCGTTTCGGGTGATTTCTAAACCGTCATTCCCGCGCAGGCGGGAATCTAGGTCTTTAAACTTCAGTTTTTTCCGATAAATTCTTGCCGCATTAAAATTCTAGATTCCCATTTTCGCGGGAATGACGGCGGAGGTTTTTTTGTTTTTCCCGATTTTTCATTGCGATGTAGTGTGATGTAGTATATAATCATTATAATTTCAACACTTGACAAAGGAAAATTTCTCATGACACTGAAAGCAAGCAAGCAAGCAAGCAAGCAAGCAAGCAAGCAAGCAAGCAAGCGGTCGGGTTAATCTATTAACATTATCTGTTTTATCGCTGTTTTGCACGCCATATGCTTGGGGTTCGGATGCGTACGATCCCGTCAAAGAAGCCGAGATTAAAAACAAATTTATTTTAGAAGCGGCGGAAGACAGAAATTCCCACGTTTGGCGCGGCCCGTGCAGCATATTTTTTGATTGCTTCGGTGCTTTCAGTTATCAGCCCGGTTCAAATACTCGTTCTACCGAAATCGGCAACGATACCGATTTTTCATTTTCAGACAAGCCGGCAAACGGTGTTTCCCATTATTTTTCCAGCGGCAAAACCGATCAAAATTCATCCGAATACGGGTATGACGAAATCAATATCACGGGTAAAAACTACAATAGCGGCATTCTCGCCGTCGATAATATGCCCGTTGTTAAGAAATATATTACAGAGAATTACGGAACTGATTTAAAGCAGGCGGTTAAGAAGCAATTAAAGGCTTTGTACGACACGAAACCCGAAGATTGGGAAAAAAATAAAAAAATAGTTGAGAAAGTGTATAGAAAACAGCTTGGAGGAACATTTGATATACTTAAACAGAAAAGACCCAATATAATTAATCAATTGATAGAAGACGCCGTACTTACTCCTTATACACCACAGACTAATCTCGACAACATCTTCAATAAAACACTGCACGTCAAAATCGAAAACAAATCCCACGTCGCGGGACAGGTGTTGGAACTGACCAAGATGACGCTGAAAGATTCCCTTTGGGAACCGCGCCGCCATTCCGACATCCATACGCTGGAAACTTCCGATAATGCCCGCATTCGCCTGAACACGAAAGATGAAAAACTGACTGTCCATAAAGCGTATCAGGGTGGCGCGGATTTCCTGTTCGGCTACGATGTGCGGGAGTCGGACAAACCCGCCCTGACCTTTGAAGAAAAAGTCAGCGGACAATCCGGCGTGGTTTTGGAACGCCGGCCGGAAAATCTGAAAACGCTCGACGGGCGCAAACTGATTGCGGCGGAAAAGGCAGACCCTAATTCGTTTGCGTTTAAACAAAATTACCGGCAGGGACTGTACGAATTATTGCTCAAGCAATGCGAAGGCGGATTTTGCTTGGGCGTGCAGCGTTTGGCTATCCCCGAGGCGGAAGCGGTTTTATATGCCCAACAGGCTTATGCGGCAAATACTTTGTTTGGGCTGCGTGCCGCCGACAGGGGCGACGACGTGTATGCCGCCGATCCGTCCCGTCAAAAATTGTGGCTGCGCTTCATCGGCGGCCGGTCGCATCAAAATATACGGGGCGGCGCGGCTGCGGACGGGCGGAGCAAAGGCGTGCAAATCGGCGGCGAGGTGTTTGTACGGCAAAATGAAGGCAGCCGGCTGGCAATCGGCGTGATGGGTGGCAGGACCGGCCAGCACGCATCAGTCAACGGCAAAGGCGGTGCGGCAGGCAGTTATTTGTATGGTTATGGCGGGGGTGTTTATGCTGCGTGGCATCAGTTGCGCGATAAACAAACGGGTGCGTATTTGGACGGCTGGTTGCAATACCAACGTTTCAAACATCGCATCAATGATGAAAACCGTGCGGAACGCTACAAAACCAAAGGTTGGACGGCTTCTGTCGAAGGCGGCTACAACGCGCTTGTGGCGGAAGGCGTTGTCGGAAAAGGCAATAATGTGCGGTTTTACCTGCAACCGCAGGCTCAGTTTACCTACTTGGGCGTAAACGGCGGCTTTACCGACAGCGAGGGGACGGCGGTCGGACTGCTCGGCAGCGGTCAGTGGCAAAGCCGCGCCGGCATTCGGGCAAAAACCCGTTTTGCTTTGCGTAACGGTGTCAATCTTCAGCCTTTTGCCGCTTTTAATGTTTTGCACAGGTCAAAATCTTTCGGCGTGGAAATGGACGGCGAAAAACAGACGCTGGCAGGCAGGACGGCACTCGAAGGGCGGTTCGGCATTGAAGCCGGTTGGAAAGGCCATATGTCCGCACGCATTGGATACGGCAAAAGGACGGACGGCGACAAAGAAGCCGCATTGTCGCTCAAATGGCTGTTTTGATGCGTCGGGAAATGTTTTGACGCACAGGCGGCACACCGGCACGGCCCCGCAAACCGATCCGAACCCTGCCGCCCCGAAGGGCGGGGCATAATGATGAAACCGGCGGAAAACCGCCGGTTTTTTGCTGCCGTCTGAAACCCGATTCCGGCTTCAGACGGCATTGTCGCGGCATCGGGCGGCAGGGTTTGGAACAGCGGCATAAAAAACTGATACAATCCGCCGATTGATAATGGTTATTTTTTATTTTTGTGGGAAGACATTTATGCCTGCACGAAACAGATGGATGCTGTTGCTGCCTTTATTGGCAAGCGCGGCATATGCCGAAGAAACACCGCGCGAACCGGATTTGAGAAGCCGTCCCGAGTTCAGGCTTCATGAAGCGGAGGCCAAACCGATCGACAGGGAGAAGGTACCGGGGCAGGTGCGGGAGAAAGGAAAAGTTTTGCAGATTGACGGAGAAACGCTGCTGAAAAATCCCGAATTGCTGTCCCGCGCGATGTATTCCGCAGTGGTCTCAAACAATATTGCCGGTATCCGCGTTATTTTGCCGATTTACCTACAACAGGCGCAGCAGGATAAGATGCTGGCACTTTATGCACAAGGGATTTTGGCGCAGGCAGACGGCAGGGTGAAGGAGGCGGTTTCCCATTACCGGGAATTGATTGCCGCCCAACCCGACGCGCCCGCCGTCCGTATGCGTTTGGCGGCGGCATTGTTTGAAGACAGGCAGAACGAGGCGGCGGCAGACCAGTTCGACCGCCTGAAAGCGGAAAACCTGCCGCCGCAGCTGATGGAGCAGGTCGAGCTGTACCGCAAGGCATTGCGCGAACGCGATGCGTGGAAGGTAAACGGCGGCTTCAGCGTTACCCGCGAACACAATATCAACCAAGCCCCGAAACGGCAGCAGTACGGCAAATGGACTTTCCCGAAACAGGTGGACGGCACGGCGGTCAATTACCGGCTCGGCGCGGAGAAAAAATGGTCGCTGAAAAAAGGCTGGTACACGACGGCGGGCGTCGACGTGTCCGGCAGGGTTTATCCGGGGAATAAGAAATTCAACGATATGACGGCAGGTGTTTCCGGCGGCATCGGTTTTGCCGATCGGCGCAAAGATGCCGGGCTGGCAGTGTTCCACGAACGCCGCACCTACGGCAACGACGCTTATTCTTACACCAACGGCGCACGCCTTTATTTCAACCGTTGGCAAACCCCGAAATGGCAAACGTTGTCTTCGGCGGAGTGGGGGCGTTTGAAGAATACGCGCCGGGCGCGTTCCGACAATACCCATTTGCAAATTTCCAATTCGCTGGTGTTTTACCGGAATGCGCGCCAATATTGGATGGGCGGTTTGGATTTTTACCGCGAGCGCAACCCCGCCGACCGAGGCGACAATTTCAACCGTTACGGCCTGCGCTTTGCCTGGGGGCAGGAATGGGGCGGCAGCGGCCTGTCTTCGCTGTTGCGCCTCGGCGCGGCGAAACGGCATTATGAAAAACCCGGCTTTTTCAGCGGTTTTAAAGGGGAAAGGCGCAGGGATAAAGAATTGGACACATCCTTGAGCCTTTGGCACCGGGCATTGCATTTCAAAGGCATCACGCCGCGCCTGACGCTGTCGCACCGCGAAACGTGGAGTAACGACGTGTTCAACGAATATGAGAAAAATCGGGTGTTTGTCGAGTTTAACAAAACGTTCTGATTGCTGTTCCTTTTCGGAGGAAACCCTGCCGGCGGCGGTATCACGGCGGGCATCGGCGGCTTTCGGGCGGTGCTTTGCGTGCCGCCGCGTGTGCGGAAACGCATTCCGGTTTTTCCGGCATAACGGCGATGCGAGGTAAAATGCCGTCTGAAACCCGATTCCGGCTTCAGACGGCATTGTCGCGGTTGCGGCGGGCGGGTTCACCAGATTCCGTCAAAGGTTTTCGCGCCGCGCCAAAATTTCCACCTGTCGGCGGGTTTGAAGGTCAGCGTACCGCCGTGTTGTCCGTCCGTGGCGATGTCCAGCCGCTTGATTTTGCCGGTGCGGACGGCTTCGTAGATTGGTGCGAACCAGCGTTCTTCCCACTGCTGTAATATTGCCGCATACCGCTCCCTGTCCCCTGTCAGGGCGGTCAGGCGCAAATCGTCCATAAACAGGATATGGTGCGTGTCGGGCAGGTGTGCCGCCGTTTCTTCATAGGCGCGGAAGTTGTCGGGCAATGCGCGGCGGTCGGGGTGGAAACGGCTCCAAACCGTATCGGCGAAAAGCGTGCCGCCTTGACTGCTTCCGTGCAGACTGTCCCAAAGCCATAAGCCGTTCAACTCGGGCAGCCCGCGTTTCTTGCGGTTATGGTTGACGGGGTGCGCCGCCAGCCACATTTGGATTTCGGTTTGGACGCGCAGCCATTCCAACGCATCTTCTCCGTCCGGCTGATCGTCCGCGCCCAACAATCCGCCCAAGTCCAAAACGGGCTTCGCGCCCCAGCGGTACGCGCGGGGAAGGGAAATCAGCCATAATTCGGGCAGGACGGGCGTGAAATGCCAGGGAGTATCGGCGTAAAACGCCGACAGGTCGCGGCAGAGCCGTTCCGCTTCATCCGTACCGACGTTCAGATATTCCGCCGTCAGCACATTTGCCTGATGCATCCCCATCTTTTGCCAGACGGGCGTGGCGAGCGCGACGGCTTCAGACGGCATATTCAGGCTTTGCGCCGCGCGTTCCGCCAGTCTGCCGCACCACAAATAACGCGCGTAAAATGCCGAAGCCGTGCAGCTTTGGCGATACGGCGAGCCGTATTGCAGGATTTTGTTGAAGGCGTGCAGGCATAGAGGTATTCGGGTTTCGTCTTCATCCAAATTGAGCGAGGGAATGGCGAGGGTGAGTTTCATCGTTTGACGTTTCAGAAATGCAGGTCAGGCGCAACATTATAGAGGATTCGGCGCAAACGCCGTCAAAAAGGAACAATATGGCTGTCTTCCCACTTTCGGCAAAACATCGGAAATACGCGCTGCGCGCGCTTGCCGTTTCGATTATTTTGGTGTCGGCGGCATACATTGCTTTGACAGAGAGGACGGAACGCGTCAGACCGCAGCGCGTGGAACAAAATCTGCCGCCGCTGTCTTGGGGCGGCAGCGGCGTTCAGACGGCATATTGGGTGCAGGAGGCGGTGCAGCCGGGCGACTCGCTGGCGGACGTGCTGGCGCGTTCGGGTATGGCGCGGGACGAGATTGCCCGAATCACGGAAAAATATGGCGGTGAAGCCGATTTGCGGCATTTGCGTGCCGACCAGTCGGTTCATGTTTTGGTCGGCGGCGACGGCATCGCGCGCGAAGTGCAGTTTTTTACCGACGAAGACGGCGAGCGCAATCTGGTCGCTTTGGAAAAGAAAGGCGGCATATGGTGGCGGTCGGCTTCTGAGGCGGATATGAAGGTTTTGCCGACGCTGCGTTCGGTCGTGGTCAAAACGTCGGCGCGCGGCGCGTTGGCGCGGGCGGAAGTGCCCGTCGAAATCCGCGAATCCTTAAGCGGGATTTTCGCCGGCCGCTTCAGCCTTGACGGTTTGAAGGAAGGCGATGCCGTGCGCCTGCTTTACGACAGCCTGTATTTCCACGGGCAGCAGGTGGCGGCGGGCGATATTCTGGCGGCGGAAGTCGTCAAGGGCGGTACAAGGCATCAGGCGTTCTATTACCGTTCGGACAAGGAAGGCGGAGGGGGCGGCAATTATTACGATGAAGACGGCAGGGTGTTGCAGGAAAAAGGCGGCTTCAACATCGAGCCGCTGGTCTATACGCGCATTTCTTCGCCGTTCGGCTACCGTATGCACCCCATCCTGCACACTTGGCGGCTGCACACGGGCATCGATTATGCCGCACCGCAGGGAACGCCGGTCAGGGCTTCCGCCGACGGCGTGATTACCTTTAAAGGCCGGAAGGGCGGATACGGCAACGCGGTGATGATACGCCACGCCAACGGTGTGGAAACGCTGTACGCGCACTTGAGCGCGTTTTCGCAGGCACAAGGCAATGTGCGCGGCGGCGAGGTCATCGGTTTTGTCGGTTCGACAGGGCGTTCGACCGGGCCGCACCTGCATTACGAGGCGCGCATCAACGGGCAGCCCGTCAACCCTGTTTCGGTCGCATTGCCGACACCCGAATTGACGCAGGCGGACAAGGCGGCGTTTGCCGCGCAGAAACAGAAGGCGGACGCGCTGCTTGCGCGCTTGCGCGGCATACCGGTTACCGTGTCGCAATCGGATTGAAGTTTGAACCGGCGACGAAAACAATGCCGTCTGAAAATCTGCAAACAGGTTTTCAGACGGCATTTATAGTGGATTAACAAAAACCAGTACAGCGTTGCCTCGCCTTAGCTCAAAGAGAACGATTCTCTAGGGTGCTGAAGCACCAAGTGAATCGGTTCCGTACTATTTGTACTGTCTGCGGCTTCGTCGCCTTGTCCTGATTTTTGTTAATCCACCATACAGTCGATTAAAATAAAACTAAGCCAAGGAAGCACTGCCGTCATTCTCGTACCGGCGGGAATCCGGACACCACGGCACGGAAACCCATCCGCCGTCATTCCCGCGAAAGCGGGAATCTAGAAATACAACGCGGCAGGAGTTTATCGGAAATGACTGAAACCCAACGTACCGGATTCCCGCTTTCGCGGGAATGACGAAGTGGGCGGGAATCCGGATTTATCCGTTCCGGCAGTGTTTGCAAATAAAAGAAAACCCAATCGTCCCGATTCCCGGCAGGGCTGTTTACGGATTTTGCAGCGAGGGCGCGGGGCGGTCTTGCGCCTGTTTGGTTTGCAGGGTCGTCAGTTTTTTCGTCAGCAGATTCAGAATCACGCCGTATGCAGGCAGGAAGAAGAGGGTGCAGATGGTGAGTTTGAACAGGTAATCGACAAATGCGATGCCCTGCCAGTTTGCCGCCATAAATTCATCGCTGCTTGCGTAAAAGGCAACGGCGAAAAATACCAAGGTATCCAAGGCGTTGCCGATGACGGTTGATGCGCTCGGGGCAACCCACCACGCTTTCAGACGGCGTAATTTGTCGAACACGAAAATATCGAGGATTTGTCCGAGCGCGTAGGCGGCAAAACTTGCCAGTGCGATGCGTCCGACAAAGGTGTTGAATTCGGACAGTGCGTCCAAGCCTGTCCAACTGCCGTTGTGGAACAAAACGGAAAAGACGTAGGAAAGCAAAAGGGCGGGGAACATCACCCAAAAGATAATCCGCCGTGCCAAGTGCGAACCGAAAATGCGGACGGTCAGGTCGGTGGCAAGGAAGATGAAGGGAAAGGAAAACGCGCCCCAAGTGGTGTGGATGCCGAAAATTTGGAAAGGGAACTGCACCAGATAGTTGCTGGCGGCGATGATGAGGATATGAAAAAGCACCAGCCGGAAGAGTGCCTTCTGTTGCTGTGCGTCGGTAAATGCGTACATAAAAATCTTTCGGAAAGGCGTTCAGACGGCATATCGTATCGAAGGAATGCCGTCTGAAAGTGGGAATAGGGAAGTTTATTGCGCGTCGTGCTCGAACAAGCGTTTACGCGCCAATGTTTCGAACTCGGTGCCTGCTTTGCCGTAATTGGCAAACGGATGAATGGCGATGCCGCCGCGCGGTGTGAACTCGCCGAATACTTCGATGTATTTCGGATCCATCAGGGCAATGAGGTCTTTCATGATGATGTTGACGCAGTCTTCATGAAAATCGCCGTGGTTGCGGAAGCTGAAGAGGTAGAGTTTCAGGGATTTGCTTTCCACCATTTTGATGTGCGGAATGTAGCGGATGTAGATGGTGGCGAAGTCGGGCTGCCCGGTCATGGGGCAGAGGCTGGTAAATTCGGGGCAGACGAATTTGACGAAATAGTCGTTATCGGGATGTTTGTTGCCGAATGCTTCGAGAATTTCAGGCGCGTATTCGGACGGGTATCGGGTTTTCTGATTACCCAAAAGCGAGATGCCTTGCAGCTCTTCGGTATTGCGGGACATAGGGTTTCCTTAGTTTTTTAGTGTGGGAGGTTTTCGAACCACGGGGCGGCGATTGTAATATAAGCGGCGGTATCTGTGTAGCTTCCCTGTCCGGCAGGGGTGGCGCGCTTATCCGATTATTTTTGAACATAAATTAATTTTGCGGAACGCGGGTGTGGTGGTTTATTTGAATATTCATTCTAAATCATTAACTTGATTGGGTTATTGCCAGGGTATAGAATCCGAGCTGCCTTTAATCGGCTTTATTTATATCGTATTAAAAATATTCGGAATATGAATAATGGCAACACACGGAGACGAAGTGAAAATTCAAAACGGGCAAGAAGCCGACGGCGTAAAAGCCAAACGCAAACGCCGCCTGACGGCATTGACGCTGCTGTTCGCGCTTGCCGCCGCAGCCGCCGGGTCGGCGTTTTTTTTATGGTGGCAGCACGAAGAAGAAACGGAAGACGCTTATGTTGCCGGGCGCGTGGTTCAGGTTACGCCGCAAAAGGGCGGCACGGTGCGGAAGGTTTTGCACGACGATACGGATGCCGTGAAAAAGGGCGACGTGCTGGCGGTGTTGGACGACGATAATGACGTGTTGGCGTATGAGCGGGCAAAAAACGAGCTGGTTCAGGCGGTGCGGCAAAACCGCCGGCAAAATGCCGCCACTTCGCAGGCGGCGGCGCAGGTTGCCTTGCGCCGGGCGGATTTGGCGCGCGCGCAGGATGATTTGCGCCGCCGGTCTGCTTTGGCGGAATCGGGCGCGGTGTCCGCCGAGGAGCTGGCACACGCCCGTGCGGCAGTGTCTCAGGCGCAGGCGGCAGTTAAGGCGGCTTTGGCGGAAGAGTCTTCGGCACGCGCGGCTTTGGGCGGTCAGGTCGCTTTGCGCGAACAGCCGGAGGTTCAGACGGCAATCGGCAGGTTGAAAGATGCGTGGCTGAACCTTCAGCGGACGCAAATCCGCGCGCCGGCGGACGGTCAGGTGGCGAAGCGTTCGGTGCAGGTCGGGCAGCAGGTGGCGGCAGGCGCGCCGCTGATGGCGGTGGTGCCGCTGTCGGATGTGTGGGTGGATGCCAATTTTAAAGAGACGCAGTTGCGGCATATGAAAATCGGACAGCCTGCCGAGCTGGTGTCGGATTTGTACGGCAAACAAATTGTTTATCGCGGCAGGGTGGCAGGGTTTTCGGCAGGTACGGGCAGCGCGTTTTCGCTGATTCCGGCGCAAAACGCAACGGGCAACTGGATTAAAGTGGTGCAGCGCGTCCCCGTCCGTATCGTGCTGAACCGCGAAGATGTGGACAGGCATCCCTTGCGCATCGGTTTGTCGATGACGGTTAAAGTGGATACTTCCGCCGCAGGCGCGCCTGTTTCAAAAACGCCGGGTGCGGCATTGCCGGAAATGGAAAGTACCGACTGGTCGGAAGTCGATCGGACGGTCGATGAAATCCTCGGGCAATCCGCGCCCTGATGCCGTCTGAAACGGAGGACACAATGGATTATCCACCGCTTAAGGGTGCGGCATTGGCGTGGGTTACGCTGTCTTTGGGGCTTGCCGTATTTATGGAAATTTTGGATACGACTATTGCCAACGTCGCCGTCCCCGTCATCGCCGGCAACCTCGGTGCGGCAACCACTCAGGGGACGTGGGTCATCACTTCTTTTTCTGTGGCAAACGCCGTTTCCGTGCCGCTGACGGGCTTTTTGGCAAAACGCATCGGCGAGGTCAAACTGTTTACCGCCGCCGCCGTCGGTTTCGTCATCACATCGTGGCTGTGCGGTATTGCACCCAACCTTCAGGCTTTGGTAATTTTCCGCATCTTGCAGGGCTTTATCGCCGGGTCGCTGATTCCCTTGTCGCAAAGCCTGTTAATGGCATCCTATCCGCCCGCAAAACGGACGCTGGCACTGGCATTGTGGGCAATGACCGTCGTTGTCGCCCCCGTCCTCGGGCCGATACTCGGCGGCTGGATTTCCGGAAACTGGCATTGGGGTTGGATTTTCTTCATCAATATCCCCATCGGAATCATATCGGCCCGGGTAACTTGGAAACATTTGAAACATCGGGAAACGGAAACCGTTAAAATGCCGACCGACTATGTCGGGCTTACATTGATGGTAGTCGGTGTCGGTGCGTTACAGATGATGCTGGACAGGGGTAAGGAGCTGGACTGGTTCGCCTCTGGAGAAATCATTACCTTGGGCGTAGTCGCGCTGGTGTGCTTGTCGTATTTTATTGTTTGGGAATTGGGTGAGAAATACCCGATTGTCGATTTATCGCTGTTTAAAGATAGGAATTTTACCGTCGGCGTCATTGCCACATCATTGGGTTTTATGGTGTATATGGGGACGCTGACCCTGCTGCCCTTAGTGTTGCAGACCAACCTGGGCTATACCTCCACGTGGGCAGGGCTTGCCGCCGCGCCCGTCGGCATCCTCCCAGTTTTCCTATCTCCGTTAATCGGCAGGTTCGGCAACAAGGCCGATATGCGCCTGCTCGTAACCGCCAGCTTCCTGACCTTTGCCTTCACTTTCTATTGGCGTACGGATTTTTATGCCGATATGGATATCGGCAACGTCATTTGGCCGCAGTTTTGGCAAGGGGTAGGTGTCGCCATGTTTTTCCTGCCGCTGACGACCATCACCCTGTCGCATATGAAGGGCAGGCAGATTGCCGCCGCCGGCAGCCTGTCGAATTTCCTGCGCGTGCTGATGGGCGGTGTCGGCGTATCCGTCGTCAGCACCCTGTGGGAACGGCGCGAAGCGTTGCACCATACGCGCTTTGCCGAACACATCACGCCCTATTCCGCAACATTGCACGAAACGGCGGCGCATTTGTCCCAACAAGGCATTTCCGACAGTCAAACCCTAGGCATCATCAACAACACCATCACGCAACAGGGCTTCATCATCGGATCGAATGAAATCTTTATGGCAGGCAGCCTGCTGTTCATCATCATGATTCCTGTCATATGGCTGGCAAAACCGCCGTTCCACAGCAGTGGCGGTGGTGGACATTGAGGGATTTGAAAACTTGAAATGCCGTCTGAAAATACTGGAAATATGTTCGGACGGCATTTTGAATGCAGCAGTTCCCGAAATCCGCTATAATCGCGCCCCATCTGTTTCGCACCTGCAAACGTTCCGCAGATGCGACAATCGGAAGGATTATCCGCGCAAAACAGCCGTTTTTCTTTAAAACACTTGAACTAACACTGTTTTTCGTGGTATAAATCGCGTTTTACTATTTTAGAAGTTTGGAGACTGATTATGGCACGAGTTTGCAAAGTGACCGGCAAACGCCCGATGTCCGGCAACAACGTATCGCACGCCAACAACAAAACCAAACGCCGTTTTTTGCCCAACTTGCAATCACGTCGTTTTTGGGTAGAAAGTGAAAACCGCTGGGTTCGCCTGCGCGTTTCCAACGCTGCATTGCGTACCATCGACAAAGTAGGCATTGATGTCGTATTGGCTGATTTGCGTGCTCGCGGCGAAGCTTAATTTAAACACTATTTAATTAAGGATTACTGCAATGCGCGATAAAATCAAACTGGAATCCGGTGCAGGTACCGGTCACTTCTACACCACCACTAAAAACAAACGCACTATGCCCGGCAAATTGGAAATCAAAAAATTCGATCCGGTTGCCCGCAAACACGTAGTGTACAAAGAAACCAAACTGAAATAATTTCAGTTTGAAAGCAAAGCCTCCGACTGTTCGGAGGCTTTGTTATTTTTATCGTGTTTCCTTTCCGCTTGAAACATCTGCCGTATGCGAATCTGCTGCAAATCGTCTGCCAAGGATATGGAAACCGCAAAATAGTTCGTAACACAAAAATGCCGTCTGAAACGTTTCAGACGGCATTTCAGCAGTTTTCAACCGGTCAGTTGTTTGGTAATCAGTTTTTTCAGCGGCGGGAAGTTGTTGCCGGCACGCAATACCAGGCCACGCAACAGTTTTGCCGGTGCGGTTTCGTTGGTAAACAGCTTCAGCATCATATTGGTCCCGTGATAAAGCGGATGGGCGTGCAGCATATGTTTGTTGCTGTATTTTTCCAACAAGGAAGCCGCGCCGATGTCCTGACCGCGTTGTTCGGCTTCGAGTATCAGTTTTGCCAGAATATCTGCGCTGGAAAGCCCGAGGTTGAAGCCGTGTGCCGTTACGGGGTGCATACCGACGGCGGCATCGCCAATCAGCGCGCTGCGTTTGCCGTAGAAACGTTTGGCAATCATACCGACAAGGGGGTAATGGTGGATGCTGCTGACCAATTCCATGTCGCCGAGCCTGCCCTTGAGCTGTTCTTTTACGCTTGCCGCCAATTCTTCGGGCGAAAGGTTTTGAATGCTGTTGATTTTATCGGTATCGACGGTAATGACGGTATTGGTCAGGTGTTCTTCCAGCGGCAGCAGCGCGATGGTGCGCCCGTAATGGAAGCATTCGTAAGCGGTATGTTGGTTGGAAAGAGTATGTTTCATGCGGCAGACGAACATGGTTCGGCTGTAGTCGTGCATATCTGAAGAAATGCCGAGTTGCCGGCGGGTTTGCGAAAAACGGCTGTCTGCCGCCAAAAGCAGGCGGGCGGTCAGGATTTTGCCGTTTTCCAAAATGACTTGTGCTTCGTTGTCAGATGTTTTGACTTCTTTGACAACCGTATCGGTCAGAATGGTAATGTTGTCGAGTTGGGATACGACTTCGTAGGCAGCGCGGCGGATATTGTGGTTGGAAATCAGATAGCCCAAACAGTCGGCAGGCTCGCCGCGCGCTTCAGTCGGTTGGGGAAAGTGGAGCTGGTAGTCGGAACGTCCGTTCAGCACTTTGGCATCGCGCAAAGGGTAGATTTCGTTTTCGGGAATTTTGTCCCACATACCCAAACGCTGCATGATTTCGCGGGAAAAATGGGTCAGGGCGATTTCGCGTCCGTCATATGGAGGATTTTGCAGAACAGTCAGTGGGCTGCGTTCGATCAGGGTAACTTTCAAACCGCTGCCGGCAAGTTCGGCTGCAAAACTTAAACCCGCCGGACCTGCGCCGACGACGAGGATGTCGCTGTGTAAACTCATAAAATATCCTTTGCATAGGCGGATGCCGATGATTTCAGACGGCATTTGTAAGGGTTTGAATGCCGTTTGAACTATCTGTAACAGATAGGCGATTATATCAAAACCCACTGTTGAAGAAATATGCAGGGGAGGGTGTATGCGGATTTTTACTTTCAGCTTAATGTGTATCAAGTCGGGTGTGGGGTATATAAAAAGCCGCATCACGAAAAGATGCGGCTTCCTGTTCGGTTGAATTATTCTTCAGAACCGGTGTAAGGGCGGATGCTTACGGTTTTGCGGTTCAGCGCGCCTTTGGTTTTGAATTCGACATAACCGTCGACTTTGGCGAACAAAGTGTGGTCTTTGCCCATACCTACGTTGTCGCCTGCGTGGAATTTGGTACCGCGTTGGCGTACGATGATGGAACCTGCGGGAATCAGCTCGTTGCCGTAGGCTTTAACGCCCAAGCGTTTGGCTTCTGAATCGCGGCCGTTGCGGGTGCTGCCGCCTGCTTTTTTACTTGCCATTTGTCATACTCCTAAATGTTAACAATCAGGCGATTGCCACGATTTCGATTTGGGTGAAATTTTGGCGGTGGCCTTGGCGTTTTTGGTAGTGTTTGCGGCGGCGCATTTTGAAGATGCGGACTTTTTCGCCACGACCGTGTGCCACTACTTTAGCCGTTACTTTTGCACCTTCGATAAAAGGTGCGCCAACTTTTACAGATTCGCCGTCAGCAATCATCAAAACTTCGGTCAGTTCGATTTGGCTGTCGAGTTCGGCTGGTATCTGTTCTACTTTCAATTTTTCGCCGACGGAAACTTTATATTGTTTGCCGCCGGTTTTTACGACCGCGTACATACTCAACTCCATAAGGGTTATGGTTAATATCCGCACACCATTGTGCGAAATTTGGCATTTTATTGTTATTTGCCTGTTTTGTCAAAGTTTGCGCGGTTCGGACAATCATATGCCGTCTGAAAAGATGTGTCCTCATAGCTTTGCTGATATAATTGCCCGCTATTTGAATCAGCTTTCAAGCGGTATCTGCCGTTTGACGGAAACGTAAACCTGAGAGTCTGCCATGCTCGAGAATCTGCCTTATTTCCAGCAGCACCTGTCCGAAGACCTTGCCAAAGTCAACAAGGTCATCAATCGGGCGGTGCAGTCCGATGTCGCGCTGATTGCCCAAATCGGCACATACATTATCGGTTCGGGCGGGAAACGGCTGCGCCCCATTATGACGATTTTGGCTGGACGGTCGGTTGGCTATGACGATGACAAACTGTATTCGCTGGCGGCAATGGTCGAGTTTATCCATACCTCGACGCTGCTGCACGATGACGTGGTCGATGAAAGCGATTTGCGCCGAGGGAGGAAGACGGCAAACAACCTGTTCGGCAACGCGGCGGCGGTTTTGGTGGGCGATTTTTTGTACACGCGCGCCTTTCAGCTGATGGTCGGATCGGGCAGTATGCGTATTTTGGAAGTAATGGCGGACGCAACCAATATTATTGCCGAAGGCGAAGTCATGCAGCTGATGAATATCGGCAATACGGACATTACCGAAGAACAATATATCCAAGTCATCCAATATAAAACGGCAAAATTGTTTGAAGCTGCCGCTCAAGTCGGCGCAATTTTGGGCAAGGCTTCCCCCGAGCACGAACAGGCGTTGAAAGATTACGGTATGTATGTCGGCACGGCTTTCCAAATCATTGACGATGTATTGGACTATTCTGGTGAAACCGAAGAAACCGGCAAAAACGTCGGCGACGACTTGGCGGAGGGGAAACCGACCCTGCCTTTGATTTATTTGATGAGGCAAGGGTCTGAACAGGTAGCAAACGATGTGCGTACTGCTTTAGAAAATGCAGATCGCAGCTATTTTGAGAAAATCCACGATTATGTCGTTCGTTCGGATGCGTTGGCATATTCGATAGGCGAGGCGCGCAAAGCAGTCGATTGTGCTGTTGCCGCGTTGGATGCCCTGCCCGACAGTGAGGCGAAAGAAGCGATGATTCGGCTGGCGCGGGAATCTTTAGTCAGGGTGTCTTGACCCGATGAATGTCAGTTTTGTTTCCTTATTTTTAGTTGCGCTGATTTTTTTGGGAGTAATCAGCCAAAACAATTCGATTACGATTTCGGCAACCATATTGCTGCTGATGCAGCAGACGGCATTGGCGCAATTTGTCCTCCTGGTTGAAAAACACGGTTTGAATATCGGCATCATTATATTGACCGTGTCCGTTTTGAGCCCTTTGGTTTCAGGCAGAATTCAGATACCGCCTGCCGCCGGATTCCTCAACCTTAAAATGGCGGCAGCCGTCGCCATCGGTATTTTTGTAGCGTGGATTGCCGGGCGCGGCGTACCTTTAATGGGGCAGCAGCCTGTTTTAATGACAGGGCTGTTGATCGGGACGGTTATCGGGGTTGCATTTATGGGCGGCATTCCTGTCGGCCCGCTGATTGCGGCCGGCATCTTGTCTTTTGTTGTCGGAAAGGTTTAAAATCCCCATCTTCATTTTGGCTCGCCATAGTTCAACGGATAGAACGTATGCCTCCTAAGCGTAAAATACAGGTTCGATTCCTGTTGGCGAGGAACAAGCCCTAAAAACGGGGTTTCAAGCCGATGCAATGCGTAACAATCAGCGGTAACAATCCAAAGTAAAACAAGCCTTTCAGCGATATGAAAGGCTTTTTTGCGTTGTATGGGAACTTTTTTCCGGGAAACGGGGATGTTTTTGGGGCGTATTTTTTAATGTAGATGATATGGCAGAAGAAAATATTAATTTTGATGATGACATAAAAAAGCCCCTTTCACTTGGCCGTCAGAGGGGCTTGTTAAGGAAAGCAATGCGCCCTTTGACGGGACGCAATATGTAGTGGATTAACAAAAATCAGGACAAGGCGACGAAGCCGCAGACAGTGCAAATAGTACGGCAAGGCGAGGCAACGCCGTACTGGTTTTTGTTAATCCACTATATAAGGGAGGGAAGGCGTATGCCGTCCCCCGTGTGTCGAGATATAAATATGCTGGATTTGCAAGGCGGTTGTTTTTTTGATAATCTGTTCGCCGATAATATTCAATAACAAAAGTTATATTGGCATAACAATGAATGAATTTGGGGAAAAGGCCGTATGAGCGTAGGTTTGCTGAGAACTTTGGTTCAAAACCAAGTGGTTACTGTCGAACAGGCCGAACACTATTATAAGGAGTCGCAGGCGGGTAAAGAAGTGTTGCCGATGCTGTTTTCAGACGGTGTCATTTCGCCTAAATCCCTTGCGGCACTGATTGCCAGGGTGTTCAGTTATTCGGTTCTTGATTTGCGCCATTATCCGCGCCACAGGGTGCTGATGGGGGTGTTGACGGAAGAGCAGATGGTGGAGTTCCACTGTGTGCCGGTTTTCCGTCGGGACAATAAAGTATTTTTTGCGGTTTCCGATCCGACACAGATGCCGCAAATTCAGAAAACCGTGTCTGCCGCAGGGATTGCGGTTGAGTTGGTCATTGTCGAGGATGACCAGTTGGCGGGTTTGCTCGATTGGGTGGGGTCGAGATCGACATCGCTGCTTCAGGAGCTTGGGGAGGAGCAGGAGGAAGAGGAAAGCCACACCCTGTATATCGACAATGAGGAGGCGGAGGACGGCCCTGTTCCGAGGTTTATCCATAAAACTTTGTCGGATGCCTTGCGCAGCGGGGCATCGGACATTCATTTTGAGTTTTACGAACACAATGCCCGTATCCGTTTCCGCGTGGACGGGCAGCTTCGCGAGGTGGTTCAGCCGCCTATTGCGGTAAGGGGGCAGCTTGCTTCCCGGATTAAGGTGATGTCGCGTTTGGATATTTCCGAAAAACGCATACCGCAGGACGGCAGGATGCAGCTGACCTTTCAAAAGGGCGGCAAGCCTATCGATTTCCGCGTCAGCACTTTGCCGACGCTGTTTGGCGAAAAGGTTGTGATGCGGATTTTGAACTCCGATGCCGCGTCTTTGAACATCGACCAGCTCGGTTTTGAGCCGTTTCAGAAAAAATTGCTGTTGGAAGCGATTCATCGTCCTTACGGTATGGTGCTGGTAACCGGCCCGACGGGTTCGGGTAAGACGGTGTCGCTCTATACCTGTTTGAATATTTTGAATACGGAGTCGGTAAATATTGCAACGGCGGAAGACCCTGCCGAGATTAACCTGCCGGGCATCAATCAGGTCAACGTCAATGAGAAGCAGGGTCTGACTTTTGCCGCTGCTTTAAAGTCTTTCCTGCGTCAGGATCCGGACATCATTATGGTCGGTGAGATTCGTGATTTGGAAACTGCCGATATTGCGATTAAGGCGGCACAAACAGGGCATATGGTGTTTTCCACCCTGCACACCAATAATGCGCCGGCGACGTTGTCGCGTATGCTGAATATGGGTGTCGCGCCGTTTAATATTGCCAGTTCGGTCAGCCTGATTATGGCGCAGCGTCTTTTACGCAGGTTGTGTTCGAGCTGCAAACAGGAAGTGGAACGCCCGTCTGCTTCTGCTCTGAAGGAAATCGGCTTCACCGATGAGGATCTTGCAAAAGATTGGAAACTTTACCATGCCGTCGGTTGCGACCGTTGCCGGGGTCAGGGTTACAAGGGGCGTGCGGGCGTGTATGAGGTTATGCCCATCAGCGAAGAAATGCAGCGTGTGATTATGAACAACGGTACGGAAGTGGATATTTTGGACGTTGCCTATAAGGAGGGTATGGTGGATTTGCGCCGGGCCGGTATTTTGAAAGTTATGCAGGGCATTACTTCATTGGAAGAGGTAACGGCAAATACCAACGATTAGGTTTGAGAATGAAAATGCCGTCTGAAGCGTATTTGTTTCAGACGGCATTTGACTTTCAGGGTGTTTGCCGGGAAGGCGGGGCGGTCAGCGGTATGCTCCGTCGGGTTCGGATATTTCCGGCAAACTTTCCGTTTGGTCGGAAACCGTATATTTCCCGTCTGCCCATCCGCCCAAGTCGATCAGTTTGCAGCGTTGCGAACAGAAGGGGCGGAATGCGTTTTCCGGTTTCCATACTACTGCCGTTTGACAGGTCGGACATTTGACTTGAAGACGTGTTTGCCGCGACTCAGCCATTGTGTTTTCCTTGTGTTGGTTTTAAGGCGAAAATCCCTGAATAAAACGCGTGCAGGCGCATTGTTTTCTCACGCAGGCTTTTGAGGCTGCCGTCATTGAGCAGCACATCGTCTGCAAGCAGCAGGCGTTCGGATTCGGATGCCTGATGGCTGATGATGGTTTCCACCTCGCCGCGCGTCAGCCCGCTGCGGGCCATCACCCTGCGGATACGTTTTTCCAAAGGTGCGCTTATGGTCAGGACACGCCGTATCAGGCTGATAAATTGACGCTTTTCCGTCAGCAGCGGAATTTCGACAATGCCGTAGGCCGCATCGGTAAAGGTTTCTTGCTGCTTTTTGATTTCTAAGAAAATCAGCGGCAACATCACGGATTCGAGCAAGGCTTTTCGCGATGGGGAGGCAAAGACTTCTTTACGCAATATGTCGCGCCGCAACAAACCCTGTGTGTCGAAAACGGTATCGCCGAACAGCCGCCTGATTTCCGGCAGGGCGATGCCGTCTGAAGCCGTCAGCGAGTGCGCCGCCGCGTCCGCATCGATGCGCGGCACGCCCAAATCGGCAAAACATTGCGCGGCTGCCGATTTGCCGCTGCCGATTCCGCCGGTCAGTCCGACCCATACCGTCATCTTACAGCACCGGATGGGTCAGCCACCAGTTGACCGCCCGCCATACGGAATCGTTTGCCGTAAAAATTATCCAGCCTGAAACTGTCAGTGCGGGGCCGAAGGCAAAATGCTGCCCCTTGGCGACGCGCATAACGATTGCCGCGACCAAACCGATCAGCGAGGAAACAAAAATCAGCACGGGCAATGCGGATATGCCGAGCCACGCGCCCAATGCGGCAATCAGTTTGAAATCTCCGTTGCCCATACCGGTTTTTCCTGTGAGCAGTTTATACACCGCACATAAGAGCCATAATGAACCATAGCCGGCAACCGCACCTAAAACGGCAGACTGCAAAGGCACGAAGCCGCCGTCCAAATTAAATATCAGCCCCAGCCAAATCAAGGGTAATGTCATCGAGTCGGGCAGGTATTGGGTGTCCGCATCGATAAAGGTCAGGGAAATCAGAAACGCGGTCAGTACCAATCCGCCCAGCGTAATCCAAGACCAGCCGTATTGCCAGGCGACCAGCCCGAACAATACGCCGGTCAGCAGCTCGATAGAGGGGTAGCGTATGCTGATTTTGGTTTGGCAGGAGGCGCATTTGCCGCGCAGGAGCAGGTAGCTGACAATCGGGATGTTCTGCCACGCGCGTATCGGCACACGGCATTTCGGACAGCAGGAATCCGGCTTCATCAGGTTGAAGGTGCGGCTTTCCTCATCGGTCAGCGGCAGGTTTAAATGTTCTTTGGCAAATACCGTCCAACCGCGCTCCATCATCACGGGTACGCGGTAAATGACGACATTCAGGAAACTGCCGACCAGCAGTCCCAACACCGCTGCCAAAGGTACGGCAAACGGAGGCAGTACAGATAAAGCAAACATATTTTGCCCTCGATATATTCAAAGCAAAAACAAACCGGCGCAGAACCAATCCGCGCCGGATCCATATGACGGGTCAGCCGACCACGTTGCCCAAATTAAACAGCGGCAGATACATAGCGACCAGAAGCGTACCGATGACCAAGCCCAAAATCACAATAATAATCGGCTCCATCATAGCGGACAGTCGGCCGACCGCATTATCCACCTCGTCTTCGTAAAATTCGGCGGCTTTGTTGAGCATATCGTCCAAAGAACCCGATTCCTCGCCGATGGAGGACATCTGCACCATCATATTGGGGAACAGTTCCGTCGCACGCATCCCCGAAGTCATAGACAAACCTTGGATGACGCGCGTACGGATTTCCCGGGTGGCTTCTTCATAGATTAAATTGCCCGCCGCGCCGGCAGTGGAGTCCAATACATCGACCAAAGGCACGCCTGCCGCAATCAGTGTCGCCGTCGTCCTGCCCCAGCGGGCAATCGTCCCTTTACGGACGATGTCTCCGAAAATCGGCATACGCAGCAGCAGGGCATCCATACGCCGTTGGATTTTAATCGAACGCGCCTTCAATTTGAGGAAGCCGTATATGGCAAAGCCGAGTGCGATCAGCACCATCCAGCCGTATGAGACGAAAAAGTCGGACATATCCATCACTGTTTGGGTCAGTGCGGGAAGCTCCGCGCCCATATTGGCGTAAACCTCTTTAAAGGCGGGCAGTACGAAAATCATCATCACGAATACCAAACCGATGGCGACGGCGATGACGGATACCGGATAGGTCAGCGCGGTTTTTACCTTTTTGCGGATGGCCTGGGTTTTTTCTTTATAGACTGCCAATTTGTCCAACAGGCTTTCCAACACGCCGCCCGTTTCGCCCGCCGCAACCAGGTTGCAGTAGAAGCGGTCGAAATATTTAGGGTGGTTCGAGAATGCGCGGCTCAACGTGCTGCCCTGTTCCACATTGCTGCGGATTTCCATCAGCATTTCCGTCATAGACGGGTTGCCGTGTCCGCGCGCCACGATTTCAAATGCCTGCATCAGCGGCAGGCCCGCTTTAATCATCGTGGACAGCTGGCGGGTGAAGACGGTGATGTCTTCTTGTGTGATTTTGCGCTTGGAGCTTGTTTTCACACGGGTAACCTGCAGCGGGCGGATGCCGCGTTTGGCGAGTTTTTTGCGTGCCTCTTCTTCGGTAAACGCAGATACTTCGCCGTTGACCAGTTTGTCGGAGGCGGAATGCCTGCCTTCAAAGATAAAGCGTTTTTCTTTCTTTGCGAACAAAGAAAATCCCCCATTTTTAGCCATATTCTAGCCCCGTAAAGTAATTGGAATAAAATGTAAGAAATATCGTTAAAAAACAGTATCGGCGTGTTCCCGGTAAGATGGAAACCGCCGACATCCCGCCTGCGGGCGGCAAACGGGACGGAATCGGGTGCGATTATACCTTATTAAACGGCTGTCCGGCATTTATGCGTACACAATAAATCTTGCAGGATATTGTTGTGGGTCAAATGCCGGCCGGAGGGTATTTCCGCCATATGGAAATAAGGCGCTATCGGACGCGGCGGGCGGTGTTTTGGAGATTCGCCAAAGCAGCTTTCGTTTGTTACACTGCATCCTGTTATATTTTTAATCCGAATTTGGAATCAAGGAAAATCATGGATGCTTTTGCCCGGGCGTGGCGGGTGCTCGAACAACATCATCAGGATACGCGCCACATCCTTTTGCGCGACCGCTTTGCCTGCGAACCGGACCGCTTTGACCGTATGCACGAACGGCTGGGCGGTATGTTGTTCGATTACAGCAAAAACCGTTTGGGCGAAGATACGCTGCAACTGCTCTGCCGTCTTGCGGAGACGGCGGATTTGGAAGGGAAAATGCGTGCTTTGCGGACGGGTGCGAAAGTCAACGGCAGCGAGGGGCGTGCCGCGCTGCATACGGCTTTGCGCCTGCCCGACGGTGCGGATGCCGTTTATGCGGACGGCAGGGACGTGTTGCCCGAAATCCGCCGCGAGTTAAATCGTGCGTTGGAGTTTGCATACAGTTTGGACGATGGTTCGTACAAGGGGGCGACGGGAAGGCGGATTACGGATTTTGTCCACATCGGCATAGGCGGATCCGACCTCGGGCCGGCAATGTGCGTGCAGGCGCTTGAGCCGTTCAGACGGCATATCGCCGTCCATTTTGCCGCCAACGCCGACCCTGCCTGCCTGGATGCGGTTTTATGCCGTCTGAACCCCGAAACGACGGTGTTTTGCGTTGCCAGCAAGTCTTTCAAAACGCCCGAAACCCTGCTCAATGCAGAGGCGGTCAAGGCGTGGTATCGCGGCGCGGGGTTCTCGGAATCCGAAACGGCGCGCCATTTTTGCGCGGTATCTGCCGACACTGCGGCAGCTGCGGCTTTTGGTATCGCGGCGGAACGCGTGTTTGCGATGTACGACTGGGTGGGCGGACGCTATTCCGTCTGGTCGCCCGTCGGTCTGCCCGTGATGGTTGCGGTCGGCGGGGCGCGTTTCCGCGAGTTGTTGGCGGGGGCGCACGCGATGGACAGGCATTTTTTCCACACGCCGCCGCGCCGCAACATTCCCGTTCTGATGGCGCTGATTGCCGTGTGGTACAACAATTTCCAACACGCGGACGGGCAGACCGCCGTTCCGTACAGCCACAACCTGCGCCTGCTGCCGGCGTGGCTGAACCAGCTCGATATGGAGAGTTTGGGCAAAAGCCGCGCTTCAGACGGCAGTCCCGCCGTGTGCAAAACGGGCGGCATCGTGTTCGGCGGTGAAGGGGTCAACTGCCAGCACGCCTATTTCCAACTGCTCCACCAAGGCACGCGCCTGATTCCCTGCGATTTTATCGTCCCGATGACGGCGCAGGGCAGGGAGGACGGACGCAGCCGTTTTACCGTTGCCAACGCCTTTGCCCAAGCGGAAGCCCTGATGAAGGGCAAAACCTTGGACGAAGCACGCGCCGAACTGGCAGATTTGCCCGAAGCGGAACGCGAACGCCTTGCGCCGCACAAAGAGTTCCCCGGCAACCGCCCCAGCAACAGCATCCTGCTCGACCGCCTCACGCCCTACAATCTGGGTATGCTGATGGCGGCTTACGAACACAAAACTTTTGTACAAGGCGTAATCTGGAACATCAACCCCTTCGATCAGTGGGGTGTGGAATACGGCAAACAGTTGGCGAAAACCATCATCGGCGAACTGGAAGGCGGCACGTCCGTACACGATGCCTCGACCGAAGGGCTGATGGCGTTTTACCGCGAATGCCGTCTGAAAGGCGGCGGCGCGGCATAAAAGTGCCGCCGCCGTTCTGTATTGATTCGGGTGCGGAAAAGGCAATGCCTGCCGCCCGCCCGATTCCGAAACGCCAATGTTCGGCAACCGCCCGCGTATTGCTGACGAATATGCGTTTGCGTGGCACAATAGCGCATTCATTTCAAATGAACATACTGCCTGAAAATACCGGCAAACGTCCCACGAAACATCTCACATAAGGAAACTTTATGTCTTTGCAAAACATCATCGAAACCGCCTTTGAAAACCGCGCGGACATCACCCCGACCACCGTTACTCCCGAAGTTAAAGAAGCCGTGTTGGAAACCATCCGCCAACTCGACTCCGGCAAACTGCGCGTCGCCGAACGCTTGGGCGTGGGCGAGTGGAAAGTCAACGAATGGGCAAAAAAAGCCGTGTTGCTGTCCTTCCGCATCCAAGACAACGAAGTCCTCAACGATGGCGTGAACAAATACTTTGACAAAGTGCCGACCAAGTTTGCCGATTGGTCTGAAGACGAATTCCGCGCCGCCGGTTTCCGCGCCGTTCCGGGTGCGGTTGCCCGACGCGGCAGCTTTGTGGCGAAAAATGTCGTGCTGATGCCGTCTTATGTCAACATCGGCGCATACGTCGATGAAGGCGCGATGGTCGATACTTGGGCGACCGTCGGTTCTTGCGCGCAAATCGGTAAAAATGTGCACTTGAGCGGCGGTGTCGGCATCGGCGGCGTACTCGAACCCCTGCAGGCCGCACCCACCATCATTGAAGACAACTGCTTCATCGGTGCGCGTTCCGAAATCGTCGAAGGCGTGATTGTCGAAGAAGGCAGCGTGATTTCGATGGGCGTGTTCATCGGTCAATCCACCAAAATCTTCGACCGCACCACCGGCGAAATTTATCAAGGCCGCGTACCGGCCGGTTCGGTCGTCGTGTCCGGCAGTATGCCTTCCAAAGACGGCAGCCACAGCCTCTACTGCGCCGTCATCGTCAAACGCGTGGATGCGCAAACCCGTGCGAAAACCAGCGTGAACGAATTGTTGCGCGGCATCTGATGCCTTAAACCGTATTTGAAACGTCCAATGCCGTCTGAAATCCGCTTCAGACGGCATTGCCGTTTGCACGCTGCAACGTGAAAACACAGAAACAGGGACAATTTGCTATAATCAACGGTTTAGAACGAACCGAACACTATTTGAAGGATACAAAATGGGTTTTCTGCAAGGCAAAAAAATTCTGATTACCGGCATGATTTCCGAGCGTTCCATCGCTTACGGCATCGCCAAAGCCTGCCGCGAACAAGGCGCGGAACTGGCGTTTACCTACGTTGTGGACAAACTGGAAGAGCGCGTCCGCAAAATGGCGGCGGAATTGGATTCCGAACTCGTATTCCGCTGCGATGTCGCCAGCGACGACGAAATCAACCAAGTGTTCGCCGATTTGGGCAAACATTGGGACGGCTTGGACGGTTTGGTGCATTCCATCGGCTTCGCGCCGAAAGAAGCCTTGAGCGGCGATTTCCTCGACAGCATCAGCCGCGAAGCGTTCAACACCGCACACGAAATTTCCGCATACAGCCTGCCCGCATTGGCAAAAGCCGCCCGTCCGATGATGCGCGGCAGAAACTCCGCCATCGTCGCCCTGAGCTACTTGGGCGCGGTGCGCGCGATTCCGAATTACAACGTGATGGGTATGGCAAAAGCCAGCCTTGAGGCGGGCATCCGCTTTACCGCCGCCTGTTTGGGCAAAGAAGGCATCCGCTGCAACGGCATTTCCGCAGGCCCGATCAAAACGCTTGCCGCCTCCGGCATCGCCGATTTCGGCAAACTCTTGGGACACGTCGCCGCCCACAATCCGCTGCGCCGCAACGTTACCATCGAAGAAGTCGGCAATACCGCCGCCTTCCTGCTGTCCGACCTGTCGTCCGGCATTACCGGCGAAATCACTTACGTTGACGGCGGTTACAGCATCAATGCCTTGAGCACCGAGGGATAATCCGCCGTTTCCAAATCTGTGCGCCGTCCGTGCCGCATATCGGTTTCGGGCGGCGTTTTGCCGTCTGAAGCGTATTTCTAGGGAAATGCCCGACTTGCTACAGGTGCGGCGGAAACGGTTCGGATGCGAAAATGCCGTCTGAAACGCCAAACGGGTTTCAGACGGCATTTTTTTTATTTAAAGCATCAGCACACTTCAACCAGCCAGCCGTATTTGTCTTCCGCCAAACCATACTGGATGTCGGTAATCGCCTTACGGATGGCATAGCCGCGTTCTTGGCTTTTCACTTCGATTTCTTTGCCGCTGATGACGAAGGAAGTAACGGGGGAGATGACGGCTGCCGTACCGGTCAAAATGGCTTCCGCACCGTTTTCCACCGCAGCTTTGAGTTCGTCAACCGTGAAATTGCGTTCGCTGACGGTATAGCCCAAATCTTTGGCAACCGTCAGTACGGAATCGCGGGTAACGCCGTGCAAAAATTCGTCGGTCAGCGGTTTGGTAATGATTTCATCGCCGTTAATCAGGATAAAGTTGGACGCGCCGGTTTCCTGCACGTCGCCGTTCGGGCAGAAGAGGACTTGGTTTGCGCCGTATTCGGCTTTCGCCTTCAGCACCCAGTGCATGGCGGAAGCGTAGTTGCCGCCGCATTTGACGCGGCCCATATGCGGGGCGCAGCGGATGTGTTCGGTTTCCACCAAAATTTTGACGGGCGAGCCGACTTTGAAATAGTCGCCGACGGGGGAAGCCAAAATATACAGCAGGGCGGTTTCGGAAGGAGAACCGGCCTTGCCGATAACGGGATCGGTACCGATTAAGGTCGGACGCAGGTACAGGGCGGCAGGCGCATCGGGAATCTCGTCTGCCGCACGTTTGACTAATTCGATTAGTGCGTCGAGATAAGCTTGGGTTTCGGGGCGCGGCAGGTGCAAAATGTCCGCACTTTGCCGCATACGCGCGATATTGGCGGTCGGACGGAACAGCACGATTTTGCCGTCTGCCTGACGGAAGGCCTTCAAACCTTCAAAGCATTCGCTGCCGTAGTGCAGGGCGTGCGCACCCGGTGCGAGGGAGAGGTCTTGGGAAGATTGCCATTCGGTCGGCTGCCATTTGCCTTCGCGGTAGGCGAGGACGGGCATTTGGGCGTGAAAAACGCTGCCGAATACGGCGGGTACGGGTCTGCTCATGATGTAAAGCCTTTCTTGTTCGGATATGTATTCGGACATTTTAATCCGTATCGGGGACGGATGACAATCTGCCCGCCGCCCGCGCTCATTCGGACAACAGGTATGCTTCGGACGTATGGTGCGGTTTCTGTTCTTCTTCGGGCGGCAGCCGCATATAGTCGCCGTAATATTGCGTCAGGTGTTCGTGGTAGCCATTCATCACTTGAAACTGCCTGCCCTCGAATGTTTTATAGACGACGCTGTCGAAATATTTTTTGGGCATATAGGATTTCCGCCAGCCGCCGTAATCGGACAAAACCAAGCCGATGAAACCGCATTCCCGAATGGGATAGGCGGCTCGAAATTGCTGAAGGTTTTGCGTCATTTTGTCAAACAGGAAACGACTTAAAACGGCAAAAATTTTGTGTTTCAGGCCGCCTTCTTTTGCCCTCAGCCACCTTTTTTTGCAGGAAGAAAAACGCAGCTTGATGCGGCGGTGTCTTTTCATCATACGGAAAATGGTTTTTGGTTCGTCAGGTACGCCGTCATAAATGAAAATGTCGATAAATAAAGGGCTTTTTTTGCCGTATGCGTCGATGAGTTCCGCACGGGGATCGAAGATTTTTGCCATTTCGCCGCTGTGCCGGGCGCGTATGTCTTCGATGGTTTCCAAAAAATAATGCGGGTGCGCGGTTTTTTGCCAAGCATCGACAAATTTTTGGTATTCGTCGAAGTGCATATAAACGTCGATGTCGTCGTCCCAAGGGATGAAGCCTTGGTGGCGTATCGCGCCGATCAGTGTGCCGCCGCCGAGCGAATAGCGGATGCCGTGCCGTTCGCACAGGGCGTGGAAATCGTCCAAAATGTCGAGGCAGACAAGCTGTTGTTCCCTGAGTGTCAGTTTTTTCATTTAAATTCCTTATATATTGCACTTATATATTGCACCCCGTCAAAGGGGCGCATTGCTTTTCTTTACGGTTGGAACGCCGTCATCCGCAGCGGCAAAACTGTTCGGGCAATACGGCAGGGCCGCGCTTTATGTGCCGCCTTGCGTGTCGGGACATTGCCGCTGCCGAAGGGGGGCGAGCTGCCGCAAGATGGCGCGGTAGTCTTCTTGGTCGTCCATTTCAAATATGTCGCCGCTGCCGAGCAGCTCGGTGCGGATGTCCAGTTTGCCGAGGTGTTCCATCGGGATGTTGTCCCAATAGAGTTTGGGGTTTTCCAAGCGTTCCGCGCCGGTGTATGCCCCGAGCAGGTTTAAGACGGTGCGGCAGTCTTCCGCCGTCCAGTAAGACACGCCCGACAGGCTGGGGCGGGATTGGGAACCGATGTCGATGCGGACGACCCGTCCGATGCCGTCTGAAACAGGCAGCCATTCGTTGTGCGTGCGGGCGCGGACGACGGTGAAATAGGTGCTGTGCCGCGGACGGTTTAAAAAAATATTGCGTCCGAGCACCACGTCAGCATCGACGACGTAGCAGCCGTTGAAAAAATCACGCGCCAGCGAAAAGGAATAGATGCTGTTGTATTCCCGATATTTTTCGTTGTGAATCAAAATACAGCCGTATTTTTCTTGAAGATAATCGAATTGCCGGTGCAAATGGCCGGTCACGACGGCGATATTGCTTATGCCGGCTTCGCGCAGGAAGGACAGCGTCCTTTCGAGGTTGGGCGTGCCGCAGATGTCCAAAAGGGCTTTGTGGACGGTTTGCGTCATTTCTTTAAAGCGGCTGCCCAGCCCCGCCGCCAAAATAATGGCATTCATATTTCACCTTCCCGCCCATACAGGCTCAATGCCGCGCCGGCTCCCAACAAAACCGCCCACATTATGGCGGACGGCGGAACCGGGTGGCGGTAAACGAAAAACCCCAAAGCCATCGCCCAAACAGGGTAGGTAATGTTCAAAGCCATCGCCTTGAGGGGTTTCAACAGATAAATCGCCTGATAATAACAGGCATAAGACAACGCGCCGAAGGCAATGATGCCGATGATGCGCGCGTCGTGAAAATCGGAGGGGTTTAAAGAAAACCCCCGGGCAGACAGGAAAACGAGAATCAGCAGGTAGCCGCATACCGATCCGCACAGGCGCAAACAATAAACCTGAAGGCCGGAGAGCGTACGCATCGTCCGGGCAGACAAAACAACCTCGAGCGACCAGCCCGAAACGCACACCGCGATACAAACCAGCCCCAAAGCGTTCAGTCCGCCCCGTCCGCCCGCATCCGCCGCCAAGCCAGCCGAAGCGAGTACCGCCAGCGCGAAACCGGCACGCGCCGCCGCTCCCGTGCGTTCCTTTAAAAACCAAGCCGACAAAGCCGCCGCCAATACGGGGAACAGGGACGATAAAGGCGCGGCATAATATACCGTCAGGTAATGGATGCCCAAGAGGTATGCCGACATACCGACCGGCCCGCCGAGCAGCCCCGACAACACGGGTCGCCAAAAACAGCCGCGAAACCCCGGCCGCCTGCTGCGCCCCAACCACGCCCACACTGCCGACAAAGAACACAAATCAATCAAAAACAGCAAAAAAACCATCTGTCCGAATGCCGCGCCGCGCGCAAACGGCAAACGGTCGAACAATAGGCCGGAAGCCGCCCAAAATACCGCCGAGGCCGCTCCGAACAGACAGCCACGCATCACGGCAGCACCGCCGACAGTTCAAACGCAGCAGCCAGCCGCCGTGCCGCATAACCGCCGAAATCTTCACCCTGTTCCTCTTTAACCTTCGTCCACAAAAACCACAGCACGTTTTGGCAAAAACGGTGGATGGTCAGGCGCGCCGCCGCGTCCCGCGCCGAAATGCAGTCTGAAGCCCCGCCGGCAAAATAGGCTTCCAGCAGGCAGTCTGTCGCTTCAGACGGCATCCGCCCCTCCTCGATAACGGCGGCAAGGTCGAACAAGGGGTCGTTCATACCCGAATACTCCCAATCGATAAAAAACAGCCTCTCCCCCTGCAACAGCATATTTTCCGGTACCAAATCATTGTGGCACGGGCGCAGGGGCAGTTTCCGGCATACGCCTTCCAGCCGCCAAAAAGCATCCGCAAGCCTGTCCATACGCGCGTCCGCCTTCAGGAACAAATCCTTGTCCTGCAATAAGGAAAAATACCGGCGGAATGCGTCAAAGGCATTGAATGTGTTGCGGAAGGCAAAGTTTCCGCCGTGCAGCCGGCGCAGGTTGCCCGCGACCAGGCGCAGGCAGCGTCCGTCTTGCAGTTGCGTTTGATTTAAGGGCGCGGCATTTTCCAGATAACGCGTCAGCTTCACGCCGCTCCGCACATCCAAAACGGGCGTTTCCACATTCAAACCGGCGCGGTACGCCAAATCATTGTTGAACGCCTCGTGCCCCCGGTCGATCAAGGCGGCACGGGAGTGATGGGGCAGGCGCAGGACGAATTTCCCGCCGGGCAGATCCAGCAGGATATTTTGGTTGGTCATCCCACCGATGGGGGAGAAGGGGACGGCGTGGCGCGTGAGAAAATCAAATACCTCGTCAGGCTTGCGGCAGGTTCGGGCAAAGCCTACAATTTTATTGATTGATTGATTGATTGATTGCATGGCATTTCTGTATCGGCGCGGGGAGTTTGTCTTTGCATATTTTAGCATTGCCTGCCTGCCCGTGTCAGCGGCTTCCCTATCCGGAAGCGTCCAAATCGTTTAAACTTGCACAATCCGGCTGCCTTACCGTTTGGGTGTGCCGCCCGTCTGTCTTACCTGCGGAACGCATATGAAACTTATTTATACCGTCGTCAAAATCATTATCCTGCTGCTCTTCCTGCTGCTTGCCGTCCTCAATACCGATACCGTTTCCTTTTCCTACCTGCCGGGGCAGAAATTCGATTTGCCGTTGATTGCCGCCCTGTTCTGCGCGTTTGCGGCGGGCATCGTCCTCGGAATGTCCGCCCTGTTCGTCAGGCTGCTGTCGTCGCGCGCCGAAAACGGCCGGTTGCGCGCCCAAATCAGGAAAGACGCGCGTCTGACAGAGCCGGCTTCAAACGCACAGGCGGCACAAAATACCGCCGAATCCGCCAAACAGCCTTAAGAAAGCCGATATGGACAACGAATTGTGGATTATCCTGCTGCCGATTATCCTTTTGCCCGTCTTTTTCGCAATGGGCTGGTTTGCCGCCCGTGTGGATATGAAGACCGTGTTAAAGCAGGCAAAAAGCATCCCTTCGGGATTTTATAAAAGCCTGGACGCTTTGGTCGACCGCAACAGCGGGCGCGCGGCAAGGGAGTTGGCGGAAGTCGTCGACGGCCGGCCGCAATCGTATGATTTGAACCTCACCCTCGGCAAACTTTACCGCCAGCGCGGCGAAAACGACAAAGCCATCAATATACACCGGACGATGCTCGATTCTCCCGACACGGTCGGCGAAAAGCGCGCGCGCGTCCTGTTCGAGCTGGCGCGGAATTATCAAAGCGCGGGCTTGGTCGATCGTGCCGAACAGATTTTTTTGGGGCTGCAAGACGGTGAAATGGCGCACGAGGCCCGCCAGCACCTGCTCCATATTTACCAGCAGGACAGGGATTGGGAAAAAGCGGTTGAAACCGCCCGGCTGCTCAGTCATGACGAGCAGACTTATCAATTTGAAATCGCGCAATTTTATTGCGAGCTTGCACAAGCCTCGCTGTTCAAATCCAATTTCGACGCGGCGCGTTTCCATATCGGCAAAGCCTTGGAAGCCAATAAAAAATGTACCCGTGCCAATATGATTTTGGGCGATCTCGAGTACAGGCTGGGCAATTTCCCCGCCGCCGTCGATGCCTATGCCGCCATCGAACAGCAAAACCACGCCTATTTGAGTATGGTCGGCGAAAAACTTTACGAGGCCTATGCCGCACAGGGCAAGCCCGAAGAAGGCTTGGACCGCCTGACCGGATATATGCAGACTTTCCCCGAATTGGATTTGATTCAGGTCGTGTATGAAAAATCCCTGCTGCTCAAGGGCGAGAAAGAAGCCGCGCAAACCGCCGTGGAGCTTGTCCGCCGCAGGCCCGACCTTAACGGCGTGTACCGCCTGCTCGGTTTGAAACTCAGCGATTTGAATCCGGCCTGGAAAGCCGATGCCGATATGATGCGTTCGGTTATCGGACGGCAGCTACAGCGCAGCGTGATGTACCGTTGCCGCAACTGCCACTTCAAATCCCAAGCCTTTTTCTGGCACTGTCCCGCCTGCAACAAATGGCAGACGTTTACCCCGAATAAAATCGAAGTTTAACCGCCACCAATGAGGAACACGAAAAATGCGCTTACTCCATACTATGCTCCGCGTGGGCAATCTCGAAAAATCCCTTGATTTCTACCAAAACGTTTTGGGGATGAGGCTTTTGCGCCGCAAGGATTATCCGGAAGGCAGGTTCAGCCTTGCCTTTGTCGGTTACGGCGACGAGGCGGACAGCAGCGTTTTGGAACTGACCCACAACTGGGACACGGCGCAATACGATTCGGGCAATGCTTTCGGACACATCGCCATTGAAGTGGACGATGCCTACGAAGCCTGCGAACGTGTGAAGCGGCAGGGCGGAAACGTCGTCCGCGAAGCCGGTCCGATGAAGCACGGCACAACCGTCATTGCCTTTGTCGAAGATCCCGACGGCTACAAAATCGAGTTTATCCAAAAAAACAGCGGTAACGATTCGATTGCCTATCAAACTGCCTGATACCCTGATACCGCAGCCAATGCCGTCTGAAGCCTTTGGGGGTTCAGACGGCATTTTGCCGCCGGCGGTTTGTGCGCGGACGGGCAATCCGGTTATCGGATAATCAGGCGTAAGGGGCTTGCAGTAAGGAGGGCGGGCAGGCGGCAAGCTGTCCGCCAAAATGCCACCGGGCGCAGCAGGAATCCCAATTTTGCGGGGCGCGGTATGCGGGCTTGCTCTGTTTTTCCCATCCTTCCGCCGCATCAAACAGACAAAGCAAAGGCAGTGTTTCAAAATAGTGTTGAAAATAGGCGGGTTTGAATAAAGCCATTTTAAAATAACCGCGTTAACAATCCGCCGATTCCGACTGTTTGCAAGGGAAAGACAATTATTTTTCAGTCAGGCGGCAAGCCGTCTTATTGAATACCTTGAAGCCGGCTATGCCTGCCGGCGCCACATTAAAACAACATCTAAGCAAATCGACACTATTTGAAACGCAGCCAAGCAAAAAAAGATGCCGTCGGAAACGGCATCTTTTTGTTTGCGAAGGGCGGATTCGGATCAAATACCCAATTCCTGCGCCAACGTTTGGGCGCGTTTCAACACATCGCCTTCCGCTTCTTCCAGCAACTCTTTCACGGTTTCGGCAGCGGCATCGCGGTCGCCGATTTCGAGATACATTTCGGCAAGGTCGTATTTCGCTTCGGCAGGCGTATCAGAACCTGCAGCTTCCGAAGCAAAGCCGGTACCCGCGCTCGGGATATTTTCTTCGGCAAGGGAAATGCTCCAATCTACCGTTTCTTTTTCCCCGTCTTTCAGAAAGTCGGGCAAAGCGTCTGCCTCGGGGACGTTGGAATCCGGTGTTTCCAAAGTGATTTCCGCCGCTTTTTCTTCGGCAGCCGGTGTTTCAAAAGGCTGCATCAGCGCGGACAAATCATCTGCGGCTGTGTGGAAATCGGGCGTTTCGGCAACAGTTTCCGCCGCTTTTTCTTCGGCAGCCGGTGTTTCAAAAGGCTGCATCAGCGCGGACAAATCGTCTGCGGCGGTGTGGAAATCGGGCGTTTCGGCAACGGTTTCCGCCGCTTTTTCTTCAACAGCAGGTGCTTCAAATTTCTCAAAGGCAGGTGTTTCAAAAGGTTGAAGCAGTGCGGACAAATCGTCTGCAACGGTGTGGAAATCGGGCATTTCGGCAACGGTTTCCGCCGCTTTTTCTTCGGCAGCCGGTGCTTCAAAAGGCTGCATCAGCGCGGACAAATCGTCGGCAGCGGTGTGGAAGTCGGACGTTTCGGCAACGGTTTCCGCCGTATTTTCCTCAACGGCAGGTGCTTTAAATTCCTCAACAGCCGGTGTTTCAAAAGGTTGCATCAGCGCGGACAAATCGTCTGCGGCGGTGTGGAAGTCGGGCGTTTCGGGCGCGTTGTCTGAAACGGTATCGGTTTCATATACTTTCAGGAAGTCGTGCAACGCTTCCGGCGTTTGGACTTCGCCAACGGTTTTTTCCAAGATGGTTTCGGGAGAGGAACCTTTAAGGAATCCCGCCAGTCCGGAAGGCACCTGCGTGCCTGAGAAGGATTGGGCGGGCGTTGCCTCTTCGTGGCCGGCAGGGATGTCGTCGGAATCTGCACCGGCGGTTTCCGGTCTGCCTTCGGTAAAATCCGGTTCGGGCGTATCGGTGACGATGGAGACCGGATTGTACGGGTTGGGGGTTTCGGGTTCGTACACGCTGTCTGTGGATTCGACGGTGTTCCAATCGGCATTCTCACGGTTTTGGGTTTCTTCATCCCGGGTAAGCGCGCCGGATACGATGCCGTTTTGCGCGGTTTCCAAACTGTCGAAATCCAAATCGATATGGCCGGAAGGGGTGTCTGCACCTACATCGAACGTTTGTTCCGCCGACAAGGTTTGTTCGGCCTCTTCATCCAAGGCAAGCGGGGCATTCCCGTCCGGTTGGGGCGCGGTTTCGGACGCTGTCGGGATTTCGGTTTCGGAGAAGGTGATTTCTATGCCGTCGTCCGATGCGCCGTCCGGGCCGGATTCCGCACCTTCTGCAAGGGCGGATTCTTCCGTGCGGCGCGCGCGTTTGGTTCGGGCAAGGCGCAAAAGCAGCAGCAGGGCAATTAATGCCGCGCCTCCGCCGGCAAGCAGCAAGGTGTACGAAACGCCGAACAGACCGTCAAACAGTCCGCTTTCGGTTTCTTCTTCGGCGGCTGCCTGTCCGGCAGGTTCGGCAACGGGTTCGGGCGCAACTTTGCCGGCGGGTTCGGCAACGGGTTCTGCGGCAATTTCGCCGGCAGGTTCTGCGGCAGTTGCGGAAGCGGCAGCTTCTTGAGGCGCGGATTCGGCAGCCGGTTCGGGTGTTTCAGACGGCACGGACGCGGTTTCGGGCCGGTGTTTTGCCGGAGCCGGCATTTCTGTTTCGGCGGGTACGGATGCCGGTTTTCCTGCCGGTTTGGGCGTTTCAGACGGCACGGGTGCGGCTTGGGGTTTCGCTGTTTTTGGCGGGGTAGGTTCCGGCTTGATTTTTTTAGGGGTTTCCGCCTTGATTTTGCTGAAGTCCGGGATTTGGATGACGCTGCCCGCACGCAGTCTGCCGTGTGCGGAAACATTTGGGTTTGCCTTCAGCAGCGCATCGGCAACCTGTTCGAGCGTCAGGTGTTTCGGACGGATGGCGGCGGCAATCTGTTTGAGCGTTTCGCCTTTGCGGACGGTATGGGTTTTGCCGTTATGCGCCGGTTTGACGGCTACGTTCGCGCTGTCTTTTTTATCGGTTTTGCGGAGGGCTTTGGTGTTTTGATTTTCTTGGGACTCTGCTGTCGGAGTGGTTTTGCGGTGTGTCTTGCCGTCTGAAAGTGCAGATTTGGTTTTGGGCGAGTAGCCGACAGGATCGAGGATGGCGGTGTATTCGCGTACCTGCGCGCCTGCACCGATGCGGAACACCAGGACGGGATCGCGGACTGCCTGCGCGGAAGAAACGGCAATGACGGCTTTGTCGCCCAACTTGTGGACTTTGGCGGTCAGGCCTTTTTCGGAAACGGTAACGCTGCCGCCGCCTAGCAGGGCTTTGGCTTCTTCGCCGGTTACGGTAATGCTGCCGGAAAAAGGTTCGTCAAGGTTGGAACGGACATCCAGCCCGCTGAGCCCCGCGTGCGCCTGTAAGGATGCGGCAAGTGCGACGGAGGCGGCAATCAGTTTGATTTGTCTGTTGTTTTTCAAGATGTATCCCCTGTGGGTTGGCGGCTGAATACGGTTTGACCGCGTACAGTCTGTAAATTTCGTCATCAGGCATCGGCAATACGGACGATAGGGTGCGGATAGGCAGAGGTCCCAGCCGAAGCTGTATTTTAAAGCCAATTTTACAAATTATGACATATCTCCATCTTTTTTCAAAAACATCTGTGCATATTTTCATTAAACAAAACAAAATTTGTTGGCTTTGCAGGTGCAAAAATAGGGTTCTGCCTGTATGATTAGCGTTTATTTGATTTGCTTTCTCATTTGGATATGAAATTTGTCAGCGACCTTTTGTCTGTCATCTTGTTTTTTGCTACTTATACCGTTACCAAAAATATGATTGCCGCTACGGCGGTTGCCTTGGTTGCCGGTGTGGTTCAGGCGGCTTTTCTGTATTGGAAATATAAAAAGCTGGATACGATGCAGTGGGTCGGACTGGTGCTGATTGTCGTATTCGGCGGCGCAACCATTGTTTTGGGCGACAGCCGCTTCATTATGTGGAAGCCGACAGTATTGTTCTGGTGCGGGGCGTTATTCCTGCTGGGCAGCCACCTTGCGGGTAAAAACGGTTTAAAGGCGAGTATCGGCAGGGAGATTCAGCTTCCAGATGCCGTATGGGCGAAATTGACTTATATGTGGGTCGGTTTTCTGATTTTTATGGGTATTGCCAACTGGTTTGTGTTTACTAGGTTTGAAGCGCAATGGGTTAACTATAAGATGTTCGGTTCGACTGCGCTGATGCTTGTTTTCTTTATTATTCAGGGTATTTATCTGAGTACCTATCTGAAAAAGGAGGATTGACTGTGGAATATTTTATGTTGCTGGCAACAGACGGGGAGGATGTGCACGAGGCGCGTATGGCGGCACGTCCCGAACACCTCAAACGGCTGGAGACGCTGAAGTCGAAAGGTCGGCTGTTGACGGCAGGCCCAAACCCGCTGCCGGACAATCCCGAACGTGTTTCGGGCAGTCTGATTGTGGCGCAGTTCGAGTCTTTGGATGCGGCGCAGGCTTGGGCGGAAGACGATCCCTATGTTCACGCCGGCGTGTATAGCGAAGTGCTGATCAAGCCGTTTAAAGCGGTGTTCAAATAATGCCGTCCGTCGATTTGATCCGCGAACGCCTGCAGACGCTCGATCCTCTGGTGTTGGAAATCGGCGATGAGAGCCATCTGCACAAAGGACACGCGGGCAATACCGGCGGCGGACATTATGCCGTTTTGGTTGTCAGCCGGCATTTTGAAGGCGCAAGCCGTCTGAATCGTCAGAAAACGGTCAAATCGCTGCTCAAAGATTTGTTTTCAGACGGCATCATCCACGCGCTCGGCATCCGGGCGGCTGCCCCCGACGAGTATTTCCATACGGCGGACTGAATGAAGTCTGCCCGAACATTTCAATTTAAAATTTAAAGAGAGAAGATTATGAAAGCAAAAATCCTGACTTCCGTTGCACTGCTTGCCTGTTCCGGCAGCCTGTTTGCCCAAACTTTGGCAACCGTCAACGGTCAAAAAATCGACAGCAGCGTCATTGATGCCCAGGTTGCCGCGTTTCGTGCGGAAAACAGCAGTGCCGAAGATTCCCCGCAGTTGCGCCGTGCACTGCTGAATCAGGAAATCACCCACACCGTGGTGGCGCAGGAGGTCAAACGTTTGAAACTCGACCGGTCGGCAGAGTTTAAAGACATGCTGGCCAAATTGCGTGCCGAAGCGGAGAAGTCGGGCGATGATAAAAAACCGTCCTTCAAAACCGTTTGGCAGGCGGTAGAATATGGCTTGAACGGCAGGGCATACGCGCTGCATATCGCCAAAACCCAGCCGGTTTCAGAGCAGGACGCAAAAGCCGCATATGACAATATCAGAGGTTTTTATAAAGGTACGCAGGAAGTCCAGTTGGGCGAAATCCTGACCGACAAGGAAGACAATGCGAAAAAAGCGGTTGCCGGCCTGAAGGCGAAAAAAGGTTTTGATGCCGTTTTGAAACAATATTCCCTCAACGACCATACCAAACAGACCGGCAAGCCGGACGGATATGTGCCGCTGAAAGATTTGGAACAGGGTGTTCCGCCGCTTTATCAAGCAATTAAGGACTTGAAAAAAGGCGAATTTACGGCAACGCCGCTGAAAAACGGCGATTTCTACGGCGTTTATTATGTCAACGACCGCCGCGAGGTGAAAGTGCCTTCCTTTGATGAAATGAAGGAACAGCTTACCGGCGACCTTCAGGCGGAACGGATCGACCGTGCCGTCGGCGCGCTGTTGGGCAAGGCAGACATCAAACCTGCAAAATAATCTGAAAACGGGATACGGCGGCAAGACGTTCAGACAGGCGTTTTGCCGCCGCACAGGACAGGGAATACCATGAAACAGAAAAAAACCGCTGCCGCAGTTATTGCTGCAATGTTGGCAGGTTTTGCGGCAGCCAAAGTACCCGAAATCGACCCGGCTTTGGTGGACGAGGTGGTGGCGCAGCTTATGGGGCAGCCGGACCTGCATACGGAACAATCCCAAAAACCGGACGGGCAGGCAATCCGGAACGATGCCGTCCGCCGGCTGCAAACTTTGGAAGTTTTGAAAAACGGGGCATTGCAGGCGGGTTTGGATAAGGATAAAGGCGTTCAAAACCGCTTTAAAATCGCCGAAGCGTCTTTTTACGCCCAAGAATACGTCCGCTTTTTGGAACGTTCGGAAACGGTTTCCGAAAGCGAACTGCGTCAGTTTTATGAGCGGCAAATCCGCATGATCAAATTGCAGCAGGTCGGTTTTGCCACGGAGGATGAGGCGCGTCAGGCGCAGCAGCTTCTGCTGAAGGGCCTGTCTTTTGAAGGATTAATGAAACGTTATCCGAACGACGAGCAGGCGTTTGACAGTTTCATTATGGCGCAGCAGCTTCCCGAGCCGCTGGCTTCCCGGTTTGCCGCGATGAATCGCGGCGACGTAACCCGAGATCCGGTCAAATTGGGCGAACGCTATTATCTGTTCAAACTCAGCGAAATCGGGAAAAACCCCGACGCGCAACCTTTCGAGTTGGTCAGAAACCAATTGGAGCAGGGTTTGAGACAAGAAAAAGCCCGCTTGAAAGTCGATGCCCTTTTGGAAGAAAACGGTGTCAAACCGTAATGGCATTTCCGATACCGATGCCGTCTGAAGCCTTTCAGACGGCATTGCACGTTCAGGTAAGGAGGACGGCTTATGCGTGCGGTGATACAGAAAACGACGGGCGCGAAGGTAGATGTCGTGTCTGAAAACGGCACGGAAACCTGCGGCAAAATTGACGGCGGGTTTGTCGTGTTGCTCGGTGTAACGCATGATGATACCGAGAAAGATGCGCAATATATTGCCGACAAAATTGCCCATTTGCGCGTGTTTGAAGACGAAGCGGGCAAGCTGAACCTGTCTTTGAAAGATGTCGGGGGATCCGTGCTGCTGGTGTCGCAGTTTACGCTTTATGCCGATGCGGCAAGCGGCCGGCGGCCGTCGTTTTCGCAAGCCGCACCTGCAGAACAGGCAAAACGGCTTTATCTGCATACGGCAGAACTGTTGCGCGGACACGGGATTCATGTCGAAACAGGGCGTTTCCGTACGCATATGCAGGTGTCGCTCTGCAACGACGGGCCGGTAACCATACTGCTGGACTCTTTCATGACGCGGATTTCCCCAAAAATGAAGGTTGTTCCGGATTGAAATTGAATCCGCAATGATGAAATATCGACAATGAACGACAACACGCAAACCCTTCCTCCCCGCCGCCTGTCCGTCGCCCCGATGCTCGACTGGACGGACAGGCACTACCGTTATATGGCGCGCCAGATTACCCGCAATACTTGGCTGTACAGCGAAATGGTCAACGCCGGCGCGATTGTTTACGGCGACAAAGACCGCTTTTTGATGTTTAACGAAGGCGAGCAGCCCGTCGCCCTGCAACTGGGCGGCAGCGATCCGTCCGATTTGGCGAAAGCCGCCAAAGCTGCCGAAGCATACGGCTACAACGAGGTCAACCTCAACTGCGGCTGCCCCAGTCCGCGCGTGCAGAAAGGTTCGTTCGGCGCGTGCCTGATGAACGAAGTCGGGCTGGTTGCCGACTGCCTCAACGCCATGCAGGAAGCGGTCGGTATTCCCGTTACCGTCAAACACCGCATCGGTGTGGACAGGCAGACCGAATACCAAACCGTTGCCGATTTCGTCGGCACGCTGCGCGACAAAACCGCCTGCAAAACCTTTATCGTCCACGCCCGCAACGCTTGGCTGGACGGTCTTTCGCCCAAAGAAAACCGCGACGTTCCGCCCTTGAAATACGATTACGTTTACCGCCTCAAGCAAGAGTTTCCCGAGCTGGAAATCATCATCAACGGCGGCATCACCACCAACGAAGCAATCGCCGGACACCTGCAACACGTTGACGGCGTGATGGTCGGGCGCGAGGCGTACCACAACCCGATGGTGATGCGCGAATGGGACAGGCTGTTTTACGGCGATACCCGCAGCCCGATTGAATACGCCGATTTGGTGCAGCGTCTCTACACATACAGTCAAGCCCAAATCCAAGCCGGACGCGGCACAATCTTGCGCCACATCGTCCGCCACAGCCTCGGGCTGATGCACGGCTTGAAAGGCGCGCGGACTTGGCGGCGTATGCTTTCCGACGCAATGCTCTTGAAAGATAACGACGGCAGCCTGATTCTCGAAGCGTGGAAAGAGGTTGAGCGGGCAAATATGCGCGAATAGGGCGGGGCTGTATGTGTGAAATGCCGTCTGAAGGTTTCAGACGGCATTTGTGCGTTTGTCGGGCGGTGTTTAGGGAGTGGTAATGGCGTGTTTCGGCACTTTGTCCATATCCCAGTGTGTCACCGCCCAGTCGAGCAGTTCGGCAGGGCGGTCGGTTTCCGGTGCTTCGGGCAGGTTGAGGTAACGGAACACTTGGCGGAGGAGTTGTTCGCGGCGGTTTAAATCCAATGTGGGGGCGAGCGTCTGTTTCGACCATTTCTGCCCTTGCGCGTTGGTCAGGAGCGGCAGGTGGGCATATTGCGGTGTCGGAACGCCCAAACACTGCTGCAAATAGATTTGGCGCGGCGTAGAAACGAGCAGGTCTTGTCCGCGGACGATGTGGGTAACGCCCTGTTCGGCATCGTCGGCTACGACGGCGAGCTGGTATGCCCAGTAACCGTCTGCACGAAGCAGGACGAAATCGCCGATGTCGCCGGCTAGGTTTTGGGCGTAACCGCCGACGATGCCGTCTGAAAAACCGATAACGCGGTCGGGGACGCGGATGCGCCACGCCGGTTGTTTGCCTTGCAGTGCAGGGCGTTGCTGCGGATTGCGGCAACGTCCGTTATAGACGAATCCGTCTGCGCCGTGGACTGCCGCAGCCTGCCAGTCTTTGCGGCTGCAATGGCAGGGATAGACCAGTCCGGCGGTTTTCAGACGGCATAGGGTTTCTTCATACAGGGCGTAACGGCGGCTCTGATAGGCGACTTCTCCGTCCCATTCGAATCCGAATGCCTCGAGCGTGTGCAGGATATGGCTTGCCGCCCCCGGCATTTCGCGCGGCGGATCGAGGTCTTCCATGCGGACCAGCCATTTGCCGCCGTTTGAGCGTGCATCGGCATAGGAAGCGACGGCGGTCAGCAGCGAGCCGATGTGGAGCAGCCCGGTCGGGCTGGGGGCGAAACGTCCTGTGTACATATCCGGTACAGCCCCTTTATTTAAGACTATTAATCAAAGCCATTATCTTATCTTTATTCAGTTCCATCCCGGGCTCTTCAAGCAAGGTTAAATCATATAGGGCATTATATTGCTCTTCGGTAGCCGAATCATCCATAAGGCCGGACGAGAAAAAATCGAAGGCTCTATCTGCAATTCTCTCACTTACTTGCATTTCTACTAACCAGTTTCGTCAATTCTGTATATTTTGAAAAGTTTATGGAAAAATAAAACAGCGAAAAAGTTTTGGTTTCGCTGTTTTTGATTTAATTAGCACTGATAATCTTCAAATTCCCACGAAAAAAAACGAAGTAAATAAGTCAATGACTTTTCCCAAGTTTCTTTTGAACATTCTTTAAGAATTTTCTCAATTTCCGATTTAATAACAGAATGATTAAATTCATTCATAATCATCATACCCGCTCCCCATTTAACTCTTTGATTTTGGAAACAATTATGCAAAATCCATTTAGGAGAGCATATGCGAACAGAAAATATATCTGCAGCATCACTATCATCAGTTCCTATGTCTAAATCAATTCCCACACAAAAATTGTCTTTGATTTCGGGAACGAAATCTTCAAAGGCACAATCGTAAAGATTGATGGCTTTCAATTCTAGGTTAATCATTTTATATTCAATAGTATGGGGAGATACCGGATCCTTAAAAATCAGATCTGAATAAATTTCATCGGGTGAAATGATTTCGAGTGCTTTTGCCATGATTCTATTCCCTTTTGTGTTGGTGGGTAATGTCGTGCATTAACTTCTTGTTGATTAATATTTTTAGGGCGAATCCTTGATATGCCGCACTGTGTCCGGTCAAACGGGCGATGCCGTCTGAAAGCCTTTCAGACGGCATCGGGGATGAAAAGTTTAAACCAACGGTGCGAGCAGTTTTTCAAACGCTTCTTCAAATTGTTTCAAACCGTCTTCCTGCAAACGCGCCGCCAAGGTTTCGACATCTATGCCGAGCGCGGCGGTTTCGGCAAGCTGCGCTTGTGCTTCTTCCGCGCCTTCGGTCAGCGTGGCTTTGGCTGTGCCGTGGTCGATAAAGGCTTTGAGCGTGGCATCGGGAACGGTGTTGACGGTGTGCGCGCCGATTAGGCTGTCAACGTAGAGCGTGTCGGGATAGGCCGGGTTTTTCACGCCGGTGGATGCCCATAAAAGCTGCACGCGGTTTGCGCCTTGGGCTTCCAGCGCGGCAAATTCCGGGCTGCCGAAGTATTGCGCCCAGTCTTGGTAGGCGGCTTTGGCAAGGGCGATGGCGATTTTGCCTTTGAGCCGGTCGGGCAGTGTTGCGTCCAGCGCGCCGTCCACGCGGGAGATGAAGAAGCTGGCGACGACGTGGACATGGGCAACGCTTTGTCCGGCCGCCAAACGTTTGGCGATGCCGCGCGCGTAGGCGGCGTAGGCTTTGAGGGTTTGGGCGCGTGAGAACAGCAGCGTGAGGTTCACGCTGATGCCGTCTGAAACGAGGGTTTCGAGCGCATCGATGCCTGCGTCGGTAGCCGGCACTTTAATCATCGCGTTTTTGCACCCGATGGCGGCGTAGAGGCGGCGCGCTTCTTCAACCGTGCCTTGCGCGTCTTTGGCAAGCTCGGGCGAAACTTCGAGGCTGACGAAGCCAGTTTTGCCGCCGGTGGATTCGTGTTCGGCAAGGCAAACGCCGCAGGCGGCACGCACATCGGCAACCGCCATTGTTTCGTAGCGTTGTTTCGGGGTCAGGTCTTGCTGCTTGAGGGCGGCGACCTCGTCGGCGTAAAGCGCGTCGCCGGCGAAGGCTTTTTGGAAGATGGCGGGATTGGAAGTTACGCCGCACACGCCTTGTTTCAACATTTGCGCCAATTCGCCGCTTTGCACGAGCGAGCGGGAAAGGTTGTCCAGCCAGATTTGTTGTCCTAATGCTTTAACGTCCGATAAAATGGTCATCTCTGATTCCTTTGGATGGATAGGCGGGGTTTGAGGGCTTATGCTACCCCGATTCGGAAATTTTGGGTAGTTTTATTACAGCAAAGGCGGATTGCGATGGTAGGAAACGGAAAATATCTCGACTGGGCGCGCGAAGTGTTGCACACCGAAGCGGAAGGCTTGCGCGAAATTGCGGCGGATTTGGACGAAAACTTCGCCCGCGCGGCAGACGCGCTGTTGCGCTGCACGGGCAGGGTCGTCATCACGGGGATGGGCAAGTCGGGACACGTCGGGCGCAAAATCGCGGCAACGATGGCCTCGACCGGCACGCCTGCGTTTTTCGTCCATCCTGCGGAAGCGGCACACGGCGATTTGGGGATGATTGTGGATAACGATGTCGTCGTCGCCATTTCCAATTCCGGCGAAAGCGACGAAATCGCCGCCATCATTCCCGCGCTCAAACGCAAAAACATCACGCTTGTCTGCATCACCGCCCGCCCCGGTTCGACGATGGCGCGTTATGCCGACATCCACATCACCGCATCGGTTTCCAAAGAAGCCTGCCCGCTGGGGCTTGCCCCGACCAGCAGCACCACCGCCGTCATGGCTTTGGGCGATGCGTTGGCGGTCGTCCTGCTGCGCGCACGCGCGTTCACACCCGACGATTTCGCCTTGAGCCATCCTGCCGGCAGCCTCGGCAAACGCCTGCTTTTGCGCGTTGCCGACATTATGCACAAAGGCGGCGGCCTGCCTGCCGTCCGGCTCGGCACACCTTTAAAAGAAGCCATCGTCAGTATGAGCGAGAAAGGACTGGGGATGCTGGCGGTAACGGACGCACAAGGCCGTCTGAAAGGCGTGTTCACCGACGGCGATTTGCGCCGCCTGTTCCAACGGCGCGACAGCCTTGCCGGCCTTCAAGTGGAGGAAATGATGCATACGCAGCCCAAAACCATCTCCGCCGAACGCCTCGCCGCCGAAGCGTTGAAAGTGATGCAGGCAAACCACATCAACGGTCTTTTGGTAACCGATGCCGACGGCGTGCTGATCGGTGCGTTGAATATGCACGACCTTTTGGCGGCGCGGATTGTATAGTGGATTAACAAAAACCAGTACGGCGTTGCCTCGCCTTAGCTCAAAGAGAACGATTCTCTAAGGTGCTGAAGCACCAAGTGAATCGGTTCCGTACTATTTGTACTGTCTGCGGCTTCGTCGCCTTGTCCTGATTTTTGTTAATCCACTATATAAGGCGGCGCAGCCGTTTCAGACGGCATTTGTGCTAAAATGTGCCGCCTGAAAACAAGGAAATCCCATGCAGGCAATTTCTCCCGAATTACAGGCGCGCGCCGCCAAAATCAAGCTGCTGATTCTGGATGTGGACGGCGTTTTGACCGACGGGCGCATCTTTATCCGCGATAACGGCGAAGAAATCAAATCGTTTCACACACTGGACGGACACGGTCTGAAAATGCTTCAGGAGAGCGGCGTGCAGACTGCGATTATCACGGGCCGGGACGCGCCCTCCGTCGGCATCCGCGTCAAACAGTTGGGCATAAATTACTATTTCAAAGGTATCAGCGACAAACGTGCCGCCTATGAAGAATTGCGCGCGCAGGCGGGCGTGGAAGAAGCCGAGTACGCCTTTGTCGGCGACGACGTGGTCGATTTGCCGGTAATGGTGCGCTGCGGATTGCCGGTTGCCGTCCCCGGCGCGCATTGGTTTACGCGGCAACACGCCGCCTATATCACGGAACACGCGGGCGGCGCAGGCGCGGTGCGCGAAGTGTGCGACCTGATTATGCAGGCGCAAGGGACTTTGGGCGCGGCTTTGAACGGGTACATCAAATGAAAATCAGATGGCGCTACGGAATCGCGTTCCCATTGATATTGGCGGTTGCCTTGGGCAGCCTGTCGGCCTGGCTGGGGCGCATCAGCGAAGTCGAAATCGAGGAAGTCAGGCTCAATCCCGACGAACCGCAATACACGATGGACGGCATAGACGGGCGGACTTTCGACACGCAGGGCTATTTGAAAGAACATTTGGGCGCGAAAGGCGCGAAACAGTATCCCGAAAGCAGCGACATATATTTTGACTCCCCCCGCCTGAAATTTTACCGGAACGGCGCGCTGCTGTACGAAGTCGGCAGCGGCGGGGCGGTTTACCATACCGGAAACAAACAGGTTTCGTTTCAAAAAAACGTCGTATTGGCCCAAACGCCCGAAGGCGGCAGGCAGCCGGGCACGGTCGAAACCGACGAGTTGCACGTCGATACCGAATCGCAATACGCCAGGACCGACGCGCCCGTCCGCTTCAGGTACGGCGCGTCATACGGACGGGCGGACGGTATGGAATACGACCGCCGGACCGGTTTGTTGAACTTCCCATCCAAAGTGAAAGCCACGATTTATGATACAAAAAATAGGTAAGGCGTTTGTTTTAACCGCATTATCCGCAGCCTCCCCCGCCTTCGCCCTGCAAAGCGACAGCAGGCAGCCCATCCAAATCGAAGCCGACCGGGGCTCGCTCGATCAAACCAAACAAAGCACCACGTTCAGCGGCAACGTCGTCATCCGGCAGGGTACGCTCAACATTTCCGCCTCGCGCGTCAACGTCACACGCGGCGGCAAAGGCGGCGAATCCGTGCGGGCGGAAGGTTCGCCCGTCCGCTTCAGCCAGACCTTGGACGGCGGCAAAGGCACGGTGCGCGGACAGGCAAACAATATCGCCTATTCCTCCGCCGGCAGCACCGTCGTTCTGACCGGCAATGCCAAAGTGCAGCGCGGCGGCGATGTCGTCGAAGGCGCAGTCATTACCTACAACACGCAAACCGAAGTCTATACCGTCAGCGGCGGCGCGAAATCCGCCGCCAAATCCGGCAGGGTCAGCGTCGTCATCCGGCCGGCCGGCGCGCAGTCCGAATAACCGGCCGATGCCGTCTGAAACGGCAGCACGCTTCAGACGGCATTTGCCGGCCGAAACACCAAAGGGGGATTTATGAGCGAAAATACCAGCCGCCTCGTTGTTCAAAACCTGCAAAAAAGTTTCAAAAAACGCCAAGTCGTCAAAAACTTTTCCCTTGAAATCGAAAGCGGCGAAGTCGTCGGGCTGCTCGGTCCCAACGGCGCGGGCAAAACCACCGGCTTTTATATGATAGTCGGGCTTATCGCCGCCGACGCGGGCAGCGTGATGCTGGACGGGCGGGAATTGCGCCGCCTGCCCATACACGAACGCGCCCGGCTGGGCATCGGCTACCTGCCGCAGGAAAACTCGATTTTCCGGAAAATGACGGTCGAACAAAACATCCGCGCCATTCTCGAAATCCGCATCAGAGACAAAAAACAAATCGACGGCGAAGTCGAAAAACTGCTTGCCGACCTCAATATCGGACACCTGCGCCGCAGCCCCGCGCCGGCATTGTCCGGGGGCGAACGCCGCCGCGTCGAAATTGCCCGCGTATTGGCGGTGAAGCCGCGTTTTATTTTGTTGGACGAACCTTTTGCCGGCGTCGATCCCATCGCCGTCATCGACATCCAGAAAATCATCGGATTCCTCAAATCGCGCGGCATCGGCGTACTGATTACCGACCACAACGTGCGCGAAACCCTCAGCATCTGCGACCGCGCCTACATTATTTCGGACGGGGCGGTGCTGGCATCCGGCAGGCCGGACGACTTGGTCGGCAACGAAAAAGTCCGCGCCGTCTATTTGGGCGAGAATTTCAAATATTGAAACATTGCGCCGCCGCATTATCGCCAAAGATGTCCGGGCGGATGTCCGGCATATGCGGGCAGGGCGGCGGATTTTGCGGCGGGCGGGACTCATCGGGATTCGTCGGGATTCGTCAGGCAGAATGGCGAACCGTCCGCGCGAATTGTGCGTCTGTGCCGCCATTTCCCGATATTGCCGGCGCGGTGAAAATTAATTCAAATTTAAAACATTGACTTAAACCGGTTTTCAAAGAATATTGCCGGATATGCTTGCATACGGTCCCGTAATTTGGTTTAATACGCATCTCTTAACGAGACAGACACAGGCCAGATAGCTCAGTTGGTAGAGCAACGGATTGAAAATCCGTGTGTCGGCGGTTCGATTCCGCCTCTGGCCACCAAAAAACCGCTTTGAAGCGGTTATTTTTTTGCCTGCCGTTTTTGGAAAGTTGCCCGGTTTTTGGAAAGCTGTCCGTATTGTCCGTGTCGGGAATGTTTTGTGTCCGAACCTTATGTAAAGGGGTGGAAGCGGCAATCGTCTGCCCCGTTGCGTTTTGGGAAGCGGGGCAGGGCGGGAGGCAGTGCCGTCCGAACGATGCTTCAGACGGCATCGCTTATCGCGGCGGCACTCAGTCCGTGTCGTCTTCAGGCAATTCTGCCGAACCCATGCGTTTGAGTACGATATTGGTTTTGTTGCGCAGCCGTTTGCTTTTCGGATGATCGGCGTAGTAGAGCGGGGCGGGGACGCGGGCGGTCAGTTTCGCCGCCTGCTGTTTGTTCAGCTTGGCGGCGGGTATTTGATAAAAATACCGGGACGCGGCTTCCGCACCAAACACGCCGTAGTGCCATTCGATTGAATTTAAATACAATTCAAAAATCCTGTCTTTGTCGGTAACGGCTTCCATCATCGCGGTAATCGCGGCTTCTTCGCCTTTGCGGATATAGCTGCGGCTTTCGTTCAAAAACAGGTTTTTGGCAAGCTGCTGGCTGATGGTCGAGCCGCCCGCCTTCACTTTGCCGCTGTTCCGGTTGCGCCTGATGGCGTTTTGAATGCCGCCCCAATCGAAGCCGCCGTGTCCGGCGAAACGGGCATCTTCGGAAGCAATCAGGGCTTTTTTCAGGTTGACTGAAATGCGGTTGTAGGGCACCCAGCGGTAATCCAGAGGAACATCGCGCCCTTCTTGTTCAAACTGCTTCATCCGCATCGACATAAAGGCAGTCCGATGCGGCGCGACAGCGCGGTAGGTGATGATGTTGCCGTACACATAGGCATTGAAAAAGATAAAGATGCCGACAGGCAGGGCAATCAGCCATTTGACGATGCGGAACATATTACAGGGCTTTCATATATTCGATGACGGGGCGGATGTCCGGTTTGAAACCGCGCCAGAGGGCATAGGAAGCCGCCGCCTGACCGACCAGCATACCCAGTCCGTCGGCGGTTTGTTTCGCGCCCGATTGCCGGGCAAAATCCAAAAACGGTTTTGCCGCTTCGCCGTACACCATATCGTAGGCAAGCGCGCAGTTTTGAAAAATATCGGGTGGAATATCGGGAATCTGACCGTTCAGACCGCCGGACGTGCCGTTGATGATGATGTCGAAACCGCCGTTCAAATCCGCCATCGGGACGGCTTCGATGCCGAAACGCGCTGCAACTTCTTCCGCTTTGGCACGCGTCCGGTTGGCGATGACGATGCGGGCGGGATTTTGCGCCAGCAATACGGGAATCACGCCGCGCACCGCGCCGCCCGCGCCGAGCAATAGGATATTTTTGCCTTCAACTTCTGTGTTTTGCACCTTCACTATATCGCCGACCAAGCCCAAACCGTCGGTATTGTCGCCGCGCAGTTTTCCGTTCTCCAGCAAAATCAGCGTATTGACCGCGCCTGCCGCCGATGCGCGTTCGGAATGTTCGTCCGCCAAGTCAAACGCTTCCTGCTTGAACGGTACGGTAACGTTTGCCCCGCAACCGCCTGTTCCAAAAAATGTCGAAACCGCCTGTGCAAAACTGCCGATGTCGGCGCAAATGCGTCCGTATTCGATTTCAACGCCTTCCTGAAGGGCAAACTGCCGATGGATTTGCGGCGATTTGCTGTGGGCGACGGGGTTGCCGAAAACGGCGTAGCGGGGGAGGGCGGTCATGGTCGTGTTCCAAAAGACGAGGAGGCTATTTTATAACGGCGGCGTACAGATGGAAACGATGCCGTCTGAAACCGCCTTCAGACGGCATCGTTCCCTGTATCGGTCGGGAAAAATCCGGATGCGGTGCGCCGGCTTGTCCGCATTGTTGACAATCTTGCCGTCTGAAACTATATTTTCCGGCTTGAAATTTGACGCAAAACCGGTTTCAGACGGCATCGGCGTGGTAAAATCGTGCCGACTTTGCGTCAAGCCGCCGCGTTCCGCATATTTTGCCATTTCCCTTTTTCAGGAGCTGAAGATGTCCATCAAAGACGCTGTAAAACTGATTGAAGAAAGCGAAGCCCGCTTTGTCGATTTGCGCTTTACCGATACCAAAGGCAAGCAGCACCACTTTACCGTGCCTGCGCGCATCGTGTTGGAAGACCCCGAAGAGTGGTTCGAAAACGGACAGGCGTTTGACGGTTCGTCCATCGGCGGCTGGAAAGGCATTCAGGCTTCCGATATGCAGCTTCGCCCCGATCCCGCCACGGCGTTTGTCGATCCTTTTTATGATGATGTTACCGTCGTCATTACCTGCGACGTTATCGATCCCGCCGACGGTCAGGGTTACGACCGCGACCCGCGCTCCATCGCCCGCCGAGCCGAAGCCTATTTGAAATCTTCCGGTATCGGCGACACGGCATACTTCGGCCCCGAGCCTGAATTCTTCGTTTTTGACGGCGTAGAATTTGAAACCGATATGCACAAAACCCGTTATGAAATCACGTCCGAAAGCGGCGCGTGGGCAAGCGGTCTGCATATGGACGGTCAAAATACCGGCCACCGCCCCGCCGTCAAAGGCGGTTACGCGCCTGTTGCGCCGATTGACTGCGGTCAGGATTTGCGTTCGGCGATGGTGAACATTTTGGAAGAACTCGGTATTGAAGTGGAAGTGCACCACAGCGAAGTCGGCACCGGCAGCCAAATGGAAATCGGCACGCGCTTTGCTACTTTGGTCAAACGCGCCGACCAAACCCAAGATATGAAATACGTCATCCAAAACGTTGCCCACAACTTCGGCAAAACCGCCACCTTTATGCCCAAACCGATTATGGGCGACAACGGCAGCGGTATGCACGTCCACCAATCCATCTGGAAAGACGGTCAAAACCTGTTTGCAGGCGACGGCTATGCCGGTCTGAGCGACACCGCGCTCTACTACATCGGCGGCATCATCAAACACGCCAAAGCCCTGAACGCGATTACCAATCCGTCCACCAACTCCTACAAACGCCTTGTGCCGCACTTTGAAGCGCCGACCAAACTGGCTTATTCCGCCAAAAACCGTTCCGCTTCCATCCGCATTCCGTCTGTGAACAGCAGCAAGGCGCGCCGCATCGAAGCGCGTTTCCCCGATCCGACCGCCAACCCGTATTTGGCATTTGCCGCCCTGCTGATGGCCGGTTTGGACGGTATTCAAAACAAAATCCATCCGGGCGACCCTGCCGATAAAAACCTGTACGACCTGCCGCCGGAAGAAGATGCATTGGTGCCGACCGTTTGCGCTTCTTTGGAAGAAGCACTCGCCGCCCTCAAAGCCGACCACGAATTCCTGCTGCGCGGCGGCGTGTTCAGCAAAGACTGGATCGACAGCTACATCGCCTTTAAAGAGGAAGATGTCCGCCGCATCCGTATGGCGCCGCATCCGCTGGAATTTGAAATGTATTACAGCCTGTAAGCACGTCGGGTTTTCAGAAAAGCAATGCCGTCTGAACACAGTTTCAGACGGCATTTTGCATTGGAACGGCAAAACGGCGGCGCGGCGTTTTTCAGCAGGCGGGCGATATTTGCTACAATAGGCTTTTGTTTTTTGGCTACACGAACGATGACTGCATCGAAATCAGGTTTTATCGGGCAAATCTTTTCCCGCAATATGCTCGTCTGTATTTTTACGGGGTTTGCCTCGGGGCTGCCGCTGTATTTTCTGATTAACCTGATTCCGGCGTGGTTGCGCAGCGAGCAGGTGGATTTGAAGAGCATCGGGCTGATGGCGTTAATCGGTCTGCCGTTTACTTGGAAATTTTTGTGGTCGCCGCTGATGGACGCGGTCAGGCTGCCCGTTTTGGGTCGGCGGCGCGGGTGGATGCTGCTGACGCAGGCAGGGTTGCTGGCGGCTTTGGCGGCATATGCCTTTTTAAACCCCCGTAATCATCTGCCGCTGATTGCCGGCTTGTCGGTGCTTGTCGCGTTTTTTGCCGCCAGTCAGGATATTGTGTTGGATGCGTTCAGGCGCGAGATTTTGTCGGACGAAGAATTGGGTTTGGGCAACTCGGTTCACGTGAACGCCTATCGGGTTGCCGCCCTGATTCCCGGTTCATTGAGTTTGGTGTTGGCAGACAGGATGCCGTGGCCGGAGGTGTTTGTCATCACTTCGCTGTTTATGCTGCCCGGCCTTCTGATGACGCTGTTTCTCGCTCGCGAACCCGTGTTGCCGCCTTCCGTTCCTAAAACGTTGAAGCAGACCGTGGTAGAGCCGTTTAAAGAATTTTTTACGCGCAAAGGCATCGCTTCGGCGGTATGCGTGCTGCTGTTTATCTTCCTTTACAAACTCGGCGACAGTATGGCAACCTCGTTGGCAACGCCGTTTTATCTGGATATGGGTTTCAGCAAGACCGACATCGGTTTGATTGCGAAAAATGCAGGACTGTGGCCGGCAGTGGCGGCAGGTATCTTGGGCGGCGTGTGGATGCTGAAAATCGGCGTAAACAAAGCCTTGTGGATATTCGGCGCGGTGCAGGCTGTAACCGTTTTGGGGTTTGTATGGTTGGCAGGGTTCGGACATTTCGACACAGTCGGTACGAGCGAGAGGCTGATGCTGGCGGCAGTTATCGGCGCAGAGGCAGTCGGCGTGGGTTTGGGGACGGCGGCGTTCGTATCGTATATGGCGCGTGAAACCAATCCCGCATTTACCGCAACGCAGCTTGCGCTGTTTACCAGCCTGTCCGCCGTGCCGCGTACGGTCATCAATTCCTTTGCAGGCTATCTGATCGAATGGATGGGTTATGTGCCGTTTTTCCGGCTGTGTTTCGTACTTGCCCTGCCGGGTATGCTGCTGCTGCTGAAAGTTGCGCCTTGGAACGGGGAGAAAACTCAGGATGCAGGCAGATGAACGCGTCAAACTGGAGCGTTTACCTGATATTGTGTGAAAACAGCGCGTTCTATTGCGGTATCAGCCCGAATCCGCAACAGCGGCTTGCCGCCCACGCTTCCGGCAAAGGCGCGAAATATACCCGCGTATTCAAACCGGTGGCGATGCGTATCGTTGCAGGCGGGATGGATAAAGGCACTGCGCTCAAACAGGAAATCGCCGTCAAAAAACTGACCGCCGCACAAAAACGGAAATTGTGGGAACAGGCAGAAAAAATGCCGTCTGAAACCTGACGGTTCAGGTTCGGACGGCAGTTGGCAGCAATCAGGGAAAAGCGGGGCAGGCGGTAAGGAAAACCGACGTTTCAACACACAGGACGGCACATAAAGCGTCGCCCTATGAAAGTGAAGGCATATATCAGTATTTTTTATACGCCAACAGAAAAGAATACGATGAACTGTTTGTTGGATTCGTATTGATTAATCAGTATATTTTTTATGCCGGGGTATTTTCCCTTATCGGTATCCCTTCTTTTATGAGGATGCCTGCCGCTCATATAAAGAACGGGGAAGACCCGATGGGAAAATACGGTACAGCTTTCGATATCGCACAATATGTCAACTTATTTGTTTGTTTTATTGGGCAGCAAAAAGGGAATTTTTTGTGTTCAAAACTTTCGACTCCGCTTAAAGTCTTGCAGGATAAGGCTTGCAGGGGTTTCTAGCCCCTTTTTTGTCCTATATGCCGCTTATTCAATATTTAAAAGATATAATGGGGAATAGTGGATTATTCTCATCCCATGCTACCTCATAATTAACAAATATATTTTTTAATGTTTTAATGAAAGGAATGTTTAATTCAAATTTCTTTCCATTCCACTCTTCAAACGCCTCTGGAATATATTCCTTTATTAAATCTATCCCTTTTTTGTTAATACAATTTCCCCCTGATACCACACCTCATTATCATTATTAAAAGGACTTTGTTTTGCTAAATTATGGCAAAAGTCTAAAATATCATTTTTCGTTTCAAAGTTGATAGGTTCAAGAGTTGCTAATTGACATATTAATAATCTATATATGAATTCAACTGCAAATTGCCAATCTTTGTTTCCTTGACCATGCGATGCAAAATGCATTGGAAAATAACCATCTAATGCTAAATACTCAAATTCGCATTGAATATTTTCTGCTGTCTCTAAATTCATTAAAACATCCTTATCTAGCAGGGAATTTAAATTTTAACTCTGTTGGCTTGCCTTTTAAATTAATATTTAAGTTATTTAATGTGTATTTCCGTTTTTTGGATTGTGGTTTTCAATTTGTTGCGAATCGGATTCGGCATATACGGCATTGCAAAAAGCGTCTGACTCTCCAATGCCGTCTGAAAACCGGTTTCAGACGGCATTTGCGTTCAGTGAGAAAGGTCGCGCCTGCCGCCCGAACGTCTCGCCGCAGCCTCTGCATAACGGCTCACCTCTTTTTCCAAATCTTCCAAGTTCAAAGGAAAATCAGGCAGTTTGTCCCCCTGTTTCTCTTCGCGGATAATCCGCCCGCCATCCAAATACCACGTCTGTTGCGCATGATAGGTCTGTATATCCGCCGTTACGCCATCCGCTTTCAATGCTACCGTCGAAGATTGTGCAATAAAAAGATTTCCGTTTTTCAAATAATATTCGAAACTCTGGCGTTTTTTCCCATTGTCGAAACTCCAATAGACTTTCTGCGGCAGACCGTCCGCATCATAGCCGACCACAAGACTGTTTGCCTTCATCCCCCGGGGCATCAATTCCCGCATATTCTGATAAAACACAGAATCGCGCGAGTCCGATGCAATCCGGTTGCTCTCTTCGCGGAAGTCCCAAACCTTCTGCTCGTCATTCGCGACATCCCGGTATTTCGCCAAATATACCCGGGCCATCTGATAACACCCGAGGCAATGCTCATAAACATCCTCCCCGATTTTCCCGCGCCCCGCCGCATCAAATACCGAACCGTCCGGTTGCCAAATAACCCGATATTCTCCTGTCGTTTCATAATTTTCCCCGTGAACCGTTCCGCCGTACACATTTACAGAAAACGGACGATCGTTCCGATACAGATATTCGGCATTAACAAACGCTTCCGGCGAGCGTTGCAAAAGCGAAACCGCAACCAAACCGCCCTCGCCGATATAGTAATCCAGCCAGACCTCTTCCCCATGTTCCTGCTCCGTTACGTGAAACCATTTCGCCTTTTCTTTCAAACGACTGAGCCGGATAGCGAGCGCAAGATAATCCTTCTCCGACTGCAACGGACCGTCATCCGCAGTTTCGGCAAGACTTTCCTCCGTCCTCATCGATTCCTTCACGATGACAACCGCCCTGTCGGCATTTCGGAACAGGCGGGCAAGTTTCGCCACAAAAGCATTCGGATTTTCAGGTATTTCAGTTGCCGTATCGCTCAAAAACCAACGCGGATTAATCTCATAGGCAATACCCGTCCCCAGCCAAAAGGCAAATACAAGTGCAAAAAATGACAACAATACCGGTTTGAATTTTTTAAACATATTCATTTTTCGTTTAAAAGGATATATCGATTATATCAGACGAGCTTTGATTGCCGGGTTTTGCTATTTTTTGTTGTAATAATCAAATCGCACGTTGACTATGTCTATCTCGGTAAAAATATAACGGAGCATCGTTGTGAATCTTTCATAACGTTCATGAATTCCCACACTATCAGGCAACCAAGGGGAAGCTTTAATTTCAAAAAGCTCCCAATTTGGAACCATTAAAAAATCAATAATGGTACCGATTCCAATCACAATATCCCTTGGTATATCCATCGGATAAGGATATTTTCTCCTAACCTCGATTAAATCATTCTCCAACTTCCAATATTCTTCATCATCCCACACCCCGTCATCATACCATTTGCCAATAAATGAATTTTCGTCATACTCTTCAAAACAAGGGATGTTTCTTCTAAAATCCTTGAACTCACACATAATAATTAATCTCCAATACGATTTAGGTTTTTATCAAATGTACCGTTTCTTGTTTCTTTTCTGTAATGTTATTCATCGTAGTAAGGTTCTGTCGAATAATTGTCTTTGCCCCCGGCAATGATAGTAACAATTTTCCCTTTTGCTTCCCAAGCTTGTACTCCTATTTCATCAAACTCATAGACATATGTCGGATAAGATTCATTTGATAAATAATATTTATCAACACCGTATGATTTAGGGTGATGGAAAAGCTGTTTAAAATCTTCAAAATTCAGACCTATTATATTAACGCCCATAAAATATAGCTCCTGATAACAAAATATCGAAATAATTTTGTTTTTTTTGACGGAAATGAGTAAATTTGAGTCGGGAGATTCATAATATTCTGTTCCAAACTCATCAGGAGGTTCATACATAAAAGTTTCCAGTATGTTTTTGTACTGTGTTATATCCGCACCAAAACGGAATATTCCTACAGAAGTAAAAGGTAAAAATTCGGGAGTTTTAACGACCGCGTCGACCATGCTCTTCTCCTTTTGTTTTTCGATTGGCATTTTTGGCAATATTTTTGATTTTTTGCTTAATCTTTAAGCGTTCATTTTTGGACATTCCGGGAATAATTTTATTTGTTAATTCAGTAATTTTTGATTCCGCTGATATTTGACTTCGACCGCCGTCTCCATGTTTTTCATTCTTGGAGCTTCCTGTTCTTTTGGGCGGACAAGAATTATGAACCCAAACCCCTTCCGTCTCCGCCTGATTGCCCTTGACGAAGTAAGTATGCCAGTCGGCAACGGTCAGATTGTAGGCTTTGAGCGGTTTTGGTTTAACGGTAACGCTTTGAACGGCCTGCTCTGCACCGCTTTCGGATAACAGCCTGATTCCCGCCTTTAAGTCTTCCGCCTTAATCCATTTGCCGTCCGAATAAAACGGATGGATGCGGTTGGAAATCAGGGTTTGGCTGTTGCCGATGCCGTCTGAAACTTCAATGTAAACGGTTTCCCGATACGGATTGCCGTATTGGGCGGTAACGGGTTTGTATCCTGTTTCCCCGCTTGCCTCGTCCTTGGCAAAGACGCGGTCTCCGACCTAGATACGGGCAATAGCTTTGTAGCCGTCTGCCGTTTTGACCAAGGTGCTGCCGTGGAAGGAGCAGGTGTAGGATTTTTGAAGAACTTAGTTCTCAATATCCTGTTTCAAATGAAGGAAAGGTCGTTTGGAAATTAAAAGCAGTTTCAGACGACCTTTTGATTGTGGGATTTTCAGCCTAACCTATACTTACTCAACTAAACTGTCAATCAATTCTTTTATGTCATTACGGGTCAGTTCCATACCCGGTTCACCGATAAGTGCTAAATCATAGATTATATTACGCGATTCTGGAGAATTATCTTTTGACCAAGCATACAGAAAATCAAAAGCAAGATTCGCAATTTTTTCATCCGAAGCGTTTTGATTGAACAATCTGAGCAGTTCAGAATATGCGTATTGTTGAGTTATTTTTTCCATGAATCTAATTCCTGTTTTGTTGGTGGATAATGCTGAGAGGTTACACTTTGTCCGTTAATTGATTTAGGATGAACCATAGTTACGTTCCCGCTATGGTCATAATTTTCCGTCCATTGTCGGGTACTGCCTGTTTTAGGATTATATTCTGTAACAAAGCTATTACCCCTCGTTCTTCCCTCGGTTCTAGCAAATCGCTCAGCTTCATAATACCTGATTCTCCCATCAGGTAAAGTTTTTGTCCTAGACGCACTATTTTGAGCATCTTCCAAACCTGACAATTTCTTAGCTAATGCCGATTGGGCATTGGCAGAATGCGCATCCCCATATTGCTTGTATTTGGCTTGTGTGGCAACAGCAAAATCCCCGCTGACCTTCGCCTTCCCCGGTTTTGCCGCCTTTGCCAACTTCGCGGCTTTGGCTACTTTTGCCGCCTTTGTCAGGTTTTTGACTTTGGCAAACGGCAGGACGTTGGCCAGGGCTTCGATGGTTTCGGCGGCATTGGGATTTTCCCGTATCCACCGGTCAACGGCTTAGCGTATGGAATTTTCTCTATCCTCAATTTCCCGATAGCTGTAAATTCATAGTCTGCCGATACGGGAAAAGGTTGTCTGAAAACCAAATTGAGTTTCAGGCAATTTCTAGGTTTAGGTGTCCAATCTAACTTATATTTGTCCATTTAATCAGTTGTTTGTATTAAATTGCCATTATTTATTTTCCAATTTACTTTATAACCATCTTCATAATAATCTAATTCAAAAAAACCTGATATTTCAATATCCAATTCCATTATTGTTTTAATACATTTTTCAAAATAAATCATGAAATAAGATTTTACGCATGCACCAAAAAAAATATAGCTGCTCCAATTAAAACTATTTGTCGGGAAAACCCACCCGCTTTTATATATTTTTGCAGATTCTTTCTCTTCGATATTAAAGGGACAATTATTCCAAAAATTATTAATGTTTTCTTGGATGATTTTTATATCATCGTCAGAGCATTCAATCCATCCTTTTATGGAAACATATGATGCCATGTTTAATCTCCTAAACCTGTTTTAACAATGCCGCCTTTTGATTCAATATATGACTTAACTTGTGAATGAACACCGTATTTAAACCAAAATTCTGCACGTTTTCCCTGTTGGTTTGCTGCTTCGATGGTTGCTTTAATTTGCTTTCTATTTTTTTGATTTAAGAAATTTTTAGGTTTATCTATTGCTGAAATTGTTCTTTTGGCTTGTATTAAAGCATCATTCGTGACAGCGTCAATTTCTCTACCGTTAATAAATTTTGATGAACCACCAGTTTTTCTTCTAATTAAATCTTCATAATGTATATCTAGAGCTTCTCTATACTTTGCATTTTGATATAACTGTCTCGCACTATCAGACAAAGCCAATTTCTTTTTATAAGAATCAGCAAAATCCCCGCTAACCGCAGCTTTCCCCGGTTTTGCCGCCTTTGCCAACTTCGCGGCTTTGGCGGCGGCGGCAACGTTGAAGACGGCTTCGACGGTTTCGGCGGCATTGGGGTTTTCCTGTATCCACCGGTCAACGGCTTCGCGCGTATTCTTTTCAAAGCCCGCCACGCTGCCCAAGCCGCCGATGACGGCGAATTTGCCCTCGGCGGGCAAGGGGGCGATGTTGCGCATCGCGGCTTTGTCTATGGCATAGCGCGTTCCGTACAGTATGTCGCCTATGCCCAAGGCTTCGCCCGCGCTGATAAAGGGGTTGAGCGCTCCGGCGGCAATACCGTTGACAAACTCCATGCTGTTGCCCCAGCGGTCGAGCTTGGCATTGTGCTCGAACATTTTTTTGTTGGCTTCATCGGCGCGGTCGGAGAAATTGCTGCCGAGATTGTTGTAGTTGTCGGACAGGCGTTGCCGGATGCTGCGGGTGTCGGTCGGATTGAGTTTGATACTGCGGGCTGTGCCGTTGACGTGATAGGTGTATTCGTCCCTTGCGCCCGTGGGGTCGGGATAGTCGCTGCCTTTGGGCCCGTCGTAGGCATCGGCGGGATGGTGTTCGTGTCCTTCCCAGTTGAGCCGGTATACGGTAAAGCCGTCGTCAACGTTGCCTTGTTCTTCGCTTGCGCTGTCGGCGGCGTGGTTGTCGAAGGGGGCGTGTTCTTCGTATCCGTGTCCTGAAAAGCGGACGGTGTAACCAAGATTGCCTTGGATTGCCGCCTGTTGGATGAGCAGGTTGCCCATCCGGTGGGTATAGTCTTGGATGATATTGATTTTGCCGGTGCGGTCGGAGACGCTGCCGCGCGGGTCGCCGAAGAGGTGGTATTTGCCTCCGGGTTCGTAGTGCTGCCGTTGGGCGTTATCGGTAATGAACGGGTCTTGCGCCAATTCTGCGGCGAGGGCGGGCTGTATGAGTGCGGCCGCCGCTACGGCGCAGGCGGCAAGGAGGTTTGTCAGTCTGCGCAGCGGTTTCACGGTTTATCCTCCTTTGCGGCGGCGGATGACTTCGTTACCGACATCGGGGTTTTTACCGTTGTTTTGTTTGAAGTCGGGACGGTTTTGGGCGGTCGTGTCGCCGTAGGGGGTGATGTCGGAGAAATCGACCATCAGGCCGTCTGAGGCTTTGACGGTTTTGCCGACGCTGTAAGGTCCCATCCAGAGGGCGTATTGTTCTTGGTATTGGGATTCGTAGGCGGCGGTTTTAGGGGCAATCAGCAGTTTCCGGCTGTCGCGGTCGACGGCGAAATATTCGAGCTTGGTTTGGGCTTTAAGGGTTTCGGCGTTGTAGAGGTGCAGTTCGGTACGGCTGCGGACGGTGCCGAATACGTCGACGGTTACGAATACGTCGGTGTCGGCGTATTCGGGCGGTACGACCTCGATGCCGCGCAGGTAGAAGACGGTTTGAATGAGGTTGGTCAGGAAGGAAACGTCGCGGGGATTGGCAAGCAGGGTTTCGTTGCGGTAGTCGCCCGTACCGTTGACGGACAGTCCGGCGGAGCGTTCGCCTTTGCGCCCGTTGTTTTTCGTCAGGGCGGCGGCGGGGGCGTTTAAGACCGATGTGGAAGTGGTTACGCTGGAGAGCGCGTCGGATTTGGTGGTGGCGGTAGTGTCGTAGGCGGGGTAGCTGTATTGGGTGCTGCTGTCGGGGTTGTTGTGGTAGCCGCCGCGTATCAGTGCGTCGATAGAGTAGCGTCCGCCGCTTATGTTGCCCGAACCTTGGTCGCCCATAACGGAGACGTAAAGGGCGGCTTTGCGTCCTTTCAGGGCGGACAAATCCATTTCTTTGACGGCGGCGCGGGACGATGCGGCGACGAGTTCTTGTTCGACGGCAAAGCGTTTGCCGCCGCCGTGGGCGGGAATACCGGTCAGTGTGCCGCAGGCGGCGAGGACGAGAGGGATGAGGAGGAGCAGGATTTTCATAGCGGGGTTTGTTTGATGTTGAACGGATTTTGAGTGTAAAGGGATTTTAAGATTTTGTAAACAAAAGGGGCGGAAATGCCGTCTGAACGGCGGAACGGTCTTTCAGACGGCATTTTGACTGTTTAAAGCGGGGGCAGCTCTACAAACGGAAAGAAATGTCGAAACTTCTGATAAATTTCAGGATGTTTCTTTAAGGCTTTTAATGCTTTTTCTTTTGAAACGGGAGGGTCATAGACATCTATCCCCCTTAAGAAGGCAATGCCTGTTAATGCATTATCCTGATTTTTTGATAAGTTATTTTCGGGAACAAATCCTATAATATCAATTAGATGGAATAGTGATTGAAGATCTGTTAAATCAAAAAAATAATTTGGAATTTCATCTAAATCCATTTCCCTTATGATTTTTTCGACCCACATTTTAAATTCGGTAATATTGATTGCTTGGCAATATATACTGCCTAGGGCAAAATTTAAGTCGGTGCTATTTTCTTTATAAATTTTCCACATAATTATCTTCTTGTGTTCATCGCTTTCCAGCCGATACATCCGGTATCTTGATGATGCCAAGTGTAATCCTTTATTTTAGTTTCTTCTTTGCCGTCAAACGTTCCTTTTAGTTACCTGCTTTGTATCAAAAATGCCGTCTGAACGGCGGAACGGTCTTTCAGACGGCATTTGCGCTCAATAATAATATCCCGCGCCCAGAATACACGGTTTTGCCGCGCCGGTTGCTTTGTGCGGACTATCGGGGATGCGGTTGACCCAACACGCCGCCAACCACGCAAATGCGGCGGCTTCCACCCATTGCGGATCGAGGTTCAGTTCGGCGGTGCTGTGCAGGGAAACGTGTGTGCCGAAACAGTCTGCCAAATCCGCCATTAAAACAGGATTGCGGATGCCGCCGCCGCAAATATACATTTGACGGGCATCTGCCGCTGCGTGTGAGACGGCGTCGCAAACGGTTTGCGCGGTAAAACGGGAAAGCGTCCGCAATACGTCGTATCGGTTTTCACCGCCGCCAAGGTAGGTTTCGAGCCAATTTAGGGCAAACAGTTCGCGCCCCGTGCTTTTGGGGTGGGGTTGTGCGAAATACGGGTGGGCGAGCAGCCTGTCGAGCAGGTGCGGCAATATGTTGCCTTGTGCCGCCTTTGCACCGTTTTTGTCGTAAGGCAGCTGCCAGTGTGCCTGCGTCCATGCGTCCATCAGCATATTGCCAGGCCCTGTGTCGAAGCCGAAGGCGGGTGCGTCGGGCGGGAGTACGCTGATGTTGGCAATCCCGCCGATGTTCAGCACCGCGCGTGTTTCTTTGTCGTCGCGGAACAGGGCTTCGTGAAAGGCGGGGACGAGCGGCGCGCCTTGTCCGCCGGCGGCAAGGTCGCGGCTGCGGAAGTCGCCGACGGTAAAAATCCGCGTCAGTTCCGCCAGCAGCGGCAAATCGGCAAGCTGTACGCTGTAACCGTGTTCCGGCGCGTGTCGGACGGTTTGCCCGTGGCAGCCGAGGGCGGTAATGTCGCACAGTGCGAGGTTTTGACTGCACAGCAGTTCGGCGACGGTTTGCGCGTACAGGCGGCTGAGTTCTTGCGACAACATCCTGCTGCGGTGCAGTTCGTCTGCGCCTGTGTCCTGCAAATCCAGCAATTTGCGGCGCAACCGGTCAGGGTAGGGGGTAAAGGCGTGCCCTTCCGCGCCCAGCCATTTGCCGCCGTCCATCCGTATCAGTACGGCATCCGCCCCGTCCATGCTTGTTCCCGACATGATGCCGATGTAAAGCTGAGTTTCCATCATCACTCCCGAACCAGTGTAAAACGCCATTTTAACGTGTATTGACGCTCGTATACCGATTTGCCGCCGCAGTGTAAATAAATGTTTCAAGACGGATTGCAAAAGGTTACAATATCCGCGAAAACCCTTTCTGTATCCACTAAGGAATCTTCCATGGCTCAAACTCAAATGAGTGCGAACTTGAAACTGATTAACGCCGTCTTTGCCGCCATGCTGGTAGGCATAGTCGGCTATTTTATCTATTGGGGTTTGGGTTACACCCACTACACGAACAGCGTGCTTTTCATCATCGCCACCATGTTCGGCGTGTTTATGGCGTTCAACGTCGGCGGCAACGATATTGCCAACTCTTTCGGTACCAGCGTCGGTTCCGGCACGCTGACCATCCCGCAGGCCTTGCTGATTGCGGCGGTGTTTGAGGTCAGCGGCGCGGTCATCGCGGGCGGCGAGGTAACCGATACCATACGCAAAGGCATCGTCGATCTGAACGGTATGAATCTTGAGCCTATGCAGTTTGTGTTTATTATGATGTCCGCACTTTTGGCGGCGGCATTGTGGCTGTTGTTCGCGTCCCGCAAAGGTCTGCCGGTTTCGACGACGCACGCGATTATCGGCGGCATCGTCGGCAGTGCGTTGTGTATGGCGTTTACGCATAATGCCGACGGGGTGGCGTTGATACGGTGGGGCAAGCTGGGCGAAATCGGAATGTCTTGGGTGTTGTCGCCCGTTTTGGGCGGCGCGGTTTCCTATTTCCTGTTTTCCCGCGTCAAGAAAAATGTCTTAGATTACAATGCTTGGGCGGAAGGCACGCTCAAAGGCATCAAGCAGGAAAAAAAGGCGTATAAAGAACAGCACCGCCTGTTTTTCGAGGGTTTGTCCGAAGCGGAAAAAATCGAATATGCCACCAAAATGGCGCACGACGCGCAAATTTACGACGAGCCGGAATTCGATCCGCAAGAGCTGCAATCCGAGTATTATCGCGGGCTGTATGTGTTCGACAACCGCAAAGACAATGTCGATTCTTACAAGGCGTTGCATTCCTGGGTTCCCTTTATCGCTTCGTTCGGCGCGATGATGATTTCCGCTATGCTGATTTTCAAGGGCTTGAAAAACCTGCATCTGGGGATGAGCAACGTCAACAGCTTCCTGACCATCTTTATGATAGGCGCGGCGGTGTGGATGGGGACGTTTGTTTTTGCCAAAAGCCTCAAGCGTAAAGATTTGGGCAAATCGACCTTTCAGATGTTTTCTTGGATGCAGGTCTTTACCGCCTGCGGCTTCGCATTCAGCCACGGTGCGAACGATATCGCCAACGCCATCGGCCCGTTTGCCGCGATTATGGATGTTTTGCGTACCAACAGCGTTGCCGCGCAAAGCGCCGTTCCTCCGATTGCGATGCTGACTTTCGGCATCGCGCTGATTGTCGGTTTGTGGTTTGTCGGTAAAGAGGTGATTAAAACCGTCGGTACGAGTTTGGCCGAAATGCATCCTGCTTCGGGATTTACTGCCGAACTGTCCGCCGCCTCCGTCGTGATGGGCGCGTCGCTGATGGGGCTGCCCGTGTCCAGTACGCACATCTTGGTCGGCGCGGTACTCGGCATCGGTTTGGTCAACCGCAATGCCAACTGGAAACTGATGAAGCCCATCGGTCTGGCGTGGGTTATTACCCTGCCTGCCGCCGCCGTATTGTCGGTTGCCGGTTATTTGGTTTTGCAGGCAGTGTTCTGATTGTGAAATACTGATGCCGTCTGAACCCGTGTTCAGACGGCATTTTGTTGATGGAATGTACGGGCTTGTGCCTTATGCACAATCTGTTCTGTCGGGATATGCCGTTTGGTATCTTGGTTTCGGAACGGTCGGATACAAAGGTGCGGAACGTTATGATATGCCGCCGCCTGTTCTTGAAAACACTTATCCTGCCGACAGCAAAATGCCGTCTGAAAAAGCCTTTCAGACGGCATTGGTACGTTGAAAACCGGTCACACCGTTTGCGAATATTTCGCCTTGGTTTTCTTGTGGCGCAAGTGGTAGTCGAACACCATAGCGATGTTGCGGATGAGGAAGCGACCCTTCGGGGTAACGGTCAGCCCCTGCTTGTTCAGGCTGACGAGTCCCAAATCTGCAAGTTTTTCCAAATCGGCGAGTTCGTCTTTGAAGTAACGGTCGAACGGAGTGCCGGATATGTCTTCGTAAACACGGTAGTCGAGCGCGAAACGGCACATCAAATCCTGAATAATATTGCGGCGCAGGATATCGTCCTGATTGAGCTGATAACCGCGCATAACGGGCAGTCTGCCTTCGTCGATAGCGGCATAGTAGGCATCGATGTCGCGTTCGTTTTGGGAGTAGGTATTGCCGATTTTACCGATGGACGACACGCCGATGGCAACCAGGTCGCAATCCGCATAGGTCGAATAACCTTGGAAATTGCGTTGCAGCAATCCTTTTTCGAGGGCGACAGACAATTCGTCGTCCGGCTTGGCAAAATGATCCATACCGATGAAGACGTAGCCGCGTTCGGTCAGGGTTTGGACGCAGTATTGCAGCATATCGAGTTTTTCCTCGCTGCCGGGAACGGCGGCGGTATCGATGCGTCGTTGCGGTTTGAAAACATGCGGCAGGTGGGCGTAGTGATAAAGGGCGAGCCGGTCGGGATCGAGCGACAAAACAGTATCGATGGTGGTTTTGATGCTTTCGGAAGTCTGATACGGCAGGCCGTAAATCAAATCGACGCTGACGGATTTGAACCCTGCCTCACGGGCGGCATCGATGACTTCTTTGGTTTCTTCGTAACTTTGGATGCGGTTGACCGCCGCCTGCACTTTGGGGTCGAAATCCTGAATGCCCACACTCATACGGTTGAAGCCGAGTTTGCCCAGTTTGAGGACGGTTTCCCGGCTGACTTTGCGCGGGTCGATTTCGATGGAGTATTCCCCGTCCGGAATCAGTTGGAAATATTTCCGTATCATCTCAAAGACGCGTTCCAACTGATTGTCGCTCAAAAAAGTCGGCGTGCCGCCGCCGAAGTGCAGTTGGGCAAGCTGGTGCCGCCCGCCCAAATGCGGGGCAAGCAGCTTCATTTCTTTTTCAAGATATTCGATATAGGCATCGGCGCGGCCCTTGTCTTTGGTAATGATTTTGTTGCAGCCGCAGTAGTAGCAGATGGTATTGCAAAAGGGGATGTGGATGTAAAGGGAAAGCGGTTTGTTTGACGCATCCGCGCCGCGCGAATGCAGGGCTTCAAGATATTCCTTTTCGCGGAAACCGCCGTGGAAACGGTCTGCGGTAGGGTAGGAGGTGTAGCGCGGGCCGCTGGACGGGAGGCCGGCAATCAGCTCGCGGTCAAACTCGGGACGGGTATTGTGATTGTTCTGTATCTGTATAATTTTCATGGTGCGTGTTCGATTTTATGATGTTCGTCAAATTTTGGATAGTTTGGTAAAATGCCGCCGTATGATAAACCTGTCTTGATATGTGTCAACAAATACACAATCGGGATGGGGCAAAACGCACAAAAAGGTACGGTATGGCTCCGCATAATACTACACATCAGATGAAAACGCTGTGTTCTTCCTGTTCCCTGAGGGAACTCTGCCTGCCTGTCGGGCTGCTGCCCAACGAGTTCAGCCAACTCGATGCCGTCATCCGCCAAAGCCGCCGCCTGAAAAAAGGCGAATACCTGTTCCGTGCCGGCGAAGCCTTTACCTCGCTCTTTGCCATCCGTTCGGGTTTCTTCAAAACAACCGTCGCCAGTCAGGACGGACGCGATCAGGTAACGGGTTTCTTTATGTCGGGCGAACTCATCGGTATGGACGGCATCTGTTCCCACGTGCACAGTTGCGACGCGGTCGCCTTGGAAGACAGCGAGGTATGCGAGCTGCCGTTTACCCATATCGAAGAACTCGGTCAGAATATCCCCAGCCTGCGTACCCACTTTTTCCGTATGATGAGCCGCGAAATCGTGCGCGACCAGGGGGTAATGCTGCTTTTGGGCAATATGCGTGCCGAAGAGCGGATTGCCGCCTTTCTGTTAAACCTTTCCCAACGCCTTTATTCGCGCGGTTTTGCCGCCAACGATTTCATCCTGCGTATGTCGCGCGAAGAAATCGGCAGCTATATCGGCCTGAAACTCGAAACCGTCAGCCGCACATTGTCCAAATTCCATCAGGAAGGGCTGATTTCCGTCGAACACAAACACATCAAAATCCTCAACCTGCAGGCGCTGAAGAAAATGGTGTCCGGCTGTTCGCACGCCATTTGATGCGCCGCCGTCCGGCAGGCGGCATACGGGCGGGCATTTCCCCGAAAAACACTTTCAGACGGCACGGGTGTCCGTCTTCGCCCGCAAAATATGCCGTCTGAAGGCAGGACGCTAAATCGAGAAATCTTCTCCGACGGGGGTGTACAAAATCCTATCCACCTTCTCGCGCGTCAAATGCGGCGCAAACGCTTGGATAAAGTCGTAGGCATATCCGCGCAAATAAGTGTCGCTGCGTAAGGCAATCCAAGTCGGGGAAGGTTCGAACAAATGCGCGGCATCCACAAGCTGCAAATCGCCGTCCGTATCCGGGTTGTAAGCCATCTTCGCCATCAGGCCCACCCCCAGCCCCAAACGCACATAAGTCTTTAATACGTCCGTATCCGCCGCCGCCAACGCGACATCGGGCCGTTCCAAACGGGCTTTGGCGAATGCCCGTGCGATGCTGCTGCCCGCATTGAATGCAAACTCATAAGTAACCAGCGGAAACCTTGCCAAATCTTCAATGCGGAGGGGGTTTCTGCACTCGAGCAGCGGATGATCGCCCGGTACGATAACCGCGTGCGTCCACTCATAACAGGGAAGCCCCGCCAGTTCCGGCCCGTCGTCTATCCGTTCCGTGACAATCGCCAAATCCGCCTCGCCCGAAGCAGTCATCCGCACAATGGCGGACGGGCTTCCCTGTTTGATGGTCAGATTGACCTTCGGGTAGCGTTTCACGAAATCGGCAACAATCAGGGGCAGGGCATAACGCGCCTGCGTATGCGTCGTGGCAACCGTCAGCGAACCGCTGTCATGCCCCGTAAACTCGCTGCCGATGTTTTTAATGTTCTGCACATCGCGCAAAATACGCTCCGCAATATCCAAAACCGCCTTGCCCGGCTGCGAGACGGAAACCACGCGCTTGCCGCTGCGGATAAAAATCCGAATGCCGATTTCCTCTTCCAATAACTTGATTTGTTTGGAAATGCCCGGTTGCGAGGTAAACAAGGCTTCGGCTGCTTCGGAAACATTCAGGTTGTGCCGGTAAACTTCCAAGGCGTATTTCAATTGCTGTAATTTCATATCGGTCCGGTATATATTCTGTATCGGTGGCTGCATATCGTTTGCAATCTACCACATTTTCTTGCCGCTAAGGTACGCGGCGTTGCCGGCAAGTTTGTTGTTTTTGTGCAACGGCAGGGGCGCGATACGGCGGCAATCCCCCTAACATAATCTCTAACATAATGAAGTAAAATTAATTTTTCAACCTGTCCGGGCATCGGGACGCAGACCGTCCCATACTTGTTTTCAGGCGTTGAGTATTGACAGTCCGCCCCGGGTTTCTTTATAGTGGAGACTGAAATATCCGATTTGCCGCCAAGTTTTACAGCGGCCCGTATGTTGGCAATTCAGCAGCTTCTCCTGTATCTGCTGTACAAATTTAATGAGGGAATAAAATGACCAAACAGCTGAAATTAAGCGCATTATTCGTTGCATTGCTTGCTTCCGGCACCGCTGTTGCGGGCGAAGCGTCCGTTCAGGGTTACACCGTAAGCGGTCAGTCGCACGAAATCGTACGCAACAACTATGGCGAATGCTGGAAAAACGCCTACTTCGATAAAGCAAGCCAAGGCCGCGCAGAATGCGGCGACGCGGTTGCCGCCCCCGAGCCTGCCGCCGTCGTGGAACAGGCTCCGCAATATGTTGACGAAACCGTTTCCCTGTCTGCCAAAACCCTGTTCGGTTTCGATAAAGATTCATTGCGTGCCGAAGCCCAAGACAACCTGAAAGTATTGGCGCAACGCCTTGCCCAAACTAATGTCCAATCTGTCCGCGTCGAAGGCCATACCGACTTTATGGGTTCTGAAAAATACAATCAGGCTCTGTCCGAACGCCGTGCCAACGTAGTGGCAAACTACTTGGTCAGCAACGGCGTACCTGCTTCCAAAACTTCTGCCGCCGGTCTGGGCGAGTCTCAAGCGCAAATGACCCAAGTTTGTGAAGCCGAAGTTGCCAAACTGGGTGCGAAAGCCTCTAAAGCCAAAAAACGCGAGGCTCTGATTGCGTGTATCGAACCTGACCGCCGTGTGGATGTGAAAATCCGCAGCATCGTAACCCGTCAGGTTGAGCCTGCACACAATCATCACTAACACTAAGGCGGGGCAATATCCTGCCTATGTATGAGGTTGGCGGATTTTATACCGGATGCTGTTGCAGTGTCCGTTTAACGCCGGCCGGCATTGATGATGTGAAAAAACCCCGCTTTTGCGGGGTTTTTTTTGGATGGTTTTCTGAAACAGTTATTGTCAGAATCGGGGCAGATTCAGGTTTGGGTTCAGGTTCAGGTTTGTGTCCCATTGCAGCTCCCTGTCGGTTGAAACTCTGATTTTAAGGCGGTAGGATGCGGGTTTGCCCATAGCAAAAGGGATAATTCATATAAATTCACACCTTCCCCTCATTGTGAAAGGGATGGAATCGTGCCCGATGTGTGCGGCACTGTATGCCGGATATGGTTTTATCCCCATTCCTTTTTGCTTGGAAATCAGCCGCTTGCGGAAATTGAACCTAATCGGTGGCGGATTGCATTCGGGGCGGCGCGCAGTGCGGTGCTTTATATGTGGTTTGCGTGTTGAAACAGGGTGGTCGGTGCATACGGGTACGGTATGGTAAAGGCGGTGCGGCTTGAAATACGCTGAAACACCGGATAAGCCGCTTTTATTGTTTGTACGGCCTTTGCTGCCTTGCTATGATTTATAGTGGATTAAATTTAAACCAGTACATCGTTGCCTCGCCTTGCCGTACTATTTGTACTGTCTGCGGCTTCGTCGCCTTGTCCTGATTTAAATTTAATCCACTATAAATTGGCTTTACTCGCCGGATATTTTGGGATATGAAAGAATTTGACTTCATCAAACGGTATTTGCAAACAGGCACGGATAAGGATGTCGTATTGGGCATAGGCGACGATGCGGCGATTGTCCGCCCGCGCGAGGGTTTCGATTTGTGTTTCAGTGCGGATATGCTTTTGAAGGATAGGCATTTTTTTGCAGATGTCAAACCTGAAGACTTGGCTTGGAAGGTTTTAGCCGTCAATATTTCGGATATGGCGGCAATGGGTGCGATACCGCGTTGGGTGCTGCTGAGTGCGGCGTTGCCCGAATTGGATGAGGTATGGCTGAAACGGTTTTGCGGCAGCTTTTTTGATTTGGCAAAAAAGTTTGGCGTAACGTTAATCGGCGGCGATACGACCAAGGGCGATATGGCGTTCAATGTAACCATTATCGGCGAATTGCCGAAGGGGAGGGCATTGCGGCGTGATGCGGCGGTTGCGGGCGACGATATTTGGGCGTCGGGGCGTGTCGGTATGGCGGCGGCGGCTTTGAACTGCCGTCTGAAACGGTGTGTGTTGCCGGATGATGTGTTTGCCGAATGCGAACAAAAGCTACTCCGCCCCGAGCCAAGGGTTGGGCTGGGGCTTGCGCTGTTGCCGTTTGCCAGGGCGGCGCAGGATGTTTCAGACGGCCTCGCGCAAGATTTGGGGCATATCCTGACCGCTTCCGGCGTGGGGGCGGAAATTTGGGCCGATTCGTTGCCGTCTTTATCTGTATTGAAAGATATTTTGCCCCGAGCGCAATGGCTGTCTTATACTTTGGCGGGAGGTGATGATTACGAGCTGGTTTTTACCGCATCGGAAAGTTGCCGCAGCCGCGTGCTTGATGCGGCGGAACGGTGCGGCGTGCCGGTAACGCGCATCGGCAAAATCAACGGAGGATGCCGTCTGAAGGTTTTAGATGCCGGCGGCAGGGAATTGGAACTACATTCTTTAGGATTCGATCATTTTGGCTGATTTTAAACCTGATTGGGCGTGGCTGCGGCAGCGTCCCTTGCGTTTTTTGGCTTTCGGTTTCGGCAGCGGGCTGGCTCCGTTTGCGCCGGGAACATTCGGTACTTTGGCGGCACTGCCTTTGGCATTTGTGCTGATATTGGCGGGTGTGGACGGATGGCTGCTGGCATTGTTGTGCGCCGTGCTGTTTGTTTGGGGCATACGCATTTGCGCGTGTGCGGAAAAGGAAAGCGGAGTATCCGACCACGGCGGCATCGTGTGGGATGAAATCGTCGCGATGATGTTTGTGCTGGCTTTCGTTCCGTTTAAATGGGCGTGGTGGCTGGCGGCGTTCGTCCTATTCCGTCTGTTTGACGCGCTCAAACCGCTCCCCGTCGGCTGGTTTGACAAAAACCTGCACGGCGGCTTGGGGATTATGGCGGATGATATGGCGGCTGCGGTGATGACCTTGATTGTCTTGAGGATTGCGATGCTGTTTTAAACGGTGCTGCCTTGTAAAAATGCCGTCTGAAAGCCTTTCAGACGGCATTGCTTCGTGGGTTAACGCGTTACCGGTTTGTATTTGATGCGTTTCGGTTTCGCGCCTTCTTCACCCAAACGGCGTTTCTTGTCGGCTTCGTATTCCTGATAGTTGCCGTCGAAGAACACCCATTTGGAGTCGCCTTCGCAAGCCAAGATATGCGTAGCAATACGGTCGAGGAACCAACGGTCGTGCGAAATCACCATCACGCTGCCGGCAAATTCCAGCAACGCGTCTTCCAGCGCGCGCAGGGTTTCTACGTCGAGGTCGTTGGACGGTTCGTCCAGCAGCAATACATTGCCGCCGCCCAACAAGGTTTTTGCCAAGTGCAAACGTCCGCGTTCGCCGCCGGAAAGCTGCCCCGCGATTTTGCTTTGGTCGCTGCCTTTGAAGTTGAAGCGTCCCAAATATTGGCGGGCGGGAATTTCAAACTGCCCGACCTGCAAAATGTCGCGGCCTTCGGCAATGTTGTCGAACACGGTTTTGTCGTTTTGCAAACCTTCGCGGCTTTGGTCAATCAAGCTCATTTTCACGGTTTGTCCGATTTTCACCTCGCCGGAATCAGGCTGCTCTTTGCCCGAAATCATTTTGAACAGTGTCGATTTACCCGCGCCGTTCGGGCCGATGATGCCGACAATCGCGCCCGCAGGTACTTTGAAGCTCAAACCGTCAATCAGCACTTTATCGCCAAACGATTTGGAAACATTCACAAATTCAATCACTTCATTACCCAAACGCTCGGCAACAGGGATAAAGATTTCCTGCGTTTCATTGCGTTTTTGGTATTCATAGTTGCTCATTTCTTCAAAACGAGCCAAACGCGCTTTGGACTTGGCTTGGCGGCCTTTGGCATTTTGGCGCACCCATTCCAATTCCTGCTTCATCGCCTTCACGCGCGCGGCTTCGGATTTTGCCTCGTTTTCCAAGCGTTTTTCTTTCTGCTCCAGCCAAGACGAGTAATTGCCTTTCCACGGAATACCGTGTCCGCGGTCGAGTTCCAAAATCCATTCGGCGGCGTTGTCGAGGAAGTAGCGGTCGTGCGTTACCGCAACGACTGTGCCGGGGAAACGCACCAAGAATTGCTCCAGCCATTCCACCGATTCCGCATCCAAGTGGTTGGTCGGCTCGTCCAGCAGCAGCATATCGGGCTTACTCAACAAAAGTTTGCACAAAGCCACACGGCGTTTTTCACCGCCGGACAGATTGCCGATTTTGGCATCCCAATCAGGCAGGCGCAGCGCGTCGGCAGCGATTTCCAATTCGTGTTCCGCACCGCCGCCCGTGGACGAACCCGCCGCGATAATCGCTTCCAAGCGGCCCTGTTCTTCTGCCAGCGCGTCAAAATCCGCATCGGGATTAGCGTACTCGGCATACACTTCCTCCAAACGTTTCTGCGCGGCAGCCACTTCGCCCAAACCGCTTTCCACTTCCTCACGCACGGTTTTCTCTGGATCAAGCTCAGGCTCTTGCGGCAGGTAGCCGATTTTAATGCCGCCCATCGGCACGGCTTCGCCCTCAAATTCCTTATCCACACCCGCCATAATCCGCAGCACGGTGGACTTGCCCGCGCCGTTCAAACCGAGCAAACCGATTTTCGCGCCGGGGAAGAAAGAAAGGGAAATATCTTTAATGATGGTTTTCTGCGGCGGCACAACCTTGCTTACGCGCAGCATAGAATAGACGTATTGTTGGGACATAGTTTTCTCGTTTTCATCAAACAAATTTCAGACGGCCATTTTAACCGATAATTTGATTTAAGCCAGTTTATCCGCGAACCGGTATTGCCAAAATCGGGCAGGATTCATAAAATCCGCCTATCCCTTTGAAATTATACAGACAAAAAAAATAATAATGATAGGGGATCGCCGCACCGGCAACCATTTCGGATTTTCCAAAGCAAATATAGTGGATTAAATTTAAATCAGGACAAGGCGACGAAGCCGCAGACAGTACAGATAGTACGGAACCGATTCACTTGGTGCTTCAGCACCTTAGAGAATCGTTCTCTTTGAGCTAAGGCGAGACAACGCCGTACTGGTTTAAATTTAATCCACTATACTTTTCAAATCAAAAAAGGATTTACCTTATGTCGGAATATACGCCTCAAACAGCAAAACAAGGTTTGCCCGCGCTGGCAAAAAGCACGATTTGGATGTTGAGCTTCGGCTATCTCGGCGTTCAGACGGCCTTTACCCTGCAAAGCTCGCAAATGAGCCGCATTTTTCAAACGCTAGGCGCAGACCCGCACAATTTGGGCTGGTTTTTCATCCTGCCGCCGCTGGCGGGGATGCTGGTGCAGCCGATAGTGGGCTACTACTCAGACCGCACTTGGAAGCCGCGCTTGGGCGGCCGCCGCCTGCCGTATCTGCTTTACGGCACGCTGATTGCGGTTATCGTGATGATTTTGATGCCGAACTCGGGCAGCTTCGGTTTCGGCTATGCGTCGCTGGCAGCCTTGTCGTTCGGCGCGCTGATGATTGCGCTGTTGGACGTGTCGTCGAATATGGCGATGCAGCCGTTTAAGATGATGGTCGGCGATATGGTCAACGAGGAGCAGAAAAGCTACGCCTACGGGATTCAAAGTTTCTTAGCGAATACGGGCGCGGTCGTGGCGGCGATTCTGCCGTTTGTGTTTGCGTATATCGGTTTGGCGAACACCGCCGAGAAAGGCGTTGTGCCACAAACCGTGGTCGTAGCATTCTATGTGGGCGCGGCATTACTGATTATTACCAGTGCGTTCACAATCTTCAAAGTCAAAGAATACGACCCGGAAACCTATGCCCGTTACCACGGCATCGATGTCGCCGCGAATCAGGAAAAAGCCAACTGGTTCGAACTCTTAAAAACCGCACCTAAAGCGTTTTGGACGGTTACTCTGGTACAGTTTTTCTGCTGGTTTGCCTTCCAATATATGTGGACTTACTCGGCAGGCGCGATTGCGGAAAACGTCTGGCACACCACTGATGCGTCTTCCGTAGGTTATCAGGAGGCGGGCAACTGGTACGGCGTTTTGGCGGCGGTGCAGTCGGTTGCGGCGGTGATTTGTTCGTTTATTCTGGCAAAAGTACCGAATAAATACCATAAGGCGGGTTATTTCGGCTGTTTGGCTTTGGGCGCGCTCGGCTTTTTCTCCGTTTTCTTCATCGGCAACCAATACGCGCTGGTGTTGTCTTATACCTTAATCGGCATCGCTTGGGCGGGCATTATCACTTATCCGCTGACGATTGTGACCAACGCCTTGTCGGGCAAGCATATGGGCACTTACTTGGGTCTGTTTAACGGCTCTATCTGTATGCCGCAAATCGTCGCTTCGCTGTTGAGTTTCGTGCTTTTCCCGATGCTGGGCGGCTTGCAGGCCAATATGTTTTTGGCGGCGGGCTTCGTGCTGCTGCTGGGCGCGTTTTCCGTGTTCCTGATTAAAGAAACGCACGGCGGCGCATAATCTTTTTATTTATCGGCAGAAAGACCGTCTGAGACTTCTGCCGACGCTTTATCCGATTCAATAAGGCAAACCGTATTTCCAAACGGTTTGCCATAAAACCATCAAAACAGGAGCTTTACGATGTACACAAGAATTATGGAAATCAGCCCTTGGACGCTGCGTTCGGCAAAACTGGAAAAAGAACACAAACGGCTGCAAGAGAGCCTGACCAGCTTGGGCAACGGCTATATGGGTATGCGCGGCAGCTTTGAGGAAACCTACTCCGCCGACAGCCACTTGGGCACCTACATCGCCGGCGTGTGGTTTCCCGACAAAACCCGCGTCGGCTGGTGGAAAAACGGCTATCCCAAATATTTCGGCAAAGCCATCAACGCGCTCAATTTCAGCAAAGTCAAAATCTTTGTCGACGGGCAAGAGGTGGACTTGGCGAAAAACGACGTTGCCGGCTTCGCCGTCGAACTCGATATGCGGCACGGCGTATTGCGCCGCTCGTTCACCGTATTCGGCGTGCGTTTCGATGTGTGCAAATTCCTGTCCGTCGCGCAAAAAGAGCTGGCGGTTATCCGCTGGGAAGCCGTATCCGTTGACGGTAAAACCCACCAAGTCCGCATCGATTCCATCATCGATGCCGACGTGAAAAACGAAGACTCCAACTACGAAGAAAAATTCTGGCAGGTATTGGACAAAGGCGTTTCAGACGGTCTCTCCTACATTGCCACCCAAACCGTCGCCAACCCCTTCGGCGTGGAACAATTCATCGTCAACGCCGAGCAAACCTTCGCCGGCAGCTTCAAAGCCCTAGGCGGCAGCCAAACCGACTGGCAGGTCTCCAATTCTTTCGAGGCCGAAGTCGGCGGCACGCCCGAAACCTTTGAAAAACGCGTGATTGTTACCACCAGCCGCGATTATCAGGGCTTGGAAGCAGTGAAAGCCGCAGGTCGCGCCTTGTCGGAAAAAATCGCAGGCGTTGCGTTTGAAACCTTGCTGGACGCGCACAAAGCAGGCTGGCTGCACCGTTGGGAAATCGCCGACGTGGTCATCGAAGGCAGCGACGAAGCGCAACAAGGCATCCGCTTCAACCTGTTCCAACTGTTCTCCACCTACTACGGCGAAGACGCGCGACTGAACATCGGCCCGAAAGGCTTTACCGGCGAAAAATACGGCGGCGCGACCTATTGGGACACCGAAGCCTACGCCGTGCCGCTCTACCTCGCGCTGGCTGAACCCGAAGTTACCCGCAACCTGCTGCAATACCGCCGCAACCAACTGCCGCAGGCGCAGCACAACGCGCGCGAACAGGGCTTGGCGGGCGCACTCTATCCGATGGTAACGTTTACAGGCATCGAGTGCCACAACGAATGGGAAATCACCTTCGAGGAAATCCACCGCAACGGCGCGATTCCTTACGCCATCTACAACTACACCAACTACACTGGCGACGAGGGCTATCTTGCCAAAGAAGGCTTGGAAGTCTTGGTCGAAGTGTCCCGCTTCTGGGCGGACCGCGTCCACTTCTCCAAACGCAACGGCAAATACATGATTCACGGCGTAACCGGCCCGAACGAATACGAAAACAACATCAACAACAACTGGTACACCAACACCCTTGCCGCTTGGGTATTGGACTACACCCGCGAAGCCTTGGCGAAATACCCGCGTCCGGATTTGAACGTGCGCGCCGCCGAGTTGGAAAAATGGGCGGACATCAGCGCGAATATGTACCGTCCGCATGACGAAGAACTCGGCGTATTCGTGCAGCACGACGGCTTCCTCGACAAAGACATCCGCCCCGTGTCCGCGCTTTCGCCCGACGATTTGCCGCTCAACCAGAAATGGTCGTGGGACAAAATCCTGCGTTCGCCCTTTATCAAACAGGCGGACGTATTGCAAGGCATCTATTTCTTCGGCGACCGTTTCAATATCGACGAAAAACGCCGCAACTTCGACTTCTACGAACCGATGACCGTGCATGAAAGCTCGTTGTCGCCGTGTATCCACTCTATTCTCGCCGCCGAACTGGGCAAAGAGGAAAAAGCCGTGGAAATGTACCGGCGCACCGCCCGCCTGGACTTGGACAACTACAACAACGACACCGAAGACGGCCTGCACATTACTTCTATGACCGGCTCGTGGCTCGCCATCGTCCAAGGTTTCGCCCAAATGAAAACTTGGGGCGGCAAACTCAGCTTCGCACCGTTCCTGCCGGGCGCATGGACAGGCTACGCCTTCCATATCAACTACCGAGGCCGTCTGATTAAAGTCGCCGTCGGCAAAGAAAACGTCGTCTTCACCCTGCTTAAAGGCGAACCGCTCGATTTGCAGGTGTACGGCAAAGACATCACGCTCAACGGCAGCCACACTGTCGCGTTGGAAAAATAAGGAGGGCGAAAAATGACGTTTACCGCTGTGCTCTTCGATCTCGACGGTGTCATCACCGATACCGCCGAATACCATTACCGCGCATGGAAAAAGCTCGCCGAAGAACTGGACATCGGCATAGACCGCAAGTTTAACGAGCAGCTCAAAGGCGTGTCGCGCGACGATTCGCTCAAACGCATCCTCGCGCACGGCGGCAAAACCGTCGGCGAAACCGAGTTCGCCGAACTGACCCGCCGCAAAAACGACAACTACGTCGAGATGATTCAGGCAGTCAAACCCGAAGACGTGTACCCCGGCATTTTGCCGCTGCTGGAAGCATTGAGGGCAAACGGCAAAAAAATCGCCCTCGCGTCCGCCAGTAAAAACGGCCCGTTCCTGCTCGAACGCATGGGGCTGACCCACTTCTTCGACGCCATTGCCGACCCTGCCGCCGTCGCGCATTCCAAACCCGCCCCCGACATCTTCCTCGCCGCAGCCGAGGGCGTGGGCGCGGACATCCGCCGCTGCATCGGCATCGAAGACGCAGCAGCAGGAGTAGCCGCCATCAAAGCCGCCGGCGCCTTGCCTATCGGCGTGGGCAAAGCCGAAGACTTGGGCAGCGACATCGCGCTGGTGTCCGACACCGCCGAGCTGACCTACGCCTACCTGCAAAACGTGTGGGCACAGTCGGGCAGGTAAAACGCGTCAGATAAAGTGTTAAGGAAGTAAAAGGCCGTCTGAACAGTGTTTCAGACGGCCTTTTTGCTTTTAGAACAGAATGATAACCCAACTTACGCAACCATAAAAACCGAATGCCAATTTCTTAACCATGCTATTCAAATTTATTTGAACGATTTTCTCTGACCTGCCAACCTTAACAATCACTATTAAAATGCGCGCCGATGTTTTGCCGCCTTGCGTATGCGGCTTGGGCGACGGCGAGGCTGCATTCGAGCAGGTTGCGGTTTTCGTATTCGGACGCGGTGTGCGGTTCGGCTTGGTTTTGCTTCCAAAGCCACAGTTGGGCGATGGCGCGGCGCAGGCCGGTATCGTTGCGGAGGATGCCCAAATGGCGTTGGTTGAACGCTTGCAGGACGGGGCGGCTGAATGCGCTTTGGATGCCGTCTGAAAAGATGCCTGCTTCGGCGGAGGGGTGTTCAGACGGCCTTTTGGGCGGTGCGGTTTGGAATGCTTGTCCGTCTGCGATGGTTTGGGCGGCAAGTTTGGCGGTAACGACACATTCGAGCAGGGAGTTGCTGGCGAGGCGGTTGGCTCCGTGCAAGCCGGTGCAGGCGGTTTCGCCTAAGGCGTAGAGCTGCGGCAGGGAAGTTCTGCCGCAGGGGTCGGTTTGGATGCCGCCGCAGGTGTAGTGCTGCACGGGGCGGACGGGGATGGCTTGGCGCGTAATGTCCAAACCGCATTGGGACAGGCAGTGCCGATGGATGGACGGGAAATGCTGACGGACGAACGCTGCGGATTGGCGGCTGATGTCGAGCGAGACGAAGTCTTGCGTTTGTTTGGCGATTTCGGCGGCGATGGTGCGGGCAACGATGTCGCGCGGCGCGAGTTCGGCGCGGCGGTCGTAATGCGGCATAAACCGTTCGCCCGCTTGGTTGGTCAGGATGCCGCCTTCGCCGCGCACGGCTTCGGAAATCAGGAAGGTGCGGCCGTTTTCAGACGGCCTTGCCAAGCCTGTGGGGTGAAATTGGATAAATTCGAGGTTTTCGACTGCGCAGCCTGCGCGTATCGCCATGGCGATGGCGTCGCCCGTGCATTCGGGCGGCGTGGTGGTGGCGGCGTAAATCTGTCCCAAGCCGCCGCCTGCGAGTACGGTATGGCGGGTGCGGATGCGGTAGGTTTCTTGCGTTTGGCGGTTGAGGACGGTCAGCCCGCACGCCGCGCCTGATTCGGTTTGGATGTCCAACGCCATCTGCCGCTCGCAAACTCGGATGTTCGGGCGGCGGCGTATTTGGGCAATCAGGCTCTGCATGACGGCTTCGCCCGTGTAGTCGGCGACGTGGGCGATTCGGCGGCAGGTGTGCCCGCCTTCGCGCGTCAGGTGCAAGTCGTTATTATTTTGGTCGAACGCTACGCCCTGCGTCAACAGCCATTCGATTGCCGGTTTGCCCTGCGACAGGATGGTGCGGACGGCGGCTTCGTCGCACAAACCCGCGCCCGCTTCCAAAGTATCGGCAACGTGTTTTTCGATATCGTCCTCTCCCGACCACGCCGCCGCAATCCCGCCTTGCGCATGACGGCTGGCAGTGTCGTCCAGCCGGTTTTTGCACAAAATGACGATGCGGAACGATTCAGGCAGCGACAGGGCGAGCGTCAGTGCCGCCAGCCCGTTTCCGGCAATCAATACGTCGCAATCGGTTTGCATGGTGTTGTCCTTGTTTGAGAGGTCGTCTGAAACGGCAATATAGACGGCAAATCAGGCGGGGCCCATGCCGTTGAACACATCTTTTTTCTTCAGCCCTGCCGCGAAGTCGAGCATACGCTGCAAAGGCAGTTTGGCGGCTTCGCCCAGCTTTCTGTCCAACAGGATTTCGTTACGTCCGCTTGTCAGGGCGTATTTGATGCCGCCCAGCGAATTCATCGCCATCCACGGACAGAACGCGCAGCTTTTGCAGCTTCCGCCGTTGCCCGCCGTCGGTGCGGCGATAAATTCTTTGTCGGGCGCCTGCTTTTGCATTTCGTGCAGGATGCCCAAATCGGTCGCCACGATGAATTTTTTTTCGGGGCGCGATACGGCGGCTTTCAGCAGTTTGCTGGTCGAGCCGACCACGTCGCCCAGTTCGATGACGCTTTGCGGCGATTCGGGATGAACCAGCACCACCGCGTCGGGATGTTCCGCCTTCAACGCCGCCAATTCCTGCCCTTTGAATTCGTTATGGACGATGCACGAACCCTGCCACAGCAGCATATCCGCGCCCGTTTCGCGGCGGATGTAGTCGCCGAGGTGGCGGTCGGGTCCCCAAATCAGCTTCTCGCCGCGTGATTTCAAATACGATACGATTTCCAACGCCACTGAAGACGTTACCACCCAGTCGGCACGCGCTTTCACGGCGGCGGAAGTGTTGGCGTACACCACTACCGTGCGGTCGGGGTGTTGGTCGCAAAACGCTGAAAACGCTTCTTCCGGGCAACCCAAATCTAAAGAACATTCCGCCTCCAAATCAGGCATCAGCACCGTTTTTTCAGGGCAGAGGATTTTCGCGCTCTCTCCCATGAAGCGCACGCCCGCCACCACCAATGTATCGGCTTCGTGTTCCGCGCCGAAGCGCGCCATTTCCAGCGAATCGCCCACGCATCCGCCCGTCTCCAAAGCCAAATCCTGAATCAGCGGATCAACGTAATAATGCGCCACCAAGACCGCGTTTTTCTCCTTCAGCAAAGCCTTGATTTCGTCTTTCAGACGGCCTGCCGTCTCGCGGTCAGGCGTGTCGGCAACCTTTGCCCACGCCTGACGGATTTGGCAGGCGGAAGTCGGGGTTTGGATGAGGGGCATATCGTAATCGAACGAGCGGCGGGCGGCGGTTTGCATGATGTTTCCTTGTAGCTGTTTTTCAGACGGCATGAAGGTTTGCCGTCTGCTTTTCAAACTGTTTTTACATTATGCTCAACTTGAGTATAATATGCAAGGTCGTCTGAAAACAGGTTTGCGATACCGCAAAACCGACCTGCTTGTTCCGACAAGCCGCTTTGGTTTATAGTGGATTAACAAAAACCGGTACGGCGTTGCCTCGCCTTAGCTCAAAGAGAACGATTCTCTAAGGTGCTGAAGCACCAAGTGAATCGGTTCCGTACTGCTTGTACTGTCTGCGGCTTCGTCGCCTTGTCCTGATTTTTGTTAATTCACTATACAATAAAGCCTTTCCCACCCGCAGAAAGCCGAGCATGGACACCTACCCCGAAGCCGAAGCCCCGCCGCAAAGCATCGTCGAGCTGGTTCCCGTATTGATTGCCGTTACCGACGGCGGCCTGCGGGTGTTGACCGTCGCCCAAGGCACGCTCCTGCCCAACGGCCCGCTCTCCCCCCTGCGCAATTCCCTGCAGGCAGGCGTGAAGCTGTGGATCGCCAAGCAGACTTCGCAGCCTATGGGCTATGTGGAACAGCTTTACACCTTTGTCGATACCCACCGCCGCAACGAACACGGCATGCCCGTCTTGTACGTCAGCTATTTGGGGCTGGTGCGCGAGGCAGCCGACAGCATCCTGCATCCCGACGCGAAATGGCTGGACTGCTACGGCTATTTCCCGTGGGAAGACTTGCGCACCGACGGCGGGCAGCGCGATGCCGTCGTCAGCCGACTGCGCATTTGGGCAAACTCGGCGGACACGGAGGAAGTCCGCCAAAAGCGGCTCAAGCGCATTCATTTGTGCTGGGGGGTCGAACCGGAAAACTGGTCGGAAGAATACGTTTTGCAACGCTATGAAATGCTGTATGAAAGCGGTCTGATAGCGGAAGCCGCCGAGCCGCAGGCAAACTTCGACTTCGCGTTCACGGGGCAGCCCATGCGTCACGACCATCGCCGCGTGCTGGCAACCGCCCTGTCCCGCCTGCGCGCCAAAATCAAATACCGCCCCGTGATTTTCGAACTGATGCCGCCCGAATTCACGTTGCTGCAACTGCAAAACAGCATCGAAGCCATCAGCGGCAGATTGCTGCACAAGCAAAACTTCCGCCGCCAGATTCAGCAGCAAAACCTTATCGAGCCGTCGGATGCCGGCGTATCGGGCAGCAAAGGCCGTCCTGCGCAGCTTTACCGCTTCCGCGACGACGTCCTGCCCGACAGGCTGATTTCGGACATCGGACTGCCGCTGGGCAGCCGTTAGCCCGTTTTCAGACGACCTATAGTGGATTAACAAAAATCAGGACAAGGTGACGAAGCCGCAGACAGTACAGATAGTACGGAACCGATTCACTTGGTGCTTGAGCACCTTAGAGAATCGTTCTCTTTGAGCTAAGGCGAGGCAACGCCGTACTGGTTTAAAGTTAATCCACTATAAAATGAAGTTTTGCCCCATCGGTGCAACATCAATCTTTTTCGACAAAGGAAACCTCATGCCGTCTGAAAACACCCTCTTTTCCCTGCCCGACACCCTGTTGCGCCCCATAGTCGAACAAGCCTTGAGCGAAGACTTGGGCAGGCGCGGCGACATTACGTCCGCCGCCGTCATCGCCCCCGATAAAACCGCCAAATTCTTCCTCGTCAGCCGCGAAGACGGTGTTATCGCCGGCATGGACTTGGCGCGCCTCGCCTTTCAGACAATGGATCCGTGCGTCCGCTTCCAAGCCGAAATCCGAGACGGGCAAGCCGTCCGCGCAGGTCAGTCGCTTGCCGCCGTCGAAGGCAACGCACGCGCACTGCTCGCCGCCGAACGCACCGCGCTCAACTACCTCACGCACTTGAGCGGCATCGCCACCGCCACCGCGCGTGCCGTTGCCGAAATCGCCGAATACGGTACAGATATCGTGTGCAGCCGCAAAACCATCCCCCTGCTGCGCGTCCTGCAAAAATACGCCGTCAGGGCGGGCGGCGGCGTGAACCACCGCATGGGTTTGGACGATGCCGTACTCATCAAAGACAACCACCTCGCCTATTGCGACAACATTGCCCAAGCCGTGCAGCAGGCAAAACAGGCGGTCGGACCGTTGACCTGCGTGGAAATCGAAGTGGACACGTTGGCACAACTGGACGAAGCCATCGCAGCGGGCGCGGAACGGATTTTGCTGGATAACATGGACGACGAAACCCTGAAAGAAGCGGCAAACCGCTGCCACACGCAAACCGCCCATCCCCACACCGTCTATTGCGAAGCATCGGGCGGCATCGGCTTCGACCGACTGAAGCGCGTAGCGCAAACCGGCGTGGACGGCATCGCCCTCGGCTATCTGACCCACAGCAGCCGTTCGTTGGACATAGGTTTGGATTTCGTGGCGTGAGTTTTAGGGTGCGGGCGGCTGTCTGATATGTCAGGCAAGGAACCGCTTAACCGTAATCCGGTTATTGCCTCAGGGAGGGAATGCCGTCTGAAAGATTCTTCAGACGGCATTTTTCGTAAAGGTCGTGATGCTTTAGAAAAAACAGCATTTCAGGCAGGTATTTTGTTTGCCCGACAGCGCGGAGGCATCGGCAGGGCAAGGTATGCGGCGCTTGTAAGGTATCTTTTGAATAATACGGATGATTCCGACGCATCGGCAGGATAGGGAAAAGGACGGGCGCGGCAGTTTTATGCCGTCTGAAAGCCCGCCTTTACGCTTGTTTGCAAAAAAAGTGGGAAAAGGAACATACAATCCTGTACAATCATCCATAAATATTTGATTTATAATACGATTTATAAAGATAATCACAATCATCCATATCTGTCGCCCGTCAATCCGCTTGGCGGGCGGCAAAGGTTTTAGGAATACCGATGAACACAATACCGCTCCACACCATACTCAAACTTATGGCGCATCCCGAACGTATGGCGATACTGATCCAACTGTTGGACAGCGAACGCAATATCGCCGAATTGGCAAAATCCTTATCCCTGCCGGCCACCGCCGTTTCCGGCCATTTGAACCGCCTGAGGGCGGGCGGGCTGGTGGATTTTACGCGTTACCACCGCATTATCGAATACCGCCTGGTTTCCGAAGAGGCGGCGGAGATTTTGCGGACAATCCGCGATTTGGCAAACAAACGCGCGGTATAGTGTTAAAATCCTTTCCTTTTGCCGTCTGAACGTTTCAGACGGCATTTTTCGGAAATGTTATGAAAATCACCACTTGGAACGTCAATTCGCTCAATGTGCGGCTGCCGCAGGTGCAAAACCTGCTTGCCGACAATCCGCCGGATATTTTGGTTTTGCAGGAACTCAAACTCGATCAGGACAAGTTTCCCGCAGCCGCCTTGCAGATGATGGGCTGGCACTGTGTTTGGAGCGGGCAGAAAACCTACAACGGCGTGGCAATCGTCAGCCGCAACGCGCCGGAAGACGTGCATTTCGGTTTGCCCTCCCTGCCGGACGATCCGCAACGGCGCGTGATTGCGGCAACCGTCGGCGGCGTGCGCGTTATCAATGTCTATTGCGTCAACGGTGAGGCTTTGGACAGCCCCAAATTCAAATATAAAGAACAATGGTTTGCCGCGTTAACCGAATTTGTCCGCGACGAAATGACCCGCTACGGCAAACTGGTGCTGCTGGGCGATTTCAATATCGCGCCTGCCGATGCGGACTGTTACGACCCTAAAAAATGGTATGAAAAAATCCACTGTTCGTCCGTCGAACGGCAGTGGTTTCAAAACCTGCTGGATTTGGGATTGACCGACAGCCTGCGCCAAGTCCATCCCGAAGGCGCGTTTTACACATGGTTCGACTATCGCGGCGCGATGTTCCAACGCAAACTGGGCCTGCGTATCGACCATATTTTGGTGTCGCCTGCGATGGCGGAGGCGTTGAAGGATGTCCGCGTCGATTTGGATACGCGCGCTTTGGAACGTCCGAGCGACCACGCGCCCGTAACGGCGGAATTCGATTGGTAAAAGGCAGTGTTTTAATATGGCGTTGATAAACATCTTTATCTTTAAATTATTCAATAGGATAACTTTCTATCTGACTGAAAAATAATTGCCTTTCCCGGCAAACAGCCGGAATCGGCGGATTGTTCAAACACAGCCTATTTTCCTGAAAAATTTACAAAATCCATAGGTTTAATATCAGATTTTGGAGCAGTAAAATTTATTATGTACACTAATCCAAAACAAAATCAAATATTGAAAACTAGATTTATTATCGAATAAATAGAAAGCCGTCTTATGTATAGTAATAAATTAATAACCCTGTTTTTTCTATTGCCTTTATTGTGCCATGCAGTTGAGTTTGATGAAACTCAATATAACAACTGTAAAGATAGACCTATGTTATGTGCTGCTAGAATTTATTCTCCCAAAGGCAATAACTATAAATCTATATGGTATGACGACAATGGCAAGTTAGCATTTATAGCCTTTACTAATCAACAAATGGAAAATCAAGGTCGCCCATCTCTAGCGATGTTTATTAGTGATGACAAAATATCTGATACCAATATTGATGAATTTTTAGCATCTTTCGATCCTGATAAATATCGAATATTTCATGATCCAAGATATAAATTTTTACCATTAGTATGTGAAACTCATTGTAATCCTTATTCTCTTTTTAATATTGATAACAAATTTAAACCTGATGAGAAAGATAAAATCTTTTTTTCAATCCCGACAGATAACACAGATTTTTATAAGAGTTTTTATTTAAATAAGGATTATATAGAAGGTATATATCCTGGTAGGCGCAATGTCAGCTATTACAAAATATCTGCAACAGATAATGGAATAGTTCCGTAGCAACTGTATTTTTCACCCCGTCTGACAAAAATACAGTTGTTACGGAACTGATTCCCGCCTGCCGGGAATGACGGGATTTTGGTTTTCTGTTTTCGTGGGAATGACGGAATAAAAGAAGTTGAAATAATGAAGTAAAAAACGTGATGTGCGATTTGGGCTTGTGCAGGTAGGAAACGTCAAGTTGTGTGAGTGATGAAATATAGTGGATTAAATTTAAACCAGTACATCGTTGCCTCGCCTTGCCGTACTATTTGTACTGTCTGCGGCTTCGTCGCCTTGTCCTGATTTAAATTTAATCCACTATAAAAATGCCGTCTGAAAGGTTTTCAGACGGCATTTGTTCGCGGGCCGCACCCGGGCGGTTTTGGAACAATCAGTCGGCAACCGCCATCAGGCTGGCGTTGCCGCCGGCGGCTGTGGTGTTGATGCTGCAAGAGATTTCTTCAAACACTTGCAGGATGTCGAGTCCGTTTTCCGAAGGGAGGATGCGGATGAGTGCGCCGTCGTGGGCGGCAAGTTCCTGTTTGCGCGCGCTGTCCAAAGGCGACAGGGCGGCAACGTGGCTGATGCCGGCGGTTTCGGGTTTGCCGTTGACCAGCAGCAGACCTTCCAAGTCGGCGGTGTAGGAAGCCAACGGGCTGCCGGGTTCGACGACGGTTTGGATGCCGGCGGCGGCAAGTTCGGTCAGGGCGCAGAAGGCTTGCAGGAGGCTGCCGCCGTGTACCCAGACGCGTTTTGGCGCGCGCCAGCTCAGGGTGTTGTGTTCGCCGGTCGGGCCGGTCAGGACGGATTCTGCCCGGCGCAGGGTGCGGATGCGGGCGTGTCCCAATGCCGATGCCGCTGATTTTTTCTCTTCCGCATCAAACGGCAGCTTGTGAATCAGGGCTTCGAGGCATTTGAGCGCGGCTTCGTCGGCTTGTCCGATGCGGCTCAGCGGCGGGGCAACCCATTCGGGGATGCGGGTCAGTTTTTGCAGGTAGAACGAACCGCCTGCTTTCGGGCCCGTACCGGACATACCGTGTCCTCCGAACGGTTGTACGCCGACGACTGCGCCGACGATGTTGCGGTTGACGTAAACGTTGCCCGCTTCGATGCGTTCGCGGATGTGGCGTACCGTGCCGTCGATGCGGCTGTGTACGCCGCCGGTGAGCGCGTAACCTTTGCTGTTGATTTGGTCGATGATTTGGTCAAGCTCGTCGGCGCGGTAGCGGACGACGTGCAGGACGGGACCGAAGACTTCGCGTTGCAACTCGTTCAAGTTGTTCAATTCAAACAGGATGGGGCGAACGAACGTGGATTTCTCGGAATCGACATCGGCGGCGGCTTTGACTTCGTGGTAAGACTTGGCAACGCCTTTCATTTTGTTGATGTGGTTCAACAGGTTTTGCTGCGCTTCGGCATCGATGACGGGGCCTACGTCGGTGGTGAGTTGGACGGGTTTGCCGACGACCAATTCGTCCATCGCGCCTTTGATGATACCGATCATCTTGTCGGCAACATCTTCTTGAACGCAAAGGATACGCAGGGCGGAGCAGCGTTGTCCCGCGCTGTCGAAGGCGGAGTTCAATACGTCGAGGCAGACTTGTTCGGGCAGCGCGGTGGAATCGACAATCATGGCGTTTTGTCCGCCGGTTTCGGCAATCAAGACGGGGCTGTCGTCGCGTTTGGCAAGGGCTTTGTTAATCAGTTGCGCCACTTCGGTCGAGCCGGTGAAAATCACGCCGCCGATACGCGGATCGCCTGTCAGCGCCGCGCCGACATCGCCTGCGCCGAGGACAAGCTGCAAGGCGGAAGTCGGGATGCCGGCTTCGTGCATCAGGGAAACGGCGTAACCGGCAATCAGGCCGGTTTGTTCGGCAGGTTTGGCGATAACGGTGTTGCCTGCCGCCAATGCGGAAACGACTTCGCCGGTAAAGATGGCGAGCGGGAAGTTCCACGGGCTGATGGCGACAATCGCGCCGACGGCTTCGGCATCTTCAGGCAGGGTGTTTTCGGCTTCGTTTGCGTAGTAGCGGCAGAAGTCGACGGCTTCGCGTACTTCGGCAACGGCGTTGTTCAAGGTTTTACCGGCTTCGCGCACGGCAAGCATCATCAGCGCGGGGGTGTGCTGTTCGAGCAGGTCGGCGAAACGGCGCAGGCAGGCGGCGCGTTCGGCGGCAGGTGTCGCGCTCCATTCGGGGAACGCGGCAACGGCTGCGCCAACCGCTTCTTGGGCAAGCGCGGCATCGGCAAAGCTGACTGTGCCGACGATGTCGTCGTGGTCGGCAGGATTTTTAATCGGTTGCGCTTCGCCGACATCGCGGGCTTTGCCGTTGACGATGGATGCGGCGTGGAAGTCTTGCGCGGCGGCGCGGTTGAGTTTTTCTTGAAGCTGCTGCAACACGGTTTCGTTGCTGAAATCCACGCCTTGCGAGTTCAGACGGCCTTTGCCGTACAAATCGCGCGGCAGCGGCAGGGCGTTGTGCAGGTGGATGCCTTGTTCGGCGATGGTGTCGAACGGGCTGCGGATCAGCGTATCGATGCTGATGTTTTCATCGACGATTTGGTTGACGAAAGAAGAGTTCGCACCGTTTTCCAGCAGGCGGCGCACCAAGTAGGCGAGCAGGGTTTCGTGCGTGCCGACCGGGGCGTACACGCGCACGCGGCGGCCTAAGTTTTGCGGGCCGACCACTTGGTCGTACAAGGTTTCGCCCATACCGTGCAGGCATTGGTGTTCAAAGTCTTTGCCTTTGCCCATCTGGTAAATCGCGCCCAAGGTGTAGGCATTGTGGGTGGCGAATTGCGGGAAGACGGCATCTTGCGCGGAAAGCAGTTTGCGCGCGCAGGCGAGGTAGGAGATGTCGGTGTGGACTTTGCGGGTGTAGGTCGGATAGCCGTCCAAACCGTCCACTTGCGCCCATTTGATTTCGCTGTCCCAATACGCGCCTTTGACCAAACGGATCATCAGTTTTTGGTTGTTGCGGCGGGCAAGGTCGATCAGGTAGTCGATAACGAACGGACAACGTTTTTGGTAGGCTTGAACAACGAAACCGATGCCTTTGTAGCCCGCCAAATCGGGGTCTGAAACCAAGGCTTCCATCAAGTCCAAAGACAATTCGAGACGGTTGGCTTCTTCGGCGTCGATGTTGATACCGATATCGTATTTTTTACCCAAAAGGAACAATTCTTTCAGGCGCGGCAACAGTTCGCCCATTACGCGTCCGTGTTGGGCGCGGGAATAACGCGGATGGATGGCGGAAAGTTTGACGGAAATGCCGTTGCCTTCGTAAACGCCTTGTCCTGCGGCATCTTTGCCGATGGCGTGAATGGCTTGAACGTAGTCGTTATAGTAGCGGTCGGCATCTTCTTCGGTGTAGGCGGCTTCGCCCAACATATCGAAGGAGAAGCGGTAGCCCATTTTTTCGCGTTCTTTGCCGTTTTGCAGGGCTTCTTCAATGGTTTGTCCGGTGACGAACTGCTTGCCCAACAGGCGCATGGCGTAATTCACGCCTTGGCGGATGAGGGGCGCGCCGCCTTTGCCGATCAGGCGGCTCAATGCGGAACTCATCTGTTTGTCGTTTGTGGCGGTCAGTTTGCCGGTAATCAGCAGGCCCCAGGCGGCGGCGTTGACGAAGAGGGAAGGGCTGTTGTTCAGATGGCTTTTCCAGTTGCCGTCTGAAATCTTGTCGGCAATCAGGCGGTCGCGGGTGGCGTTGTCGGGGATACGCAAAAGGGCTTCCGCCAGACACATCAGCGCGATGCCTTCTTCGCTGGAGAGTGAAAACTCGTGCATCAGCGCATCCACGCCGCCGGCTTTGGTGCGGCCGGCGCGGACTTGGGTAACCAGGCGGCGGGCAAGCTCGGAGGCGGCTTGGCGTTCTTCGTCGGTCATCTGTGCGCGCTGCAGCATATCCTGTACGGCTTCGATTTCGTCGCGGCGGTAGGCATCGGTTATCGCTTGGCGCAGGGCAGTTTGTGCCGGAAATGCAAAATGAAACATTTTTTGGATTCTCCAAAGTTTTTCGGGGGGTTCAGACGGCATCGGTGCGACCTGAATACGGTAATATCGTAATAAATCCGCAGATGAAATACAAGGCTTCAAATGCGGGCAGGGTAGGTGCTTCCGTTTCTTTGAAAATGAAACGGGTAAAACACAAATAAGGCCTGTATGCAGGCAAGGTTTATTTGTGTTTGACCCGGAAACGGGTTCAGACGGCACGAACCGGGATGCCGTGCCGTCTGAAAGGGGTTTATCGGGCGGCGCGGTAATCTGCGTCGGCTTTTTCAAAGCGTTCTTGGGTTTCGCGCGAAGGTTCTTTGTTGAACAGGGAAACCAACACGGCAACGATCAAGCAAACAATAAAGCCCGGCACGATTTCGTACATCGTCAACAAGCCGCTTTCTCCTGCCGCTTGAGCCGGTTTTTTCACCCATTCCGCCCACACAACAACGGTTAAGGCACCTGCAACCATACCCGACAACGCGCCGTAGGCAGTGATGCGTTTCCACAATACGGACAGAATCACAATCGGGCCGAATGCCGCACCGAAACCTGCCCACGCGTAAGACACCAGTCCCAATACTTTGCTGTTCGGATCGGAAGCAATCAGGATGGAAATCACGGCAATCGCCAAGACCATCAGGCGGCCGACCCATACCAATTCCGACTGTTGCGCGTTTTTACGCAAAAAGCCTTTGTAGAAGTCTTCGGTAATCGCGCTGGAGCAAACCAAAAGCTGGCAGGACAGGGTGGACATCACGGCGGCAAGAATCGCGCTCAGGATGATGCCCGCAATCCAAGGGTTGAACAGCAAAGTAGAAAGCGCGATGAAGATGCGTTCGTGGTTGCCGCTCATAGAAGAAACTTTGTCGGGGTTTGCGCCGAAATACGCAATGCCGAAATAACCGACTGCTACCGCGCCTGCAAGGCACAACGCCATCCAAGTCATACCGATGCGGCGTGCGGATACCAGCGATTTCGCGCTTTCGGCCGCCATAAAGCGCGCCAAAATGTGCGGCTGTCCGAAATAGCCCAAGCCCCAGGCGGCGGTGGAAATGATGCCGATGACGGTCGTACCGGCAAACAGGCTGCCGTATTCTTTGCCCGTGCCTGCGGCGACGCTTTGAATCGCGGCAGACATTTGTTCCGCGCCGCCCAAGCCCAGATAGACCATCACCGGCGTTAAAATCAGCGCGAAAATCATCAAAGAAGCCTGCAGCGTATCCGTCCAGCTTACCGCCAAGAAACCGCCCAAGAAGGTATAGGCGATGGTCGCGCCCGCGCCCAGCCACATTGCCTGATTGTAAGTCATACCTTCAAACAGGCTTTGGAACAGGGTTGCACCCGCCACAATGCCCGAGGCGCAATAAATCGTGAAGAAAAACAGGATAATCAGTGCGGAAACCACTTTCATCAAGTGTCCGCCCGCGCCGAAGCGGTGGAAGAAATAATCCGGCAGCGTCAGCGCGTTGTTGGCGTATTCGGTATGCACGCGCAGGCGACCCGCCACCAAAAGCCAGTTGAAATATGCGCCGACCAAGAGGCCGATGGCAATCCAGGCTTCGTTCAAACCGCTCAAATAAATCGCGCCCGGCAGACCCATCAAAAGCCAGCCGGACATATCGGACGCGCCTGCCGACATCGCCGTAACAAACGGGCCCAGGCTGCGGCCGCCCAAAATATAATCGTCGAAATTGCGCGTGGAAAAATAGGCGGCAAGTCCGATGAGAAGGACTGCGATCAGATAGATTGCAAAAGTGATGTACATGGGATTCATGTGCTATTCCTCGTCTAAAACTTCAGAATTACAGGCTTTGAAATTGCAAGCAACTTGCGCCTGAAATGTTTTTCTAATAAAAGTACAACGGAAAATCCGGACACCTGGAAGGGGATTCGGATAAATTATCTTCAATCACAATAAGATATGTAATGAAACTATATGAAATTGTAAATAATCCGATTCAGGATAACCCAATTTCTGTTGTTTGCAAAGCACTTATGGCTTAAAAAACCGGGTTTGAACCGCTGCGCGTCGGAAAAATCATTTAAAACAGTATATTGTTTTGTAGTACCTTGTAACCGGGCGTTGCGCGGAATATGAAATCCGTTTTCAGGCGGCAGGTGTCTTGAAGTGTAATTTAGCAACCGCAAAGGGGGGCGCGGTATGTTTTGCCGATTATCCGCCTCCCGTTTTCAGACGGCATTTTTCCTTATACAATAGCCGCTTGAATTTGATATGTTCAGGAAGGATACAGATTATGTTCGGCAAGCAGCTTTTTGAAGAAGTCGGCTCGAAAATCAGCGAAACCATCGCCAACAGCCCTGCCAAAGATGTGGAAAAAAATATTAAGGCGATGTTGGGCGGCGCGTTCAACCGTATGGATCTGGTTACGCGCGAAGAATTCGACATCCAGCAGCAGGTTTTGATTAAAACCCGTACCAAACTGGCGGCTTTGGAAGCGCGTTTGGCGAAACTCGAAGCCGCGCAAAATCCCGAACGGGCAGCATTGGAAGCGGCTGAAGCCGCTGCCGAAGAAGCCGCCGCCGAAATCAGGCAGCAAACCGCAGCCGGCGAATAAGGCCGTCTGAAATATGTCGCTCGCCTTGGTTTACAGCCGCGCCTTGAGCGGTATGAATGCGCCGTTGGTCGAAGTGGAAGCCCACCTTGCCAACGGTCTGCCGCATTTCAACATCGTCGGACTGCCCGATACGGAAGTCAAAGAAAGCCGCGACCGCGTCCGTGCCGCCATCATCCAAAGCGGCTTCGAGTTTCCCGCCAAAAAAATCACCGTCAATCTCGCCCCTGCCGATCTGCCCAAAGAGTCGGGGCGTTTCGATTTGCCGATTGCAATCGGCATCCTTGCCGCATCGGGGCAGGTTGCGCCCGAAAAGCTGGCGGAATACGAGTTTGCGGGGGAATTGGCACTGTCGGGGCTGTTGCGCCCCGTGCGCGGCGCGTTGGCGATGGCGTGGCAGGGTATGCAGGCAAAACGTGCATTTGTTTTGCCTGAAGAAAACGCAGGACAAGCCGCCGTGATGCGCGGCATTACCGTTTACGGCGCGCGCTCTTTGGGCGAAGTCGCCGCCCATTTGAACGGCATCGAACCTTTGGCGCAAACCGAATGCCAAGTTCCTCAGATGCCGTCTGAAAACGCCAAACTGCCCGACCTTGCCGATGTCAAGGGCCAACACACTGCCCGCCTTGCTTTGGAAATCGCTGCCGCAGGCGGACACAGCCTTTTGATGATGGGTCCGCCGGGAACGGGCAAGTCTATGCTCTCCCAACGGCTGCCCGGCATCCTGCCGCCGCTGACCGAAGACGAATTGGTCGAAGTGTGGGCATTGCGTTCGCTCCTGCCCAACCACCAACAACAACTCGACAGCAACCGTCCTTTCCGCAGTCCGCATCACAGCGCCAGCGCGGCGGCTATGGTCGGAGGCGGTTCGGACCCGCGTCCGGGCGAGATTTCATTGGCGCATCACGGCGTTTTGTTTTTGGACGAATTGCCCGAGTTCGACCGCAAAGTTTTGGAAGTGTTGCGCGAACCTTTGGAAAACGGCGAAATCCACATTTCCCGCGCGGCGCGCCAAGCCGTCTATCCCGCCAAATTCCAGCTTGTCGCCGCCATGAACCCGTGTCCGTGCGGTTATCTCGGGCATCCCGTCAAACCCTGCCGTTGCACGCCCGAAAGCGTCGCGCGTTACCGCAGCAAAATTTCCGGCCCGCTGCTTGACCGCATCGATTTGACCATCGAAGTCCCCAGCCTGTCCGCCGCCGAACTGATGCAGCAGGAAGCAGGGGAAAGCAGTGCAAACGTTTTGGAACGCGTCATCGCCGCCCGTGACAAACAATACGCACGGCAGGGCAAAGTCAACGCCGCCTTGAGTGTCGGCGAACTCGAGACCATCGCACGCATCCAAAAAGAAGCGCAGGAAGCCTTGGGCGGATTGTTGGAAAAACTCTCCCTCTCCGCCCGCAGCTTCCACCGCATCATGCGCGTGGCGCGTACGTTGGCGGATTTGGCAGGCGACGAAGAAGTCGGCAGAAGCCATGTTTTGAAAGCCATAGGTTTCCGCCGCGCTTTATGACTTTATAAAAGGCATCGGGGCGGGTTTTGCCCAAATATGGCAATATTGTTAGAATATCCGTCCGCACGCAAACGGCGTTAATGCCGTCTGAAATACATTAAGGTATGTTTATGAACAAATTTTCCCAATCCGGAAAAGGTCTGTCCGGTTTCTTCTTCGGTTTGATGCTGGCAACGGTCATTATTGCCGGTATTTTGTTTTATCTGAATCAAACAGGTCAAAATGCGTTTAAAAGCCCGCTTGTGCCGCAACAGCAGGAAGTGGCGGACACGCCGAAGCCGGCAACCCGGCCTAAAGAAGAGGCAGCCCGGCCGGATCCGGTAGGACAAGATGCCTCGTCCGAACCGGATGCCGCCCTGCCGGAAGGGCAGGCGGATGAGGAAGAAACCGCCGATAAACAGCCTGTTTCCGAAAAAACCGATGAAACCGAAAGTGAAGCGGACAGGCAGGAGCAGGAAACGCCTAAGGGGCAGAAGATGCACAACAAGGCAGGACAGCCGGACGGGCGTGAAAAAGACATCGGCGGGAAGGTACGGGAAAAAGAAGCCGGAACGGTTAAAAAACAACCGGTAAAACCATCCGAAGAAGCCGGCGGGCAAGCGGCAAAAGAAAAGAAAAAGGCAGGAAAAGAAAAAGCAGCGCCGCAACCGACCCCCGAACAAATCCTCAACAGCGGCAGCATCGAAAAAGCGCGCAGTGCCGCCGCCAAAGAAGGGCAGAAGCCGAACACGCCCGCCAAGGCGGAAGCAACGCATTATCTGCAAATGGGCGCGTATGCCGACCGTCAGAGCGCGGAAGGGCAGCGTGCCAAACTGGCGATTTTGGGTGTGCCTTCCAAAGTGGTCGGTTATCAGGCGGGACATAAAACGCTTTACCGCGTGCAAAGCGGCAATATGTCTGCCGATGCGGTGAAAAAAATGCAGGACGATTTGAAAAAGCACGGGGTTGCCAGCCTGATTCGTGTTATTGAAGGCAAATAATTATGAAGCTCAAACATCTGTTGCCGCTGCTGCTGTCGGCAGTGTTGTCCGCACAGGCATATGCCCTGACGGAAGGGGAAGACTATATTGTTTTGGATAAGCCTGTCCCGCAGCAACAATCGGGAAAAATCGAAGTTTTGGAATTTTTCGGCTATTTTTGCGTACATTGCCATCATTTCGACCCCTTGTTATTGAAGCTGGGCAAGGCATTGCCGTCTGATGCCTATTTGAGGACGGAACACGTGGTTTGGCGGCCTGAAATGCTCGGATTGGCCAGAATGGCGGCCGCCGTCAATTTGTCAGGTTTGAAATATCAGGCAAACCCTGCCGTGTTTAAAGCAGTTTACGAACAGAAGGTTCATTTGGAAGACAGGGCGGTGGCCGGAAAATGGGCTTTGTCGCAAAAAGGCTTTGACGGCAAAAAACTGATGCGCGCCTATGATTCCCCCGAAGCTGCCGCCGCCGCATTAAAAATGCAGAAACTGACGGAACAATATGGTATTGACAGCACACCAACCGTTATTGTCGGTGGGAAATACCGCGTCATCTTCAATAATGGCTTTGATGGCGGAATCCATACCATTAAAGAATTGCTTGCCAAAGTCAGGGCGGAGCGCAAACTGTCAAACCATCCTGTGCAAAAATAACCGCATCCCCGCGCATTTGAAAGAAACCAAGCAATGGATTTTCTGATTGTCCTGAAAGCCCTGATGATGGGCTTGGTAGAAGGTTTTACCGAATTCCTGCCTATTTCCAGTACCGGTCATCTGATTGTGTTTGGTAACTTGGTCGGTTTTCACAGCAACCACAAGGTTTTTGAAATTGCCATCCAGCTTGGTGCGGTTTTGGCAGTGGTAGTTGAATACCGTCGGCGTTTTGCCGGTGTGTTGCACGGCTTGGGCAAAGACAAAAAAGCCAACCGGTTCGTCCTCAATCTTGCCGTCGCCTTTATGCCGGCCGCCGTGATGGGATTATTATTCGGCAAACAAATCAAAGAGTATCTGTTTAATCCCTTGAGTGTTGCAGTTATGCTGGTTTTGGGCGGCTTTTTTATTTTGTGGGTAGAAAAACGCCAAAGCCATACAGTGCCCAAAAAAATTGATGTCGATGCACTCCGTCCGGTCGATGCCTTGATGATCGGCATCGCGCAGGTGTTTGCCTTGATTCCGGGAACATCCCGCTCGGGCAGTACGATTATGGGCGGGATGCTTTGGGGCATCGAACGGAAAACAGCAACGGAGTTCTCGTTTTTCTTGGCTGTGCCGGTGATGGTTGCCGCAACGGCTTATGATGTTCTGAAACATTACCGGTTTTTCACCCTGAATGATGTCGGTTTGATTCTGATAGGCTTTATTGCCGCTTTTGTTTCCGGTTTGGTAGCGGTCAAAGCACTGCTGAAGTTTGTTTCCAAGAAAAACTATATCCCGTTTGCCTATTACCGCATTGTTTTTGGTATTGCCATCATTATATTGTGGCTGTCAGGCCGGATAAGTTGGGAATAAAGTCATGTATCCGGTTTGAGGATATATTTTCGGGTCGGATTTGTGTCGGACGGTAGAAAGAGGATGTCAGATTGATCGGTACGCCGATTTGTTTCAGAGTTTGAAAGGAAATACTTTTTATTGCACTAACTAATCAACGTTACCGCAGTTGTATTGTCACGGCGGCTTTGAACTGGAGAAGCCGCCTCGAAATGGCTTTGATGGGCATTTAAACGCAATATGCCGGAGAGAATCATGGAATTTATCCAACTGATCCAACTGCTTGCGAACAGATTGTCAGTGAACGGCAAATGGTATGTCTACCTGTCCTGCCTGCCGTTTACCGCCTATTGGGTATCGGCGGACAAAGAGATTGTCCGAACACTCATTATGGGAGACAGGTTTGTTGTTTTGATACTTTGTACGGCATTATTCGGTATGTGGTTCTTCTGCCGCCGGCAGCGGTGGTTGTGGGTTCTTCCCTATCTCTGCATATTCAAGATTTTATTCTCCCTTATCTAGCCTGTACCGCCCCGCCTCGGGGCGGTTTTTTACCGCCTCCGGCAAATAAGTTCTAAACCCGATTAAAAGCCGTTTCAGACGGCATTTGCCACAATAGTCTCATCCAATTGAAGCCTGTTTGCCGGCTTATCAAGGATTGGAAATAAAAGGTTGTGTTTTAATATTCCGTTGATGCAGCCCTAATTAGCCGGACAAATGCCATTTTATTTAATGGGGTCGATTTCTGCACAAACGGAAATACGGCTTTTTTCTTGCAAACGGATGGAATCGGGCGGGTATTCAGACACAGTCGAAATAAAAAACAAAATAAAAAAAGCACATACCTTTTATGGTGTGTGCTTTTTTATTTGGTGGAGGTAAGCGGGATCGAACCGCTGACCTCTTGCATGCCATGCAAGCGCTCTACCAACTGAGCTATACCCCCGAAATATGGTGGCGAATCAGGGACTCGAACCCCGGACACAAGGATTATGATTCCTCTGCTCTAACCGACTGAGCTAATTCGCCGTTTCGTGAAGCCGCTATTATATGTTTTTTTGTTTTTTTGACAAGCCGTATTTTTCAATTTTGAATTAGTATGCTGTTTTTAAATATTAAAAATTTTATGCCGCCTGAAAAGGGTTGGGGCGGTCGGTGAATTAGAGTTTGTGGCAGATGTCGCCGAAACAAAATCCTGTCCAGTCGATGCCGATATTTTTTCCGAATGCGATGACTTTAAACAGTTCGCCCATTTCGTGCTGGTCAATCAGTTTCTGAACAGCGGCGGCTTCACGGATATAGGCTGCCGAATCCGTTTTACCCGTCTGTGCCAACAGTTCGGTAATGCCCAAGTTTAATAAGAAATGGGATTGGGGGAGGTAGCCTATCAAATCTAATCCGGCATCCGTCCCTGCTTGGGCGATGTCGGTAAAGTTGACGTGGGCGGTCAGGTCGGCCAATCCGATGAAGTCGAAAGGATTGTGGATAACGTGATGCCGGTAGTGTCCGATCAGCGTACCTTGACTGCGTTGGGGGTGGTAATACTGTGCCGCATCAAAACCGTAGTCGATGAATATCATGCAGCCGTGTTCGAGTCTTGAGGCAAGGGTGCGGATGAAGGCATATTGTTGCGGGTGCAGTTCGCCGGTATAGGGGAAATCTGTTTGGGGGAAATAAAGGGAAGCCGAAGCCGACAGCGACGGGTCATTCAAGGGTCTTGCCGAATAGGCGAAACGGCCGTTATCCAGGCAAACGCCGACATGCTCGAATAAGCCGCCTTCATCTTTACGGATGATTTCGACAGGCATGGCATCGAGTACTTCGTTACCGATGATGATGCCGTCAAATATTTCCGGAAGTGCGGACAAGTGGATAACTTTGTGAGACGCTTCCGGTGCGTGGGCTTGAATCAGATTTTTCTGACGTACGGCCAGCTCCGGCGATATTTCAATAATGTAGTAACGGTTGATGCCGTCTGAAAGGTTGTTTAACAAATCGGCGGCGAGTTGGCCGGTTCCCGCACCGAATTCATAGATATTGCCTGCAGTTTGGGGTAGGAGTTCTTGAAGTTGGCGTGCCAGTGTGCGGGCAAACAGGGGGGTAAGGGTAGGGGCGGTAATAAAATCCCCGTCGTTACCGATTTTATGGCTGCCTCCGGTGTAATAGCCGTATTGAGGGGCGTATAAAACCAGCTCCATAAAACGTGAAAATGGAATCCAGTTGTCGTGTTTGCCGATTTCTTCGGCAAGGAGGGTTTGAAGGTTGATTGAGGATTGTTGCGCGGCAGGGGAGGGTGGGGGGAGGGGCATGATAAATGTTATCTTGTGTAAATTTATTGGATTTGTACGCATATTACACGTTGGTGCGGGTGCTGTCATGGCTTTATTTCAATACTATATATTGTGTTTATATTATTAAATTAATCATATATAGTTATCCGCTGATTCAAACATTCTGTGCCGCCCCCCGCCGTGCCGTTGTTGGAATTTTTATCTTATTGTTTTTAAAAGGAATAAAAATTTCGGATATGTTAATGAGTTTTCCTGCCTTGATTTGACCGAGTGTTTAAAATTTCTTATAGTGTCGATTAGTGGGGGAATGTGGGTCAAAGTGTCTTCTTTACCCTTATTTAATTTTAACTTCAGCTTGGGACATCTATGTTCGGCGGCGCACATGAATTGAGTATCGACAGCAAAGGGCGGTTGGCGGTTCCTGCCAAATTCCGCGATATCCTGTCGCGCCTCTATACGCCTGCCGTGGTCGTAACGCTTGAGTCGAAGCATAAGCTGTTGATGTACCCTGTTGCGGAGTGGGAAAAAGTCGCGGCGCAACTTTTAAATTTAAAAGTTGCGGATAACCCTGTTTTACGGCGGTTTCAAAACCTTCTGCTGCATAACGCGGAAATTTTGGAATGGGACGGTGCCGGTCGGGTGCTGCTTCCTGCCGGACTGAGGAAGAGGGTGGTTTTTGACCGCGAGGTTGTTTTGGTCGGACGTGCCAACCGTTTGGAGCTTTGGGGTCGCGAGCAGTGGGAGGCTGAGATGGTTCAGGCTTTGGACGACGATCCGGAAGAGCTTGCCTTCCAGTTGAGTCAGACGGATTTGCAATTGTGAGTGAAACAGAAAATTACCGGCATATCACGGTTTTGCCGTATGAGGCTGTAGATGCGCTTGCCGTACGCGAGGATGGTGTCTATGTGGACGGTACGTTCGGCAGGGGAGGGCATTCCCGGCTGATTTTGTCCCGTCTGGGCGATGCGGGCCGGCTGGTCGTATTTGATAAAGATCCCCGGGCGGTTGCCGCGGCAGAAGAATTGGCGCGTTCGGATAAGCGGGTCAGCGTCGTGCACGGGGGCTTTGCTTCTTTTCAGACGGCATTGGATGATTTGGGCATCGGCGACGTGGACGGCGCATTATTCGATTTGGGTGTTTCGTCCCCGCAAATCGATGACGCGGCACGCGGTTTCAGTTTCCGTTTTGATGCGCCTTTGGATATGCGTATGGACACGACGCGCGGGATGTCGGCGGCAGAGTGGATTGCATCGGCATCGGAGCAGGATTTGCACGAGGTGATTAAAAATTATGGTGAAGAGCGGTTTAGCCGTCAGATTGCGCGCGCCATTGTCGCGCAACGGGCGGAAAATCCCATTGATACAACCCGCAAGCTGGCGCAGCTCGCGGCACAAAACGTCCGTACTCGCGAGCGCGGGCAAGACCCTGCGACGCGCACCTTCCAGGCGGTCCGCATCTTTATTAACCGCGAGCTTGAAGAGGTAGAGGCGGTATTGCCGCAGGTGATGTGCCGGTTGAAACAGGGCGGGCGTTTGGCAGTTATCGCGTTCCATTCTTTGGAAGACCGGATTGTGAAGCAGTTTGTCGGGAAATATTCCCGACACGCGCCCTTGCCGCGTTGGGCGGCGGTCAGGGAAGCGGATTTGCCCGAGCCGCCCCTGAAAATCGTGGGCAAGGCATTAAAGCCGGGCGGGGCGGAAGTTGCCGCCAATCCGAGGGCGAGGAGCGCGGTTTTGCGTGTGGCGGAACGGACTGCCGGCCCGATACCGGCGGAATAACAGGGAAGACATTAGAACAACAATGAATAAATTGAATTTCTTTCTGCTGCCGGCGGTTTGTGTTTCGGCTTTTCTCGTCGTGATTCAGCAAAACCAGTACAGGCTTAACTTTACGGCTTTGGATAAGGCAAAAAAACAGGAAATCGCCTTGGAGCAGGATTACGCGCAAATGAGGCTGCAACAGGCGCGTTTGGCGAACCACGAAGCGATTAGGGCGGCGGCAGAAAAACAAAACCTCCGCCCGCCGGCTTCAGGCAATACCTTTATGGTGGAACATCAAAGATAGAAGCAGGCCGCCTGCCGGAACCGGGTTTCGGCGGCGGGCGGCAAAATAAAATAACGAGAAGTAAAATGTTGATTAAGAGCGAATATAAGCCCCGGATGATTTCCAAGGGAGAACAGGTTAAAAAACCGCTGACCAGTGACGGGCGGATCGGCTTCGTCCTGCTGGCGATGGCGGTTTTGTTTGCCGGTTTGATAGTCCGCGGGCTGTATCTTCAGACGGTAACGTATAACTTCTTAAAAAATCAAGGCGACAACCAAATTGTGCGGACCCAGTCGCTGCCTGCCGCGCGCGGTACGATTTCGGACAGGAACGGTGCGGTTTTGGCATTGAGCGCGCCGACGGAGTCCCTGTATGCCGTCCCCAAAGATATGGAGGAGATGCCGACCGGGGCGCAATTGGAACAGCTTTCCGGGCTTGTCGATGTGCCGGTTGATGTTTTGAGGAACAAACTCGAACAGAAAGGCAAGTCGTTTATTTGGATTAAGCGGCAGCTCGATCCCAAGGTTGCCGAGAAAATCGATGCCTTAGGCTTGAAGCATTTTGCATTTGAAAAAGAATTAAAACGCCATTACCCGATGGGCAGCCTTTTTGCACACGTCATCGGATTTACCGATATTGACGGCAAAGGTCAGGAAGGTTTGGAACTTTCGCTTGAAGACAGCCTGCATGGCGAAGACGGCGCGGAAGTCGTTTTGCGGGACCGGCAGGGCAATATTGTGGACAGCTTGGACTCCCCGCGCAATAAAGCCCCGCAAAACGGCAAAGACATTATTCTTTCTCTGGATCAGAGGATTCAGACTTTGGCTTATGAAGAGTTGAACAAGGCGGTCGAATACCATCAGGCAAAAGCCGGAACGGTGGTGGTTTTGGATGCCCGCACGGGAGAAATCCTCGCCTTGGCCAATACGCCTGCCTACGAGCCCAACAAACCCGGTCAGGCAGACAGCGAACAGAGGCGCAACCGTGCCGTTACCGACATGATCGAGCCCGGTTCGGCGATAAAGCCGTTCGTCATTGCAAAAGCATTGGATGCGGGCAAAACCGATGTGAACGAGAGATTGAATACGCAGCCTTATAAAATCGGCCCGGCACCGGTGCGCGATACCCATGTTTACCCTTCTTTGGATGTGCGCGGCATTATGCAGAAATCTTCCAATGTCGGTACAAGCAAGCTGTCTGCACGGTTCAGTTCGGAAGAAATGTATGACTTGTACCACAGCTTGGGTATCGGTGTGCGTATGCATTCCGGCTTTCCGGGGGAAAGCGCGGGCGTGTTGCGCGATTGGCGGAAATGGCGGCCTATCGAACAGGCGACGATGTCTTTCGGTTACGGCCTGCAATTGAGCCTGCTGCAATTGGCGCGCGCCTATACCGCACTGACGCACGACGGCGTTTTGCTGCCGGTCAGCTTTGAAAAACAGGCGGTTGCGCCGCAAGGCAAACGCATATTCAAAGAATCGACCGCGCGCGAGGTACGCAATCTGATGGTTTCCGTAACCGAGCCGGGCGGCACCGGTACGGCGGGCGCGGTGGACGGTTTCGATGTCGGCGCGAAAACCGGCACGGCGCGCAAGTTCGTCAACGGACGTTATGCCGACAACAAACACGTCGCTACCTTTATCGGTTTTGCCCCCGCCAAAAATCCCCGCGTGATTGTGGCGGTAACCATCGACGAACCGACCGCCAACGGCTATTACGGCGGCGTAGTGGCAGGGCCGCCCTTCAAAAAAATTATGGGTGGCAGCCTGAACATCTTGGGCGTTTCCCCGACCAAGCCCCTGACCGCCGCAGCCGTCAAAACACCGTCTTAATCCAAGTATCAACGAGATTGTTTTATGTTCAGCAAGTTAACCCCTTTGGCTGAAACCGGCATTCCGCCCCTGCCGTGTGCAAACGCGGCAGGGCGTTTGTTGCATTCAGACAGCCGCCAAATCAAACAAGGCGATATTTTCGTTGCCTGTCCGGGCGAATATGCCGACGGCCGCAGCTATATCCCCGCCGCCGTTGCCAACGGCGCGGCTTTTGTTTTTTGGGACGACGATGGCAAATTCGCGTGGAATCCCGAATGGAAAGTCCCCAATCAAGGCATCAGAGATTTGAAACACCGTGCCGGTATCTTGGCGGCACAGGTTTACGGCAACGTTTCAGACGGCCTCAAAGTCTGGGGCGTAACCGGAACCAACGGCAAAACCTCCATCACACAATGGCTGGCGCAGGCTGCCGATTTATTGGGCGAAAAAACCGCCATTATCGGCACAGTCGGCAACGGCTTTTGGGGCGCATTGGAAGAAACCACGCACACCACCCCCGCGCCCGTCGATGTCCAAACCCTGCTCTACCGTTTCCGCCAACAGGGCGCAACCGCCGCCGCGATGGAAGTTTCCAGCCACGGGCTTGACCAGTCGCGCGTCAACGGTGTGTCGTTTTGCAGCGCAATCTTTACCAATCTCACACGCGACCACCTTGACTACCACGGCACGATGGAAGCCTACGGCGCTATCAAGTCGCGCCTGTTTTACTGGCACGACCTGCAACACGCCGTTATCAATGTAGATGATGAATACGGCGCGGAACTCGTAGGTCGTCTGAAAAAAGACTGTCCCGATTTGGTCGTTTACAGTTACGGCTTCAGCGAGCAAGCCGACATCCGCATTACCGATTTCACCGCCTCTTCAGACGGCATAGAGGCCGTATTCCGAACCCCTTGGGGCGAAGGGAAATGCCGCACGCGCCTGCTCGGACGGTTCAACGCGCAAAATCTCGCCGCCTGCATCGCCTTGCTGTGTGCCAACGGCTATCCGCTGGATAAGGTATTGGATGTGTTGGAAAAAATCCGTCCTGCTTCAGGCCGTATGGATTGCATTATGAACAGCGGCAAGCCCTTGGTCGTCGTCGATTACGCCCACACGCCCGACGCATTGGAAAAAGCACTCGCCACCTTGCAGGAAATCAAACCGCAGGGTGCGGCTTTGTGGTGCGTATTCGGTTGCGGCGGCAACCGCGATCGCGGCAAACGCCCGCTGATGGGCGCGGCAGCCGTACAGGGCGCGGATAAAGTCGTCGTTACCGGCGACAACCCGCGTTTGGAAAATCCGCAAGACATCATCAACGATATTTTGCCTGCTGTACCTAATCCTGAGCGCGTCGAAGCCGACCGCGCCGCCGCCATCCGTTATGCAGTCGAACGCGCCGCCGCAAGCGATATCATTTTGATTGCCGGCAAAGGACACGAAAACTATCAGGATGTACAAGGCGTGAAGCACCATTTTTCCGATTTTGAAGTTGCGGAAAAAGCGTTGGCGGGGCGGAGATGAAAGACCGTCTGAAACATTATGAATCTTGATTTATGTAATCTGAATCTAAGGAAAAAAATGGGTATTTACCGTTGCAATAAATGCGGTTGCATGAATGAGCATTACTACGAATCCGGAATGAGTGAAATTGCCTGTCCAAAATGCACGGCTCCGGTTAGGGTTTACGACACTTTATTTTTTGTCAGTAAATTGTTGGAACGTTATTTCTCGGTAAACCGGGAATTGCAGGCTTTGAAGCAACAGGAAGACGGCGGTGAGGAAAATGCACAACAAGATACCGGTTCGGAAAACCAAAATTATAACCTGCTGACAGGCGTTAATTTATCGGAAACTGACATTTTGGCTACTGAAAAACAGCATGAACCGATACGCCAATGGTTTGCCTGGGCCAATATTGTGCCGATGTTTAACTTGCAGGCGGTCAATATGAGCGGTTTTTTTGATGAGGCTGCCGCTAAATTGGGCGGTAATTATCAGATTACTAAAAATATGTTGGGCCAGATTATTCGGGCATACGGCCACAACCACACAAGCATTAGTTTGGATATCGGCAAAATGTCGCAAAAAGACGGGCAGACAATGAATAACCTATGCCGGCAATTTTATAGCCATACTTTGTTTTCTAAGTATTTTTATCAGAAACAGGAAAAAATTGTCCGCTTGAACCTGCAACGTGCCACTGCCATCAAACACTTTTTTTGCGGCGGTTGGCTTGAATGGTTTGCCTTGGGCAAAATGCTTGAAGAAGCAAAACAAAAAGGCAAGGATTATGCTTTTTCTTGCGCTAGAAATGTGAAAATCGAATTCGGCAATGAAGATAAACAGGAGTTGGATGTCGTATTTTTACCGATGGGTAAAGAGCCGGTTGTGGTGGAATGTAAATCAGGGGAATTCAGACGGGACATTGAAAAATATGTACGTTTGAAAAAACGGTTGAATTTGCCGGATGAACGCTTTGTGATACTGGCTGCCGATTTAGAGGAAAGTCAGGCGGCGGCATTGGGCAGTATGTACGGTTTAACTTTTGTTACACCTAAATCTATGATGAAACATTTACAGATGGTGATGTGAGGCCGTCTGAAAAAATAAACGGAAGAAACCATGAAACCACTGGATCTAAATTTCATCTGCCAAGCCCTCAAGCTTCCGATGCCGTCTGAAAACAAACCCGTGTCGCGCATCGTAACCGACAGCCGCGACATCCGCGTAGGCGATGTGTTTTTCGCATTGGCGGGCGGGCGGTTTGACGCGCATGATTTTGTTGAAGACGTATTGGCTGCGGGTGCGGCGGCGGTTGTGGTTTCGCGCGAAGATTGCGCGTCTTTGAAAGACGCGTTGAAAGTTGATGACACGCTTGCCGCATTGCAAACGCTGGCAAAGGCGTGGCGTGAAAATGTGAATCCGTTTGTGTTCGGCATTACCGGTTCGGTCGGCAAGACGACGGTAAAGGAAATGCTGGCTGCGGTATTGCGCCGCCGTTTCGGCAATGATGCCGTTTTGGCGACGGCGGGCAATTTCAACAACCACATCGGATTGCCGCTTACTTTGTTGAAATTAAACGAAAAACACCGCTATGCCGTGATTGAAATGGGCATGAACCATTTTGGCGAACTGGCGGTTTTAACGCAAATCGCCAAACCCGATGCCGCCTTGGCCAACAATGCCCTGCGCGCCCATATCGGCTGCGGTTTTGACGGAGTGGGCGATATTGCCAAAGCGAAAAGCGAGATTTATCAAGGCTTATGTTCAGACGGCATTGCGCTGATTCCTCAAGAAGATGCCAATCTGGCTGTTTTCAAAACGGCAACGCTTAATTTGAATACGCACACTTTCGGTATCGATAGCGGCGATGTCCACGCGGAAAATATCGTGCTGAAACCTTTGTCGTGCGAATTTGATTTGGTGTGCGGCGACGAACGCGCAGCCGTGGTGCTGCCTGTTCCCGGCCGCCACAATGTCCACAACGCCGCCGCTGCCGCCGCGCTGGCTTTGGCTGCGGGTTTGGGTTTGAACGATGTGGCGGAAGGTTTGAAAGGTTTCAGCAATATCAAAGGCCGTCTGAACGTCAAATCCGGCATCAAAGGCGCGACCCTGATTGATGATACCTACAATGCGAATCCCGACAGTATGAAAGCCGCGATTGACGTGTTGGCGCGTATGCCTGCGCCGCGTATTTTCGTGATGGGCGATATGGGCGAACTGGGCGAGGACGAAGCAGCCGCCATGCACGCCGAAGTCGGCGCGTATGCCCGCGACCAAGGCATCGAAGCGGCTTATTTTGTCGGCGACAACAGCGTCGAAGCGGCGGAAACATTTGGCGCAGACGGTTTGTGGTTCGCCGCCAAAGACCCGTTGATTCAAGTGTTGCGCCACGATTTGCCCGAACGCGCCACCGTGTTGGTGAAAGGTTCGCGCTTTATGCAGATGGAAGAAGTGGTCGAGGCATTGGAGGATAAGTGAAAATGAAAAGCCGACGTTTTTTTAAAGCCTTATTGCTGATTGCCGCACTGGTCGGCGCGTTTTATGCCGGAATGCGGACGCAGGCGTATCTTTATGAAGATTTATGTTTAGACTTGGGCGGCGGCAAAAATCCGGGGAGTTACCCGATTTGCGTGATTGAGAAAGTCCCTGCACGTTAATCTGCAAAAGCCGTCCGAAACCTTGCCGGGCGGTAAGCCAACCTCAAACGGGCGCAAGCCCGATGTATAGTGGATTAACAAAAATCAGGACAAGGCGACGAAGCCGCAGACAGTACAAATAGTACGGAACCGATTCACTTGGTGCTTGAGCACCTTAGAGAATCGTTCTCTTTGAGCTAAGGCGAGGCAACGCCGTACTGGTTTTTGTTAATCCACTATAACGACAAAACAAAAAAAGGAAGCCCCATGTTTTTATGGCTCGCACATTTCAGCAACTGGTTAACCGGCCTGAATATTTTTCAATACACCACATTCCGCGCCGTCATGGCGGCGTTGACCGCCTTGGCGTTTTCCCTGATGTTCGGTCCGTGGACGATACGCAGGCTGACCGCGCTCAAATGCGGGCAGGCAGTGCGTACCGACGGCCCGCAAACCCACCTCGTCAAAAACGGCACGCCGACGATGGGCGGTTCGCTGATTCTGACTGCCATTACCGTGTCCACCCTGTTGTGGGGCAACTGGGCGAACCCGTATATCTGGATTCTCTTGGGCGTACTGCTTGCCACCGGTGCGCTCGGTTTTTACGACGACTGGCGCAAAGTCGTCTATAAAGACCCCAACGGCGTGTCCGCCAAATTCAAAATGGTGTGGCAGTCAAGCGTTGCCGTTATCGCCGGTTTGGCATTGTTTTACCTTGCCGCCAATTCCGCCAACAATATTTTGATTGTCCCGTTCTTCAAACAAATCGCCCTGCCGCTGGGCGTGGCCGGCTTTTTGGTGTTGTCTTACCTGACCATCGTCGGCACATCCAACGCCGTCAACCTCACCGACGGCTTGGACGGCCTTGCCGCCTTCCCCGTCGTCCTCGTTGCCGCCGGACTTGCCATTTTCGCCTACGTCAGCGGACACTACCAATTTTCCCAATACCTCCAGCTTCCCTATGTCGCCGGTGCGAACGAAGTCGCTATATTCTGCACCGCCATGTGCGGCGCGTGCCTCGGATTTTTGTGGTTCAACGCCTATCCCGCGCAAGTCTTTATGGGCGATGTCGGCGCGCTGGCATTGGGTGCCGCGCTCGGTACCGTTGCCGTCATCGTCCGCCAAGAGTTTGTCCTCGTCATTATGGGCGGATTATTTGTCGTAGAAGCCGTGTCCGTTATGCTTCAGGTCGGCTGGTACAAAAAAACCAAAAAACGCATCTTCCTGATGGCGCCCATCCACCACCATTACGAACAAAAAGGCTGGAAAGAAACCCAAGTCGTCGTCCGCTTTTGGATTATTACCATCGTCTTGGTATTGATCGGCTTGAGTACCCTCAAAATCCGCTGAACCTATGCCGTCTGAACACCTTTCAGACGGCATTTGAACGCGCAATAAACCTGCGGCGGCAATCCGCCCCGCCTTATCGTTAACGGCGGCTGAAACCTCGCCTTATACTGAAACAGGAGAGAAACCATGAAACAGACAGTCAAATGGCTTGCCGCCGCCCTGATTGCCTTGGGCTTGAACCAAGCGGCGTGGGCGGATGACGTATCGGATTTTCGGGAAAACTTGCAGGCGGCAGCACAGGGAAATGCAGCAGCCCAATTCAATTTGGGTGTGATGTATGAAAATGGACAAGGAGTTCGTCAAGATTATGTACAGGCAGTGCAGTGGTATCGCAAGGCTTCAGAACAAGGGGATGCCCAAGCCCAATTCAATTTGGGCGTGATGTATGCCGAAGGACAAGGCGTGCGCCAAGATTACGTCGAGGCGGTCAAATGGTTTCGGCAGGCGGCGGATCAGGGGTTAGCCCAAGCCCAATACAATTTGGGCTTGATGTATGGCACAGGACGCGGCGTGCACCAAGACGATGCCGAAGCGGTCAGATGGTATCGGCAGGCGGCGGAGCAGGGGTATGCCGTAGCCCAAACCAATTTGGGCTTGATGTATGGCACAGGACGCGGCGTGCGCCAAGACGATGCCGAAGCGGTCAGATGGTATCGGCAGGCGGCAGCGCAGAGGGATGCCGCAGCCCAAACCAATTTGGGCGGGATGTATAAAGATGGACGCGGCGTGCGCCAAGATGATGCCGAAGCGGTCAGATGGTTTCGGCAGGCGGCGGATCAGGGGTTAGCCCAAGCCCAATTCAATTTGGGCAATATGTATGCCAACGGACGCGGCGTGCGCCGGGATGATGCCGAAGCGGTCAAATGGTATCGGCAGGCGGCGGAACAGGGGTTAGCCCAAGCCCAAAACAATTTGGGCGTGGCGTATGAAAATGGACAAGGTGTGCGTCAAGACGATGCCGAAGCGGTCAGATGGTATCGGCAGGCGGCGGAACAGGGGTTAGCCCAAGCCCAATTCAATTTGGGCGGGATGTATGCCGAAGGACGCGGCGTGCGCCAAGACCTCGCCCTTGCACAAGAATGGTACGGTAAGGCTTGTCAAAACGGAGACCAAAAAGCCTGCGACAATTACCAACGCCTGAAGGCGGGTTATTGAACAGCTCGCGATGCCGTCTGAAAGCGGCTTGGGCAGGGGGCGGACATCTCTCTGTTCAATATGATTTGTTTTAGGACAAAACCACAATGACTTTCCAAAACAAAAAAATCCTCGTCGCCGGACTTGGCGGCACGGGTATTTCCATGATTGCCTACCTGCGCAAAAACGGCGCGGAGGTTGCCGCTTATGATGCGGAGCTGAAACCGGAGCGGGTGTCGCAAATCGGTAAGATGTTTGACGGGCTGGTGTTTTATACGGGCCGTCTGAAAGATGCGCTCTCCAACGGTTTCGATATTCTGGCGCTCAGCCCGGGCATCAGCGAGCGGCAGCCGGATATCGAGGCGTTCAAGCAAAACGGCGGGCGCGTGTTGGGCGACATCGAATTGCTGGCGGACATTGTGAACCGCCGCGGCGACAAGGTGATTGCGATTACCGGCAGCAACGGCAAAACCACGGTAACGAGCCTGGTCGGCTATCTCTGCATCAAGTGCGGGCTGGATACCGTTATCGCGGGCAATATCGGCACGCCGGTTTTGGAGGCGGAATGGCAGCGCGAAGGCAAAAAGGCGGATGTGTGGGTGTTGGAGCTTTCCAGCTTCCAACTGGAAAACACTGAAAGCCTGCGCCCGACTGCGGCGACGGTGCTGAACATTTCCGAAGACCATCTCGACCGTTACGACGACTTGCTCGACTACGCGCATACCAAGGACAAGATTTTCCGTGGCGACGGTGTGCAGGTTTTGAATGCGGACGACGTCTTCTGTCGCGCGATGAAACGGGCAGGGCGCGAGGTAAAATGGTTTTCGTTGGAACACGAAGCTGATTTCTGGTTGGAACGCGAGACAGGCCGCCTGAAACAAGGCGATGAAGATTTGATTGCCACACAAGACATTCCTCTGCAAGGCTTGCACAACGCCGCCAACGTGATGGCTGCCGTCGCCTTGTGCGAAGCCGTCGGTTTGCCGCGAAACGAGTTGCTCGAACACGTTAAAACCTTCCAAGGCCTGCCGCACCGCGTGGAAAAAATCGGCGAGAAAAACGGCGTGGTGTTTATCGACGACAGCAAAGGCACGAACGTCGGCGCGACTGTCGCCGCGATTGCCGGTTTGCAAAATCCGCTCTTCGTGATTTTGGGCGGCATGGGCAAAGGGCAGGACTTCACGCCTCTGCGCGACGCGTTGAAGGATAAGGCAAAAGGCGTGTTCTTAATTGGTGTCGATGCGCCGCAAATCCGACGCGATTTGGACGGCTGTGGTCTGAATATGACCGACTGCGCCACTTTGGAAGAAGCCGTTCAGACGGCATACGCCCGAGCCGAAGCGGGCGATATTGTGTTGCTCAGCCCGGCTTGCGCGAGTTTCGATATGTTTAAAGGCTACGCGCACCGTTCGGAAGTGTTTATCGAAGCGTTCAAGGCTTTGTGATGCCGTCTGAAACGCAAACGCCGTCATTGTTGGGCGGCAAGTAAAGATTTAGAATACCGATTTGGGATGTATCGTATGTTCGGACGGCATTGTCTGCCGTCTGAAATTTTTGCCCTTTGCGGCAGGTGCAAACAGACTGACAGGTGGTTTTTTTGAAGATTTCGGACATATTGGTAAAGGCGGGGAGCAGTATCCATACCGTGCTGCTCGACAGGCAGGTCGTGCGCGACGGCAGGAAATTCGACACGCCGCTTTTGTGGATGCTGGTGCTGATGACGGCATTCGGCCTGTTGATGATTTATTCGGCTTCGGTGGATTCGGCGGTGCGCGAAGGCGGCAGCCAATTCGGTTATGCCGGCAAACAGGCGGGATTTGTCGCTGCCTTCGCCGCCATCTTCGCCCTCATCTACGGTTTCTGTAGTTTTTTTAATAAAAAAAAGTTTCTTAATATGAAAACGTTGCGGCGGCTTGTGCCGTGGATATTCGCCGGTTCGTTTATGTCCCTGGTCGTCGTGCTGGTTGTCGGCAATGAAGTCAATGGTGCGAAACGTTGGATTCCCTTGTTTGGATTCAATGCCCAGCCGACCGAGTTGTTCAAGCCGGCGGTCATTCTTTATCTGGCCAGCCTGTTTACCCGCCGCGAAGAAGTGTTACGCAGTATGGAACACCTCGGCTGGCGGTCGATTTGGCGGGGGATTGCCAATCTGGCGATGTCCTTCACCAATCCTCAGGCGCGCCGCGAAACCAAAGAAATGTATAACCGCTTCCGGTCGATTATCCTGCCTATCGTGCTGGTGGCGCTCGGCTTGACGCTGGTGATGTTCCAGCCGGATTTCGGTTCGTTTGTCGTGATTACCGTCATTACTGTCGGATTGCTGTTCCTTGCGGGTTTGCCGTGGAAATATTTTTTCATTCTGGTGGGCAGTGTTTTGACCGGGATGGCGCTGATGATTGCCGCCGCCCCTTACCGTATGCAAAGGGTGCTGACCTTTCTCGATCCCTGGCAGGACAAACAGAACACAGGCTACCAGCTTACCCAGTCGCTGATGGCGATCGGGCGGGGCGACTGGTTCGGTATGGGTTTGGGGGCGAGTTTGAGCAAACGCGGGTTTCTGCCGGAAGCGCATACCGATTTTATTTTCGCCATTATTGCCGAAGAATTCGGTTTCTTCGGTATGTGCGTGCTGGTGTTCTGTTACGGCTGGCTGGTCGTACGCGCGTTTTCCATCGGCAAACAGGCGCGTGATTTGGGGCTGGGCTTCAGTGCCTATATCGCTTTCGGCATCGGCATTTGGATCGGTATCCAAAGTTTCTTCAACATCGGCGTGAATATCGGCGCGTTGCCGACCAAAGGCCTGACGCTGCCGCTGATTTCTTACGGCGGTTCGGCAGTGTTGTCAACGCTTTTCAGTATGGTGCTGCTGTTGCGTATCGATTATGAAAACCGCCAAAAAATGCGCGGTTACCAAGTGGAGTAAATGATGGGCGGTAAAACCTTTATGCTGATGGCGGGCGGAACGGGCGGTCATATTTTCCCTGCGCTGGCGGTGGCAGATTCGTTGCGCGCGCGCGGCCATCATGTAATTTGGCTGGGCAGCAAGGATTCGATGGAAGAGCGTATCGTGCCGCAATACGGCATACGCTTGGAAACGCTGGCGATTAAAGGCGTGCGCGGCAACGGCATCAAACGCAAGCTGATGCTGCCGTTTACTCTGTACAAAACCGTCCGCGAGGCGCAGCGGATTATCCGCAAACACCGCGTCGAGTGCGTTATCGGGTTCGGCGGCTTCGTTACCTTCCCCGGCGGTTTGGCGGCGAAACTCTTGGGCGTGCCGATTGTGATTCACGAGCAAAATGCCGTAGCCGGTTTGTCCAACCGCCACCTGTCGCGCTGGGCGAAGCGGGTGTTGTACGCTTTCCCTAAAGCGTTCAGCCATGAAGGCGGTTTGGTCGGCAACCCCGTCCGCGCCGATATTGCCAAGCTGCCCGCGCCTGCCGAACGCTTTGAAGGGCGTGAAGGCCATCTGAAAATTTTGGTGGTCGGCGGCAGTTTGGGCGCAGACGTTTTGAACAAAACCGTACCGCAGGCATTGGCTTTGCTGCCCGAAGATGCGCGTCCGCAGATGTATCACCAATCGGGCCGGGGCAAGCTGGGCGGACTGCAGGCGGATTACGACGCGCTGGGCGTGAAATCCGAATGCGTGGAATTTATTACCGACATGGTGTCCGCCTACCGCGATGCCGACTTGGTCATCTGCCGTGCCGGCGCGCTGACGATTGCCGAATTGACGGCGGCGGGGCTGGGCGCGCTGTTGGTGCCGTATCCTTACGCCGTCGACGACCATCAAACCGCCAACGCGCGTTTTATGGTGCAGGCGGAGGCGGGATTGCTGTTGCCGCAAAGTCAGTTGACGGCGGAAAAACTCGCCGAAATCCTCGGCAGCCTGAACCGAGAAAAGTGCCTCAGATGGGCGGAAAACGCCCGCAAGCTGGCACTGCCGCACAGCGCGGACGATGTGGCGGAAGCCGCCGTCGCGTGTGCGCTCTGACGCAAAGGCAAACGGCGCGGCGGTGCAAATGCCGTCTGAACGGAGGCTTTCAGACGGCATCCGTTTGAATTTGCCGGAAAACTATGGCGCACAATCGGTCAGACCTTTAAAATAACGCCTTTGCACATTAGAAACCAACCGGAACGCAGCATTATGATGAAAAATCGAGTCAGCAACATCCATTTTGTCGGTATCGGCGGAGCCGGTATGAGCGGTATCGCCGAAGTCTTGCACAATTTGGGCTTTAAAGTTTCCGGTTCGGATCAGGCGCGAAATGCCGCTACCGAGCATTTGGGCAGCCTAGGCATCCAAGTTTATCCCGGTCATACCGCCGAACACGTCAACGGCGCGGATGTTGTCGTTACCTCTACCGCCGTCAAAAAAGACAATCCCGAAGTCGTTGCCGCGCTGGAGCAGCAAATCCCCGTCATTCCGCGCGCCCTGATGCTGGCGGAGCTGATGCGCTTCCGTGACGGCATCGCCATCGCCGGTACGCACGGCAAAACCACGACCACCAGCCTGACCGCCTCCATCCTCGGTGCGGCAGGACTCGACCCCACTTTCGTTATCGGCGGCAAACTCAATGCCGCAGGTACTAACGCCCGCTTGGGCAAAGGCGAATACATCGTCGCCGAAGCCGACGAATCCGATGCATCCTTCCTGCATCTGACCCCGATTATGTCCGTCGTCACCAATATCGACGAAGACCATATGGATACCTACGGACACAGTGTCGAAAAACTGCATCAGGCGTTTGTCGATTTTATCCACCGTATGCCGTTTTACGGCAAAGCCTTTTTGTGTGTCGACAGCGAACACGTCCGCGCGATTCTGCCCAAAGTGAGCAAACCCTACGCCACCTACGGTTTGGACGATGCCGCCGACATCTACGCCACCGACATCGAAAACGTCGGCGCGCAAATGAAGTTTACCGTTCATGTTCAAATGAAAGGACATGAGCAGGAGTCGTTTGAAGTCGTGCTGAATATGCCCGGCAGACACAACGTGCTGAACGCATTGGCAGCCATCGGCGTGGCGCTGGAAGTCGGCGCATCGGTTGAAGCGATCCAAAAAGGCTTGCTCGGCTTTGAAGGTGTCGGCCGCCGCTTCCAAAAATATGGCGACATCAAGTTGCCAAACGGCGGAACCGCTTTGCTGGTGGACGACTACGGACACCACCCTGTCGAAATGGCGGCAACCCTCGCCGCCGCACGCGGCGCGTATCCGGAAAAACGTTTGGTACTCGCCTTCCAGCCGCACCGCTATACCCGCACGCGCGATTTGTTTGAAGACTTTACCAAAGTACTCAATACCGTTGATGCGCTGGTGCTGACCGAAGTTTATGCCGCCGGTGAAGAACCGGTTGCCGCCGCCGATTCCCGCGCCCTTGCCCGCGCCATCCGCGTGTTGGGCAAACTCGAGCCGATTTACTGCGAAAACGTCGCCGACCTGCCCGAAATGCTATTAAACGTTTTACAGGATGGCGACATCGTGTTGAATATGGGGGCGGGCAGTATCAACCGCGTGCCTGCCGCGCTGCTGGAGCTGTCGGAGAAAGCCTGAACGCCGTTTATCGTGATGCTGCGACAGCCGCCCGATGAAGCAATGTTCCATCAGGCGGGGCAAACAAGATTAAGGCTGTCTGAACACCCGGTTTACTTTCAGACGGCCTGTATCAAAAAATAAAGCAATCAAGAAAGAACAAACACAATGCAGGATTTTGGCAAAGTAGCCGTGTTAATGGGCGGCTTCTCCAGCGAACGAGAAATCTCGCTGGACAGCGGCACCGCCATTTTGAACGCCTTAAAAAGCAAAGGCATAGACGCACACGCCTTCGATCCTAAAGAAACGCCCTTATCCGAATTGAAGGAGCGGGGCTTTCAGACGGCATTCAACACCCTTCACGGCGTTTACGGCGAAGACGGTGCGGTTCAAGGCGCGTTGGAACTGTTGGGCATTCCTTACACCGGCAGCGGTGTCGCCGCCTCCGCCATCGGGATGGACAAATACCGCTGCAAACTGATTTGGCAAGCCTTGGGACTGCCCGTTCCCGAGTTCGCCGTCCTGCACGACGACTCCGATTTCGATGCCGTCGAAGAAAAATTAGGCCTGCCGATGTTTGTGAAACCGGCAGCCGAAGGCAGCAGCGTCGGCGTGGTGAAAGTCAAAGAAAAAGGCCGTCTGAAAAGCGTTTACGAAGAATTGAAACACCTCCAGGGCGAAATCATTGCCGAGCGGTTTATCGGCGGCGGCGAATATTCCTGCCCCGTGTTGAACGGCAAAGGTCTGCCGAGCATACACATCATCCCGGCGACCGAGTTCTACGATTACGAAGCCAAATACAACCGCGACGACACGGTTTATCAATGCCCGGCCGAAGACTTGGGCGAGGCTGAAGAAACCCTGATGCGCTCCCTGGCGGTACGGGGGGCGCAGGCAATCGGCGCGGCGGGCTGCGTGCGCGTCGATTTCCTCAAAGATACCGACGGCAAACTTTACCTTTTGGAAATCAACACCCTGCCCGGTATGACGAGCCACAGTTTAGTACCGAAATCCGCCGCCCGGACAGGCGTGGGTTTTGCCGATTTATGCATTGAAATTTTGAAGACCGCATATGTGGGATAATGCCGAAGCAATGGAACGGCTGACGCGCCGGCTGCTCGCCGTAATGGCGGTGCTGCTGGCCTCGTCGGGACTCGTTTGGTTTTACAATTCAAATCACCTTCCCGTCAAAAAGGTATTGCTGAAGGGCGATTTGGTTTATTCCGATCGGAAAGTACTGGGTAATCTGGCAAGGAAATATATTCACGGGAATATATTGCGGGCGGATATTGACGGGGCGCAGGAAGCCTACCGCCGATACCCGTGGATTGCGTCCGCGAAGGTGCGCCGCCTGTTCCCCGATACGGTTGAAATCGTCCTGACGGAACGCAAGCCGGTTGCGCGTTGGGGCGGCAGCACCTTGGTGGACGGCGATGGGAATGTCTTTAAGGCACATTTGGACAGCCCCGGCCTGCCGGTATTCAGGGGCGCGGAAGGAACGTCTGCCGACATACTCCGCCATTACGGCGAATTTTCGGCAATTTTGGCAAAACAGGGTTTGGGCATCAAAGAAATAAGCTACACGGCGCGTTCGGCGTGGATTGTCGTGTTGGACAACAACATCACGGTCAGGCTCGGGCGGGAAAACGATATACGGCGCCTCAGGCTTTTTGCCGAAGCCTGGCAGCATTTGTTGCGTAAAAATAAAAATCGGTTATCCTATGCGGATATGAGGTACAAAGACGGATTTTCGGTCCGCTACCGCACCGACGGTTTGCCTGAAGAAGAATCCGGAGAATAGGGAAAACAGGTATCGGCAGATTGCAGCCGTGCCGTCTGAAAGCGGCGGGGCACAAATTTCAATTAGTTTTAAGGGCAGATGAACAATGGAACAACAGAAAAGATACATCAGCGTATTGGATATCGGCACATCCACAGTTTTGGCACTGATCGGCGAAGTCCAAGATGACAATGAAATTCACATTGTCGGCTTGGGGCAGTCGCCTTCCCGAGGTTTGCGCGCAGGTATGGTGACCAATATCGATGCCACCGTCCAGGCCATCAGACAGGCAGTCGATGATGCGGAGCGGATGGCGGATACGAAAATTACCGGCGTTACCACAGGCATTGCGGGAAACCACATCCGCAGCCTCAATTCGCAAGGCGTAGTCAAAATCAAAGACGGGGAGGTTACGCAGGCAGACATCGACCGCGCCATTGAAACGGCAAAGGCAATCAATATCCCGCCCGATCACAAGATTTTGCACGCCGTCGTCCAAGATTACATTATTGATACCCAGGCAGGCGTGAAAGAACCCATCGGTATGAGCGGCGTACGATTGGATACCAGGGTGCACATTGTTACCGGAGCGGGTACGGCGGTGCAGAATATCCGCAAGTGTATCGAACGGTGCGGCCTGAAGGTGGAAGAAGTGATGCCGCAACCGTTGGCAAGCGGCCAGGCAGTGTTGACCGAAGACGAAAAAGAACTCGGCGTGTGCGTCATCGACATCGGCGGCGGCACGACCGACATCGCCGTTTATACCAACGGGGCCATCCGCCATACTTCCGTCATCCCGGTCGGCGGCAATTCGATTACCAAAGATTTGTCCCAATCGTTAAGAACGCCGTACGATTCCGCAGAGTACATCAAAACCCATTACGGCATCGCATTTCAGGACAAGGAGGGGGCGAACGAGATGATTGAAGTCCCGTGTGTGGGAGACCAAAAATCGCGCCAAGTTTCCAGTGAGGTTCTCGCACTCATCATCGGCGCGCGCATCGAAGAAATTTTAGGGGTGGTGTCGGGCGAATTGGAAAAATCAGGCTTTCCAAAAGAAGTGCTGACCGCAGGCATCGTCCTGACCGGCGGCACGGCGATGATGACCGGCATTGCAGAACTTGCTGAAAAAGTGTTCGGCCTGCCCGTGCGTATCGGCTCGCCCCAGGAGGTCGGCGGGCTTTCGGATCGTGTCCGCATACCGCGTTATGCTACCGCCGTCGGGCTGCTGCACGAAGCGCGCAAATCGAAAGGAGATTTATTGCAGCCGCAGGCCGGTACGGTACGGGAAAGTAAAGAAAGCGGAGGTTTGTGGTCGAGGTTGAAGAGGTGGATTGAAAACAACCTCTAAACAGGCGGGCCGGCGTTTGACAGGGTAAGAAGTATTTTGCAAGTAACAAGATACTTCTTATATAATAAGAAATAATAATTTATTTTCAACCGTCCTCTGAATGGGCGAGCAGGAGTTTTTGAATGGAATTTGTTTACGACGTGGCAGAATCGGCAGTCAGCCCCGCAGTGATTAAAGTCATCGGATTGGGCGGCGGCGGCTGTAATGCAATCAACAATATGGTTGCCAACAATGTGCGCGGTGTGGAGTTTATCAGTGCCAATACGGATGCGCAGTCTTTGGCAAAAAACCATGCGGCGAAGAGAATCCAGTTGGGTACGAATCTGACACGCGGTTTGGGTGCGGGCGCGAATCCCGATATCGGCCGCGCGGCCGCCCAAGAGGATAGGGAAGCCATTGAAGAAGCCATTCGCGGTGCAAATATGCTCTTTATTACGACCGGGATGGGCGGCGGTACCGGTACCGGTTCGGCTCCGGTTGTTGCCGAAATCGCCAAGTCGCTGGGCATCCTGACGGTTGCCGTGGTTACCCGGCCGTTCGCATATGAAGGCAAACGCGTCCATGTCGCGCAGGCAGGTTTGGAACAATTGAAAGAACACGTCGATTCGCTGATTATTATCCCAAACGACAAATTGATGACGGCTTTAGGCGAAGACGTAACCATGCGCGAAGCCTTCCGCGCCGCCGACAATGTATTGCGCGATGCCGTTGCCGGCATTTCCGAAGTGGTTACTTGTCCGAGCGAAATCATCAACCTTGATTTTGCAGATGTGAAAACCGTGATGAGTAATCGCGGTATCGCTATGATGGGTTCGGGCTATGCCCAAGGTATCGACCGTGCCCGTATGGCGACCGACCAGGCCATTTCCAGCCCTCTGTTGGATGACGTAACCTTGGATGGTGCGCGCGGTGTGCTCGTCAATATTACAACCGCACCCGGTTGTCTGAAAATGTCCGAGCTGTCCGAGGTGATGAAAATCGTCAACCAAAGCGCGCATCCTGATTTGGAATGCAAATTCGGTGCGGCAGAAGACGAAACTATGAGCGAAGATGCGATCCGGATTACCATTATCGCAACCGGTTTGAAAGAAAAAGGCGCGGTCGGACCGGCGGTTTCCGCAAAGGACGACGAACGGGCGGCCGCACCGAAACAAGGGCAGGGTAATAATGTTGAAGGCATGATTCGTACCAATAGGGGCATCCGTACGATGAACCTTACCGCTGCGGATTTCGACAATCAGTCCGTCCTTGACGATTTTGAAATCCCGGCGATTTTGCGCCGTCAGCACAATTCAGACAAATAATGTGCCGTTTGCCGTAAACCCATTGCCTCCCGAACCGGTTTTCCTGGTTTGGGAGGTATGTTTTTCAAGATGTTGCAATTTCGTACGGTTTGCGGTCGGCGGATTCAGATTTTTCCACTATACAGACTTTCAGATATGGACACTTCAAAACAAACACTGTTGGACGGGATTTTTAAGCTGAAGGCAAGCGGTACGACGGTGCGTACGGAGTTGATGGCGGGTTTGACGACCTTTTTGACGATGTGCTACATCGTTATCGTCAACCCCCTGATTTTGGGCGAGACCGGAATGGATATGGGGGCGGTATTCGTCGCCACCTGTATCGCATCCGCCATCGGCTGCTTTGTTATGGGTTTTGTCGGCAACTATCCGATTGCGCTTGCACCGGGTATGGGTTTGAACGCGTATTTTACCTTTGCGGTCGTTAAAGGTATGGGTGTGCCTTGGCAGGTGGCTTTGGGTGCGGTCTTTATTTCAGGTTTGATTTTCATCCTGTTTAGCTTTTTCAAAGTCAGGGAAATGCTGGTCAACGCACTGCCTATGGGTTTGAAAATGTCGATTGCCGCCGGTATCGGTTTGTTTTTGGCACTGATTTCTCTGAAAGGCGCGGGTATTATCGTTGCCAATCCGGCAACCTTGGTCGGCTTGGGCGATATTCATCAGCCGTCCGCGTTGTTGGCGTTGTTCGGTTTTGCCATGGTGGTCGTATTGGGGCATTTCCGCGTTCAAGGCGCAATCATCATCACCATTTTGACGATTACCGTCATTGCCGGCCTGATGGGTTTGAACGAGTTTCACGGCATCATCGGCGAAGTGCCGAGCATTGCGCCGACTTTTATGCAGATGGATTTTAAAGGTCTGTTTACCGTCAGCATGGTCAGTGTGATTTTCGTCTTTTTCCTGGTCGATCTGTTTGACAGTACCGGAACGCTGGTCGGTGTATCGCATCGTGCAGGGCTTTTGGTGGACGGCAAGCTGCCCCGCCTGAAGCGCGCACTGCTGGCCGATTCGACCGCTATTGTGGCGGGTGCGGCTTTGGGTACTTCTTCGACAACGCCTTATGTGGAAAGCGCGGCGGGCGTATCGGCAGGAGGCCGGACAGGACTGACGGCGGTTACCGTCGGCGTATTGATGCTCGCCTGCCTGATGTTTTCGCCGTTGGCGAAAAGTGTTCCGGCATTTGCCACCGCGCCCGCCCTGCTTTATGTCGGCACGCAGATGCTCCGCAGCGCCCGGGATATTGATTGGGACGATATGACCGAAGCCGCGCCTGCGTTCCTGACCATTGTTTTCATGCCGTTTACTTATTCGATTGCAGACGGCATCGCCTTCGGCTTCATCAGTTATGCCGTAGTCAAACTTTTGTGCCGCCGGACCGGGGATGTTCCGCCTATGGTATGGGTTGTTGCCGTATTGTGGGCATTGAAATTCTGGTATTTGGGCTGATTGATTCGATATTAAAAATGCCGTCTGAAAGGTTTTCAGACGGCATTTTGTTTGGCGTTTGGGCGTACAATACGGAAAACATGACGATAAGGACGCAAACTATGGCACAGTTTTTCGCCGTTCATCCCGACAACCCCCAAGAACGCCTCATCAGGCAGGTGGTCGAAATCCTCAATAAAGGCGGCGTGGTGGTTTATCCGACCGATTCGTGTTACGCCTTAGGTTGCAAACTTGGCGATAAGGCGGCAATGGAACGCATACTCTCCATCCGAAAAATCGATTTGAAACACCATCTGACCCTGATGTGCGCCGATTTGAGCGAGTTGGGCACATATGCCGAAATCGACAACGTACAGTTTCGTCAGCTTAAAGCCGCCACGCCCGGGCCTTATACTTTTATTTTGCAGGCGACGAAGGATGTGCCGGCGCGCACGCTGCACCCGAAACGCAAAACCATCGGGCTGCGTATTCCCGGCAATGCCGTTGCACAAGCCCTGCTGGAGGAGTTGGGCGAACCGCTTTTAAGCTGCACCCTGATGCTGCCCGAAGACGGCGAACCATTGACCGACCCTTATGAAATCCGCGAGCGTTTGGAACACGCCGTCGATTTGGTGATTGACGGCGGCTGGTGCGGAACCGATCCGGCCACCGTCATCGATATGACCGACGGCACGGAATTGGTGCGCCGGGGTTGCGGCGATACGGCGGTGTTCGGTTTGTAGGGAAACGGATGCCGTCTGAAGCATCAGCCGTTCAGACGGCATCGCGCGCCTTGCCGGCAGAAATCCGAAATGCCGGCACACATTGTACCCGGGTGGAACATCCGTCTGAAACATCAAATAAGATGCCGTCTGAAAACGGGTTCGGACGGCATTTTTGCAGCTTCAGCTTTTCGCCACAATCGGGATTTTCGATTCGTAAAGCAGGTCGTAAGTCGGTTTGTTGAGCAGGTCTTGGAGCGTGAAGCCGTCCAAATAGGTAAAAAACGACTTCATCGCGCCGCCGAGTATGCCCGTCAGACGGCAGGACGGCGTAATCAGGCATTCGTTGTTCGGGCCCATACATTCGACCAGCTGCATCGGTTCGAGATGGCGGACGACCGCGCCGATATTGATGCGTTCGGGCGGCGATGCCAGCCTCAGCCCGCCGCCTTTTCCGCGTACGCTGTGTAAGAACCCGCCTTTGACCAGCGCGGTAACCACCTTCATCAAATGGCTTTTGGAAATGCCGTAGGTCGAGGCGATGGTGGCGATGTTGACCAGCGCGTCGTCGTTGACGGCGGTGTAGATGAGGACGCGCAGCCCGTAGTCCGTATGTTGTGTCAAATACATGATTTTCTCGGTATGGATCGTTATTCTTATCGGTACGGTTTAAGTTTCACGGAAAATACCTTATATGGTTGAAACCCTGTCCGTCGGGGCGGTAGAATGCAGCCTGCCTGCGGCGGTATGCCGTCTGAAGCACCCGTCCTGCCGTTTGATAATTTGTTATTGTAACTCAAAATGATGAAACCGTTGAAACGACATCCCTCCCTTATCGGGCTTTCGCGCGACCACCACCATTCGCTTTCCCTGTGCGTGCGGCTGCTGCGTACGCCGGAAGAGGGGCATCGGGACGAACTCGAACCGCATTTTGCCGAACTGGAAATCCATTTCTGTGAAGAGGAAACCATGTTTGCCCCGATTTGGCAGAACATCGCCCCCGAATTGAAAAAACGTTTCGAGAAAGACCACGCCCGACTGCGGCAGATGATGGCGCAACCCGAATACGGGAGCAAAATATGGAACACGGATTTTGCCGTCACGCTCCGCGATCACGCGCGGTTTGAAGAACGCGAGCTGTTTCCCGCCGCCGAACCGTTTTTGCCGTCCGAGCCTGCCGGTTCGGAGGGGTAAAATATTAACGACAAATAAGGAACACGAATGAGCGCATTTACCAAGCACCCCGTCTGGGCAATGGCGTTCCGCCCGTTTTATTCGCTGGCGGCGCTGTACGGCGCATTGTCCGTATTGCTGTGGGGTTTCGGCTATACGGGAACGCCGGATCTACCCGGTTTTTACTGGCACGCGCATGAGATGATTTGGGGTTATGCCGGCCTCGTCGTCGTCGCCTTCCTGCTGACCGCCGTCGCCACTTGGACGGGGCAGCCGCCTACGAGGGGCGGCGTTCTGGTCGGGCTGACCGCCTTTTGGCTGGCTGCGCGGATTGCCGCCTTTATCCCGGGTTGGGGTGCGGCGGCAAGCGGCATACTCGGCACGCTGTTTTTCTGGTATGGCGCGGTGTGTATGGCTTTGCCCGTCATCCGTTCGCAGAATCAGCGCAATTATGCCGCCGTGTTCGCGCTGTTCGTCTTGGGCGGCACGCACGCGGCGTTCCACGTCCAACTGCACAACGGCAATTTCGAGGGGCTGTTGGGCGGTTTGCAGTCGGGGCTGATTATGGTGTCGGGCTTTATCGGTCTGATCGGGATGCGGATTATTTCGTTTTTTACGTCCAAACGTTTGAACGTGCCGCAGATTCCCAGTCCGAAATGGGTGGCGCAGGCTTCGCTGTGGCTGCCTATGTTGACCGCCATGCTGATGGCGCACGGCGCGCTGCCTTGGCTGTCTGCCGTTTTCGCGTTTGCGGCAGGCGTGATCTTTACCGTGCAGGTGTACCGCTGGTGGTATAGGCCCGTGTTGAAAGAACCGATGCTGTGGATTCTGTTTGCCGGTTATCTGTTTACCGGATTGGGGCTGATTGCGGTCGGCGCGTCTTATTTCAAACCTGCCTTCCTCAATTTGGGCGTGCACCTGATCGGCGTGGGCGGCATCGGCGTGCTGACTTTGGGCATGATGGCGCGTACCGCGCTCGGTCATACGGGCAATCCCATTTATCCGCCGCCCAAATCCGTTCCTGTCGCATTTTGGCTGATGATGGCGGCAACTGCCGTCCGCATGGTTGCCGTATTTTCTTCCGGTACCGCCCATACGCACAGCATACGCACCTCTTCGGTTTTGTTTGCCCTCGCGCTTTTGGTGTATGCGTGGAAGTATATTCCTTGGCTGATCCGTCCGCGCTCCGACGGCAGGCCCGGTTGAGTAAAACCGCCGCAGATTCCCGGTCTGCGGCGGTTTCGGTTTGGGCGCGATGCCGTCTGAACCTCAATTTTCATCAGACTGGCCGTCGCGCGTGGCTTTGGCTTCTTCAAAATAACGGTACAGGGAGGGGCGGTCCCGGTTAAGTAGGATGGTTTCCAAAGTGTCCAACTGCCTGCCCAAACCCCGAACCAGCTCCAACAGGTTGTCCCTGTTGGCAAGGCAGATGTCCGCCCACACGGCAGGGTGGCCGGAAGCGATGCGGGTAAAGTCCTCAAAGCCCGTGGCGGCAAATTTCAGATACGCCTTTCCGTCGGGGTGGTCGAAAAGCTGGTGGACATAGGCGAAGGCGGCAAGGTGGGGCATATGGGAGACGGCGGCAAAAACCGCATCGTGTTTTTGCGCGTCCATCGTATAAATTTCGGCTCCGACGGCGCGCCACAGGTTTTCTATCAATGCGATGCCGTCTGAATCTTCGCCGCCGTGTGGTGTGATGATGAGTTTTCTATTTTGGAACAGGCCGTACTGCGCCGAATCTGCCCCGCTTTTGTCGGAGCCGGCAATCGGGTGCGCGGCGATGCAGCGGTGAATGCTGTCGGGCAGGCAGCGTCGGAAAGCCTCGATAACGGAGATTTTGGTGCTGCCGACATCGGAAATCCAAGTGTGTTCCGGCAAAACGGGGCGCAGCGCGGTCAAAATGGCGGGAACGGTGGCGACGGGCGTGGCAATCAGCACCAAATCCGCACCGCCGATGCTGTCCGCGTCGATGGCAACGGACGCACGGTCAATCACGCCGCGCTCCAGCGCACGTTGCAGGTTGTCGCGGTCGGTGTCGATACCGGTAACGGTGCGGACGAGTCCCTGCCTTTTGAGGTCGAGAACGAACGAACCGCCGATCAGCCCTACACCGATGAGGGCAATATGGTTCAAAATGGGCATTTGTGTAAAGATTTTCGTCAACTGCCGTTATGGTAGCGTATCGGCGGAATATGCCGCAAGGTCGGCAGGAAAAAGGAGAAGAAATGGACAAAATCAGAGTTGCCGCCGTGCAGATGGTGTCGGGCGTGTCGCCGGAAACCAACGTCGCCGCCATGAAACGCCTGGTCGCACGGGCGGCGGAGCAGGGTGCGGATTGGGTGCTGCTGCCCGAATATTGGGTGCTGATGGGCGCAAACGATACCGACAAACTCACGCTTGCCGAGCCTTTGGGCGGCGGGCGTTTTCAGACGGCATTGAGTGAAACGGCGAAAGAATGCGGCGTGGTGCTGTTCGGCGGAACCGTGCCGCTGCAAAGCCGCGAGGCGGGCAAAGTGATGAATACGATGTTGGTGTACGGACAGGACGGCGTAAGGACGGGTCTGTACCACAAAATGCACCTCTTCGGCTTTTCCGGTTTGGGCGAACGCTATGCCGAAGCCGATACCATCCGCGCGGGGTGGGAAGTGCCGCACTTGTCGGCAGAGGGCGTGCCGGTGGCGGCAGGTATTTGTTACGATGTCCGCTTTCCCGAATTTTTCCGCCGCCAGCTGCCGTTTGACGTATTGATGCTTCCGGCGGCATTTACCCACACGACGGGCAAGGCGCATTGGGAGTTGCTGCTGCGCGCGCGTGCGGTGGAGAACCAATGTTATGTTGTCGCGGCGGCGCAGGGCGGATTGCACGAAAACGGCAGGCGCACATTCGGACACAGTATGATTGTCGATCCGTGGGGCGACGTATTGGACGTATTGCCCGAAGGCGAAGGCATCGTTACGGCAGACATCGATGCCAACCGCCTGAACAGCGTCCGCAGCCGCCTGCCCGCTCTGAAACACCGGGTTTTGGATGCCGTCTGAAGCGTTCAGACGGCATTGCCGGCGATGAAATATCTGTTTTATCAGGCGGGGCAACAGCCTTTTTACTTTTTGTATAACCATCCGACTTTATCACTCATATGTTTTACCAAATCCTTGCCCTGATTATCTGGAGCAGCTCGTTTATTGCCGCCAAATATGCCTATGGCGGCATCGATCCCGCACTGATGGTCGGCGCGCGCCTGCTGATTGCCGCGCTTTTGGTGCTGCCCGCCTGCCGCCGGCATATCGGCAAGATTCCGCGCGAGGAATGGAAGCCCCTGCTGATTGCGGCGTTTGTCAACTATGTGCTGACCCTGATGCTGCAGTTTGTCGGACTAAAATATACGTCTGCCGCCAGCGCATCGACCATCGTCGGACTCGAGCCGCTGCTGATGGTGTTTGTCGGACACTTCTTTTTCAACGACAAAGCGCGTGCCTACCACTGGATATGCGGTGTGGCAGCGTTTGTCGGCATTGCGCTGCTGATGGCGGGCGGTGCGGAAGAGGGTGGCGAAGTCGGCTGGTTCGGCTGTCTTCTGGTGCTGCTTGCAGGAATCGGTTTCTGCACGGCAGTCCGCCCGACGCAAAGGCTGATTGCCCGCATCGGCGCACCGGCATTCACATCTGTTTCCATTGCCGCCGCATCGCTGATGTGCCTGCCGTTTTCGCTTGCCCTGGCGCAGAGTTATACCGTGCATTGGAGCTGGCAGGGCGTGGTGTCGCTGCTGTATTTGGGCGTGGGGTGCAGCTGGTACGCCTATTGGTTGTGGAACAAGGGGATGAGCCGTGTTCCTGCCAACGTGTCGGGACTGTTGATTTCGCTCGAACCCGTCGTCGGCGTGCTGTTGGCGGTTTTGATTTTGGGCGAACATTTGTCGCCCGTATCCGCCTTGGGCGTGTTTGTCGTCATCGCCGCCACGCTTGCCGCCGCCCGGCTGTCGCATCAAAAATAAAGTTAGGAAGCGGTGTTTGATGATTGCCGAATAGGCGGAAATCTTTGCGCCGTCATTCCCGCGCAGGCGGGAATCCGGTTTTTTGAGTTTCGGTTATTTCCGACAAATTGCCGCAGCGTCGGATGCCCGGATTCCCGCCTGCGCGGGAATGACGAGAAAAGTAATGCGCCCCTTTGATGGGGTGCAATATATAAGGTTTTGGGTTTCTGTTTTTTGGGAATGATGGGATTTTAGGTTTCTGTTTTCGCGGGAATGACGATTTAGAAGTTGCCTGAAATTCAAAAAAACGAAGCTTAAAAAAACGGATTCCCATTTTTTGCGGGAATGACGGGATTTTAGGCATTTGTTTTTGATTTTTGCGGAAACGGAAAACCGCCGCAATGGCGGCGGTCGGCTTGCCGGCGGATGCCGGTTTCGGGGGTTAGAATTTCACACGGACACCGGCGGTATATTCGTTGGCAAATACCCTTGTATCGTCAAGTTTGCCCAAATAATTGAAGCGGTAGCCCAAATCCAAAGTAACGTTGGGAGCGACTTCAAAGCCGACACCGCCCAATGCGCCGATGCTTGCTTTGGTTTTACTGTATTTTCCGTCTTCATCTTTTACGGTCAATCGGTTCAGTCCCAAACGCGCGCCGACATAAGGTTTGACGATGGAATTGGTGTTGAAGTCTTTGATGACGGCAACGCCTGCGCCTTGGAGTGTGGCGGTAGCGTCGTCAATTTTGTCGCGGACGCGGTAGTAGTCTGCGGCAATACGCATATCGCCGGCATCGAAGCCGACGGAAACGCGCGGGAGGAAATTGTTGAATGTTTCGCCATCGGCGTGGATGGAGGCAAGACCCGCATCGCCCTGTACATAAACGCCCGGTTGGTTGTCGGCGGCAAATGCGGCAGCGGGAAGGGCAAGCACGGTTAATGCAGTAAGGAGTTTTTTCATTTCTTGATTCCTAAAAATGTTCAAAATTTTTTGAATATCGGAATCCGTTAGGGAATCCGTTAGGGAATCCGTTAGGGAATCCGTTAGGGAATCCGTTAGGGAATCCGTTAGGGAATCCGTTAGGGAATCCGTTAGGGAATCCGTTAGGGAATCCGTTAGGGAATCCGTTAGGGAATCCGTTAGGGAATCCCATTCCATTATACAATATTTTTTTTTCAAATCTTTGCCCGCCTCCGGCTTTTTTATAGCAAATTAACAAAAACCAGTACGGCGTTGCCTCGCCTTAGCTCAAAGAGAACGATTCTCTAAGGTGCTCAAGCACCAAGTGAATCGGTTCCGTACTATTTGTACTGTCTGCGGCTTCGTCGCCTTGTCCTGATTTTTGTTAATCCACTATATCGTTCCTGCCTGTCCGGTTTTGCCCGTGGCTTTTGTTGCCGCCTGCTTGTGCCGGTGTGCTAAAATTTTCCGTTTCCGCGTATTGTGTTTTCCGCCGCCGGGCGGTTTGTTTGCGAATCGGACGAGAATTTATGCCTTCTGCCCATTATCCTGAGATGAACGAAAAACTGATGGCGGTTCTGATGGCGATGCTGGTCGCGCTGATGCCGTTTTCCATCGATGCCTACCTGCCGGCGATTCCCGAAATGGCGCAATCGCTGGGCGCGGATGTCCACCGTATCGAACAGAGCCTGAGTGTGTTTATGTTCGGTACGGCGTTCGGACAGGTAGTCGGCGGCGCGGTGTCCGACATCAAGGGGCGAAAACCCGTCGCCCTGACCGGTCTGATTGTATATTGCCTTGCCGTTGCTGCCATCGCATTTGCCTCAAGTGCCGAGCAGCTCCTCAATCTGCGCGTCGTGCAGGCATTCGGCGCGGGTATGACTGTGGTCATCGTCGGCGCGATGGTGCGCGATTATTATTCCGGACGCAAAGCCGCGCAGATGTTTGCCCTTATCGGCATCATTCTGATGGTTGTGCCGCTTGCCGCGCCTATGGCCGGCGCGGTATTGCAGAGTTTGGGCGGCTGGCAGGCGATTTTCGTTTTTTTGGCGGCTTATTCGCTGGTGCTGCTTGCACTGGTGCAGCATTTCCTGCCCAAGCCCGCCGCCGGCGGCAAAATCGGACGGGACGTGTTCGGATTGGTAGCTGGGCGGTTCAAACGTGTTTTGCAAACACGCGCCGCGATGGGTTATCTGTTTTTTCAGGCATTCAGCTTCGGTTCGATGTTTGCTTTTTTGACCGAATCGTCTTTTGTGTACCGGCAGCTTTACCGCGTTACGCCGCACCAATACGCCTGGGTGTTCGCGCTCAATATCATCACGATGATGTTTTTCAACCGTATTACCGCGTGGCGGCTCAAAACCGGCGCGCATCCGCAAAGCATCCTGCTGTGGGGGATTGTCGTCCAGTTTGCCGCCAACCTGTCCCAACTCGCCGCCGTGCTGTTTTGGGGGCTGCCGCCGTTTTGGCTGCTGGTCGCGTGCGTGATGCTTTCGGTCGGTACGCAGGGCTTGGTCGGCGCGAACACGCAGGCGTGTTTTATGTCTTATTTTAAGGAGGAGGGCGGCAGCGCAAATGCCGTGTTGGGCGTGTTCCAATCCTTAATCGGCGCGGGCGTGGGTATGGCGGCGACCTTCTTGCACAACGGTTCGGCAACCGTGATGGCGGCAACGATGGCGGCATCCACCTCTTGCGGCATCGCGCTTTTGTGGCTTTGTTCGCGCAAGGCGTGGAAGGAAAACGAAAAAAGTGAATACTTGTAAACCGATGCCGTCTGAAACCGCTTCAGACGGCATTTGATGTTAGAATGCACGGCAAACCACCGTTCAGGCGAAATTATGTCCCAAACTATCGACGAACTCCTCATCCCTCACCGCAACGCCATCGACAGCATCGATGCGGAAATCCTGCGCCTGCTCAACGAACGCGCGCAACACGCGCACGCCATCGGCGAACTGAAAGGCACGGGCGCGGTATACCGCCCGGAGCGCGAAGTCGCCGTTTTGCGCCGCATTCAGGGTTTGAACAAAGGCCCGCTGCCCGACGAATCCGTCGCCCGCCTGTTCAGGGAAGTGATGAGCGAGTGCCTCGCCGTCGAACGCCCGCTGACCATCGCCTATCTGGGGCCGCAGGGCACGTTTACCCAGCAGGCGGCAATCAAACATTTCGGACACGCCGCGCATACAATGGCGTGTCCGACCATAGACGACTGCTTCAAACAGGTTGAAACGCGTCAGGCGGATTATCTGGTCGCCCCCGTGGAAAATTCGACCGAAGGCTCGGTCGGCCGCACGTTAGACCTGCTTGCCGTTACCGCGTTGCAGGCTTGCGGCGAAGTCGTCTTGCGCATACACCACAACCTTCTGCGTAAAAACAGCCACAGCACCGAAGGCATCGCCAAAGTCTTTTCCCACGCGCAGGCGTTGGCGCAGTGCAACGACTGGTTGGGCAGACACCTGCCCAACGCCGAACGGATTGCCGTGTCCAGCAATGCCGAAGCCGCAAGGCTGGTTGCCGAATCGGAAGACGGTACGGTTGCCGCCATCGCCGGACGCACGGCGGCGGAAATTTACGGACTCAGCCCCGTTGCCGAGTGCATCGAAGACGAGCCGAACAACACCACGCGCTTCTTGGTGATGGGTCATCATGAAACCGGTGCAGCCGGCAACGACAAAACCTCGTTGGTCGTTTCCGCACCCAACCGGGCAGGCGCGGTTGCCTCGCTGCTGCAACCGCTGACCGAGTCGGGTATTTCCATGACCAAGTTTGAGAGCCGTCCGAGCAAATCTGTTTTGTGGGAATACCTGTTCTTTATCGATATCGAGGGACACCGGACGGATGACAAGGTTCAGACGGCATTAAAACAGTTGGGCGGGCGCGCTTCGTTCGTCAAAATCATCGGTTCGTATCCGGCCGCCGTTTTGTAGCGGCGGCAGCGTTCAGACGGCATTTCAGGCATTATGTCCGAACACCGAATCAACCACGAACCCGTTTTCCTGTTGGCTTCCTCGCCCTGGCGCGAAAGCAGCCTGCGGGTTGAAGCATTCAGCCGCCGTTACGGGCGTGTGGCTTTGCTGGCGCGCAGCGCGCGCAAAAGGCAGAGCGAGCTGCGCGGCGTATTGGTGCCGTTCGTCCCCGTCAGCGTGTCGTGGTACGGCAGTCAGGAACTCAAAACCCTTCACCGCGCCGAATGGGTCGGCGGTTGGCGGCAGCCTCAGGGTAGGGCGTTGTTTGGCGGATTGTATGTGAACGAGCTGGTTTTGAAACTGACCGCCCGCGAAGATCCGGTGCCCGAGTTATACGACGCATTGGCGGAAGTCATGGAGGCAGTCTGCTGCAAAGCCGCTTATATCGGCGACTTGCGCCGTTTCGAGTGGCGGCTGCTGAACCTGTTGGGCGTTGCCCCCGATTTGAACCGCGACGGGGACGGCGGAACGATTGCGGCAGGCGGCACATACCTTGTCCGCCCGGAAACAGCCGTCTTCCCCGTCGGAAAAGGATTTGCCGTACCGCCGCACGCCGCCGGCGTTACCGCCCCCGGGCAGAGCCTGATTGATTTGCGGGCGGGCAGCTTCGGCAGCGGGCAAAGCCTTCAGGACGCATTGAAAATCACACGGCTTTTTATCCGCCACCTGTTGCCCGAGGGGCTGAAATCGCGGCAGGTATTGGAACAGATACGGCAGTTTGACCGCAAAGAAACCGCCCGGGAAACCGTCCCGACTTCGGACGGCACGGCTTCAAATGCCGTCTGAAGGCAGAAATAAAAGGAAAGATTATGCTTTTAGGTGTCAACATCGACCACATCGCTACCGTCCGCAATGCGCGCGGCACGACTTATCCCAGCCCCGTGGAGGCGGCACTGGTTGCCGAAACGCACGGTGCGGATCTGATTACCATGCACCTGCGCGAAGACCGCCGCCACATTAAAGACGCGGATGTGTCCGCCGTCAAAAACGCCATCCGCACGCGCCTGAACCTTGAAATGGCGCTGACGGAAGAAATGCTCGAAAACGCGCTTAAAGTGATGCCGCAAGATGTGTGCATCGTGCCTGAAAAACGTCAGGAAATCACGACCGAAGGCGGCTTGGACGTGTTGGCGCAACAAGACAAAATTGCCGGGTTTACCAAAATCCTGACCGACGCAGGCATACGCGTGTCCTTGTTTATCGATGCGGACGACAGGCAAATCCAAGCCGCCTATGATGTCGGCGCGCCCGTTGTCGAGCTGCACACCGGCGCATACGCCGACGCGCGCAGCCACGCCGAACAAATCAGGCAGTTCGAGCGCATCCAAAACGGCGCGCATTTTGCCGGCGATTTGGGCTTGGTCGTCAATGCCGGACACGGTCTGACCATACACAACGTTACCCCCATCGCCCAAATCCTCGCCATCCGCGAGCTGAACATCGGGCATTCGCTGATTGCGCAGGCACTTTTCCTCGGATTGCCCGAGGCCGTGCGCCAGATGAAAGAAACCATGTTCCGTGCAAGAATGCTGCCGTAAGGCAGGCAAACCGTTTCAGACGGCATTTCACGACAAAGGAGCGCAAATATGATTTACGGCATCGGCACAGATATTGTTTCCCTCAAGCGCATCATCCGCTTAAACAAAAAATTCGGACAGGCGTTTGCCGGGCGCATCCTCACTCCCGAAGAGCTGCTTGAATTCCCTCAGGCGGGCAAACCCGTCAACTACCTTGCCAAACGCTTTGCCGCCAAAGAAGCCTTCGCCAAAGCCGTCGGTACGGGCATACGCGGCGCGGTTTCCTTCCGCAACATCGGCATCGGGCACGACGCATTGGGCAAACCCGAATTTTTCTATGCTCCCGCACTGTCCGAATGGCTGGAGGAACAAGGCATACGCCACGTTAATTTGAGTATGGCGGATGAAGGCGATACGGTATTGGCGTTTGCCGTTGCCGAAAAATAAGGCGGCAGCCGCCGGGCCGGATTGACCGCTCCGGCCTTTTCTAATGTTCGGAAAAACCTTTCCCATCTTTCCTATGACCCGAGACACCCGCCCCCTTATCCGCGTCGTTGCCGGCATCCTGCTCAACCGGGACGGCGACTACCTGCTCAGTTCCCGCCCCGAAGGCAAGCCCTATGCCGGATATTGGGAATTTGCCGGCGGCAAGGTCGAAGCGGGCGAAACCGACTTCCAAGCCCTGCAACGCGAGTTTGAAGAAGAACTCGACATCCGCATCCTCGCCGCCACGCCTTGGCTGACCAAAATCCATTCCTACGAACACGCCCGCGTCTGCCTGAAATTCCTATGGGTCAACTCCGATCAATGGACGGGCGAACCGCAATCCCGCGAAGGGCAGGAATGGTCTTGGCAGAAGGCGGGCGATTTTACCGTTGCCCCTATGCTGCCCGCCAACGGCGCGCTTTTGCGTTCGTTGTCCGTTCCGCGCCGTTTGTACGGCAGCCTGAAAACGGGTTTGCACGGTGAAAACAGTATGGGCGCGTACCGCGTCGTTCCGTTTGATCCGGCCGGCATGCGCGATGCAAACGTTTTGGTCGGCGCAGATTGGCGGCAGACGGAAACAGCCGGAACAGGGCAAAGCGTGTGGGCGGAGGTGGAAACGCAAACCCAATGGTGTCAGGCGCAGGAAAAGGGCGCGGATGTCGTCGTGTGGCGCGTGTGCAATGATGTTCAGGCACAAGAGGCGGCAGAAGCCCTGCGGCAGGGCGTATCCGTTCCGCTCGTACTTGCCGCAAACGGACAGACGGTTGCACGTTATGGGAAACTGTGGCTCGGATTGGGGGCGCACGCGGTGGTAAGGGACGAAACAATAGGGGAGAACCATGAATAAAAACCGCAAATTATTGTTTGCCGCATTGCTGCTGCTTGCCTTTGCCGCCTTCAAGCTCGTGTTGTTGCAATGGTGGCAGGCGCAGCAGCCGCAAGCCGTGGCGGCGCAATGCGATTTGACCGAAGGTTGTACGCTGCCGGACGGAAGCCGTGTCCGCGCCGCCGCCGTTTCAACCAAAAAACCGTTTGATATTTATATCGAACACGCGCCCGCCGGCACGGAACAGGTCAGCATCAGCTTCAGTATGAAAAATATGGATATGGGGTTCAACCGCTATATGTTCGAGCGGCAACCGTCGGGGAATTGGCAGGCAGTACGCATCCGCCTGCCCGTCTGTGTCGAAGGCAGGCGCGATTTTACGGCGGACATTACAATCGGCAGTCGGACATTTCAGACGGCATTTACCGCCGAATAAACCTTTCAATCCGCCATTGCCGGAACATCCGTCCGGAAAGGACACGCTATGAATACTTTATATACACTTTTCGCCACCTGCCCGCGCGGCTTGGAAACCGTTTTATCTCAAGAACTCGGAAGCCTCGGCTGTACCGATGTTCAAGCGTTTGACGGCGGCGTTTCCTGCCGGGGCGGATTGGAACAGACCTACGCCGCCAACCTGCACTCGCGCACCGCCGGCCGTATCCTGCTGCGTCTGACCAAAGGGACATACCGCAATGAGCGCGACATTTACAAACTTGCCAAAAACATTAACTGGTTTAATTGGTTTACCTTGCAGCAGACGTTCAAAGTCAAAGTCGAGGCAAAACGCGCCAACGTCAAAAGCCTCCAATTTGTCGGTTTGACCGTCAAAGATGCCGTCTGCGACGCTTTCCGCGACATTTACGACGCACGTCCGAGCGTGGACAAAGCCGCGCCCGATGTCCGTATCCATGTTTTTTTGGATGAGCGCCACGTCGAGGTTTTTATCGACACTTCGGGCGAAGCCCTGTTCAAACGCGGTTACCGGCAGGATACCGGAGAAGCCCCGCTGCGCGAAAATCTTGCCGCCGGACTGCTGCTCTCGGCAGGCTACGACGGCACGCAGCCGTTTCAAGATCCGTTTTGCGGCAGCGGCACGATTGCTATCGAAGCCGCTTGGATTGCCGCCCGCCGCGCACCGGGTATGATGCGCCGCTTCGGTTTTGAAAAACTGCAAAATTTCGATAAAACGCTGTGGGCGGATTTGCGCCGCCGCGCCGAAGCGCAGGTCAAACCCGCTTTTGCACCGATTTCGGGCAGCGACAACGACCGCCGCATCGTTCAGACGGCATTGGCCAACGTACGCAGTGCCGGGGTGGACGACATCGTTTCCTTCAGCGTTGCCGACGCGCAGTCCGTCCGACCGAACGGCGAAAACGGCATTATGGTGTCCAATCCGCCCTACGGCGTACGCCTTGAGGAAGTCCGTGCTTTGCAGGCACTGTATCCGCAGTTGGGGACGTGGTTGAAAAAACACTATGCCGGCTGGCGGGTCGGTATGTTTACCGGCGACAGGGAAATGCCCAAATTCATGCGCCTGTCGCCCAAGCGGAAAATCCCGCTTTATAACGGCAACATCGACTGCCGCCTGTTCCTGATTGATATGGTGCAGGGATCGAACCGTTGAGGAAAATGTACAAAAATGCCGTCTGAAAAATGTTCAGACGGCATTTATTTTTCGGAATCAACCCCGCTTCAATACGGATGTATTGAGGTAGCGTTGGACACCCGAGGCAATGGATTGGGCGCACTGCCGGCGGAAGGATTCGCTGCCCAGCAGCTTCTCTTCGGCAGGATTGGACAGGAAGGCGGTTTCGACCAGGATAGACGGCATATCGGGCGCGCGCAAAACGGCGAAATTGGCTTCGTCCACCCTGCCTTTGTGCAAGTGGTTGAGCCTGCCCAATTCTTCAAGCACCAGTTTGCCGAGTTTGCGGCTGTCGCGCAGTGTGGCGGTTTGGGTCATATCGAGCAGGGCGGTATCGACGTTGCGGTTGCCGCTGGTCGGTACGCCGCCGACCGCGTCGGCATTGTTTTGCGTCTGTTCCAAGAATTTGGCGGCAGAGCTGGTCGCGCCTTTGGTGTTCAGCATATAAACCCCTGTGCCGCGCGCGGAGGGGCTGGTGAAAGCGTCGGCGTGGATGGAGACGAATACGTCCGCCCGCCGTGCGCGCCCTTTGGCGACACGCACGCCCAATGGGATGAACACGTCTTCGTTGCGCGTCATAAAGACGTTGTAACCCAAGGCTTCCAATTGTTTTTTGGTTTCGCGGGCGATGGAGAGGACGACGTGTTTTTCCTGCAAGCCGCCCGAGCTGACGGCGCCGGGGTCTTCGCCGCCGTGTCCGGGGTCGATCATAATGACGGGCCTGCGCCCGTTTCTGCCGCGCCCGGGTTGGGGCGTGGTGTTTTGGGCGAGGTCGGCTTCCGGAGAGCCGCGCCGGGTTTTGTTCGGGCTGCCGTTAAGCAGCGCCATCATCGGATCGTCGGCATCCATCCCTTGCGGATAGAGATCGACGACGAGGCGGTTTTTAAAGCCGCCGACGGGGGGGAGGGAAAAAACTTGCGCGTAGGAAGGCTGTTTCAAATCGATGACGAGGCGGACGGTGTCGGGCGTGTTCTGACCCGCGCGTATGCTGCGGATAAAGGGGTCGTCCGCCATAACCTTCTGAGACAGTCCGTGCAATACGGTATTGATGTTTGCGTTTTGTATGTCGACGACCAGCCTGCCCGGGTTGTCGAGCGCGAAGTGCTGGTATTTGAGCGCGGTTGTGCTTTCCAGCGTCAGGCGGGTGTAGGTGTGCGACGGCCATATCCGTGCGGCGGTGAATTGTGGTGCGCGCACGGTTTTGGCAACGGCGGATGCGATGGGGCTTAGGGCGAACAGTGTGCCGGCGGTGCGGCGGATGATTTGTCTTCGTGTCAGTTTGGTCATAGCGGCAGGCTTTCGCGTCCTCGTTCGGTATGGGCGGTCAGCAGGCATTTTCTGCCGCCGCCGTCGTGTGTCAATGTTGCGGTGATGTCGGCGGGCGGCGTAAATTCCCCGCCCTGTTGCGGCCATTCAATCAGGCAGACGCTGTTTGCGGCAAACAGTTCGTCAAGCCCCGCGTCTTCCCATTCTTCGGGGAACGAGAAGCGGTAGAGGTCGAAATGATGCAGCGTGAAACGTTCCAGCGGATAAGATTCGACGATGGCGTAGGTCGGGCTTTTGACTGCGCCCTGATGACCCAATCCGCGCAGGATGCCGCGTGTCAGCGTGGTTTTCCCCGCACCCAAATCCCCTTCGAGGTAAATGACCAGCGGTGCGTTTAAACGGGAAGACCACGCCGCGCCCAAATCGAGTGTGGCGGCTTCGTCGGCAAGGAATCGGGAAACGGGGGGAAAATCAGGCATAGGGGCTTTACAACTTTTATGTGGCGGATCGGAGGGGCAGGCGGTCGGCAAACCGTGCGCCCGGCGGCATTGCCGTACATTATAACAGCCAAATCCGCATCCTGCTTTCAGACGGCAACGGCTGTCAAGAAAAAGCGGCGCGTGTACAATACGCGGATTGTATGTTTAGGACAGATTGGAAAAAGGATGGAAAATATCGGCAGGCAGCGACCCATCGGCGTTTTTGACTCGGGAATCGGCGGTTTGACCAATGTGCGCGCACTGATGGAGCGGCTGCCGATGGAGAACATCATTTATTTCGGCGACACGGCGCGCGTGCCTTACGGGACGAAATCTAAGGCGACCATCGAAAATTTCTCGATGCAGATTGTCGATTTTTTATTGGAACACGATGTCAAGGCGATGGTTATCGCGTGCAATACGATTGCGGCGGTGGCGGGGCAGAAAATCCGTCAAAAGACGGGCAATATGCCTGTGTTGGACGTGATTTCCGCCGGTGCGAAAGCTGCGCTGGCAACGACGCGCAACAATAAAATCGGCATTATCGCCACCAATACGACAGTTAACAGCAATGCTTATGCGCGCGCCATCCACAGGAGCAACCCTGATACGCTCGTCCGCACGCAGGCTGCGCCGCTGCTTGTCCCTTTGGTGGAAGAGGGCTGGCTGGAACACGAAGTTACCCGCCTGACCGTATGCGAATACCTCAAACCATTGCTTGCAGACGGCATCGATACGCTGGTGTTGGGCTGCACGCACTTTCCCTTGCTCAAACCCTTAATCGGCAGGGAGGCGGGCAATGTCGCGCTGGTCGATTCCGCGATTACGACTGCCGAAGAAACCGCACGCGTCCTTGCACAGGAAGGGTTGCTCAATACCGACAACAACAATCCCGACTACCGTTTTTACGTTAGCGATATTCCTTTGAAATTCAGAACCATCGGCGAGCGTTTTCTGGGCAGGACGATGGAGCAGATTGAAATGGTGTCTTTGGGGTAGCGGCAGGTACGGACGGAAACCGTCCCCGTCCGCGCCATCCGCATACGCACCCGCAACGCCCTGCCGTATTAAACGCCCCGTCTCCGCAAATGCCGTCTGAAAGGCTTCAGACGGCATTTTTTACACAACTCCCACCGTTTCCCATCCTTTTCGATACACTGTAATCTCGAAACCCGTCATTCCCGCGCAGGCGGGAATCCAGTCCGTTCGGTTTCGGTTTTTTTTTGGCTGTGTTTTAACGATGTGTTGATATTTAATTTTAGAAAGGTAGCTATTTAATAGTTACCTTTTCTTATTTAAAAATAGCTTTCTCAAATTCCATTAACGCCTCAATACGATATGCAGAGGCTCTATCGAAATTAAGTTTCAACATTTTGTTTATTAAACATTTTATTTTAGCCATTTTTCAATATACCCCCAAATATACCCCCAATTTGCACAAGTCAAAATTTTAGGCAGGGGTTTTGTTGCTCCCATGATACGCGGGCGGATGCCGGCTTTTCGCGGGGGAAATACAAGGGGTCCCGGTTCGGGTGTCAAAATCCCTGTTTCGTGTTAGTCATGTGGGGATGAAGAGGGGGTTAGAATGAAGTAAAGCTGTTTCCCTCTCCCCGCAATAGTTCCATTAGGCGCGGATGAATGAATAGTTTGTCCCTGCCGATGGCGATTTCTTGCAGCACACCTATGTCTGAAAGCTCTTTCAGGTACTTAGAGGCCGTCTGCCGTTTGGCTATCCCTGCCGCTTCTAGGTTGGCAATGCGTGTATATGGCTGCTCAAACAGAAGATTTACCAGTTCGTGCGTGTAGATTCCTTGTGCGTGTGTCCGTATGTGTTGCCGTGTCTGCTCGAACAGGCAGCGTATCGCATCTATTTTCGATACCGTCCAATCGGCGGTGTCGGCTACGCCGTCTAAGATGTAGATTATCCAGCTTTCCCAATCCTGCCGTTCGGTTACGCCTAACAGCAGGCGGTAATAGTCCGCCCTGTTTTCGATGATGTAGCGGCTCAAGTACAGAATCGGCAAATCCAAAAGCCCTTTTTCAATCAATAGCAGGCTGTTCAATATGCGCCCCGTCCGCCCGTTGCCGTCCGTAAACGGGTGGATGGCTTCAAATTGGTAATGTGCCGCCGCCATGATGATAAGCGGGTCTAAATCGCCGCTTTCGTGAATAAACCGCTCCCAATTTGCCAGCTTGCCGCGTATGGTTTCTTCTCCTTCGGGCGGGGTATAGACAACATTTCCGCTGTTGCCTCCTTTTAGGGCTGTGCCGCCTGTTTTGCGGATGGCCATTTCGTAGGGGTGCTTGATGGCGTTGCAGACCATGATGGCGGTTTGTGTGCATAAAGGGCGGCTCGTCAGTGATTCATAGCCTGCAAACAGGGCGGTGCGGTATTGCAGGGCTTCTTTCGTGGCAGGGTCTTGCCGTTCCGTATCCATTTGCAGGGATTGAAACAGCTTGTCCGTTGTGGTTACGATGTTTTCAATTTCCGAACTTGCACGGGCTTCCATAACAGGAAGGGTGTTAATCAGCATGGCTTGATTCGGTATCAATTCTGCCGCCTGCTTTAAACGGGCAAGGGATGCACGGGCGGCTATACAACGTTTCAGGATGGTTTTGCTTTCAATATCCTGTTTTGGCGGCAGGGGTGGTAAATCGTTATAGGGAATATCGGGTTTCCAGTTGCTCATGTTTAAAATTTCGGAAAATTTAAAGATGTTTCCAGTATATGTTTACGCCGTGTATATATCAAGGATATATGTTTAAAAATTTGGCTTTTGTAAATATATGGGCGGTAAACCGCCCGCAAAAGTCAATTTGCATGGGGTTAATTCAAAATCCGCCCTTCATCTGCCCGCTCCCCTAAAAAAAACCGTATATATATATAACTGTCCGCATTCTATCGCTCCGGCGACGATACCCATATTTCCAAGTTTGTGTATCAAAATTGTATATCGGGCATAGACTATTTCGGCGAGGACGAAGATATAGATTTCCACGATTGAATACATGGAAGCCAAGTACGTCTATCAACACTATATTAAAACACAGCCTTTTTTTTGAGGTTTCGGGTAACTTCTAAACCGTCATTCCCGCGAAAACAGAAAATCAAAAACAGAAACCTCAAATCCCGTCATTCCCGCGCAGGCGGGAATCCAGACATTCAATGCTAAGGCAATTTATCGGAAATGACTGAAACTCAAAAAACTAGATTCCCACTTTCGTGGGAATGACGGGATATAGGTTTCCGTGCGGACGCGTTCGGATTTACGACTGCGCGGGAATGACGGGATTTTGGTGTATTCCCTAAAAAAAATAAAAAAGCATTTGCAAATTTGTTAAAAATAAATAAAATAATAATCTTTATCATTATTTAATTGAATTGGGTTTATATGAACAATCCGTTAGTGAATCGGGCGGCTATGGTGTTGCCTGTGTTTTTGTTGAGTGCCTGTCTGGGCGGCGGCGGCAGCTTCGATCTTGATTCTGTCGATACCGAAGCCCCGCGTCCCGCGCCAAAGTATCAAGATGTTTCTTCCGAAAAGCCGAAAGCCCAAAAAGACCAAGGCGGATACGGTTTTGCGATGAGGTTGAAACGGAGGAATTGGTATTCTCAGGCAAAAGAAGACGAGGTTAAACTGAACGAGAGTGATTGGGAGGCGACAGGATTGCCGACAGAACCCAAGGAACTCCCTAAACGGCAAAAATCGGTTATTGAAAAAGTAGAAACAGACAGCGACAGCAATATTTATTCTTCCCCCTATCTCACGCAATCAAACCATCAAAACGGCAACACTGGCAACGGTATAAACCAACCTAAAAATCAGGCAAAAGATTACGAAAATTTTAAATATGTTTATTCCGGCTGGTTTTACAAACACGCTAAACGAGAGTTTAACTTAACGGGAGAACATAAAAGTGCAAAAACCGGCGACGACGGCTATATCTTTTATCACGGCAAAGAACCTTCCCGACAACTTCCCGCTTCTGGAAAAATTATCTATAAAGGTGTGTGGCATTTTGCGACCGATACAAAAAAGGGTCAAAAATTTCGTGAAATTATCCAACCTTCAAAAAATCAAGGCGACAGGTATAGCGGATTTTCGGGTGATGACGGCGAGGAATATTCCAATAAAAATGAAACGACTTTACAAAGCGGTCACGAGGGTTATGGTTTTACCTCGAATTTACAAGTGGATTTCGACAATAAGAAATTGACAGGTAAATTAATACGCAATAATGCGAACCAAAATAATACTAATAATGACAAACATACCACCCAATACTACAGCCTTGATGCGACGCTTAAGGGAAACCGCTTTAGCGGAAAAGCGGAAGCAACCGACAAACCCGGCAACGGCGAAACCAAACAACATCCCTTTGTTTCCGACTCGTCTTCTTTGAGCGGCGGCTTTTTCGGCCCGAAGGGTGAGGAATTGGGTTTCCGCTTTTTGAGCGACGATAAAAAAGTTGCGGTTGTCGGCAGCGCGAAAACCAAAGACAAAACGGAAAATGGCGCAGCGGCTTCAGGCGGCGCAGGTGCGGCAGCATCAGGCGGTGTGGCAGATATGCCGTCTGAAAACGGTAAGCTGACCACGGTTTTGGATGCGGTCGAGCTGACGCACGGCGGCAAAGCAATCAAAAATCTCGACAACTTCAGCAACGCCGCCCAACTGGTTGTCGACGGCATTATGATTCCGCTCCTGCCCGAGGCTTCCGAAAGTGGGAATACCAATCAAGGTACAAACGGCGGAACAGCCTTTACCCGCAAATTTGCCCACACGCCGAAAAGCGATGAAAAAGACACCCAAGCAGGTACGGCGGCGAATGGCGATCAAGCCGCTTCAAATACGGCAGGTGATACCAATGGCAAAACAAAAACCTATGAAGTCGAAGTCTGCTGTTCCAACCTCAATTATCTGAAATACGGGTTGCTGACGCGCAAAACTGCCGGCAATACGGGGGAAGGTGGCAACGGCAGCCCAACCGCCGCCCAAACGGGCGCGCAGAGTATGTTCCTTCAAGGCGAGCGCACCGATGAAAAAGAGATTCCAAAAGAGCAACAAGACATCGTTTATCGGGGGTCTTGGTACGGGCATATCGCCAGCAGCACAAGCTGGAGCGGCAATGCTTCCAATGCAACGAGTGGCAACAGGGCGGAATTTACTGTGAATTTCGATACGAAAAAAATTAACGGCAAGTTAACCGCTGAAAACAGGCAGGAGGCAACCTTTACCATTGAGGGAACGATTCAGGACAACGGTTTTTCCGGTACGGCGAAAACTGCTGACTTAGGTTTTGATCTCGATCAAAGCAATACCACCGGTACGCCTAAGGCATATATCACAAACGCCAAGGTGCAGGGCGGTTTTTACGGGCCCAAAGCCGAAGAAATGGGTGGATGGTTTGCTTATCCGGGCGACAAGCAGGCGCAGCCGTCCGCTTCGGGGTCAGGCGCATCAGCCGCCAACAGCGCGACCGTGGTATTCGGTGCGAAACGCCAACAGCTTGTGCAATAAGCACGGCTGCCGAACAATCGAGAATAAGGCTTCAGACGGCATCGCTCCTTCCGATGCCGTCTGAAAGCGAAGAGTAGGGAAACACTATGCAACAGCAACATTTGTTCCGATTAAATATTTTATGCCTGTCGCTGATGACCGCGCTGCCCGTTTATGCAGAAAATGTGCAAGCCGGACAAGCACAGGAAAAACAGTTGGATACCATACAGGTAAAAGCCAAAAAACAGAAAACCCGCCGCGATAACGAAGTAACCGGTTTGGGCAAATTGGTCAAAACCGCCGACACCCTCAGCAAGGAACAGGTACTCGATATCCGCGACCTGACGCGTTACGACCCCGGCATCGCCGTCGTCGAACAGGGGCGCGGCGCAAGCTCGGGCTATTCGATACGCGGTATGGACAAAAACCGCGTTTCCTTGACGGTAGACGGCTTGGCGCAAATACAGTCCTACACCGCGCAGGCGGCATTGGGCGGGACGAGGACGGCGGGCAGCAGCGGCGCAATCAATGAAATCGAGTATGAAAACGTCAAGGCTGTCGAAATCAGCAAAGGCTCAAACTCGGTCGAACAAGGCAGCGGCGCATTGGCGGGTTCGGTCGCATTTCAAACCAAAACCGCCGACGATGTTATCGGGGAAGGCAGGCAGTGGGGCATTCAGAGTAAAACCGCCTATTCCGGCAAAAACCGGGGGCTTACCCAATCCATCGCGCTGGCGGGGCGCATCGGCGGTGCGGAGGCTTTGCTGATCCACACGGGTCGGCGCGCGGGGGAAATCCGCGCCCACGAAGCCGCCGGACGCGGCGTTCAGAGCTTCAACAGGCTGGTGCCGGTTGAGGATACCAATCAGTACGCAAATTTCATTGTTGAAGAAGAATGCGAAAGCAGAAATTACGAAACGTGTAAAGCGAATCCGAAAAAAGATGTTGTCGGCAAAGACGAACGTCAAACGGTCTCTACCCGAGACTACACGGGTCCCAACCGCTTCCTTGCCGATCCGCTTTCATACGAAAGCCGATCGTGGCTGTTCCGCCCGGGTTTTCGTTTTGAAAACAAACGACACTACATCGGCGGCATACTCGAACGCACGCAACAAACTTTCGACACGCGCGATATGACGGTTCCGGCATTCCTGACCAAGGCGGTTTTTGATGAAAATAAAAAACAGGCGGGTTCTTTGTCCGGCAACGGCAAATACGCGGGCGACCACAAATACGGCGGACTGTTTACCAACGGCGAAAACGGTGCGCTGGTGGGCGCGGAATACGGTACGGGCGTGTTTTACGACGAGACGCACACCAAAAGCCGCTACGGTTTGGAATATGTCTATACCAATGCCGATAAAGACACTTGGGCGGATTATGCCCGCCTCTCTTACGACCGGCAGGGCATCGGTTTGGACAATCATTTTCAGCAGACGCACTGTTCTGCCGATGGTTCAGACAAATATTGCCGCCCGAGTGCCGACAAGCCGTTTTCCTATTACAAATCCGACCGCGTGATTTACGGGGAAAGCCACAGGCTCTTGCAGGCGGCATTCAAAAAATCCTTCGATACCGCCAAAATCCGCCACAACCTGAGCGTGAATCTCGGTTTTGACCGCTTTGGCTCTAATCTCCGCCATCAGGATTATTATTATCAAAATGCCAACCGCGCCTATTCGTCGAAAATACCCACTCAAAACGGCAATCAAAAAATCAGCCCCAACGGCAGCCAAGACAAACCCTATTGGGTCAGCATAGGCGGGGGAAATGTGGTTACGGGGCAAATTTGCCGCTTGGGCAACAATACTTATACGGACTGCACGCCGCGCAGCATCAACGGCAAAAGCTATTACGCGGCAGTTCGGGACAATGTCCGTTTGGGCAGGTGGGCGGATGTCGGCGCGGGCTTGCGCTACGACTACCGCAGCACGCATTCGGACGACGGCAGCGTTTCCACCGGAACGCACCGTACCCTGTCCTGGAACGCCGGCATCGTCCTCAAACCTGCCGACTGGCTGGATTTGACTTACCGCACTTCAACCGGCTTCCGCCTGCCGTCGTTTGCCGAAATGTACGGCTGGCGGTCGGGCGATAAAATAAAAGCCGTCAAAATCGATCCGGAAAAATCGTTCAACAAAGAAGCCGGCATCGTGTTTAAAGGCGATTTCGGCAACTTGGAGGCAAGTTGGTTCAACAATGCCTACCGCGATTTGATTGTCCGGGGTTATGAAGCGCAAATTAAAAACGGCAAAGAAGAAGCCAAAGGCGACCCGGCTTACCTCAATGCCCAAAGCGCGCGGATTACCGGCATCAATATTTTGGGCAAAATCGATTGGAACGGCGTATGGGATAAATTGCCCGAAGGTTGGTATTCTACATTTGCCTATAATCGTGTCCGTGTCCGCGACATCAAAAAACGCGCAGACCGCACCGATATTCAATCACATCTGTTTGATGCCATCCAACCTTCGCGCTATGTCGTCGGCTTGGGCTATGACCAACCGGAAGGCAAATGGGGTGTGAACGGTATGCTGACTTATTCCAAAGCCAAGGAAATCACAGAGTTGTTGGGCAGCCGGGCTTTGCTCAACGGCAACAGCCGCAATACAAAAGCCACCGCGCGCCGTACTCGCCCTTGGTATATTGTGGATGTGTCCGGTTATTACACGATTAAAAAACACTTTACCCTTCGTGCGGGCGTGTACAACCTCCTCAACCACCGCTATGTTACTTGGGAAAATGTGCGGCAAACTGCCGGCGGCGCAGTCAATCAACACAAAAATGTCGGCGTTTACAACCGATATGCCGCCCCCGGCCGAAACTACACATTTAGCTTGGAAATGAAGTTCTAAACGTCCAAACGCCGCAAATGCCGTCTGAAAGGCTTCAGACGGCATTTTTTACACAATCCCCACCGTTTTCCATCATCCTCGACAATACCGTAATCTTGAAACCCGTCATTTCCGCGCAGGCGGGAATCCAGACCGTTCGGTTTCGGTTTTTTTTGAGGTTTCGGGTAACTTCTAAACCGTCATTCCCGCGAAAGTGGGAATCTAGAACGCGGGGTTTGAGCAACTGTTTTTATCCGATAAGTTTCTGTGCGGACAGGTCTGGATTCCCGCCTGCGCGGGAATGACGTTATATTTTTCGCATTTGATAAAAAAGACCGTTTGAAATTTTTTCAGCGGACGCAAAGTTTTGCGTAAAATGCTGCTTATAAGGAACGCAAGGCGGGCGTAGGATGTGCAGCGTGGGCTTCAGCCCTCCAATCCCACCGTTTCCACCTATCCCTCCAACTCCGTCAATGTTATCCATCTTGCCCAATCCCACCGAAAACCGAAACCGCCGAATCACGCCTATTCCCCAAAAAACCTTTGATGCGGTGAAATTGGTGGGATTGGTGGGCTGAAGCCCACCCTACAGCCCACCCTACGGCTCGCTGAAATTTCGTCATTCCCGCGCAGGCGGGAATCTAAGTTTGTCGGGGCGGAAACTTATCGGATAAAACGGTTTCTTTAGATTTTACGTTCTAGATTCCCGCCTGCGCGGGAATGACGGGATGTAGGTTTCTGTGCGGACGTGTTCTAGATTCCCGCCTGCGCGGGAATGACGGGATTTCAGTTTGCGGATTGATTTGAAGTTGCAAAATCTCAACGGATCGGATTACCACTTTCGCGTTTCAAAGTTACGGCGTTATCGGAAAAACAGAAAATCAAAGCTGCGAGGATTTATTTAAAACGACCGGATTTCAACGGATCGGATTTTCGCCTGCGCGGGCATAACGGTATAAATATTTCTATTTCAATCCAATATAAAATGCCGTCCGAACGATGTTCGGACGGCATTTTTAATGCTTCAAATCAGTTGGTGCCGACTTTGATTTTCTGCCACAGGCTGACCGACAGTTTTTTCGCATCCGTACTCATTTGCGGCATCACGAAACCGTCTTTCATATCCTGCTCGTTCGGGAAGATGGAACGGGTGTTCACCAGCTCGGCAGGCATTTTTTCGCGTGCCGGTTTGCTGGCGGGGGCAAAGGTTACGGCGATGCCGTTTTTCGCCGCGATTTCGGGGTCGAGCGTGTAGTTGATGTATTTGTGGGCATTGGCGACGTTTTTCGCATCGGCCGGAATCAACCAAGACTCAATCCAGAAGCCCATACCTTTCGGTGTCAGCACTTCGATGCCGACGTTGTTTTTCACTTCTTCGGAACGTGCTTTCGCCAAGTTCAAATCGCCGCCGTTGCCTGCCGCCAGGCAGATGTCGCCGCGCGCCAGCTCGTCGATGATGGACGGGCTGAAACGTTTGACATCCGGACGGATAGACTTCAACACTTCCGCCGCCGCTTTCAAATCTTCAGGATTCGAGCCTTTGGGGTCTTTGCCCAAGTAGTTCAGCAAAATCGGGAACATTTCGCTCGGGGTGTCCCACAGGGCGATGCCGCAGGATTTCAGCTTGTGGGTGTATTCGGGTTTGAACAGCAAATCCCAGCCGTTTTCGGGCAGCTTGCCGCCCAAAAGCTCTTTGCCCTTCGCCGTAATCGCAATCGTGTTCACGCCGGAGAAATAGGGGACGGCATACTGGTTGCCCGGGTCGGCGGTTTCCAGCATTTTCAAGAGTTCGGGATCGATGTTTTTATAGTTGGGAATCAGGTCTTTGTTGACTTTTTGATACGCGCCCGCCTCGATTTGGCGCGGTAGGAAGGCGATGCCCGGCACAACCAAATCGTAACCGGATTTGCCGGTCAGCATTTTGGCTTCCAGCGTTTCATTGTTTTCGTACAAGTCGTAAGTCAGCTTCAGATTGTTGGCTTTTTTAAAGTCTTCGACCGTACTCTCGTCAACATAGTTCGACCAGTTGTAGATGTTCAGAGTATCGGTGGCAGCGGCTTCGGCATTGGCAGCAGACGCAGCGTCTGCTTGAGGTTGCACGGCGTTTTTTTCGCTGCCGCCGCAGGCTGCCAGAGACAGCGCGGCCAAAACGGCTAATACGGATTTTTTCATACGGGCAGATTCCTGATGAAAGAGGTTGGAAAAAAAGAAAACCCCGCGCCCCATAAACACCCCGGCGCAAGGTTTGGGCATTGTAAAGTAAATTTGTGCAAACTCAAAGCGATATTGGACTGATTTTCCTAAAAAATTATCCTGTTTCTAAAAGGGGAGGAAAACGTCCGCCCGATTTTGCCGTTTTTTTGCGCTGTCAGGGTGTCCGGCGGGCGGATAGAGAGAAAAGGCTTGCATATAATGTAAACCCCCTTTAAAATTGCGCGTTTACAGAATTTATTTTTCTTCCAGGAGATTCCAATATGGCAAACAGCGCACAAGCACGCAAACGTGCCCGCCAGTCCGTCAAACAACGCGCCCACAACGCTAGCCTGCGTACCGCATTCCGCACCGCAGTGAAAAAAGTATTGAAAGCAGTCGAAGCAGGCGATAAAGCTGCCGCACAAGCGGTTTACCAAGAGTCCGTCAAAGTCATCGACCGCATCGCCGACAAAGGCGTGTTCCATAAAAACAAAGCGGCTCGCCACAAAAGCCGTCTGTCTGCAAAAGTAAAAGCGCTGGCTTGATTTTTGCAAAACCGCCAAGGCGGTTTTTTATATGTAATAAGCAAAAAACCCTGAAGCCCGACGGTTTCGGGGTTTTCTGTATTGCGGGGGCAAAATTCCGAAATGGCGGAAAGGGTGCGGTTTTTTATCCGAATCCGCTATAAAATGCCGTCTGAAAACCAATATGCCGACAATGGGGTGGAGATGAATACACGGAATATGCGCTATATCCTTTTGACAGGACTGTTGCCGACGGCATCCGCTTTTGGAGAGACCGCGCTGCAATGCGCCGCTTTGACGGACAATGTTACGCGTTTGGCGTGTTACGACAGGATTTTTGCGGCACAGCTTCCGTCTTCGGCAGGGCAGGAAGGGCGGGAGTCGAAAGCCGTACTCAATCTGACGGAAACCGTCCGCAGCAGTCTGGATAAGGGCGAGGCGGTCATTGTTGTTGAAAAAGGCGGGGATGCGCTTCCTGCCGACAGTGCGGGCGAAACCGCCGACATCTATACGCCTTTGAGCCTGATGTACGACTTGGACAAAAACGATTTGCGCGGGCTGTTGGGCGTGCGCGAACACAATCCGATGTACCTTATGCCGGTTTGGTACAACAGTTCGCCCAACTATGCTCCGGGTTCGCCGACGCGCGGTACGACTGTACAGGAAAAATTCGGACAGCAGAAACGTGCGGAAACCAAATTGCAGGTTTCGTTCAAAAGCAAAATTGCCGAAGATTTGTTTAAAACCCGCGCGGATTTGTGGTTCGGCTACACCCAAAAATCCGATTGGCAGATTTACAACCAAGGCAGGAAATCCGCTCCGTTCCGCAATACCGATTACGAGCCTGAAATCTTCCTGACCCAGCCTGTGAAGGCAGACCTTCCCTTTGGCGGCAGGCTGCGTATGTTCGGTGCGGGTTTTGTCCACCAGTCCAATGGGCAAAGCCGTCCCGAATCGCGTTCGTGGAACAGGATTTACGCCGTGGCGGGGATGGAGTGGGGCAAATTGACGGTAATTCCGCGCGTGTGGGTGCGTGCGTTCGATCAGAGCGGCGATAAAAACGACAATCCCGATATTGCCGATTATATGGGGTATGGCGATGTGAAAGTTCAGTACCGTTTGAATGACAGGAAGAATGTGTATTCCGTATTGCGCTACAACCCCAAAACGGGCTACGGCGCGATTGAAGCCGCCTACACGTTTCCGATTAAGGGCAAACTCAAAGGCGTGGTACGCGGATTCCACGGTTACGGCGAGAGCCTGATCGATTACAACCACAAGCAGAACGGTATCGGTATCGGTTTGATGTTCAACGACTGGGACGGCATCTGAACCGCGTGTTCAGACGGCATATCAAGTTGTCGTGCCGTCTGAAGCCGCCGGCGGTTTGGCGGGGCGGGATAAAAAATTCGTTTGAATCCGGGCAAACGCGTATAATGTGCAGTTTGCACAAACTTTGTCGGAATCAAGCAAGATGACGGAATCTGCGGCCGAAGGCGGCAAAGCTGCCAAGGCGTTAAAAAAATATCTGATTACAGGCATTTTGGTCTGGCTGCCGATTGCGGTAACGGTTTGGGTGATTTCCTATATCGTTTCCGCGTCCGACCAGCTCGTCAACCTGCTGCCGAAGCAATGGCGGCCGCAATATGTTTTGGGGTTTAATATCCCCGGACTCGGCGTTATTGTTGCCATTGCCGTATTGTTTGTAACCGGATTATTTGCCGCCAACGTATTGGGCCGGCAGATTCTTGCCGCGTGGGACAGCCTGTTGGGGCGGATTCCGGTTGTTAAATCCATCTATTCGAGTGTGAAAAAAGTATCCGAATCGCTGCTGTCCGACAGCAGCCGTTCGTTTAAAACACCGGTACTCGTACCGTTTCCCCAATCGGGTATTTGGACAATCGCATTCGTGTCCGGTCAGGTGTCGAATGCGGTTAAGGCCGCATTGCCGCAGGACGGCGATTATCTTTCCGTGTATGTCCCGACCACGCCCAACCCGACCGGCGGTTACTATATTATGGTGAAGAAAAGCGATGTGCGCGAACTCGATATGAGCGTGGACGAAGCGTTGAAATATGTGATTTCGCTGGGTATGGTCATCCCTGACGACCTGCCCGTCAAAACATTGGCAGGACCTATGCCGTCTGAAAAGGCGGAGTTGCCCGAACAACAATAAAGCTGCCGTTCAGACGGCATTTTCTGTTTTCAGTTTAAATCAATAAAAAGGTGATTTTATGCGTACCAACTATTGCGGCCTGATCAGCGAGCAATACTTAGACCAAACCGTTACCGTCAAAGGCTGGGTACACCGCCGGCGCGACCACGGCGGTGTGATTTTTATCGACCTGCGCGACCGCGAAGGCATCGTTCAAGTCGTGATTGACCCCGACACTCCGGAAGCGTTTGCCGCTGCCGATTCCGCCCGCAACGAATACGTTTTGAGCATTACCGGCCGCGTACGCAACCGTCCCGAAGGCACGACCAATGATAAAATGATTTCCGGCAAAATCGAGATTCTTGCCAAAGAAATCGAAGTCTTGAACGCTGCCGCTACGCCGCCGTTCCAAATCGACGATGAAAACATCAGCGAAAACGTGCGCCTGACCAACCGCGTTATCGACCTGCGCCGTCCGGTGATGCAGCGCAACCTGCGCCTGCGTTACCAAGTGGCTATGGGCGTTCGCCGTTATCTGGACGCGCAAGGCTTCATCGACATTGAAACGCCGATGCTGACCCGCTCCACGCCCGAAGGCGCGCGCGACTACCTCGTGCCGAGCCGCGTCCATCCGGGCGAGTTTTTCGCGCTGCCTCAATCGCCGCAATTGTTCAAACAACTGTTGATGGTAGCCGGTTTCGACCGTTACTACCAAATCACCAAATGTTTCCGTGACGAAGACTTGCGTGCCGACCGTCAACCTGAATTCACTCAAATCGACTTGGAAACCTCGTTTTTGAACGAGGATGAAATTATGGACATCACCGAAGGTATGGCGAAACAAGTCTTCAAAGATGCTTTGAACGTAGATTTGGGTGACTTCCCACGCATGCCTTATTCTGAAGCCATGTTCTACTACGGCTCTGACAAACCGGATATGCGTATCGGCTTGAAATTTACCGAGTTGACCGACCTGATGAAAACGGAAGAATTCAAAGTCTTCCGTGGTGCAGCCGATATGAAAGGCGGCCGCGTGGTCGCCCTGCGCGTACCGAACGGCGCGAAATTCAGCCGCAAAGAAATTGACGAATACACTAAATTTGTCGGCATCTACGGCGCGAAAGGTCTGGCATACATCAAAGTAAACGATGTGGGCAACCTCTCCAACGGCGAAGACAGCGGTCTGCAATCTCCGATTGTGAAATTCCTGTCCGAAAACGCCCTGAAAGAAATCATTGCCCGTACCGGCGCGCAAAACGGCGACATCATCTTCTTCGGTGCGGACAAAACCAAAGTCGTGAACGAAGCCATCGGCGCATTGCGTATCAAAGTCGGCTTGGAACACGGCAAAGACAACGGCTACTTCACAGACGAATGGAAACCTTTGTGGGTTGTCGACTTCCCAATGTTCGAATACGACGAAGAAGCCGACCGCTACGTTGCCGTACACCATCCGTTTACCGCGCCTAAAGAAGGTCATGAAGACCTGATGGTTTCCGACCCTGCAAATTGTTTGGCACGTGCCTACGATATGGTATTGAACGGCTGGGAAGTCGGCGGCGGCTCTATCCGTATCCACCGCGCAGACGTGCAAGAGAAAGTGTTTGCCGCGCTGAAAATCAGCCCTGAAGAGCAACAAGAGAAATTCGGCTTCCTCTTGGACAACCTGAAATTCGGTGCGCCTCCTCACGGCGGCCTTGCATTCGGCCTCGACCGTCTGGTAACGCTGATGACCGGTGCCGAATCTATCCGCGACGTGATTGCCTTCCCGAAAACACAACGTGCCCAATGTCTGCTGACCAACGCGCCCAACAGCGTGGACGACAAGCAGTTGCGTGAATTGAGTTTGCGTTTGCGCCAGAAGGCAACCGAAACGAAAGAAGCATAAGGAAAACAGAGCCGTTTACGGCTCTGTTTTTTTCAGACGGCATTTACGCTTCTTAACTTCCCTCTAATTCAAACCTAATTTTGCTGTGTTTTAATGGCGGTATTAAAAAACACATCTTGTTCAATCAACCGATAAAGAAAGGACTGAAAATGAAAAAATTGTTATTGGCCGCCGTTGTTTCCCTGAGTGCCGCAGCCGCATTTGCCGGCGATTCTGCCGAGCGTCAGATTTACGGCGATCCCCATTTTGAACAAAACCGCACAAAAGCTGTGAAAATGTTGGAACAGCGCGGTTATCAGGTTCACGATGTCGATGCCGACGACCATTTGGGCAAACCTGTTTTGGAAGTGGAAGCCTATAAAGACGGCCGCGAATACGATATCGTGTTGTCTTACCCCGACCTGAAAATCATCAAAGAGCAGATCGATCGCTGATTCTTTTGATGGAAAGATGAACCAAAATGCCGTCTGAAAGACAGTTCAGACGGCATTTCGTTTTCCGGTGGGGAGGCAGGTTTAGAACAGCGAATCAAACGGTTCGGAGGCAGTGTTTTTAAAAGTTTCAGTTTCTGCCTGAGGTACGGATTCGGTAACCGGTTCGACATCGGCCGGCGGCAGGGCGGGAATGGGATGGACGATTTGAACCGGCAGTTGTTCGGCAGCTTGGGCAACCGGCTGTTCGGCAGGGTTAACCGGGGTAATTTTCGGCTTAGGTGCTTCAGCTTGGCTGTATGAAGAAGAACCCTGTATCCACGCCAGTGATTTGAGCGGCATCTTCATCTTGCCGTTTTTTCCGCAGGTCAGACAGACGGGCGCGCCGGTACGTGCTTTAAGTACGGCATCGATTTTATCGGATGCGATGGTTTTGCCCTGTGTTTTTGCCCATTGCCCGATGCTTTTTTTCAGGGAGGCGGTGTCAAGGTTGTTTTTGCCGTAAGGGTCGCGGAAGGCGGCAAGCCACAGGTTGCGATCCGCATCTTCATTGAGGCCCGCCATTTGATAGATGACGGAGGCGGGCGAGCCGCTGGCGATGGTTTTGGCAAACTCGAGCGCGTCGGGTGATTTCATGCGGACGCAGCCGTGACTCCGAACCCCGGGGACGCTGGCCGGCGCATTGGTCCCGTGTATGCCCAAACCGAGTTTCGGGTCGCCTAAGCGGACAAAAACCGGCCCCAAAGGGTTGTCCGGGCCGGCGGCTATGGTTTTTACGCCGTCGCCGCGTTCTTTCTGTATGGATTTGGGGATGTGCCAAACAGGGTTATAGGCTTTCGCCCCGATTTTATGTTCGCCTAGATTGGTTTGCGTCATCGCCCGACCTACCGCAACGGGATAAACCTTGGTCAGTTTGCCGTCGGTGTAGAGGAACAGGCGTTGCTGAGGGATGTTAATGAAGACATGTTGACCTTGTGCAACGGGGGAAACATCCGGAATGACGGTGTTTGCGTATGAAAAACCGCTTATCAATAGTGCGGCAGTGCGGCAGATTGTTTTATTCATATCAAAATATGGTGTGTGTCCGATAGGTTTTCGGCAAATCATACCTGAAACCGTACCAATTTGTGCGAAAATATGCGCTTCGGTACAGTGCGGACGGATTGAGTGATGGCAACGGAAACAAATGTCGCGGAAATTTCCGCCTTGGATTATGAAGGCAGGGGTGTGACAAAGGTCGGCGGCAAAACGGTTTTTATTAAAGGGGCATTGCCGTCTGAAAGGGTCGGTTTTCAGATTACCAAACAGAAAAAGCAGTTTGACGAAGCGGAAGCGGTAGCGATATTTAAAGTTTCGGATGAGCGTACCGTCCCGCAGTGCCGTTATTTTGAACGCTGCGGCGGCTGTTCCCTGCAACATATTTCCCCGGCGGCGCAGGTGGCGTTCAAACAAAGGATGATGGAAGAGCAGCTCGAGCGTATCGGCAAGGTCAGGCCGCAGCAGATATTGCCGCCGATTTACGGGTATGCCCGGCATTATCGGGACAGGGCGCGGTTCAGTGTGTCATTAGACAAACTATGCCGTCTGAAACTGGGGTTTCAGGCAAAGAAAACGAATGATGTGGTGGATATTTCGTCATGTATGCTTCTTCCGAAGCCGGTTTCAGACAAGCTGCCCGCCATCAGGGGGCTTTTGCAGGATTTGGCGGAAGAGGGAAGTGTTGCCCGTTTTGCCGAGTTTTATCGCGGCAGTGAAATTACCGTATTGAACATCGCGTTCAAAAGCAAACTTCGGCAGAACGAAGAAAACCGGATTCGGCAGTGGTTTGATTCGGAATTGTCGGACGGCTGGCAGGTTTGGCTGCAAATCGAAGGGGGCGTATCGCAACCGTTTTATCCCAAAACAGACAAAACATTAAAATATACATTACCTGAATTCGGCATTGAAATGCCGTTCCGTCCGGGAGATTTTACACAAATCAATACTGATACCAACCGGCTGATGGTTTCACGCGCCGTAAAAATGCTCGACATACGGCAGGGCGAAAGGATTGCCGACCTGTTTTGCGGTTTGGGCAATTTCAGTTTGCCGATGGTAAAAAGCGGGGCGGATGTGGTCGGCATCGAAGGTGCGGAAAACCTGGTCAGGCGCGCCTGGCAAAATGCACGGTTGAACGGTTGCGACGGACAGACGGATTTTATTGCTGCCAACCTCTTTGATTGCACCGAAAAGACAGTCGCCTCTTGGGGAAGGTTTGACAAAATGCTGATAGACCCGCCCAGAAGCGGTGCGTATGAAGTCGTCAAATCGCTGCATACACCCTATCTTCCGCAAAAAATCGTTTATGTATCCTGCAACCCTTCCACTTTGGCACGGGATGCGGGCGTGTTGGTTGAAAAAGGCTATATACTCAGCGGGGCAGGGATAATGAATATGTTTGCCCAGACATCTCATACCGAGTCTGTCGCTGTATTCGATTTGTTGCCGCAAACAGGAAAATAACTTTTTGAAAATCAAAGGCAAAGAATAATTAAGGAAGGGGTGTAAACAGATAGTGCCCGACAAATACATTTAAACGTATAAAACATAAAAGGTCATATGGCAAGGCTTGTGCAGAAGGCATATTGTCAAACGTTAAATTATGGTATGATTTGAAACTTACAAGTCTATTTCAGTAAATCGTTAATAATAAAAGCGGACAATTGCCGTTGTAGGCAGTCGGCTATCCGCTCGTTACGGTATCGGGAGTATCCTTTGGAAAACTCATTAATTATCGGTCTGGCACTGGCGGTATTGCTGGTGCTTTTGGTTATGCGTGCGAAGCAGGGTAAGAAAACACCGAAGCGCAAATCCCAAGGTGTCGGCAATACGCAGGGGCAGCCGCCCGGAAGCAATGATTCGGACTGGGTCGATCAGGTTGACCAATCGGTTTCAGACGGCGCGCAGACGGGATTTTCTTGGAATGAGAGTGCCGAAAACGCATCTGCCGCCGTATCCGCGCAAGAAGTCGATCCGCTGACGGAGTATCAGGTTTATAAGCAGTTCGGTTATCAGAGCAAGGCTGCCGAGTCTTTGGCTGCCTATCTGGACGGCATTCCGGATGGTGAAGCGAAACCTGAAAACCTTATCCGCGAGCTGCTCGATATCAATCTCGAAGTGGGGGATGTCGATGTTTTGGCAGACAATCTGCAAAAATACGGCAGACTGATTCCTTCCGAACTTTTGGCAAAATATATCGAACAGGCATTACAGCGCGATTCAAACCATTTGCGTATCCGCGTCTTGGCGGAAGAAGGTTTGGGATGGGGCATTCAGGAGATTGAAAAACGTGCGGAAGGCGGTTCTGCGACGGCAGCTTCCGCATCGCCCCCGCCGGATGCCGACGGTAAGGCTTATGGAGCCGAAGAAGTCAAGCGCATCCCGATTGTGCGGGGCAAAAAAGACGTGTCCGGAATCAGCCAAGAGGAAATCGGTGCGATTGCCGGTCTGGTCCGTGCCGATCAAGGTGCGAAAATCCTTAAAGACAAAGTCAGCTACGAAACGGCATCGAAACAATACGACCGTGCCATCCAAACTTCCGAAAAACCTGCAAACCTGATTATCGATGCGTTGAAACTCGATTACCAACACGCGGACATAGACCGTTTTGCCGGACATTTGTGGAAACTTTACCAAACGTTGGGCAATTACGGCAGGCAGGTTAAAGAGCGGATGCTGGGTTGGGGGTACAGCCTGGGTTACCATGAAGTTTTCGATGATTTGGAAAAGGGGCCGAACGACCAGCAAATCAAAGACATCGGTATGGGGCACGGGTATCTGCCGAAAAATATACAGAAATTCAAAGCGCAACATCGGGATTTGGTGCTTCAAGATTCTTCATTGATCAACACCGGTTCGTCTCCGGCAGACGATGCGGTTAAAGAAGTAGAGTCGTTACTGATGTATGGTCAGATTGAAGCGGCAATGGATGTGTTGGAGCAGGCGGTATTGAAATATCCCGACGAGTCCCAGCTTTATATTACGTTGATCGATATTTATGAACGTACTGAAGATTGGGATAGGTTGGGGCAGTTTTTAAGGGTATTGAGGGAACGTGCGGACAGGCTTCCTGAAGAGGTCGTTATGCTGATGAGCCGGCTGCTGCAGCGTATGAATCAAAATATAAAAAAATAAAACGGTACGGAAAATAAAAATGGAAGTTCAACTGCCGAAAATTAAAACAGTACACGTAATGTTGGCGGGGATGACGGCGCAGCAGGAATCCGTTTTCAAAATGGCATTCAAAATGCACAATACCACCCGTTATGAAACGGTATCCCCTTCAGACGGCAGTGTCGTGCCCGATTTGGTTTTGGCGGATACCGATGCCGAGGGCGGTTTTGAACTTTGGAAAGAGCTTGCCGAGCGTTATAAGGATATACCTGTCGCCGTCTGTTCGGAGAAAGTTCCCGATTCTGAAGTTCCCTACCTGCCCAAACCGATTCGGTTTGAAACATTGTTTCCTATGCTCCGCAAGTTGTTGCAGGGCGAGAATGTTTATGGGAAATCGTTTATTGCACCCGCAGACCGGTCGGCGAAAAACAACGGGAATGTGCAGCGTACGGTTACGATACGCCGGTTTAACCCGAATAAAGGATTATTGGGGGCGTTGCGGTTTGCGGAAAAGAACAGGCGGGACATCGCTATCTTGCATGGAAATAAGCCGGTCCTTATTGTTTTCCCCTCGATACAACGGGTTTTGCTGACAGAAAGTGTGCAAAAACTCGAAGAATTGTGCAAAGACGAAAATTTGCAGGTCAGTTGCAAGACTGTTCCCGATAACCCGCAATGGCGCGAAAAGGCTAAAGTAGGCATTATGTCCTGTATGTGGCAGTTTTCCATTTGGACGGCGCAGGGCAGGTTGATTTATCCGATTTCTCCCGATACTCCGTTTACGTTGAAATCTTGGCCAAACCTGACCCGGTTGGCAAATGTGCCGGGATCGATACGCTTGTCGGCATTTCTGACCAAGGCATCCGTCAACCTTAATGTGTTGTATAAAGTGATGCCTTTAAACCTCAATGATATTCTGAATTATCTTGCGGCAACCTATACAACCGGGTTTTTGTCGGTAGATTTAAAAACGGTTTCACAACAGGCATACTCCGATATGGCGGATAAAATAAATATCGGGGCCGATTCTGCCTCTGATAGTGAAATGGTGAAAAAAGCGGAAAAAATCACGACACCATCCCAATCCCAGCCGCGCGGCCTTCTTCAAAGGCTGATGAAAAAACTGTTGGGCAGCTAAGAGGCGGAGAGATGAGAGAAAATAAAATTATTTTCACAGGACCTGTCGGCGTAGGGAAGACCACTGCCATTGCGGCTATTTCGGACGAAGCACCCGTCCAGACCGATGCTTCCGCATCCGATATGACTTTGGATAGGAAAAGGAATACGACAGTGGCGATGGACTACGGGGTCATCAGCTTGGATGAGGATACCAAAGTCCATTTATATGGTACGCCCGGTCAGGAACGGTTCAACTTTATGTGGGAAATCTTAAGCCAAGGCAGTATGGGTTTGGTCTTGCTTTTAGATAATGCCAGAACCAACCCGTTGAAAGATTTGGAATTCTTTTTGCATTCGTTTCGAGGGCTGCTGGAGAAGGCACCCGTCGTTGTCGGTATTACCAAGATGGATATACGCTCTCAGCCCGGTATCGACGTGTATCACAAATATCTTGCAAAACATAATCTTAATGTTCCGGTTTTTGAAATTGATGCCCGTAAGGAAGATGACGTAAAGCAATTGGTTAGCGCAATGTTATTTTCTATTGATCCGGGACTGGAGGTTTAATATGGAATCAACACTTTCACTACAAGCAAATTTATATCCCCGCCTGACTCCTGCCGGTGCATTTTATGCCGTATCCAGCGATACCCCCAGTGCCGGTAAAACCTTGTTGCACAGCCTGTTGAAAGCGGATGCGGACGAAGTGGTCAGCAGTGAGAAGCTGCTCGCCTGGGCGGACACCGCCGACATCGATACCGCTTTGAACCTGTTGTACCGTTTGCAAAAACTCGAATTCCTCTATGGCGATGAAAACGGTCATTCAGACGGCATCAATCTGTCGGACGAGCAATTGCCGTTGCTGATGGAACAATTGTCCGGCAGTGGTAAGGCATTATTGGTCGATCGGAACGGCCTGTATCTTGCCAATGCCAATTTCCATCATGAGGCGGCGGAAGAGTTGGGGTTGCTGGCGGCAGAAGTCGCACAGATGGAAAAGAAACACCGGCTGCTGATTAAGAACAACCTGTATATCAACAATAACGCTTGGGGCGTTTGCGACCCTTCCGGTCAGAGCGAATTGACATTTTTCCCATTGTATATCGGTTCAACCAAATTTATTTTGGTCATCGGCGGTATTCCGGACTTGAGCAAAGAGGCATTTGTTACTTTGGTCAGGATTTTATACCGCCGTTACAGTAACCGTGTGTAAAACTTGGGATAGGAGGGTTTATGCAGCAATTATTAATTTCGGTTTTGGAAGACTTGAACAACACATCTCCGGATATTGTCGCATCTGCCGTTATCTCAACCGACGGATTGCCGATGGCGACAATGCTTCCTTCACATTTGAATTCAGACAGGGTAGGGGCGATTTCTGCCACGTTGCTTGCTTTAGGCAGCCGTTCGGTGCAAGAACTCGCCTGCGGGGAATTGGAACAAGTGATGATTAAAGGAAAATCAGGCTATATCCTTTTAAGTCAGGCGGGTAAAGATGCCGTGTTGGTGCTGATGGCAAAAGAAACCGGCAAACTTGGTTTAATCCTATTGGATGCCAAACGGGCGGCAAGACATATTGCAGAAGCCATATAAGGTTTGCGGGTTTGCGATAGGGTTCGGTTGTTTGTTTATTTTTATTGACATAACCGATATTATCGGTTAGTATTAAAAACTATTCCCCGATAGCTCAGTCGGTAGAGCGACGGACTGTTAATCCGCAGGTCCCTGGTTCGAGCCCAGGTCGGGGAGCCAAATTTTAAAACCCTCTAAGTATCGCTTAGAGGGTTTTGTTTTACCGGCAGTCAGAAACGCATTTTTGAGATGATTGTTTTGAGATGGGATGAAACTTTTGCAAAACCCCTTTTGTGATGGTTATAGTGAATTAACAAAAACCGGTACGGCGTTGCCTCGCCTTAGCTCAAAGAGAACGATTCTCTAAGGTGCTCAAGCACCAAGTGAATCGGTTCCGTACTATCTGTACTGTCTGCAGCTTCGCCGCCTTGTCCTGATTTTTGTTAATCCACTATATTTGTTTCGTTGATTTTGTGTCAGTTTCAGATGGGGTGCTTATTCGGACGGGCCGTCTGAAAATGTTTGCCCCAATGCAAAAAATCACTGCAAACCTTCACAAACGGGGTTTGCAGTGATTTTTTCAAATCAAACAGATTTAAAACCTGCGCCGAATTGTTCAGACGGCATTATTTTTTCAATTCCGCCAAAATCCCGTCCACGGTTTTTTTCGCATCTCCGAAACACATTACGCTGTTTTCGTTGAAGAACAGCGGGTTTTGTACGCCTGCGTAGCCGGTGTTCATCGAGCGTTTGAAGACGACGACTTCTTTTGCCTTCCATACTTCTAAAACCGGCATACCCGCAATCGGGCTGTTCGGGTCGGTTTGGGCGGCAGGGTTGACGGTGTCGTTCGCACCAATCACTAAGACCACATCGGTTTCGGGGAAGTCGTCGTTGATTTCGTCCATTTCCAAAACGATGTCGTAGGGGACTTTGGCTTCGGCGAGCAGTACGTTCATATGACCGGGCAGACGGCCGGCGACGGGGTGGATGCCGAAGCGCACTTCGGTGCCGTTTTTACGCAAAAGTTCGGTGATTTCGGCAACGGGGTATTGCGCTTGTGCGACTGCCATACCGTAGCCCGGGGTAATGATGACACTGTTTGCGCCTTTCAGCATTTCGGCAACATCGGCAGCTTTGACTTCCCGGTATTCCCCTATCTCTTGGCTGCCGGAAGATGCCGCGCTGCTGTCGCTGCCGAAACCGCCGGCAATCACGGAAACAAACGACCGGTTCATGGCTTTGCACATAATGTAGGACAGAATCGCGCCGCTTGAGCCGACCAGAGCGCCGGTAACGATGAGCAGGTCGTTGGAGAGCATAAAGCCTGCCGCTGCTGCCGCCCAGCCGGAGTAGGAGTTGAGCATAGATACGACCACGGGCATATCTGCGCCGCCGATGGAGGCAACCAAGTGCCAGCCGAATGCGAGGGCGATCAGAGTCATTATCAGCAGGATGAAGCCGCTGCCGTCAATGCCGACAAATACGAGCAGCAGTACAAACGATACGGCGAGCGCCAGCGCGTTGAGCTTGTGTTTGGCGGGCAGTTGCAGCGGGCTGCTGCTGATTTTGCCGTTGAGCTTGCCGAATGCGACCAGCGAGCCGGTAAAGGTTACCGCGCCGATGAAAATGCCCAAATAGACTTCGATCAGATGGATGGTGTGCATATCGTGTGCGACGTTGCCCGGCGCGATATAGCTGTTGAAGCCGACCAAAACCGCCGCCAAGCCCACGAAGCTGTGCAGCAGGGCAATCAGTTCGGGCATTTCGGTCATTTCTACTTTTTTGGCTTTGTAGATGCCGATTGCCGCGCCGATGAGCATAGCGATGATAATCCAGCCCAGTCCATGGGTATTGTCGGAAAAGACCGTTACGAAGAGGGCGACCGCCATACCGGCGATACCGGAATAGCAGCCCTGCTTGGCGGTTTCCTGCTTGGACAGCCCCGCCAGCGAGAAGATAAATAAAATTGCGGCAACGATATACGCCGCTGTTACGAGTCCTGAAGACATAGAAATTCTCCGATTTTCGATGATTTGTTTTTGATGCCGTCTGAACTGTTCAGACGGCATCTGTTTTAAGCAGCCGCGACAAACAGTCCGACGGTGCAGGCAAATCCGCCTGCCCACATCAGTGAGCGCATAGCGGCTTTGTCGGCGATATAGCACCAGATAAAGGCGAGGCGGAACAGGATGAACAGACCGGCAAGCGTGTTGATGGTCGATTGCTCCGCATTGCCGGTTGCGTGTGCCGTCAAAACGGCGGCGGCAAACGGTGCAAAGGCTTCAAAACCGTTTTGCTGTGCGGCGTGGGCACGGGCGGCTGCGCCTTGCGTATGCGCCAGAAAATCGCGCGGATTGTGGTTGTCTTTAAACCGGAATCCGCCCGCTTTTTTGGCATACGCCGCACAAAAAAGCGGCAATAGGCAGGCAATCAGAATACACCAATAGGCGAAAGTCATGCTTTATCCTTTCCTAAACATATTCAACATGCGGCGCGTCACAAAGAAGCCGCCGAAGATGTTGATGCCGGCAATCAGGATGGCGATGAAGGCAAGCAGGGTCACGAAACTGTTGCCTTGGCTGATTTGCAGCAGTGCGCCGACGACGATGATGCCGGAGATGGCGTTGGTTACCGACATCAGCGGTGTGTGCAGCGAGTGGCTGACGTTCCAGACGACGTAGTAGCCGATGACGCAGGCGAGGACGAACACGATAAAGTGGTTCAGGAATGCTGCGGGTGCGACCGCGCCGACCCACAGCACCAATACGGCGGCGATGACGGCGGGCGCGAGTTTTTTCCACAGAGGAACGGGTTTCGGTTCGGGCTTGGCGGCAGGCGCGGCTTTTTCAGACGGCGTTTGCTGCGGTTGGGCGGAAACTTGAATCGGCGGAGGCGGGAAGGTGATTTCGCCGTCGCGGGTAACGGTCATATTGCGGATGATTACGTCTTCAAAATCCAGCGTGATTTCGCCGTCTTTGTTCGGGCTTAACAGCTTGGTCAGGTTGACCAGGTTGGTGGCGTAAAGCTGGGAAGACTGTCCGGCAAGGCGGTTTGCCATGTCGGTGTAGCCGATGATTTTCACGCCGTTGCCAGTTACGGACAATTCGCCCGGTTTGGTGAGTTCGCAGTTGCCGCCCGTCGCCGCCGCCAAATCGACGATGACGGAGCCGGGTTTCATGCTTTCGACCATTTCTTTGGTAATCAGCTTGGGCGCGGGTTTGCCCGGAATGGCGGCGGTGGTGATGATGATGTCCACTTCTTTCGCCTGCTCGGCAAAGAGTTTCATCTCGGCGGCGATAAATTCGTCGCTCATCACTTTGGCGTAGCCGTCGCCGCTGCCGCCCGATTCTTGCGGGAAGTCGAGTTTCAGGAACTTACCGCCCATCGATTCGATTTGTTCCGCCACTTCCAAGCGGGTATCGAACGCGCGCACCACTGCGCCGAGCGAGTTTGCCGTACCGATCGCCGCCAAACCTGCCACACCTGCACCAATCACCAAAACCTGCGCGGGCGGCACTTTGCCGGCGGCAGTGATTTGACCGGTGAAGAAACGCCCGAAGGCGTTGGCGGCTTCAATCACGGCGCGGTAGCCGCTGATGTTTGCCATCGAAGACAAAGCGTCCAAAGCCTGCGCGCGGGAAATACGGGGCACCATGTCCATCGCCAGCGCGTTGACTTTCTTGGCGCGCAAGGCTTCGACCAAAGCCTCGTTTTGGCGCGGCCACAGGAAGCTGACGATGGTTTGACCTTCGTTCAAAAGCGGCAGCTCGCCTTCGGACGGCGCGTTGACCTTATAAATCAAAGGGCAGGCCCAAACCGTTGCTTTGTCGGCAACGGTCGCGCCTGCCGCTTGGTAAGCGGCATCATCCAAACTTGCCGCCAAACCTGCGCCGCTTTCGACAACGGTTTCAAAGCCCAGTTTGCCCAGCAGGGCGACGGTGGCGGGCGTGCAGGCGACACGGGTTTCGCCGGATAATGACTCGCGTGGGATACCGATTTTCATCTCTGAATCCTTTTTCGGGTTGTTTATATGTATCGTGGGTTAAATTTAAATCGGGGCAGGGCGGAGCAACGCCGTACCGGTTTAAAGCCGATTCACTTCAAATGTTAATATATTTTAGATAATCCCCTTATAACGAATTTTCATCAGGCTGGCAATAGTTGCGGCATTTTCCCGTGTTGTCCGACACAATACTGCCGTTTGCGTTTGAAGTCATTTTCCGATTGCAGTCCCGCCCGCCGTAACATTCTTTGCCGTTTCACTATATAATCCGCATTTTTTGAGCCGCCGTTATGCCGCAAGCCCTCGTCCTCCAATTTCCCTCCGCCGAAGCCCTGCCTTCCGACTTCCTTTCCCGCCTTCCCGAACCTGATTGTGCCGATGAAAAGCGTATGCGTTTTATTGTTGAAGAAGGGTTTTTTTTAAGCGAAAAAGACGCGGCGTTGCTTGGCAGCCGTCAAATCGACCACGCCGTGTTGCCGGATATGGATTTCGACGAACTCGGTTTGATTGTCAGCGATATGGATTCGACGCTGATTACCATCGAATGCGTCGATGAAATTGCGGCAGGCGTGGGTTTAAAAGACAAGGTAGCGGAAATTACCGAGCGTTCGATGCGCGGCGAACTCGATTTCGAACAGTCTTTACGCAGCCGCGTCGCCCTGTTGGCGAGATTGGACGAACGGGTTTTGGCGGACGTTTATGAAAACGTTTTGAAGCTCTCGCCCGGTGCGGAATTTTTGTTGGACGAATGCAAAAGGCACAATGTGAAATTTCTGCTGGTGTCGGGCGGCTTCACGTTTTTTACCGAACGTCTGCAACAACGCCTCGGCTTCGAATACCAGCACGCCAATGTTTTGGAAATTGAAAACGGCAGGCTGACCGGCCGTCTGAAAGGCAGAATCATCGACGCGCAGGCAAAGGCGGATTTGTTGCGCGAATACCGCAGCCGCCTCGGATTGCAGCCGCATCAGGTGTTGGCGGTGGGCGACGGTGCGAACGATATTCCGATGCTCAAAGAAGCGGGCATAGGCGTGGCTTACCGTGCCAAACCGAAAGCGCGGGCAGCCGCCGATGCCTGTATCAACTTCGGCGGTTTGGAGCGTGTACGCGGCCTGTTCGGATAGGCGGATAGGAAACGAATGCCGTCTGAAAGGTTTTCAGACGGCATTTGAACGGCAGGAACGACAGTGGGACGCAGAAAATTTTGGTTTGCCCTGGCAGCAGCAGGCGTTATCGGCGGTTTGGTCGGCATTGTGCTGACGGAACTGATGCACTTCATACAGCATACGGCATACGGTTATGGCGCGGACGGCGTGTACACTTCGTTCCGCGAAGGCGTGGCCCGTGCTTCGGAAGGGCGGCGTTTGGGCGTATTGATTCTGTGCGGTATGTTGGCAGGCGGCGGCTGGTGGTTGCTCAAACGTTTCGGCAAGCCGCAAATCGGAATCAAGGTGGCATTGAAGCAGCCGTTGCAGGGGCTGCCGTTTCTGACGACGGTTTTCCACGTTCTGCTGCAAATCATAACGGTCGGACTCGGTTCACCGCTCGGACGGGAAGTTGCGCCGCGTGAAATGACTGCCGCGTTTGCTTTTGTCGGCGGCAGGAGGTTGGGTTTGGACGAAGACGAAATGCGGCTGCTGATTGCTTGCGCCTCGGGCGCGGGTTTGGCGGCGGTGTATAACGTGCCGCTCGCCTCTACGCTGTTTATCCTCGAAGCGATGTTGGGCGTGTGGACGCAGCAGGCCGCCGCCGCCGCGTTGCTGACTTCGGTCATTGCCACCGCCGTCGCGCGCATCGGCTTAGGCGACGTGCAGCAATATCATCCCGCCAACCTTGCCGTAAACACCTCATTACTTTGGTTTTCCGCCGTCATCGGCCCGATACTGGGCGCAACGGCGGTATATTTCCGGCGCAGTGCCGAAAAGTTCCCCTTCCTCAAGCGCGACAATCCGAGAATTATTCCTTTGGCGATTGCTTTGTTTGCACTCATCGGCGCGATTGCCGTTTGGTTTCCCGAAATTTTGGGCAACGGCAAAGCAGGCAACCAACTGACCTTTGGCGGATTGACCGACTGGCAACACAGCCTTGAGCTGACCGCCGTCAAATGGCTGGTTGTCTTGATGGCGTTGGCGGCAGGCGCATACGGCGGACTGATTACGCCGTCTATGATGCTCGGCAGCACCATTTCTTTTGCAGCCGCCGCCGCGTGGAACAGCGTTTTCCCCGAAATGCCGTCTGAAAGCGCGGCAGTCGTCGGCACCGCCGTTTTCCTCGGCGTTTCCCTCAATATGCCGCTGACCGCCGCCGTCTTTATTTTGGAACTCACCTACGCCCCCGCCGCTTTGTTGATGCCTTTATGTACGGGTATGGCGGGCGCGGTATGGACGGCAAGGAAAATGGGATGTAAATAACCGAAAGGCAAAATGCCGTCTGAAACCGGTTTTCAGACGGCATTCCTTTGGGGGATTGTCAACAATATCTGCAAAAACCTACTGCCGGAAAGTGGAAAATAGCGGATAATACCGCCCCGACAACATTACCGTTTCCCATCCCAACGTCAGAAAAAGGAAATCCCTATGCCTTCCATCAAACGCGCCCTGATCAGCCTGTCCGACAAGACGGGCGCAGTCGAATTTGCCCAAACCCTGACCAAGCTCGGTGTCGAAATCCTCTCCACCGGCGGCACGGCGAAGCTGCTTGCCGATGCGGGCGTTCCCGTGATTGAAGTTGCCGACTACACCGGTTTCCCCGAAATGCTCGACGGCCGCGTGAAAACGCTGCATCCGAAAATCCACGGCGGTATTTTGGGCCGGCGCGATTTGGACGAACACGTCGCCAAGATGGAAGAACACGGCATCGGCAACATCGACCTCGTGTGCGTCAATCTTTACCCCTTCGCCGCCACCATCGCCAAACCAAACTGCACACTGGAAGACGCGATTGAAAACATCGACATCGGCGGCCCGACTATGGTGCGCTCCGCCGCGAAAAACTGGAAACACGTCGCCATCGTTACCGACCCCGCCGACTTCCCCGCCATCGCCGCCGAAATGGAAGCCAACGGCGGCGCATTGAGCGACAAAACCCGTTTCAACCTTTCGCGCAAAGCGTTCAGCCACACCGCCGAATACGACGGTATGATTTCCAACTACCTGACCTCGCTTTCAGACGGCGTTTTGAGCGGAGAGCCCGAAATCGCCGGATTCCCCGGCCGGTTCAACCAAAGCTGGATTAAAGTACAAGACATGCGCTATGGCGAAAATCCGCACCAGTGCGCCGCGTTCTACCGCGATATTCACCCCGCCGCCGGCAGCCTCGCCGCCTACAAACAGCTGCAAGGTAAAGAATTGTCGTACAACAACATCGCCGATGCCGATGCCGCTTGGGAAGCCGTCAAATCCTTCGACGCGCCCGCCTGCGTGATTGTGAAACACGCCAATCCGTGCGGCGTTGCCGTTGCAGCCGATACCTTGACCGCCTACAAGCTCGCCTACGCCACCGACACCACCAGCGCGTTCGGCGGCATCATCGCCTTCAACCGCGAAGTAGACGGTGCAACCGTCAAACACATTACCGACAATCAGTTTATGGAAGTCCTGATGGCGCCGAAGTTCACCGCCGAAGCCCTCGAAATCGCCGCCGCCAAGAAAAACGTGCGCGTATTGGAAGTGCCTCTTGAAGCAGGCGCAAACCGCTTCGAACTCAAACGCGTCGGCGGCGGACTGTTGGTGCAAACGCCCGACGTTCACCGCATCAGCCGCGCCGATTTGAAAGTCGTCTCCAAACGCCAACCGACCGAGCAGGAATGGAACGATTTGCTGTTCGTCTGGAACGTCGCAAAATACGTCAAATCCAACGCCATCGTGTTCGGTAAAGGCGGTCAAACTTACGGCATCGGTGCAGGCCAAATGAGCCGCGTGGACAGCACCCGCATCGCCGCCCGCAAAGCGCAGGACGCCAATTTCGACCTCAACGGCGCGTGTGCCGCATCCGATGCCTTCTTCCCCTTCCGCGACGGCGTGGATGTGATTGCCGAACAGGGCATTAAAGCCATCATCCATCCGGCAGGTTCGATGCGCGATCAAGAAGTCTTCGACGCGGCAGACGAACACGGTATCGCCATGGTCGTAACCGGCATCCGTCATTTCCGCCATTAAGGCAGATGAACAAGGCAATGCCGTCTGAAGGGCTTTCAGACGGCATTTTTTGCGCCTTGCCGTAATTCTGAAACCCGTCATTCCCGCGAAAGCGGGAATCTAGACCGTTCGGTTTCGGTTTTTTTGAGGTTTCGGGTAATTTCTAAATCGTCCTCCCCGCGAAAAACAGAAAATCAAAATACGAAGGTAGGAATGACGGCGGGGGGATTTCTGTTTTTTTGATAACGCCATAACTTTGAAATTCGTCATTCCCGCGAAAGCGGGAATCCGGAAACGCAACAGGAATTTATCGGAAATAACTGAAACCGAACGGACTAGATTCCCGCCTGCGCGGGAATGACGGGAAACGGCAGCGATTTATCGGAAATAACCGAAATCCCCGCCGCCGTCATTCCCACGAAAGTGGGAATCTAGGAATGAAAAGCAGCAGGAATTTATCGGAAAGGGCTGAAGTACAACGAGCTTGGATTCCCGCCTGCGCGGGAATGACGGGAAACGGCGGCGATTTATCGGAAATAACCGAAACCCACCGCCGTCATTCCCACGAAAGTGGGAATCTAGGAATGAAAAGCAGCAGGAATTTATCGGAAAGGGCTGAAGTCCAACGAGCCTGGATTCCCGCCTGCGCGGGAATGACGGTTTGGAAGTTGCCCGAAATCCAAAAAAAAACCGAAACCGGACAGGATAGACGCTTACAAAAACAGAAAATCAAAAACAGAAATCTAAAATCGCGTCATTCCCACGAAAGTGGGAATCCGGAAATGCAACGTTAAAGCAATTTATCGGCAATGGCTGGAGCTCAAAAAACCGGATTCCCGCCTGCGCGGGAATGACGGGAAACGGCGGCGATTTATCGGAAATAACCGAAACCCACCGCCGTCATTCCCACGAAAGTGGGAATCTAGGAATGAAAAGCAGCAGGAATTTATCGGAAAGGGCTGAAGTCCAACGAGCCTGGATTCCCGCCTGCGCGGGAATGACGGGATTTTAGGATGAAGATGGTGGGAGCCGGCGGGCCGAAGCCCGCCCTGCGCAACTGTTTTTGCGGGAATAACGTTTCTGTTTTCATCCGCTATAAATGCCGTCTGAAGCCTGTTTGGCGTTTCAGACGGCATCGGGCTTTTTGTGCATTTGCCGCAAAACGGATTGGTATTTGCTTGCGGCAAGATGAAAACGGTGCGGGATGTTTTGGGAAACAAATGCCGTCTGAAGGGCTTTCAGACGGCATTTGTTGCGCCGTGCCGTTTAACGCGCCAGCGGTTCGGTGCGTTTGATCAGCCACGCTTTTGCCGCGCCTTCAGTCAGCGGCTCGAGGCGGCGGCGGACTTCGGCGTGGTAGCGGTTGACCCAGTCGATTTCGCCGTCGGTCATCAGGGCGGTGTCCATCAGGCGTGTATCGATAGGGCAGAGGGTCAGGGTTTCAAAACAGAGGAAGCTGCCGAACCCGGTTTCCTGCGGGTTGGTGACGGCTTGGTTGGCGGCGAGGTTTTCAATGCGGATGCCCCATTTTCCCGGACGGTAGAGGCCGGGCTCGATGGAGGTTACCATCCCTTTTTTCATCGCGGTTTCGGGCGTGGCGGGGGCGGCGAAGGCGATGCGTTGCGGGCCTTCGTGGACGTTGAGGAAATAGCCTACGCCGTGGCCGGTGCCGTGTCCGTAGTCGCACTGCGCCTGCCACAGAGGTTTGCGGCAAATCGCGTCAATCAGCGGCGAGGGGATGTTTTCGGGGAACACGGCTTCGGCAAGCGCGATATGGGCTTTGAGGACGAGCGTGTTGTCGCGTTTTTGTTCTGCTGTGGGCGTGCCGACGGGGACGACGCGGGTGATGTCGGTCGTGCCGCCTTTGTATTGCGCGCCGGAGTCGATGAGCAGCAGACCGTCGCCCTTAATGGTGCTGTGGCTTTCGGGCGTTGCGCTGTAATGCGGCAGTGCGCCGTTGGCGTTGAAGCCCGCGATGGTGTCGAAACTCAAGGACACAAACCCCGGGCGCGCGCTGCGGTGGCGGTAGAGCATCGTATCCACGTCGATTTCGGTCAGGCTGCCGCCCTTGCCGATGATGTCTTCAAACTCGGCGAAGAAACCGCACAACGCCGCGCCGTCTTGTTCCATCGCTTCGCGGATATGGGCGATGTCGGCTTCGGATTTGCAGGATTTGAACAGCGTGGACGGGTTGGTGCCTTCAATCAGGCGCACGCTTTCGGGCAGGCGCACAAGCGTGCTGACGGCGGTTTTGTTCGGCTCGATGAGCAGCGCGCCGCCGATTTGCGCGAGTTTGCCGGCAACTTGGGCGTAAGGCTCGACCGTGATGCCGGCGGTTTGCAGCGCGGCGGCGGCTTCTGCGTTCAGACGGCATTGTTCGGTAAACAGGACGGCGCTGTCTTTGCCAATCAGCAGGAAGGATACGAAAACAGGGTTGAAAGGCACGTCGCTGCCGCGCAGGTTGGTCAGCCAAGCGATGTCGTCAAGCGAGGAAACCAAGTGGTAATCCGCGCCTTTTTCCGCCATCACGGCGCGCACGCGGGCGAGTTTTTCGGCGGCGGTTTCGGAAACATAGTCGGGGTCGTGGATGAACACGGTTTCGGCGGGGAGGGCGGGACGGCTTGTCCACACTTGATTCAGTAAATTATCCGGGTGTTCGATGCGGATGTTTTTGGCGGCCAGGGATTGCGCCAAAGTGCGTTTGCCGGTGAGCGACACCATATCGGAAGGGATGCCGACGGCGGCGTTTTCGGGCAGGTTTGCCGCCAGCCATTCGTTGTACGGCGGCACTTGACCGCTTTTTTGCAGCTCAATGCCGCTGTCCGCAAGCTGCTTGGCGGCTTGTTCCCAATAGCGGCTGTCCACCCATACGCCCGCTTCGTCGGCGGTAATGACGAATGTGCCGACCGAGCCGGTAAAGCCCGACAATTCGCGCCGCGCCTGCCAATGCTCGGGCAGGTATTCGGACAGGTGGGGGTCGGCGGAAGGGATGACGAGCGCGTCCAAACCTTGCGCCTTCATCGCTTCGCGCAATGCGGACAGGTAATTCGATACGGTATTCATAACAGTTCCTCCAATCGGGTTTTGCGGCTTCAGACGGCATAGCGCATTGTGAATGCCGTCCGAAAGAACGCAAGCATCTTATCAAATCGCCTGCCGGCTGCAAAACGCGGCAAGGGATTTGAACGCATATTCCGCACGGAAAAAAAGCGATGCAAGGCTGTTTGCCGCAAATTTTCGGGCATAAAATGCCATATTGCATGTTTTTCTGAAAGTAATTTGGAAAAATCAGGAATATCAGGGTGTAAAGTTTCAATAAACTGGTTTGGCGCGTGTTTGGATTACGTTAAAATACGCGCTTTTATCCAGCCATACGGAAACATTATGTCCGAACAACATATTTCGACTTGGAAAAGTAAAATCAACGCACTGGGGCCTGGGATTATGATGGCTTCGGCGGCGGTCGGCGGTTCGCACCTGATTGCCTCCACTCAGGCGGGCGCGCTTTACGGCTGGCAGCTCGCATTGATTATCGTCCTGACCAACCTCTTCAAATACCCGTTTTTCCGCTTCAGCGCGCATTACACGCTGGACACGGGCAAGAGCCTGATTGAAGGTTATGCCGAGAAAAGCCGCATCTACCTGTGGGTCTTTTTGATTTTGTGTATTGCTGCCGCGACGATTAACGCGGGTGCGGTTGCCATCGTAACCGCCGCCATCGTCAAAATGGCGATTCCCTCGCTGACACTGGGTATCGGCGCAATCTCCGCGCTGATTATGGCTTCCTGCCTGATTATCCTTGTCAGCGGGCGTTATAAGGCATTGGACGGCGTTTCCAAAATTATCATCGTCAGCCTGACGGTTGCCACCGTTGCCGCCGTCGGCATCGCCATGTCGCGCGGTATGCAGATGAAACCCGATTTTATCGAGCCGACACCGTGGACGCTGGCCGGTTTGGGCTTCCTGATCGCGCTGATGGGCTGGATGCCTGCGCCGATTGAAATTTCCGCCATCAATTCTTTGTGGGTTACGGAGAAACAGCGCCTCCAACCTTCCTCTTATCATGACGGGATTTTTGATTTCAACGTCGGTTACATCACCAGTGCCGTACTTGCCGTCGTCTTCCTTGCCCTGGGTGCGTACGTGCAATACGGCAACGGTGAAGAAGTGCAGATGGCCGGCGGCAAATATATCGGGCAATTGATTAATATGTATGCGGTAACCATCGGCGACTGGTCGCGTCCGCTGGTGGCGTTTATCGCTTTTGCCTGCATGTACGGCACGACGATTACCGTTGTGGACGGCTACGCGCGCGCCATTGCCGAACCCGTGCGCCTGCTGCGCGGCAGTGAGAAAACCGGCAACGCCGAACTCTTTGCCTGGAATATTTGGGTTGCAGGCAGCGGTTTGGCGGTGATTTTCTGGTTTGACGGCGTAATGGCGAATCTGCTCAAATTTGCGATGATTGCCGCCTTTGTGTCCGCCCCCGTGTTCGCCTGGCTCAACTACCGCCTCGTCAAAGGGGACAAACGCCACAGGCTTACCGCCGGTATGAACGCCCTTGCCATTGTCGGCTTGCTCTACCTGACCGGATTTGCCGTTTTGTTCCTGTTGAACCTTAGCGGACTTTTGGCATAGGTTTCAAAATCTGAATGCCGTCTGTAATATTTTCAGACGGCATTGCCCTTTCCTAGAAAAAAACACCGACATCGCGTAAAATATGCGCAAATTTTGTGATTCAATCAGGTCGTCTGAAACAGACTGCGCCTGATTTATTTTTTCGGAAAACCCTATGAGCGAACAAAACCATCCGCAAACCGAGCCGCAGTTGGACGAAAACCAAATCATCGCCCTGCGCCGTGAAAAACTGCACAACATCCGCCAACAGCGCAACGCCTACCCTAACGATTTCAAACGCGACAGCTTTGCCGCCGATTTGCACGCCCAATACGGCGACATCGGCAAAGAAGAACTCGACCCGCAGGCCGTTCCCGTCAAAGTGGCCGGCCGCATGATGCTCAAACGGCAAATGGGCAAGGCGAGCTTTGCCACCATCCAAGACGTGTCCGGACAAATCCAGCTTTATCTGAACAACAAAGGCGTGAGTCAGGAAGTTTTGGACGATTTCAACCATTGGGACTTGGGCGACATCGTCGGTGCGGAAGGTACTTTGTTCAAAACCAACCACGGCGAACTGACCGTGCGCGTGTCCGACATCCGCCTGCTGTCCAAATCCCTGCGTCCGCTGCCCGACAAACACAAAGGCTTGAGCGATCAGGAAACCAAATACCGCCAACGCTACGTCGATTTGATTGCCAACGAAGAATCGCGTAATACGTTTATCAAACGCAGCCAAATCATCCAATCCGTGCGTAATTTTATGGTGGGCGAGCATTATCTCGAAGTCGAAACCCCGATGATGCACCCGATTCCCGGCGGCGCGACGGCGAAACCTTTCGTTACCCATCACAACGCTTTGGACATCCCGCTCTACCTGCGCATCGCCCCCGAGCTGTATCTGAAACGCCTGGTGGTCGGCGGTTTGGAACGCGTGTTTGAAATCAACCGCAGCTTCCGCAACGAAGGTATGTCCGTGCGCCACAACCCCGAATTTACGATGATTGAATTTTACGAAGCCTTCTCCGACTACGAACGCATGATGCAGATGGCGGAAGACATCATCCGCAACGCATCGCGCACGGTAAACGGTACGGCAAACATCACTTATAACGGCAAAGAAGTCGATTTGGAAAGCCCGTTCGAACGCCTGACCATCCTCGAAGCCATCAAAAAATATAATCCGCACTACACCGACGAGCAGTTGAACGATGCGGAATGGCTGAAAAAAGAAATCGTCAAACACGGCGAAAGCCTGCCGCCGTCTCCCGGCATCGGCAGCCTGCAACTCGCCCTGTTTGAAGGTTGCGCCGAGGGCAAATTGTGGAACCCGACCTTCATCGTCGATTATCCGGTTGAGGTTTCCCCGTTGGCACGCGCTTCCGATACCAAACAAGGTCTGACCGAACGTTTCGAATTGTTCGTTGTCGGGCGCGAACTGGCAAACGGTTACTCTGAGTTGAACGACCCCGAAGACCAAGCCGAACGCTTCAAAGCGCAAGTGGCACAAAAAGATGCCGGCGACGACGAAGCGATGCACTACGATGCCGACTACATCCGCGCCATGGAATTCGGCCTGCCGCCGACCGGCGGTTGCGGTATCGGCATCGACCGCCTGGTGATGCTGCTGACCGATTCGCAAACCATCCGCGATGTGATTCTGTTTCCGCAGATGCGTCCCGAGTAATCATAAAAACAGTTGAAATAGAAATGCCGTCTGAACCCGATTGTATTCAGACGGCATTTTGTATGGCGGTACGGATTTATTCGGTTTCCAACTGACCGACCCATTCGGACAAGGCAGTCAGGCGTTGTTCGGATTTCGCCACGAACGGGTTTTCGGTATCCCACGCGTAGCCTGCCAAAATCGAAGAAAGCATACGGCTGATTTCCGGGCTGCGGTCGGGCGCGTACACGACGTTTTGGAAGCGGAAATCATACCAGCCGTCCACATAGGTGCGGAACGTGTCCACGCCGATCATCAAGGGTTCGGCAAATTCGGTATCCCAATCCGCCGTGCCGCCTTCAAGCTGCTTCGCCAATAAATCGGCGGCCAGTTTGGCGGAGTGCAGCGCGATGGTTACGCCCGACGAGAACACGGGATCGAGGAACTCGGCGGCATTGCCCAATAGCGCGAAATGCCTGCCGTGCAGCGATTTCACATTGGCGGAATAGCCTTGGATGGAGCGGAACGGAAAATCGTTTTCCCAGACGGCTTTATCCAGAATTTCGTTCAGCATCGGGCATTCGTAAACAAATTTTTTCAACACCGTTTCCGATTCGCCGGTAAGTTTGTCGGGCGTGCCGACCACGCCGATGGAGCAGCGGTTGTCGCCGAAGGGAATCAGCCAAATCCACACGTCGCGGTGTTGCGGGTGGGTGGTAATCAGGATTTTGTTGCGGTCGAATTTCGGGTTGGTGATGTTGTCGTCGATGTGCGTGAAATGCGCTTGGCGCGGCGGCAGGTGCGAGGGCGTTTCCAAATCCAGCAGGCGCGGCAGCACGCGTCCGTAACCGCTTGCGTCCAAGACGAATTTCGCGGTCAGTTCATAGCGCTTGCCGGTGTCGGTTTCGATGTTCAAGCGGGCAAAATCGCCGCTATTGTCGAACGCGGTTACGCCGTGCCCGAAACGTACTTCAACGCCTTGTTTGGCGGCTTCGCCAATCAGGATTTTATCGAACACGGCGCGGCGCACTTGATAAGTCGTGCCGGGGCCGTCTGAAAATTTATCGGTAAAGTCAAATTCCGTATAACGGCTGCCCCACGAAAACGCCGCGCCGTTTTTCAACTGAAAGCCGGGCTCGGCGCGCACGGCATCGGCAAATCCGGCTTCTTCCAGCATTTCCATACAGTGCGGCAGCAGGCTTTCGCCGATGACGAAGCGCGGAAAGTGCTGTTTTTCCAACACGCAGACTTGATAACCTTTTTTGCGGAGCAGGGCGGATGCGACCGAGCCTGCCGGACCTGCGCCGATTACGGCGACATCGAATTGGGTGGACATTGGGAAATCCTGATGGTTTGAGTGGAAAAGGAAATGATATTGTACAGGCAGCAAATGCCGTCTGAAACTGTTTGCGGAAGAAATTTATCCGGTGTGGGCGGTTGCGCCCAATGCGTCAGTCCGGTTTGAAAAATGCCGTCTGAAACGGGAAATGTTCAGACGGCATTTGATTTTCAGGGCTATTTTACGCCGTAACGCGGTTGGAGCAGGGCGCACGTCCGGTGTTCCCGACGGCTGCGGCGGCTGCGTCCGGCAATTTTTCCGCAAGCCGCGCCCGCATCGTTTGCCGCATTTTCCGGCCGGGTGTTTTTTTCGCGTTGCGCTTTGGCGGATTCGTAGCGGTTGCGTTGTCTCGGTTCGCTTGTTTCGGTTTTTTCCGGTTTTGAGCCTTCCTGTTCCCACCATCGGGGCTCGAAGCCTTCGATGCGTTCGATGAGCAGCTTGTTGCCGGTCAGTTCTTTAATGGCTTCAAACATTTTCTGTTCGGATTCGTCCATCAGGGAAATCGCCACGCCGTCCGCGCCCGCGCGCCCCGTACGCCCGATACGGTGGACGTAGTCTTCGGGCTGGGCGGGCATTTCGTAATTGATGACGAAGGGCAGTTCGGCAATATCCAGCCCACGCGCGGCGATGTCGGTGGCGACGAGGACGCGCAGGCTGCCGTCTTTGAAGGCGTTGAGCGTTTCGAGCCGGCTTTGTTGGGAACGGTCTCCGTGTATCGCCTGTGCGGACAGGTTGCGGCGCACCAGTTCGCGCGTTACGCGGTCGACGCTTTGTTTGGTTTTGCAGAACACGATGACCTGGTTCATATGCAGATCGACAATCAGCCGTTCGAGCAGGTTGCGCTTTTGGAAGGTATCGACCGCGATGATGTGCTGCTCGACGTTGGCGTTGGTGGTGTTTTGCGCGGCGACTTCGACGGTTTCGGGCGCGTTCATGAAGTCTTGCGCCAGTTTGCGTATCGGGGCGGAGAAGGTGGCGGAAAAGAGCAGGGTTTGGCGTTGGCGGGGCAGCATCTGCATGATTTTGCGGATGTCGTCGATAAAACCCATATCCAGCATACGGTCGGCTTCGTCCAAAACGACGATTTCGACTTTGTTCAAATGGATGTTTTTCTGTTTCACGTGGTCGAGCAGCCGTCCGACGGTGGCGACGACGATTTCGCAGCCGGCGCGCAAATCGGCGGTCTGTTTGTCCATATTCATACCGCCGAACAAGACGGTATGCCGCAGCGGCAGATTTTTAATGTAGCCCTGCACGTTTTGGTCGATTTGGTCGGCAAGTTCGCGCGTGGGGGTGAGGACGAGCATACGCACGGGGTGCATCGCGGGCGAGGTGCTGGCGGTGGCGTAACGTTTGAGGCGTTCGAGCGAGGGCAGCATAAAGGCGGCGGTTTTGCCCGTGCCGGTTTGCGCGGCGGCAAGCAGGTCGTGTCCGGCCAGCGCCTTCGGAATGGCTGCGGCCTGAATGGGGGTCGGGGTTTCATAGCCTTGAAGCGCGAGTGCGGAAACCAGTTCCGTACCCAAACCTAAAGAGGAAAATGGGTTGCTCATAATTGTAGTCTTTCTTTCAGACCTTATGCCGTCTGAAGCGGGAAACTGATAGGATGGGGAAAGTATAGTGGATTAACAAAAATCAGGACAAGGCGACGAAGCCGCAGACAGTACAAATAGTACGGAACCGATTCACTTGGTGCTTCAGCACCTTAGAGAATCGTTCTCTTTGAGCTAAGGCGAGGCAACGCCGTACTGGTTTTTGTTAATCCACTATAAACTGCCCTCCTGTGAGTGGCGGGGCAGGGAATCTGTGTGCGGATTATGCCATAAAACGATGCCCGCCCCAATCGCGGATGCAGGCGGAGATTGGAAATTTTGCTTAAAAAATGTACAATGTCGCACTTTTTTGGAACGCGGGCCCATTATGCACATCGGCGGCTATTTTATCGACAACCCCATCGCACTTGCGCCGATGGCGGGCATTACCGACAAACCCTTCCGCCGCCTCTGCCGCGATTTCGGCGCAGGTTGGGCGGTGTGCGAAATGCTGGCCAGCGACCCGACGCTCAGAAATACCAAAAAGACCCTGCACCGCAGCGATTTTGCCGATGAAGGCGGCATCGTTGCCGTGCAGATTGCCGGCAGCGATCCGCAGCAGATGGCTGATGCCGCGCGTTACAACGTCAGCCTCGGGGCGCAGCTTATCGACATCAATATGGGCTGTCCCGCCAAGAAAGTGTGCAACGTCCAAGCCGGCAGCGCGCTGATGCAGAACGAGCCGCTGGTTGCCGCCATTTTGGAGGCGGTGGTCAAAGCGGCGGGCGTACCCGTTACCCTCAAAACCCGTTTGGGCTGGCACGACGACCACAAAAACCTGCCCGTTATCGCCAAAATCGCCGAAGATTGCGGCATCGCCGCCCTTGCCGTCCACGGACGCACGCGCACGCAAATGTACAAAGGCGAAGCGCGTTACGAACTCATCGCCGAAACCAAATGCCGTCTGAACATCCCGGTCTGGGTCAACGGCGACATTACTTCGCCGCAAAAAGCCCAAACCGTCCTCAAACAAACCGCCGCAGACGGCATTATGATAGGGCGCGGTGCGCAAGGCAGGCCGTGGTTCTTCCGCGATTTGAAACATTATGCCGAACACGGTGTTTTGCCGCCTGCCTTGAGTTTGGCAGAATGCGCCGCCGCTATTTTGAACCACATCCGCGCCATACACGCGTTTTACGGCGATAGTGCAGGCGTACGCATCGCACGCAAACACATAGGTTGGTACATCGGCGAAATGCCCGACGGCGAGCAGACGCGCCGCGACATCAACCGATTGGACAGTGCGGCGGCGCAATACGACACACTTGCCGGTTATCTTGAAAGAGTTGCCGGAAAAACCGACGGTTGGGCGTGCGCCTACCGCCAAAATGCCGTCTGAACACCCGATTATCCTTTTGAAAGCGCGATTATGCCCCATACCCTTCCCGATATTTCCCAATGTATCAGACAAAATTTGGAACAATATTTCAAAGACCTGAACGGTACCGAACCTTGCGGCGTGTACGATATGGTCTTGCATCAGGTGGAAAAACCGCTGCTGGTGTGCGTGATGGGGCAATGCGGCGGCAACCAGTCCAAAGCCTCCGTGATGCTGGGGCTGAACCGCAATACCCTGCGTAAGAAGCTGATTCAACACGGTTTGTTGTGAATATGGCTGCAACCGTCCGTATCTTGGGCATCGACCCGGGCAGCCGCGTAACGGGTTTCGGTGTCATCGATGTCAGGGGGCGCGATCATTTTTACGTCGCCTCCGGCTGCATCAAAACGCCTGCCGATGCGCCTCTGGCAGACAGGATTGCCGTGATTGTGCGGCATATCGGCGAAGTCGTTGCCGTTTACAAGCCGCAACAGGCGGCGGTGGAACAGGTGTTCGTCAACGTCAATCCGGCATCGACGCTGATGCTGGGGCAGGCTAGGGGCGCGGCATTGGCGGCATTGGTCAGCCATAAGCTGCCCGTTTCGGAATACACGGCCTTGCAGGTCAAACAGGCGGTAGTCGGCAAGGGCAAGGCGGCGAAAGAACAGGTGCAGCATATGGTGGTGCAGATGCTCGGCTTATCGGGAACGCCGCAGGCGGATGCGGCGGACGGTCTTGCCGTCGCGCTGACCCACGCCTTACGCAACCACGGGCTTGCCGCCAAACTCAATCCTTCGGGGATGCAGGTCAAGCGCGGCAGGTTCCAATAGTTTCAGACGGCATTTGTATTTTGCCGTCTGAAAAGAAAATGTGTATCGAGATGAAATTTATATTTTTTGTACTGTATGTTTTGCAGTTTCTGCCGTTTGCGCTGCTGCACAAACTTGCCGACCTGACGGGTTTGCTTGCCTACCTTTTGGTCAAACCCCGCCGCCGTATCGGCGAAATCAATTTGGCAAAATGCTTTCCCGAGTGGGACGGAAAAAAGCGCGAAACCGTATTGAAGCAGCATTTCAAACATATGGCGAAACTGATGCTTGAATACGGCTTATATTGGTATGCGCCTGCTAAACGCCTGAAATCGCTGGTGCGCTACCACAACAAACATTATTTGGACGACGCGCTGGCGGCAGGGGAAAAAGTCATCATCCTGTATCCGCACTTTACCGCGTTCGAGATGGCGGTGTACGCGCTTAATCAGGATGTTCCGCTGATCAGTATGTATTCCCACCAAAAAAACAAGATATTGGACGAACAGATTTTGAAAGGCCGCAACCGCTATCACAACGTTTTCCTTATCGGGCGCACCGAAGGGCTGCGCGCCCTCGTCAAACAGTTCCGCAAAAGCAGCGCGCCGTTTCTGTATCTGCCCGATCAGGATTTCGGACGCAACGATTCGGTTTTTGTCGATTTCTTCGGTATTCGGACGGCAACGATTACCGGCTTGAGCCGCATTGCCGCGCTTGCAAATGCCAAAGTGATTCCCGCCATCCCCGTCAGGGAGGCGGACAATACGGTTACACTGCAATTCTACCCGGCTTGGAAATCCTTTCCGGGTGAAGATGCGAAAGCCGACGCGCAGCGCATGAACCGTTTTATCGAGGAACGCGTGCGCGAACATCCCGAGCAGTATTTTTGGCTGCACAAGCGTTTTAAAACCCGTCCGGAAGGCAGCCCCGATTTTTACGGATTACACGAAGTAACAAAATAAATCAGGCGTTTCAGAGCGAATCCGCCGATTGTTTTTGGAAATTTGAAATTCTGGTTTTGCAAACAGGATGTTCCGGGCGGCGTTAACGCTTCAGCCGTTTGCAAAAACAATGCTTTTTTAAATTGACAAAAACAAAATCCGGTTTAAAGACTGATGCGTACCCGGTCATACAAAATGTAGTAAATAATGCTTTAATGAAATCATTTTAAATCGAGCTAGAAATGAACCTGGAAGATTATAAAGACATTTTAATAAAATTACTTTTTCATCACAACAACTTAGTCAATGAATATTCTTATTTTATTGGGAATAAAAACTTATTTAAAATAGTATCCCGAACTAAAACGAGTAAGGGCTTTTTTTTCACTATAGAAAAACCATTAAATTTTTTAAGCAAAAAAACTTATTTTGAGTTTAATTTTAAATATTTACACTTGGGGAAAGAATGCTTTGGTTCGTTTATGTGCTGGATAAATACTAATTTGATAGAATTTGAGGGAGTTTTTTTTAACGATTCGCTTCCTGATATTATGATAATAAATAACTTTTTTGAAATAAATGATTAACGATACGCCAATAAAAAGAGGCTTATTCTGCGGACAAAGGGGAGGATGCGGAAAATCCGGTTAATATATTAAAATTCAATCAAAATTAAATTTGTTTAAAAACATAATGTTGCAAACAAGCATCTCATATAAGCCTTTTTCATTAAAAAGGTATTCAGATATTTTATGCTAAAAATCCACATAATATTTAAATTAATATCAAATCATACAAAAATATAAAATTTAATTCTGTTTGTTTATCATTTTAAGCAATAATATAAATCAGGCGTTTTGATTCCCCTATTTTGAAAAATGCTTGGCAAGGTGCGAAAAAAGGCGTACATTCCGCTACACGGAATTACAGACGCAGCGAAACAATGCCGTCTGAAAGGATGTTCCGGCCGGTCTTCGGGCTGTCCGGTGTCTTGCCGGAAACGGCGGGACGAAAGTTTGCCGGCGCAGGGTTGAGCTGCGCAGGTAAAGCCGCAGGCGAAAGCCTGTATTGTTTGTGAAGCGTAAATCTCTGATTTGAGGTATTGGGGCAATCCTGTGGGGGGTTGCCTCTTTTTTTACCTGCCTTTTAATGACACAATAGCCATCCGTCCTTTTTGAATACAAGGTGCAGCGATGAATACGATTTTGGCCTTCGATATTGAAACCGTGCCCGACGTGCAAGGGATACGGACTTTATATCATCTCCCGTCCGATTTGCCCGACGATGAAGTGGTGCTGTTTGCCCAGCAAAAACGCCGAGCCCAGACGGGCGGGGATTTTATGCAGCATCATCTCCATCAGGTTGTGGCGGTTTCGTGCTGTATGCGCTGGGGGCAGGACAAAATCCATATCGGCACAATCGGCGAGGCGGACGACGGCGAAGAAGTGGTTATCGCCAAATTTTTCGAGTTGGTGGAAAAACATACGCCGCAACTGGTCAGTTGGAACGGCGGCGGGTTCGACCTGCCCGTACTGCATTACCGCTCCCTGATATACGGCATCAATGCCGCGCGTTATTGGGATATGGGCGAAGGGGAATTTGGCGACAGCCGCGATTTCAAGTGGAACAACTACATCAGCCGCTATCACCAACGCCACTGCGATTTGATGGATTTGCTCGCGCTTTACCAGCCGAGGGCAAACGTGCCGCTGGACGATATGGCGAAACTGTGCGGTTTTCCGGGCAAGCTGGGTATGGACGGCAGCAAGGTGTGGGAGGCATTCCATACGGGCAGGCTGAAGGAAATCCGCAATTATTGCGAAACCGACGCGGCAAACACTTATCTGATGTACCTGCGTTTCTGCCTCGTCAGCGGCAGGCTGGATGCGGACGAATACGAAATGGAAATCAAACGGATGCGGAATTACCTGTCCGCACAAGCCGGGGAAAAGCCGCATTGGGAAGAGTTTGTCCGCGCGTGGGAATAAAGATTGAAATTCAAACCGGTTGTCCGGCGGCGCGCCCGTGCCGCCGCTGCGGCTTCAGACGGCATACGCGGGATGCTCCCGTGCCGTCTGAAGCCTTTTCCAGTCAAACAAAATAACATTGAAAGAAAAAAATGAGCAAAACCGTGCATTATCTCAAAGACTATCAAACGCCCGCCTACCATATTCTCAAAACCGATTTACATTTTGATATTAACGAACCGCAAACCATTGTGAAGTCGCGTTTGACGGTCGAGCCGCAGAGGGTGGGGGAACCGCTGGTGTTGGACGGTTCGGCGAAACTCTTGTCCGTCAAAATCAACGGGGCGGCGGCGGATTATGTGTTGGAAGGCGAAACGCTGACGATTGCAGACGTGCCGTCCGAACGCTTCACCGTCGAAGTGGAAACCGAAATCCTGCCGGCGGAAAACAAATCGCTGATGGGGCTGTATGCTTCCGGCGGCAATCTGTTTACCCAGTGCGAGCCGGAGGGCTTCCGCAAAATTACGTTCTACATCGACCGTCCAGATGTGATGTCCAAGTTCACAACCACCATCGTCGCAGACAAAAAACGCTATCCCGTTTTGCTCTCCAACGGCAACAAAATCGACGGCGGCGGGTTTTCAGACGGCCGCCATTGGGTGAAATGGGAAGACCCGTTTGCCAAACCGAGTTATCTGTTTGCTTTGGTCGCGGGCGATTTGGCGGTCACGGAAGACTGTTTCACCACAATGGGCGGCAGAAACGTCAAAATCGAGTTTTACACCGCCGAAGCGGACAAGCCCAAGGTCGGCTTTGCCGTGGAATCGCTGAAAAACGCGATGAAATGGGACGAAACGCGCTTCGGTTTGGAATACGACTTGGATATTTTCATGGTCGTCGCCGTGGGCGATTTCAATATGGGTGCGATGGAAAACAAGGGTTTGAACATCTTTAACACCAAGTTCGTCCTCGCCGACAGCCGCACCGCCACCGATACCGATTTCGAAGGCATCGAATCCGTGGTCGGACACGAATATTTCCACAACTGGACGGGCAACCGCGTAACCTGCCGCGACTGGTTCCAGCTTTCGCTGAAGGAAGGGTTGACCGTGTTCCGCGACCAAGAGTTTTCCGGCGACCGCGCCGGCCGCGCCGTGCGCCGTATCGAAAACATCCGCCTGCTGCGCCAGCACCAGTTCCCCGAAGACGCAGGTCCGACCGCACATCCGGTGCGCCCCGCCCGCTATGAGGAGATGAACAATTTTTACACCATGACCGTTTATGAAAAAGGCGCGGAAGTGGTGCGGATGTATCACACCTTGCTCGGCGAAGAGGGCTTCCAAAAAGGTATGAAGCTCTATTTCCAACGCCACGACGGACAGGCCGTGACCTGCGATGATTTCCGCGCGGCGATGGCGGACGCGAACGGCATCAATCTCGACCAGTTCGCCTTGTGGTACAGCCAGGCGGGCACGCCCGTTTTGGAAGCCGAAGGCCGTCTGAAAAACAATGTGTTCGAGTTAACCATCAAACAAACCGTGCCGCCTACGCCCGATATGGCGGACAAGCAACCGATGATGATTCCCGTCAAAATCGGGCTGCTGAACCGCAACGGCGAAGCGGCGGCATTCGATTATCAGGGCAAACGCGCAACCGAAGCCGTATTGCTGCTGACCGAAGCCGAACAGACCTTCACGCTCGAAGGCGTAACCGAAGCCGTCGTTCCCTCGCTGCTGCGAGGGTTCAGCGCGCCGGTGCACCTGAACTATCCATACAGCGACGACGACCTGCTGCTCCTGCTCGCCCATGACAGCGACGCCTTCACGCGCTGGGAAGCCGCCCAAACGCTCTACCGCCGCGCCGTCGCCGCCAACCTTGCCGCGCTTTCAGACGGCATCGGGTTGCCGAAACACGAAAAACTGCTTGCCGCCGTCGAAAAAGTCATTTCAGACGGCCTCTTGGACAACGCCTTCAAAGCCCTGCTTTTGGGCGTGCCGTCCGAAGCCGAGCTGTGGGACGGCGCGGAAAACATCGACCCGCTGCGCTACCATCAGGCGCGCGAAGCCTTGTTGGATACACTTGCCGTCCGCTTCCTGCCGAAATGGCACGAATTGAACCGTCAGGCGGCGAAGCAGGAAAACCAATGCTGCGAATACAGCCCCGAAGCCGCCGGCTGGCGCACGCTGCGCAACGTCTGCCGCGCCTTTGTCCTGCGCGCCGACCCCGCGCACATCGAAACCGTTGCCGAGAAATACGGCGAAATGGCGCAAAACATGACCCACGAATGGGGCATCCTGTCCGCCGTCAACGGCAACGAAAGCGATACGCGCAACCGCCTGCTGGCGCAGTTTGCCGACAAGTTTTCAGACGACGCGCTGGTGATGGACAAATATTTCGCCCTTGTCGGCTCAAGCCGCCGCAGCGACACCCTGCAACAGGTTCAAACCTCCTTGCAGCATCCGAAATTCAGCCTCGAAAACCCCAACAAAGCCCGTTCGCTCATCGGCAGCTTCAGCCGCAACGTCCCGCATTTCCACGCAGAAGACGGCAGCGGCTACCGCTTCATCGCCGACAAAGTCATCGAAATCGACCGCTTCAACCCGCAGGTCGCCGCCCGCTTAGTGCAGGCGTTCAACCTCTGCAACAAGCTCGAGCCGCACCGCAAAAACTTGGTGAAACAAGCATTGCAGCGCATTCGGGCGCAGGAAGGATTGTCGAAAGACGTGGGCGAAATCGTCGGCAAGATTTTGGATTGAGGCCGTCCAATAGAAAAAACGATGCCGTCTGAAAGCCCGTTCCGCTTTTCAGACGGCATTTTTGCCTCTTTTTTGTTTACAAATCCTTAAAATCTCTTTACACTCAAACCCGTTCAAAACAAAACAAATATTCCGTTACACACGCCGCAAAGGAGGATAAACCGTGCATCCATTACGCCGGCTAGCCAAGTTTCTTGTCGTCTGCATTCTCGCAGCAACAACAACCATACAGCCCGCCCTCGCCGCAGAATTGGCGCAAGACCCGTTCATTACCGATAACGCCCAACGGCAGCACTACGAACCCGGAGGCAAATACCACCTCTTCGGCGACCCGCGCGGCAGCGTCTCCGACCGCACCGGCAAAATCAATATCATCCAAGACTATACCCACCGGATGGGCAACCTGCTCATCCAACAGGCGGCAATCCAAGGCAATCTTGGTTACACCGTCCGCTTTTCAGGACACGGATACGAAGAACACGCCCCCTTCGACAACCACGCCGCCGACAGCGCAAGCGAAGAACAAGGCAACGTTGACGACGGCTTTACCGTATACCGGCTCAACTGGGAAGGACACGAACACCATCCTGCCGATGCCTACGACGGGCCCAAAGGCAGCGACTATCCCGACCCCACGGGCGCAAGGGACGAATACACCTATCACGTCAACGGCACAGCCCGCAGTATCAAACTCAATCCGACCGACACCCGCAGCATCCGGCAACGCCTGTCCGACAACTACAACAATCTCGGCAGCAATTTCTCCGACCGCGCCGATGAAGCCAACAAAAAAATGTTCGAGCACAATGCCAAGCTCGACCGCTGGGGCAACAGCATGGAGTTTGTCAACGGTATTGCCGCCGGAGCGCTCAACCCCTTTATCAGCGCGGGCGAAGCCTTGGGCATAGGCGACATACTGTACGGAACGCGCTATGCCATAGACAAAGCCGCGATGCGCAACATCGCCCCCTTGCCCGCCGAGGGCAAATTCGCCGTCATCGGCGGCTTGGGCAGCGTGGCGGGCTTTGAAAAGAATACGCGCGAAGCCGTTGACCGGTGGATACAGGAAAACCCCAATGCCGCCGAAACCATCGAAGCCGTCTTCAACGTTGCCGCCGCCGCCAAAGCCGCGAAGTTGGCAAAGGCGGCAAAACCGGGGAAGGCTGCGGTTAGCGGGGATTTCTCAAAATCCTACACCTGCTCCTTCCACGGCAGCACCTTGGTCAGAACGGCAGACGGCTACAAAGCCATTGCCCATATTCAAGCCGGAGACCGCGTCCTTTCCAAGGACGAGGCAAGCGGGAAAACGGGATACAAACCCGTTACCGCCCGATACGGCAATCCGTATCGGGAAACCGTTTACATTAAAGTTTCAGACGGCATCGGCAACAGCCAAACCCTGATTTCCAACCTCATCCATCCGTTTTACAGTCAAGGAAAGTGGATACAGGCAGGTCGTCTGAAAAAAGGCGACACCCTGCTTTCCGAAAGCGGTGCAAAACAGACAGTTCAAAACATTATCCTCAAACAGCAGCCGCTCAAAGCCTACAATCTGACCGTTGCCGACTGGCATACTTACTTTGTCAAAGGCGATAAGGCGGAAACGGAAGGAGTTTGGGTTCATAATGATTGCCCGAGCAAACCAAAACCAACCAATCATGCCCAACAAAGAAAAGAAGAAGCTAAAAATGATTCCCATCGAAGTGTGGGAGATTCCAATCGTGTCGTTCGAGAAGGAAAGCAATATTTAGATGCCGACACAGGAAATCATGTTTATGTAAAAGGAGATAAAGTGATTATTCTAACTCCTGATGGAAGACAGGTAACTCAATTTAAGAACTCGAAAGCCAATACGTCAAAGAGAGTAAAAAATGGAAAATGGACACCGAAATAATCGATTTCCCTTAGAAAAAAGAATTTTTTATCTGGAGCATTCGGGGCAATATCTGATGATTTGCGCCCTATCAGATTACTCCCAAAATAAACATACTGTCGTTATGGCAAATTTTCTCTATCCAAATGAAAAAATGGATTGGAGAAATTTAGATAATTTATTCAATGAGTTGGTTTTAGAGGAATTACAGTCTTCATTTATGGATTGGTATCCGACTATTGAAGAGGCAATCAACCGCCATTTGAAAGACTTTTCGTAACAAGCATAAATCAACGGTCGTCTGAAACGATATTTGCTTTTCAGACGGCATTTTGATGAATGAAACAGGATATTGAGAACTAAGTTCTTCAAAAATCCTACACCTGCTCCTTCCACGGCAGCACTTTGGTCAAAACGGCAGACGGCTACAAAGCCATCGCACATATCCAAACTGGAGAGTACGTCTTTGCCAAAGATGAAACCAGTGGAAAAACTGGATACAAACCTGTTACCGCCCGATACGGCAATCCGTATCGGGAAACCGTTTACATTGAAGTTTCAGACGGCATCGGCAACAGCCAAACCCTGATTTCCAACCGCATCCACCCGTTTTATTCGGACGGCAAATGGATTAAGGCGGAAGATTTGAAAGCGGGAATCAGGCTGTTATCCGAAAGCGGCAGAACCCAAACCGTCCGCAACATCGTTGTCAAACCAAAACCGCTCAAAGCCTACAATCTGACCGTTGCCGATTGGCATACTTACTTCGTCAAGGGTAATTAGGCGGAAACGGAAGGAGTTTGGGTTCATAATGCGTGTCCGTATGGAAATTTATCGGATAATAAATCTGTTGGCGAAGGAAAAAAATTTACACCAGCTCAAAAGAAAGCAATCATCCAAGAAAACATGAATAGAAACGGAGGGGTAGTGAAGTCTGACCAATCTGGAGAAGTTTTGGTTCGTCCTAAAAAGAGCCAAAAAGGTATCACCCCCCCCATCAAATGAATGGCAGATTGACCATGTGCAAGCAAAAAGTAAAGGAGGTTCAAATAGTTATAAAAATGCACAGGTTTTATCCAGAAGAGAAAATATTAAGAAATCAAATAAATAGGTATCAATATGCAATGGAAATTTGAAGATCCTCAAAATACTGCTGTTATTACCACCAGAAGAATTTTGTCTAAAAAAAACGGAATCTTAGAAGTATGGCATGATGCTGATGATGGAATGTGGCAATTCTTAGATGGCAATGAAATTCATGAAGGAGATGCTGTGATAGTTAGTTTAAAAGAAATTGTCACTATTGATTCCTCAGTCAATCTCTTAAGTAATTTACCTCTTGGTGGTTACGCTTGGAGAAATACTATATCGGAAAAATGGAATTTTGATTAGCAAGCGTAGGTTAGGTTAAAAAAACCAACAATCAAAGGTCGTCTGAAACCGTGTTTAGTTTTTCAAACGACCTTTCCTTCAATTAACATAGAATGTTGGGTCTCGACCCAACCTACACGCTTACTAATCTCAAATATAACCTTATGAAATAATGAGTATTTAAAAGATGGAAACATTAGACGAACGAATAAAAAATTTAGGAAAATCTCTTGAAGATAGAATTGACGCTAATCTAATTGATGCCACACTAGAGTACATTACTTTTTCAGAACGTTTGCTAGCTTTTGAAACGCTATGTGATTATATAGAAGATTTCAATATCCAGCTTACGGAAAAAGAATCCCAAGAAATCTCTTTTATTAATAAGGAATTTGGAATTGAAAGTACATCAGATTAATAAATATTAGGTCGGTTTAAAAACCCGGCAATCAAAAAGTCGTCTGAAACTGTGTTTAATTTACAGACGACCTTTCCTTCATTTGAAACAGGATATTGAAAACTAAGTTCTTCAAAAATCCTACACCTGCTCCTTCCACGGCAGCACCTTGGTCAAAACGGCAGACGGCTACAAAGCCATCGCCCGTATCCGGGCCGGCGAGAGCGTCCTCTCCAAGGACGAGGCAAGCGGAGAAACGGGATACAAACCCGTTACCGCCCGATACGGTAATCCGTATCGGGAAACCGTTTACATTAAAGTTTCAGACGGCATCGGCAACAGCCAAACCCTGATTTCCAACCGCATCCATCCGTTTTACAGTCAAGGAAAGTGGATACAGGCAGGTCGTCTGAAAAAAGGCGACACCCTGCTTTCCGAAAGCGGTGCAAAACAGACAGTTCAAAACATTACCCTCAAACAGCAGCCGCTCAAAGCCTACAATCTGACCGTTGCCGACTGGCATACTTACTTTGTCAAAGGCGATAAGGCGGAGACGGAAGGGGTTTGGGTTCATAATTCCTGTCCTCCCAAAAGAGCTCCCGAATACCATGCAGGAACTGTATCTGAATCTAATTTTTTAAATGCAGCTGAGAAATGGCTAGGGGAAAACTATAAGTCATATCCAAATGGTCGATATGTATCGCAAGACGGAATGCGACAGGTACGATATGGTCATCATGAAACAAATTCATCTACACATCATGGTCATTTTGAATCATATGACAAACCCAATGGACGTGTAATAGAAAATAGTGCAGTAACAATTATTCGGGATTAAAAAATTATGAGTGTAAAAGAATTATTCAAAGTTATCTTAGATAAAAATAAAGATTTTCCTATTAGAACGATTCATCGCACGCCAATAGGGATACTTCCCAAACCTGTTGCTTTAAGTATTGTTCAATATGAAGATGACCAAGGATTTTATTTGTTTTATTTGGATGAGACCGGTCAGGAACAAACGGATACTTATCATGACACATTGGATTCGGCATTTAAACAGGCTGAATTTGAATTTGGAATTAGAAAAGAAGAATGGATACAAAGATCTTAGGTATCAAACGTAAGATGGGTTGAAAAACCCAACAATCAAAAGGTCGTCTGAAACCAAGTTTGGCTTCCAGACAACCTTTCTCCGTACCGGCGGACTATAAATTTACAGTTATCGGGAAATTGAGTTATCTCGCTGATACGGAAAATTCCATGCACGAAGCCGTTGACCGCTAGATTCGAGAAAACCCCAATGCCGCCGAAACCGTCGAAGCCCTGGTCAACATCCTGCCGTTTGCCAAAGTCAAAGGATTGGTGAAGGCGGCGAAACCGGGGAGGGCGGCAAAACCGGGGAGGGCTGCGAAACTAGGGAAGGCAAAGGTTAGCGAGGATTTTGCTGTTGCCAGTCAGGCACGCTATGGTTATGACTTACCGTACCACTCCCGCACCGTCAGAACGGAATTGGAACGGCGTTACGGCAAACAAAATGTCAAATCCTCGACAGTACCGCCGTCAAACGGCAAAAATGTCAAACTGGCAGACCAACGCCACCCGAAGACCAACGTGCCGTTTGACAGCAAAGGATTTCCGAATTTTGAGAAGTATGTGAAATATGATACGAAACTCGATATTCAAGAATTCAGGTCTAAGGGTTCGACAGGGCAAATGAGGCTGGCAACCAAGGATTTGGCGGAAGCCATTAAACGAGGAAAAGTACGTAGTTCTGCTTTTACAACAAAGCAACTAAAGGCAATTGAAAAAGGCAAAGACAAAATCCCCGGTTACACTTGGCATCATCATCAAGATACAGGGAGAATGCAATTAATCCGTGAAAACTTGCATCATGATACCGGACATATCGGTTGGAGAGCGATGAGTAAAGGAAAGTAACTATGTGGAAAATCATAAAAGAGGATAGTAATGATTTAGAATTTGCAATTAAATGCTTATTCTCTCAATCTATTGATTTAAATGAATTCAAGTTATGGATTGAACAAGTAATACGAGATATGCCCATCGAGGACATCCCTTTTTATATTTTTGACTTGGCAGATTTCGATGGGGGAATTGGCGACATTGACAATATTGTAGGTTTTGTTTCGAGTTACAGCCTGCCGAAATCGAAAAAAAATGCCTTGACGGGTATTGCCTTCTTAAGGGGGATAGATGTCTATGATCCGCCCGTTTCAAAAGAAAAAGCATTAAAAGCCTTAAAGAAACATCCTGAAATTTATCAGAAGTTTCAGCATTTCTTTCCGTTTGTAGAACTGCCCCCGCTTTAAACAGTCAAAATGCCGTCTGAAAGCCATTTCCGCTGTTCAGACGGCATCGGTAGCAGCCAAACCCTGATTTCCAACCGCATCCATCCGTTTTATTCGGACGGCAAATAGATTAAAGCGGAAGATTTGAAAGCGGGAAGCGGGCTGTTATTCGAAAGTGGTGCGGAGCAGACTATATGTCCATTTGGAAATGGATAGGCCCGAATAAGAAAAAACCACTAACAAATAACCATATTCCCATTAAAGATTAGGGGATGTCTATGGAAATAAAATTCAATACTTTGGGGGTTATCCTGAATGGGGGCAATCCTGAAGAAAAATTCATAAAAATTATTGATGACCAGGAAAATACCGGTGGATTTCTGATACTGTTATCTTCAAATGACAAATTCTCATCATTTGACAGTTACGATGACTGGGTCGAAAACTTAGAAATATTAAAAGAATACCTGCAAGAATCTCATTGGATAATAAAGTGGGCCGGATAGTCGGCAAACGTAGTCCGTCTGAAACACTTTTACTTTTCAGACGGACTTTCTATCAATGGGAACAAGGCGTTTTGTCTCAACCCGGTCTATGATTATTCGATACAGTGATGGGAAGCTAAGAAAAATATGATTAATCATATTGAAAAATATATAGGCACTATTTCTCATGGCTCGAAAAGCGATTCGGGAAATCGGTACAAATTAAATATCGCAGCTATTCCCTCTTCCCCTGACAGCGATTTAAAAACTTATATTACTTTAGGGTTAAGCAAACATGATCTGAATTATAAAAGCAGATTTGAAATACTTTTTGTATGTTCTTTAAAATATGATGAAAATCAGATTTTTCCATTTTTAAGATGGTTGGCAGAAACCATCATTGAGAACAAAAAAATTCTTCTTCGAGGGCAGGTTATTTATTTGCCCAGAAGCATTGTTGATTCAACAAAAATGGACGCACTGTATGTTTCCGCCCCATTTTATTTCGACGATGATTTCCAAGTCTGTCATGGCGAACACTACAATATTGTTTTCCCTTTGCTTGTCCCGTTGTATAAACAGGAAGCAGAATTGGTGGAAAAAAAGGGTTGGAATGCTTTTGAGCAGTTCTTGCTGGATAATGAAGTTGGCAACCTTTCGGATATGAATAGGAAACCGTTTACTTGGTAAATACCTTCTTCAAACGGTCAATGCCGTCTGAAAAACCTTGTTTCAGGTTTCAGGCGACCTTTGAAAACAGGCTAAAAAGCATGGACTACAACCAAACTGTTTTATCTCATTTGCAAAATTTTTGGAAACATCATGAAATTAAAGGATTTACTTGGGCTTTAGGGAGGATTGTCGAAGAACTTCCCGATTTCCAAGTTTTCCAAGTGATTCCTAATCATGAAGATGAGCCTTGGGTTTATGTCAGCTCCGGGATAGGTTCATTTTTAGGACAGGAGTTTTTTATCGTCAGCCCGTTTGAAACGCCCGAACATATTGAGACCTTGGCGATGCTGGCATCGGCAAGTATGCATTATCCCGATCGATTTCAATTAGGGAAAACTGTCAATATCGGCAGACCGTGGGTTGGACAATCATCCTTCTGGCATTTTCTGATTTCTCTGCCTTATCCTTATGGGCAAGAGTTGGAATATATGGATAATGTCCGATTTTTCTGGTTATTGCCGATTACCCGTCAAGAGAGGCTTTTTCTAGATATTCATTCGGTAGAAGAATTGGAAACGAAATTCGATGAAGCGGGTATTGATTATTTAGATATAAATCGTGCGAGTACTGTCTGACAGGCCGGATAAAAAACCGGCAATCAAAATGCCGTCTGAAACGATATTCGTCTTTCAGACGGCATTTTTGTATTTAAAGCCGGGTAACGCTCAATACGCCTTTGACGTCGCCGAGGCCGGCGAGGACGCGCGGGAGGTCGTTGACTTGTTTGACTTCGAGCGTGAACCTCATGCTGGCTTCCAAGTCGCGGGACTGGGTTTGCACGGCGGTAACGTTGAGTTTGTGGCGGGCGAGCGCGTCGGATACGTCGCGTAAAAGCCCTGCGCGGTCTTGGGCGCGGATTTCGATATCGACGGCGATTACTTGTCCTTCCTGCAACGCCGCCCAGCTTGCGTCCAACACTTTTTCAGGTGCGTGTTCGGCGAGGTGTCGGAAAGAGGGGCAGGTTTTGCGGTGCACTGAAATGCCGCGCTCGCGGGTAACGAAGCCGACAATGTCGTCGGGCGGCGCGGGTTTGCAGCATTTGGCAAGCGTGGTCATCAAGCCGTCTTCACCGTCGATGAGCACGCCGTTTTTGCCGCCTTTTTTGATTTTGGACTGTTTGACGATGGTGGTTTCGCTGACGGGCACGGGCGGCGGTTCGTTCAGCGTGCCGCAGGCTTTTTGGATGGCGCGGTTGGAAATTTCGCCTTGTCCGACGGCGGTATAGAGGTCTTCGGGCTTTTTGTAGCCGAGGTTTTCGGCAAGTTCTTGCAGGTTGGGCTTGGGCGTGAGTTTGGCAAGCTGTTTGTCGAGCTGGACGCGGCCTTCTTCGCGTACGGTGTCGGCGTTTTGCTGACGAATGTAGGCACGGATTTTGCTGATGGCACGGTTGGATTTGACCCAGCCTTCGTAGAGCCAGTTAACGGAAGGATGCCCTTCCTTGGCGGTAATGATTTCAACGCGCTGTCCGTTTTCCAAAGGCGTGGACAGCGGCACGATTTGCCCTTCGACTTTCGCGCCCCGGCAGCGGTCGCCGATGCTGCTGTGCAGGGCGTAGGCGAAGTCGATGGGGGTCGCGCCTGTGGGCAGGGAAAGGACTTTGCCGTGCGGGGTCAAAACGTAAATCGTGTCGTTGAACAGCTCGGTTTTGAAGGCGGCGGCGAGGTCTTCCTTGCCGCTTTCCGCCATGTTTTCGCGCCAGTCCAAGAGTTGGCGCAACCAGGCGATTTTCTGTTCGTAGGCGGAATCGCCTTTGCCGCCCTCTTTGTAACGCCAGTGGGCGGCGACACCGAATTCGTTGAATTGGTGCATATCGAAGGTGCGGATTTGCACCTCCACGCCTTTGTCTTCCGGGCCGACGATGACAGTGTGCAAACTCTTATAGCCGTTGCCCTTGGGGTTGGCGATGTAGTCGTCGAACTCGCCGGGGATGGGCTGCCAGAGGCTGTGGACAATGCCCAGCGTGGTGTAACACTCGGGGACGGTATCGACCAAAATCCGCACGGCGCGGATGTCGAACAAGCCGTCGAAAGTGAGCTTTTTCTTCACCATTTTTTTGTAAATGGAGTAGATGTGTTTCGGACGGCCGGCGACTTCGAAGTGGATATTGTATTTTTTCAGTTCCGTACGCAGGATATTGAGGAAGTTTTCGATGTATTCGAGGCGTTCGGTGCGTTTTTCGTCCAAAAGCAGCGCGATTTCGCGGTATTTTTCGGGTTCTTGATGGCGGAAACCGAGGTCTTCGAGCTGCCATTTGAGCTGCCACACGCCCAAGCGGTTGGCGAGCGGGGCGAAGATGTCGAGGGTTTCTTTGGCGACGGCGCGTTTTTCGGGACTGTCGGGAACGTTGCTTAAAAATTGCAGGGTGCGCGTACGCATTGCCAGTTTGATCAGGACAACGCGGATATCGGTAACCATCGCCAGCAGCATTTTCCGCATAATTTCGGCTTGCCGGGCGCGTTCTTCCGGCGTAGCGAGGCTGTCCACGCGGGCGAAGTGGGTGAGCTTCTGCACTTCGTCCACACCTTTGACCAGCTCGGCAACGGTGCTGTTGCAGCGTTCGGAAACCAAGAGATTCCAGTCGGGGACGTAGCGTCCGATGTCGGCAAGCAGCGTCGCGGCGACGGCATCGGGGAGCAGGTCGAGTTCGTTAACCATCTGCGCCGCGCCGAGGAAGTGGTCGGGCAGCGGCTCGCCGTACGGTGTGGCGGCATCGGCGGGGTAATGTGCTTCCGCCAGCGAACGGGCGGCAAAGACAAGTTTTTTATCGTTGTCCGGCAGCGCGGCGCAGTAGCTATCGAACCATTCGCGCAATTCTTGCGGGGTCGCGCTTTGCGTGTCTTGAATCGGGCTGGTGGCGGTCATGATGGGTCTTTCCGTTCCGCTAAAAACGAGTTTATTGTAACAGCTTATTTATTTACGGTGCATAGGCGGGAAGATATAGTGGATTAAATTTAAACCAGTACGGCGTTGCCTCGCCTTGCCGTACTATCTGTACTGTCTGCGGCTTCGTCGCCTTGTCCTGATTTAAATTTAATCCACTATAAACTTGTTTCGGGCGGAGCGGGGTGTTAAGGTAGCCGGTACCGACAGATTGACGAGGAATATTTTGATGAAACTGTATATTTACGACCATTGCCCGTTTTGCGTGCGTGCGCGGATGGCGGCGGGGCTGTTGGGCGCGGACGTTGAAGAAGTCGTGCTGGCAAACGACGACGAGGCAACGCCGATCGGTATGATCGGTGCGAAACAAGTACCCGTCCTGCAAAAAGAGGACGGTTCGTTTATGGGCGAGAGTTTGGACATTGTGCGCCATTTCGACCGCGAAGGCCGTCTGAAAGACGAAGTCCGCCCCGAAATACAGGCGTGGCTGGACAAGGTGGACGGATACAACAACAAACTGGTGCAGCCGCGCGTAATCAAAATCGGGCTGCCCGAGTTCGCTACTGCCGAAGCGGTTAAATATTTCACGGACAAAAAAGAGAAAAGCATCGGCAGCTTTTCCGCCAATTTGAACAAAACCGCCCAATACCTCGAACGGATAAACGCAGATTTGCAAGAGTTGGAGAATCTGATGGACGGTACTTCAGACGGCATCAACGGCGGAATCGGTATGGAGGATATTTTGGTTTTTCCCGTTTTGAGGAATCTGACCGTGGTGCGCGGCATCGCGTTCCCTCGGAAAACGATGGGTTATTTAATCGGTATGAGTGAAAAATCGGGCGTGCCGCTTTATTTCGACAGGGCATTGTAAAACCAAAAAAAAAGCGGCAGGGCAATATGTCCTGCCGCGTTTTTTGGAACGTTTATGCCGTCTGAAAGCCAGTCAGACGAACATCTGCACAAACGCAATCACCAGCCGCACAATCGGTGCAATAAACGCACCCAATACGCCCGTCAGCATAAGCAGCAGGATAATCCACGTCCCATAGGGTTCGATTTTGCGGAATGCGGCGGAATATTTTGCCGGCAGGAAGGTGTCGATGAAGATGCCGCCGTCCCAAGGCAGGATGGGGATGATGTTGAGCGCGAACAGAATCGCATTGATCAGAATACCGTAGTTTGCCATTTGAGCCAGCGGCATCTGATACGCCCCGCCGACATACGGAGTCAGCACCAAAACCACGCCCCACAGAACAGCCATCGCCAGATTCGACAGCGGACCGGACGCGGCAACGCAACGCCATGCAAGGCGCGGGTTGCGGAAGTTGCGCGAATCGATAGGGATAGGACGCGCCCAGCCGAACAGGAAGGGCGTAAACATCAAAGTAAGCAGCGGCACGATGATTGTGCCGACCGGATCGATATGGGGCAGGGGGTTCAGTGTCAGCCTGCCGTATTGTTCGGCAGTGTTGTCTCCCCAGTAGCGCGCCGTATAGCCGCGCACCACCTCCCTGACGGTAATGGCGAGCAGTACGGGCAGGACGGCAAGCAGGAACACGCCCAAGTCAAAGTTCCGAAACATAATTTTCCTTTATAAAGGTTGGTACGCAGCCGCAACCGGCTGCCGGATAAAGGCGGCAATATATCATTTAACCCGATTTTGTTGGAACGGGAAGACAGGCAGAGCCGCCCCATTTGTCCGCAGGCATCTGAGAATTTATCATAATATATTGTTTCAATATGGATTTTGTGAATATAAAAACAGTATTCATATAAAGGCGAATGATAAAAATAGGTTGCAAATAGGAATTGTTGCTATTATTATGCCCGAATTATGGATAAAGAACGAATTTTAACCCCCGCAGTCGTGTTTTCCGTCGCACTGCTGCATTTGGCAATGGTGGCATTGCTCTGGCAGGCGCACAAGCTGCCTGTGACAGAGTCCGGAAATGTCATCGAATTTGTCGATTTGGGCGACTTTGGCGGAGGGGACGGTACGCCCGAGGGCGCAGGTGCGCCTGCCGCGCCCGAGCCGCAACCCGAACCCGAACCGCCCAAACCTGTCGAGCCGCCCAAACCGGTTTTGAAGCCGGTGGTTACAAAAAAGGCGGATGCGGATATCCGGCAGCCCAAGGAAAAGCCGAAGCCTGAAGAAAAACCGAAGCCCGAGCCTAAGCCGGAAGTGAAGCCGGCACCCAAACCGGTGGAAAAGCCGGCAGAGAAACCGTCTGAAAAACCTGCCGAACATCCCGGCAATGCGCCCGCCAAAGCCGGCGCAGGACAGGACGGCGGGGAAGGTAAAGGCAGCGGTACCAAAGGTGACGGAACAGGGCGCGGTGAAGGCGGCGGCAAAGGCAGCGGCGGAGCCAAAGGCGAACACGGGGAAGGAACCGGCGGCAGCGGCGGCGGAACAGGTGCCGGCGGCAGCAAAGGCAATCCTTTACGCGCCAACGGCAGCATCCCGCGCCCGGCCTATCCCACGCTTTCTATGGAAAATGACGAGCAGGGTACGGTTGTTTTGAGCGTTTTGGTTTCTCCGGGCGGCAGGGTCGAGTCCGTCAAAGTCGTGAAAAGCAGCGGTTTTTCCCGTTTGGACAATGCGGCACGCAAGGCGGCGCAAAACGGGCATTTTCAAGCCAATGCCTGGACGGAGTTTAAAGTCCCCGTCAAGTTTGAATTGAATTAGGCGGTTGCCGCAGCGGTTTGCGGCAGCCTGGATGTTTGATTGGTTTTTTCAGTGTTGGAATCATTATGAATTTGAAATTAGTGTTTGAATCGGGCGATCCCGTCCTGATCGGTGTGTTTGTGTTGATGCTGCTGATGAGTATCGTAACGTGGTGTCTGATTGTCTTGCGCTGCATCAAGCTGTATCAGGCGCGTAAAGGAAACGCCGCCGTCAAACGGCATATGAGTGATACTCTGCCTTTGGGCGACGCGGTCGAAAAAGTGCGAGCCGTCGATGCGCCTTTGTCCAAGCTGGTGCAAGAGGCGTTGCAGTCTTACCGCAACTACCGCCGGAGCGAAGCGTCCGAACTGGCGCAGGCTTTGCCGTTGAACGAGTATTTGGTTATTCAAATCCGCAACAGTATGGCTCAAATTATGCGCCGGTTCGATTACGGGATGACCGCGCTTGCCTCTATCGGCGCGACCGCGCCGTTTATCGGGCTGTTCGGCACGGTTTGGGGGATTTACCACGCCCTGATCAATATCGGACAAAGCGGGCAGATGAGCATTGCGGCAGTTGCCGGCCCGATCGGCGAGGCACTGGTGGCGACGGCGGCGGGTTTGTTTGTGGCGATTCCGGCGGTGTTGGCATACAACTTCCTCAATCGCGGCACGAAAACACTGGCTCAGGATTTGGATGCGATGGCGCACGATTTGCATGTCCGCCTGCTTAATCAAAAGGATAGCTGATTATGGCATTTGGTTCGATGAATTCCGGCGACGATTCGCCGATGTCCGACATCAACGTTACGCCGTTGGTGGACGTGATGCTGGTGTTGCTGATTGTGTTTATGATTACTATGCCGGTGCTGACGCATTCCATCCCTTTGGAACTGCCGACCGCGTCCGAGCAGGCAAACAAGCAGGATAAACAGCCTAAAGATCCCTTGCGCCTGACGATTGATGCAAACGGCGGTTATTATGTCGGCGGAGATTCTGCAAGCAAAGTGGAAATCGGGGAAGTGGAAAGCCGTCTGAAAGCCGCCAAGGAGCAGAATGAAAACGTGATTGTGGCCATTGCGGCAGACAAGGCGGTAGAATACGATTATGTAAACAAAGCGTTGGAGGCCGCCCGTCAGGCAGGGATTACCAAAATCGGTTTTGTAACGGAAACCAAGGCGCAATAAAGTTTGACGCTTGAACGAATGCCGTCTGAAAGTCTTTCAGACGGCATTTTGTGTGCAATGCCGTCTGAAAGTTTAACCGAACAACCAGTTTTCCAACAGGTTCCGGTCTGTGATATGTAGGATAGCAGTATCCGCCGCCGCTGCCTTAACCCACAAGACGGTTTGACGCAATACGCCGGCACGGAAGAAGTGGATATTGATTCTTGCCCCGAAGGGGTATCGGGCCCATTGTGCGGCAAAGTCGGTGCAGGCATAACCGTCTAAAGCAATGATTTTGTCTTGCGGGTACAGTTCCGCAGATTCCGCGTTGCCGCCGTTGAAGACATGGGTCAGGACGATATGGTCGGCGTTTTGTTTGAAGCGTGCGCCGAAATCGCCCGTCGGCGGGATGGGGCAGATGTGTTCCGAATATCCGCCGCCGTGTTGTCGGGGAAGCTGCAGGAAGGTCAGTTTCACGCCTGCGGTTGCCAGGCATTCGGCAAGCGGCAAATCTTCGGTGCTGTACAATGCCGTCTGAAAAAAATCTGTCAAATCCAAGCCGGTAATTTCCTGACAACGGATTTGCCAGTGTTTTTCCGGAATACCCGAGTGTGTGTCCCTCCACTCCCGATAGAGTTTGTCCATTACCGTATCAAGGGAATGTCTGCCGTTGCTTCGGTTGCGTATTATCAGATCAAGGCACAATGCGGCAAGCGCGCCTTTCTGGTAGTAGCTGACGATGGCGTTCGGACTGTTTTCATCCGGTTTGTAAAATTTGTTCCACGCGGTAAAACTCGATTCCGCCAAGGTCTGCCTCAAACGGCCGCGGGTTTGTTGTACGCGCGTAATGCCTTGTGCCAGCAGGTTTAAATAAGATTCGGGCGAGATGGTGCGGCTGCGTGCCAAAAACAAATCGTCGTAATAGGATGTAATGCCTTCGAATGCCCATAGTTGTTCGGTATAGTTTTCTTTGTCGAGGTCATAAGGGACGAATGCGGCAGGTTTGATGGATTTGACGTTCCACGCGTGAAAATATTCGTGGGAGAAAAGTCCGAGCAATGTGGTGTAGGCATCGTCGGCATCGGTTATACGGTACGGGTACGGCGGAAGGCTGTGGCGGTCGGCGAGCAGGGCGGTGCTGTCAGCGTGTTCCAAACCGCCGTAAATATGGTCGCCGACATGGAGCAGGAACAAATATTTCTCAAATGGGGCAGGGGAGGAAAACATTGCCAATTCGGTTTCGCAGATTTTTTGGATGTCCCAAACCAGCCTGTCGCGGTCGAAATCGGGATATATGCCGCTTAAGGCAATCGTGTGCGGAATGCCTGCCACCTCAAAATCTAAAAATTCAATCAAGCCCATCTCGACAGGTCGATCGATCAATTCGGCATAAGATGCCGTCTGAAAGTCGTACCGTCCCGTTTCCGGCAGCGTTGTGGCAACACTCCACCCTTCCGGAATACCCGACAATTCCAAGCGGTGCGGCAGCATTTCTTTCCCCTCGACTTTCAAAAACAGGCACGCCCCGTCAAAAAAACCGCGTTCTGTCGTCAGGAAAGAACCTCGAACCGACAAATCGAATGCATATACGGTGTAGCGGATTTGCCACTCTCCGCGTACGGCGGCGGCATGCCAGCGGTTTTTTGCAATTTGTTCGAGCGGTATGGACGTGCCGTTACAGGATGCATGGATAGAAGTGATGTGGCGGGAAAAATCCCGAATCAGATAACTGCCCGGCACCCAATTCGGAAGGCTTATTTCAACAGGAATATCATTATCTTGCACAAATGTCAGCAGGATGTGCCATTCGTGGTCGAGAGGGGAGGGGATTATTCTGTAATGAATCATAACTATCAAATATATCGTTAAACGGGATAGATTAAATGCCTTTAAAATGCAGCTTAACCTACATCAATAAAGTGCCACAAAAAGGGAAAATTGGAAACAAAAGTAATGGCGGTCGGGTTGTAATACATTATAACAATATGATTTATATAGAATAAAAAATGAATTAAGAAACAGGCTCTCCGGTGTCGGGAATGTAATTCCGCTTGGCGTAATAAGGCAGATATGTTAAATTTAGAAAAAATATGCTTGCCTGGATTGCGCCTTAAACAGGTTGCGGAAGCGGCAGGATAAAAATCTTTATTCCCATAAATTCATGGAGACTCTTATGGACACACAAACTTACAACTACAAAGTGGTGCGCCAGTTCGCCATCATGACTGTAGTTTGGGGAATTGTGGGCATGTTGGTCGGCGTTATCGTTGCCGCCCAGCTTTTCGCTCCCGCCCTCGACTTGTCTAATATCGGACCTTGGTTCCACTTCGGCCGCCTGCGTCCGCTGCACACCAATGCGGTTATTTTCGCATTCGGAGGCTGCGGCCTGATCGGCACATCATACTACGTTGTCCAACGTACCTGTAATACCCGCCTGTTCGGCGGCTGGCTGCCCGCATTTACCTTTTGGGGCTGGCAGGCGGTAATCGTTGCCGCCGCCGTCAGCTTCCCTATGGGTTGGACCCAAGGTAAGGAATATGCCGAACTGGAATGGCCGATTGACATTCTGATTACTTTGGTTTGGGTGGCTTACGCCATCGTATTCTTCGGTACGATTGCCAAACGCAAGGTAAAACACATTTACGTTGCCAACTGGTTCTACGGCGGCTTTATTTTGGCGGTCGCACTTTTGCACATCGTCAATAACATCAGCATCCCGGCAGGTTTGATGAAGTCGTATCCCGTCTATTCCGGTGCGATTGATGCCATGGTTCAATGGTGGTATGGCCATAACGCCGTGGGCTTTTTCCTGACTGCCGGCTTCTTGGGTATGATGTACTATTTCGTTCCCAAACAAGCAGGCCGCCCTGTTTATTCCTACCGCCTGTCCGTCGTTCACTTTTGGGCGTTGATTTTCACCTATATGTGGGCGGGCCCGCACCATCTCCACTACACTGCGCTGCCTGACTGGACGCAATCTTTGGGTATGGTTCTGTCCCTGATTCTGTTCGCACCCTCTTGGGGCGGTATGATCAACGGCATCATGACCTTGTCCGGCGCGTGGGACAAACTGCGTACAGATCCGATTCTGAAATTCCTGATTGTTTCCTTGTCCTTCTACGGTATGTCTACCTTTGAAGGTCCGATGATGTCGATTAAAACGGTCAACGCATTGAGCCACTATACAGACTGGACCGTCGCGCACGTTCATGCGGGTGCGTTGGGCTGGGTAGGCTTCGTAACCATCGGTTCGGTCTATTACATGATTCCCCGCCTCTTCGGCAAAGAACAGATGCACAGTACCAAGCTGGTAGAAGCGCATTTCTGGATTGCCACCATCGGCGTGGTACTGTATATCGCCGCGATGTGGATTGCCGGTGTGATGCAAGGTTTGATGTGGGGTTCTTTGAACGATGACGGTACGCTGACTTATTCGTTCGTCGAATCCGTAAAACGCACTATGCCTTATTACATGATCCGTTTTGCAGGTGGTTTATTGTATCTGAGCGGTATGTGCATTATGGCGTACAACGTGTACCGCACAGCCATCAGCGGTAAGGCGGTCGATGCTGAAATCCCTGCGGTTTCCCAAACACAGCATCACTAAAATACTAAGGAAGATAGGCTACCAAAATGAAATTACAACAATTGGCTGAAGAAAAAATCGGCGTTCTGATTGTGTTCACGCTGCTTGTAGTCAGTGTCGGTCTGTTGATTGAAGTTGTACCCTTGGCCTTTACCAAGGCGGCAACGCAGCCGGCGCCGGGCGTGAAGCCTTACAATGCCCTGCAGGTTGCCGGACGCGATATTTACATCCGTGAGGGCTGTTACAACTGCCACTCGCAAATGATTCGTCCGTTCCGTGCGGAAACCGAGCGTTACGGTCATTACTCTGTTGCCGGAGAGTCGGTTTACGACCATCCGTTCCAATGGGGTTCCAAACGTACCGGTCCTGATTTGGCACGTGTAGGCGGCCGTTATTCCGACGAATGGCACCGTATTCACTTGCTGAATCCGCGTGATGTCGTACCCGAGTCCAATATGCCGGCATTCCCGTGGCTTGCACGCAATAAGGTCGATGTCGATGCAACCGTTGCCAACATGAAGGCTTTGCGTAAGGTCGGGACTCCTTACAGTGATGAGGAAATTGCAAAAGCGCCCGAAGCCTTGGCAAACAAATCCGAGCTGGATGCTGTAGTCGCCTATCTGCAAGGATTGGGGCTGGCTTTGAAAAACGTAAGGTAACATCATGGATATTAACGGTATTCGCGCTCTTTTCACGGTATGGGTCTTTATCTGTTTCCTGTTGGTGCTTTATATTGTCTTCAACAGGAGGAATAAGAAAAACTACGATGATGCCGCAAACAGCATTTTTGATGAAAACCAAGATGCGCAAGATAAGAAAAGCGAAAACCGTTAATATTGTGACAACGGAGCAAAACAATGAACACAACATCCCAATTTACCAGTAATTTCTGGAATATATATATTGCAGCCATCGTCTTATTGAGCTTTATCGCTTTGGCTTGGCTGCTGCTGTCTCAAAATGTTGTCAAACGCCCGAAGAAGGGCGAAGAAGTACAAACCACGGGTCACGAGTGGGACGGTATTGCCGAATACGACAATCCGCTGCCTCGCTGGTGGTTTTGGCTGTATGTTTTGACGTGGCTGTTCGGTATCGGTTATCTGGTTATGTATCCGGGTGTCGGCGACTATAAAGGCCTGCTGAAATGGACCAGCCATAACCAATATGAAAAAGAGGTTAAAAAAGCCGATGAGCAATACGGCAAACTGTATGCCAAGTTTGCGGATATGCCGATTGAAAAAGTGGCAAAAGACCCACAGGCCAAGCAAATCGCCCAAAACCTGTTCAATACCTACTGTATCCAGTGCCACGGCTCTGATGCCAAAGGTTCCAAAGGTTTTCCGAATCTGACCGACAGCGATTGGCTGTGGGGAGGCGATCCCGATAAAATCCACGAGACCATTGAAAAAGGTCGTGTTGCGACCATGCCTGCATGGGGCCCTGCTTTGGGCGAAGAAGGCGTGAAAGACGTTGCCCATTATGTGATGTCCCTTTCAAAACCCAAAGGCCAGTATGATGAGGAACGTGCCGCACGCGGACAAGCCTTGTTCAGCGGTCCGCCTGCCAACTGTTTCACTTGCCACGGCGATAAGGGACAAGGTATCCAAGGTTTGGGTCCGAACCTGACTGATGACGTGTGGTTGTGGGGCGGTACGCAAAAATCCATTATCGAAACCATTACCAACGGACGCAGCAGCCAAATGCCCGCGTGGGGACATTTCTTGGATAAAGACAAACTGCATATTATGACTGCTTATGTATGGGGTCTTTCCAATAAAGACGGCAAAGCTCCGGTGAAAAAAGCCGAGCCTGCACCGACTCCCGCACCGGCGGCAGAACCCGCAGCCTCTGCTCCTGCAGAAGCAGCACAAGCCGCTTCTGAAGCCAAACCTGCCGCAGCAGAACCTAAAGCCGAGGAAAAAGCCGCACCTGCCGCCAAAGTGGACGGCAAACAGGTTTATGAAACCGTTTGTGCCGCCTGCCACGGCAATGCGATTCCGGGGATTCCCCACGTCGGCACGAAAGCCGACTGGGCCGACCGCATCAAAAAAGGTAAGGACACATTGCACAAACACGCAATCGAAGGTTTCAATACGATGCCCGCAAAAGGCGGTCGTGGCGATTTGAGCGATGATGAGGTTAAAGCTGCAGTTGACTATATGGTCAACCAGTCCGGCGGTAAGTTCTAATCTCTGTTTCCCGACTTTGTCGGATGTAGGAATCCGGGTTCGGTATCGAATCCGGATTTTTTATTTTGAACGGAAATCCTGTTTTTGATTTATGCCGTCTGAAAGTGTGGATTTTGATGCTTAAGCGGGCAGACCGACTGATATTTTTGTATGGTTTAAAGAATGGTGCAGTTGGGTGTCGGACAGCATTGTTTGATGCTTTCAGACGGCATATGGATTTGTTTCTTCAAAATTGAATCTTTTTTCATATGTTGCAAAAAATATTGATTTTAGTCATAAAGAATTAGTCTTTATTGTTTATAATCGCGCACATTGACAACAGCCCTATTTTCAAAAGGACGATTAATGGATACACAAATCAAAACTGAAGCCGGCAATCAGACCAACCGGCGTTATCTGACCGTTTGGAGGTGGCATTTTTATGCCGGTTTGTTGGTTATGCCCTTCTTGACCCTGCTTGCCGTTACAGGTTTGGGTATGCTGTTGTTTGCCAATATTACCGGCAAGGAGGGCGAGCGTATTCATATCACCCCTCAGGCAGTGGTGCAGCCCCTCTCTGTTCAGGCAGAAGCGGCACGCAGTGCCGTTAATCCGGAGACTTCGTCCGTCGTCCAATATATTGCACCGCGTGCCGATGATATGGTTGCCGTGTTCCGTGTCAACAATGAGGGCAAGGCAACGATGGTCGCGGTCGATCCTTATACGGCACAAGTGGTCAACACCATGCCGCGCAATCAGGGTTGGTATCACACGATGGATGAAATCCACAGCGATATGATGCTCGGCGCGGCAGGCGATTATCTTCTGGAAACGGCTGCATCGCTGACGATTATCATGATAATCAGTGGTTTGTACCTTTGGTGGGTGAAACGGCGCGGCATCAAGGCGATGCTGCTGCCGCCAAAAGGTAGGGCGCGTTCTTGGTGGCGGAATCTGCACGGCGCGTTTGGAACTTGGGTGTCGTTGATTTTGCTGTTGTTCTGTCTGTCCGGAATTGCTTGGGCAGGTATTTGGGGCGGCAAGTTCGTGCAGGCTTGGAGTCAGTTCCCGGCCGGCAAATGGGGTGTCGAACCGAACCCTGTTTCAGTCGTGCCGACCCACGGCGAGGTATTGAATGACGGCAAGGTTAAAGAAGTGCCGTGGATTTTGGAGCTTACGCCTATGCCTGTCTCAGGGACGACTGCGGGTGAAAACGGCATTAACCCCAGCGAGCCGATGACTTTGGAAACTGTCGACCGTTTCGCGCGGGAAATCGGTTTCAAAGGGCGTTATCAGCTGAATTTGCCCAAAGGCGAGGACGGAGTGTGGACTTTGTCTCAGGATTCTATGAGTTACGATATGATCAGTCCGTTTGCCGACCGCACGGTGCATATCGACCAGTACAGCGGCAAAATCCTTGCCGACATCCGCTTTGACGATTACAACCCGTTCGGCAAATTTATGGCGGCAAGCATTGCGCTGCATATGGGTACTTTGGGCTGGTGGAGCGTGTTGGCGAACGTTTTGTTCTGCCTTGCCGTCATTTTTATCGGTATCAGCGGCTGCGTGATGTGGTGGAAACGCCGTCCGACCGGAGCGGTGGGCATTGTACCGCCGGCGCAAAAAATCAAACTGCCTGTCTGGTGGGCAATGGCATTGCCGCTATTGGCAATCGCATTGCTCTTCCCGACCGCACTGCTTGCCATTGCCGTGATTTGGCTGCTGGATACCTTGCTGCTGTCGCGGATTCCTGTTTTGAGGAGATGGTTTAAATGACCCGATGCCGTCTGAAGCGTTCAGACGGCATTTTGTTTGAAGGCGGGCGGGGGAAAGGCTATATAATCCCGAATACTTGACCACAGCTTCTGTTTGAAATCATGTTTTATTTGTATCAATCCAACCGTCTTGAAACGCTGGCGGCACTGTTTGCCCGCATTCAAAAAGTCAAACCGCTGAAATCGGCTTTACAGCCCGAACAGATTATTGTGCAGAGTCAGGGGATGCGCCGCTACCTCAATACCTGCCTCGCCCGCGATTTGGGCGTGGCGGCGAATTTGTCGTTCAGCCTGCCCGCCGGCCTGACGTGGAAGCTGATGAAAAAACTGATTCCCGGTATTCCGGAACTCAGCCCGTTTGCGCCCGAAGTGATACGCTGGCGGCTGCTGGATTTGTTCCGCAGCGAGGCATTCCGGAATACGGCAGAATTTGAAGATGTGAGGAATGTGCTGCAAGACTATCTGGGCAGCGGCGAATCGGCGGATTATCAGCTTGCGGGACAGCTTGCGGACATATTCGACCAATACCTCGTGTACCGTCCTCAGTGGATAGACGCTTGGCAGCAGGGCAGGCTGATCGGTTTGGGCGACGACGAAATCTGGCAGTCCAAACTGTGGCGTTACCTCGACGACGGCAGGCAGAGCGCGCCGCACCGTGTCGCGTTGTGGGAAAAGCTGTTGGAGTCTTTGAGCAGTGATAAGCTGCCCGAGCGTTATTTCGTGTTCGGCATTTCCACGATGGCGCCGATGTATCTGCAGCTTTTGCACAAGCTGTCCGAACATTGCGATGTGTTCGTGTTCGCACTCAATCCGAGCGGGATGTATTGGGGCAACGTCATCGAAGCGGCGCAAATCCTCAAAGGCGGCGGCGATCCCGATTTGACTCAGGCGGGGCATCCGCTGCTCGCTTCATTGGGCAAGCAGGGGCGCGACTTTTTCGACTTTTTGAACGAAATGGAAATAGAAGAAGAAACGCCGGTATTTGAAGAAGGCGGGCGCGATACGCTTTTGCACGCCCTGCAAACCGATATTCAAAACCTGAAAATGCCGTCTGAAACGGCGGGAAGCGTCAACACGGGCGACGGCTCGATACGCATCGTCTCCGCACACAGCCCTTTGCGCGAATTGCAGATACTCAAAGACAAGCTGTTGAAAATTCTGCATGAACATCCCGATTGGCAGCCGCACGACATCGCCGTATTAACCCCGAATATCGAACCCTATACGCCTTTTATCGAAGCCGTGTTCGGACAGGCGCAGCCCGGCGCGCAGGCATTGCCGTATTCCGTTTCGGACGTGAAAATCAGCCGCCGACAACCGTTTTTTTATGCATTGGAATGCCTGTTCGACTTGTTGGAAAGCCGATTTGAAGTCGATAAAGTGCTCGCGCTTTTGGAAACCGCCCCCGTGTTGCGCCGTTTCGGACTGACTGAGGACGATTTGCCGCTTTTGCACGATATGGTTGCCGATTTGAACGTTCACTGGGGTTTGGACGGAGAAATGCGCGGCGGCACGGATCGGCTGTTCACCTGGAAGCAGGCGGTAGAACGCATGATATTGGGCTGGATGCTGCCCGAAGGCGGCAATCCGATGTGGCAGGATGTCAGCGCGTGGTATGCCGACGTGAACCAAACCGACCTGTTCGGACGTTTTGCCGCCTTTATCGAGACCCTGTCGGATATTGCCCGGATATGGCGGCAGCCCGCGACGGTCGGCGAATGGGTGGCGCGTTGCCGGGATTTGCTTGAAATATTGTTCCAAACCGGGGCCGATGACCAAAAGGCAGTCCAAAACCTCGAAAACGAATGGGTCAAATGGCAGGAAGAGAGTACTCTGGCTGGGTTCGTCGGACAGTTGCCGCCGCACACCGTCATCCGCCACATCCGCCGCTTCCTCGACAGCGAAAGCGAAGCAGGCTTTTTACGCGGCGGCATCACCTTTTGCAGTATGGTGCCGATGCGGAGCCTGCCTTTTAAAGTCATCTGCCTGCTGGGTTTGAACGACGGAGATTTTCCCCGCAATACCAAAGCCGCCGTATTCGACCTGATTGCCAAACATCCTGCCAAAGGCGACCGCGCCCGCCGCGACGACGACCGCTACCTGTTCCTCGAAGCCCTCATCAGCGCGCGCGAGATCCTCTACCTGTCCTACATCGGGCGCGATATCCGCAAAGACGAAGAGCTTGCCCCGTCTTCGCTGTTGGGCGAACTCATCGATACCGTTGCCGCTATGGCGGGCATCGGTAGCCGCCAACTTGCACAAAATTGGATAGAACAGCATCCGCTGCAAGCCTTCTCGCGCCGATATTTCCAAGAAGGCGGACGTTCAGACGGCATATTCGGCACGCGTACCGACTACGCCGCCGCGCTCGGACAAACGCCCGAACCGCCACAACCCTTTTTCGACCAATCCGTAGAAAACGCCGAACCCGTTGCCGAAATCGGACAGGACGAATTTATCCGCTTCTGGCGCAATCCCGTCAAAGTATGGCTTCAGCAGCAGCTTGCGTGGAGCGAACCCCATATCGGCGAAGCTTGGGAGCCTGCCGAACCCTTCGAGCCGCAACACGCCGATCAAATCGCCGAAGCCTACATCGAAGCACGGCGCGAAGGACAAGATTTTTCCCAAACCGCCGCCCGCATCGTTGCGGAAAGCCTGCTGCCGTCGGGAGAGTTGGGCAGACTTTGGCAGCAGGACTTCCAAACCGCTGCCAAACAAATCGACACGGCGGTTTTAAACAGCCCCAAACTGCCACCGCTTTCATACGCCATACCGTTGGACGGACAAATCCTGAAAGGCAGTTTGAGCAATTTATACCAATGCGGACAAGTGTTTTACGACTACGGCAAACCCAATGCGCCGCAACGTATCGCTTTTCTGCTGGAACACCTGATATTTTGCGCCGTTATGCCGTCTGAAGCCGAAACGCGGCAAACCTTTATCGTCCAATCCGGAGAAACCGAAATATTGGCGGAAATCGCGCAAGACAGGGCATTGCAGCTATTGTCGGAATGGATGGCATTTTTCAATATCGGGCAAAACCGCCCGCTGCCGTTTTTTGCCAAAACCTCGCTTGCCGCCGCCGAAGCGTTTGCCCAAAAACAAGATTGGGAAGCTGCCCTGAAAAAAGCCCAAACCGCCTACCACGGCAACAAAGTCAGCAAAGGGCAGAAAGACTATACCGAAGTCGCCCTCGTGTTCGGCAACGCAAGCCAAAACCCGCTCGAACAGCCCCTGTTTGAAAACCTCGTCCGCCTGCTTGCCGACACGCTTGCCGCAGCGGAAAAAAGGGAAGGAGCCGGAGAAGCCTGACGGGATGGAAAGGCAAATGCCGTCTGAAAACAGCAAAAAGGTTTTCAGACGGCATTTTTACCAAGGCTTGATTATTTCCGGCGCAGGTTGGGATGGTTTTCCAAGTTGTCCATCATAATTTCGATGATGCGCGGGGCGGTTTTGCCCAAATCGAAATTTTCTCCGGAAGAGAGCCAACGCCAAATCAGCCCGTCCAACGTCGATTTGATGAAGATGACCGCCGTTTCCTTGTCCAAATCGTCTGCCAAATCCTGATTTTCCACCGCTTCGGTCAAAACGGCGGTAATTTTTTCGCGCCAGATTGCCTGATGCTTGCGGGCAATGGCGATAACGGCGGCGTTTTGCTCCGTGTGTTCGCATTTTAAAAACAGGATGTTGTGGAATTTGTAGTGGATGTCGTTGCTTTGCAGCCGCTCGAAAAAGTGCAGCAGCGTGTGGCGGAATACCGTCCAAGATTCTCCTTCGGCATTTGCGGCATCTTGCGCGATGCAGTTTTCGATGTCGTCGCAGATACGTTGGAACAGCGCGTCGAACAAGTCTTCTTTATTTTTGAAATGCCAATAGAGCGCGCCGCGCGTTACGCCGGCGGCTTGGGCGATTTCGTTGAGCGAGGTGCGCGCAATCCCTTTGCGGTAAAAGGTTTCCAAGGCGGCAAGCATCAGATGTTCTTTGGTTTTTAAGGCTTCGGTTTTGGTTTTTCTCATAATGGCGGTTTCGTTCCGGCGCGGTTTGACGGTTGGGATTATAAAAAAGACTTTGTATCCGTGCAATCGTGTATGTATAATAACACCCCTGAAATTGAGACAGTTTCCCAGTGCCGAAGTGCCGAATCCACCTGCTTTGCAACCCGTTTGAATACAGGGATGCCGAAGCAGGCGGTTTTGTATTTTGAAACGGGAATTTCTGTTAAATCTAAAATCATTTAATAAAATCATACAGATAGGATAAATAATGGCTTTTTATGCTTCTAAGGCGATGCGTGCGGCCGCGTTGGCTGCCTCTGTCGCGTTGGCTGCCTCTGTCGCGTTGGCACTGTCATCTTGCGGCAAAGCAGATGAGGCGGCGCAGGGCGGGCAGCCTGCGGGTCGGGAAGCACCGGCCCCCGTCGTCGGTGTCGTAACCGTCCATCCGCAAACCGTTGCGTTGACCGTCGAGTTGCCGGGACGTTTGGAATCGCTGCGTACCGCCGATGTCCGTGCGCAAGTTGGCGGCATTATCCAAAAACGCCTGTTCCAAGAAGGCAGTTATGTCCGTGCCGGACAGCCGCTGTATCAGATCGACAGTTCCACTTATGAAGCAAGTCTGGAAAGCGCGCGCGCGCAACTGGCAACGGCACAGGCAACGCTTGCCAAAGCGGATGCGGATTTGGCGCGTTACAAACCGCTGGTTGCCGCCGATGCCATCAGTAAACAAGAGTATGATGCTGCGGTAACGGCGAAACGTTCTGCCGAGGCAGGCGTTAAAGCGGCGCAGGCGGCGATCAAATCTGCCGGCATCAGCCTGAACCGTTCGCGCATTACCGCGCCGATTTCCGGCTTTATCGGCCAGTCCAAAGTTTCCGAAGGTACGCTGTTAAATGCGGGCGATACGACCGTGCTGGCAACCATCCGCCAAACCAATCCGATGTATGTGAACGTTACCCAGTCTGCATCCGAAGTGATGAAACTGCGCCAACAGGTTGCCGAGGGCAAGCTGCTGGCGGCGGATGGTGCGATTGCGGTCGGCATCAAATTTGACGACGGCACGGTTTATCCTGAAAAAGGCCGCCTGCTGTTTGCCGATCCGACCGTTGACGAATCGACCGGTCAGATTACCCTGCGCGCCGCCGTACCGAACGATCAGAATATCCTGATGCCTGGCCTGTATGTGCGCGTGCTGATGGATCAAGTGGCGGTGGATAATGCATTCATCGTTCCGCAGCAGGCGGTAACGCGCGGTACGAAAGATACCGTGATGATTGTGAACGCCCAAGGCGGTATGGAACCCCGCGAGGTAACGGTCGCCCAACAGCAGGGTGCGAATTGGATTGTTACATCAGGTCTGAAGGACGGGGACAAGGTGGTTGTGGAAGGCATCAGTATCGCCGGTATGACGGGGGCGAAAAAGGTAACGCCTAAAGAATGGATGCCGTCTGAAAACCAAGCCTCTGCCCCTCAAGCCGGCGTTCAGACGGCATCTGAAGCCAAACCTGCTTCTGAAGCGGAATAAGGAAGGCATCGATGGCTAAATTTTTTATCGACCGCCCCATTTTCGCGTGGGTTATTTCGATTTTCATTATTGCGGCGGGTATTTTCGGCATCAAAAGCCTGCCTGTTTCGCAATATCCGTCTGTTGCCGCCCCGACCATTACTTTGCACGCCACTTATCCGGGTGCGTCCGCGCAGGTAATGGAAGACAGCGTGCTTTCCGTGATCGAGCGGAATATGAACGGCGTGGAAGGTTTGGATTATATGTCCACTTCCGCCGATTCGAGCGGCAGCGGCAGCGTGAGCCTGACCTTTACGCCCGATACCGACGAGAATCTGGCGCAGGTGGAAGTGCAGAACAAGCTTTCCGAAGTATTGAGCACGCTGCCGGCAACCGTCCAGCAATACGGCGTAACCGTATCCAAGGCGCGTTCCAATTTCCTGATGATTGTGATGCTTTCGTCGGATGTGCAGTCAACCGAAGAGATGAACGACTACGCGCAGCGCAATATCGTTCCCGAACTGCAGCGTATCGAAGGCGTGGGGCAGGTGCGCCTGTTCGGCGCGCAACGCGCGATGCGGATTTGGGTCGATCCTAAGAAACTGCAAAACTACAATTTGTCGTTTGCCGATGTCGGTAGCGCGCTGTCGGCACAGAATATCCAAATTTCCGCAGGTTCTATCGGTTCGCTTCCCGCCGTTCGCGGACAGACGGTTACGGCTACCGTAACGGCGCAGGGGCAGTTGGGTACGGCAGAAGAATTCGGCAACGTCATCCTCCGCGCCAATACCGACGGTTCTAATGTTTACCTGAAGGATGTGGCGAGGGTCGGATTGGGTATGGAAGACTATTCTTCCTCAACCCGTCTGAACGGTGTAAATACCACCGGTATGGCGGTGATGCTGTCCAACAGCGGCAATGCGATGGCGACGGCAAAGGCGGTTAAAGAACGTATGGCGGTGTTGGGAAAATACTTTCCGCAGGGTATGGGCTGGAAAACCCCTTACGATACTTCCAAATTCGTCGAAATTTCGATTGAAAAAGTGATTCACACTTTAATCGAAGCGATGGTGCTGGTGTTTGTCGTAATGTATCTCTTCCTGCAAAACATCCGTTATACGCTGATTCCGACCATCGTCGTACCGATTTCCCTGTTGGGCGGTTTCGCCTTCATCTCTTATATGGGTATGTCGATTAACGTATTGACGATGTTTGCGATGGTTTTGGTCATCGGCATCGTGGTCGACGATGCGATTGTGGTCGTCGAAAACGTCGAGCGCATTATGGCGGCGGAAGGTTTGCCGCCTAAAGAAGCCACCAAAAAGGCGATGGGTCAGATTTCCGGCGCGGTTATCGGTATTACCGCCGTATTGATTTCCGTGTTCGTGCCTTTGGCGATGTTCAGCGGCGCGACGGGCAATATCTATAAACAGTTTGCACTGACTATGGCGGCATCAATCGCATTCTCCGCCTTCCTTGCGCTGACCCTTACCCCTGCTTTGTGTGCCACAATGTTGAAGGCAATCCCGAAAGGGCATCACGAAGAGAAAAAAGGTTTCTTCGGTTGGTTCAACAAAAAATTCGACAACTGGACACACGGTTACGAAGGCCGGGTTGCCAAAGTTTTGCGTAAGACTGTGCGAATGATGGTTGTTTATATCGGCTTGGCGGTTGTGGGCGTATTCCTGTTTATGCGCCTGCCGACCTCATTCTTGCCGACCGAAGACCAAGGCTTCGTTATGGTCAGCGTGCAACTGCCTGCGGGTGCGACCAAAGAGCGTACCGATGCGACGCTGGAGCAAGTAACGCAGTTGGCAAAAAGTATTCCTGAAATTGAAAACATCATTACCGTTTCCGGCTTCAGCTTTTCGGGCAGCGGTCAGAATATGGCGATGGGTTTTGCGATGCTTAAGGATTGGGACGAACGTAAAACCCCCGGCAGCGATGCCGTTGCGGTTGCCGGCAAGCTGACGGGTATGATGATGGGGACGCTTAAAGACGGTTTCGGCATCGCCATCGTTCCGCCTCCGATTATGGAGTTGGGCAACGGTTCGGGTCTGACCATCAACCTGCAAGATCGCAACAATACCGGTCATACCGCATTGCTGGCGAAACGCAACGAGCTGATTCAAAAAATGCGTACCAGCGGTTTGTTTAACCCGAGCACCGTCCGTGCCGGCGGTTTGGAAGACGCGCCGCAGTTGAAAATCGACATCAACCGTGCCGCAGCGGCGGCGCAAGGCGTTTCGTTTGCCGACATCCGCACCGCATTGGCAAGCGCGCTGAGTTCGTCTTATGTCAGCGACTTCCCGAACCAAGGCCGTCTGCAGCGCGTGATGGTGCAGGCAGACGGGGATGCCCGTATGCAGCCTGCCGATATTTTGAACCTGACCGTGCCGAACAAATCCGGCATTGCCGTACCGCTTTCCACCATTGCCACCGTTTCTTGGGAAAACGGTACGGAACAGAGCGTCCGTTTCAACGGTTATCCCTCGATGGAGCTGTCCGCTTCGCCCGCAACCGGCGTTTCTACCGGACAGGCTATGGAGGCGGTGCAGAAAATGGTTGACGAATTGGGCGGCGGTTACAGCCTGGAGTGGGGCGGACAGTCGCGCGAAGAGGCAAAAGGCGGTTCGCAAACCCTGATTTTGTACGGTTTGGCGGTTGCAGCCGTATTTTTGGTACTTGCCGCGCTTTATGAAAGCTGGTCGATTCCGCTGGCGGTCATCCTTGTGATTCCGTTGGGTTTGATCGGTGCGGCTGCGGGTGTAACCGGGCGCAATTTGTTTGAAGGACTGTTGGGCAGCGTTCCCTCGTTTGCCAACGACATCTACTTCCAAGTCGGTTTCGTTACCGTGATGGGTTTGAGTGCGAAAAACGCGATTCTGATTATCGAGTTTGCCAAAGACCTTCAAGCACAAGGCAAAAGCGCGGTCGAAGCCGCTTTGGAAGCGGCCCGCCTGCGTTTCCGTCCGATTATTATGACTTCGTTCGCCTTTATTTTGGGCGTGGTTCCCCTGTATATTGCCGGTGGTGCAAGTTCTGCCAGCCAGCGCGCCATCGGTACGACCGTATTCTGGGGGATGCTCATCGGCACACTCTTGTCCGTGTTCCTTGTTCCGCTTTTCTATGTGGTGGTGCGCAAATTCTTCAAAGAAACTGCGCACGAGCATGAAATGGCGGTAAAACACGCTGCCGAAGCGGGCATCACCGGTCCGGACGATAAACAATATTAAGCAAAATGCCGTCTGAACGCTTGGGGCTTCAGACGGCATCGGGACTTTTTTATGGATACTACATTGAAAACCACCTTAACTTCTGTTGCGGCAGCCTTTGCATTGTCTGCCTGCACGATGATTCCCCAATACGGGCAGCCCAAAGTTGAAGTTGCGGAAACGTTCAAAAACGATACCGCCGACAGCGGCATCCGCGCCGTCGATTTGGGTTGGCACGACTATTTTGCCGATCCGCGCCTGCAAAAGCTGATCGACATCGCACTCGAGCGCAATACCAGTTTGCGTACCGCCGTATTGAACAGCGAAATCTACCGCAAACAATATATGATCGAACGCAACAACCTTCTGCCCACGCTTGCCGCCAATGCGAACGGCTCGCGTCAAGGCAGCTTGGACGGCGGAAATGTCAGCAGCAGCTACAATGTCGGACTGGGTGCGGCATCTTACGAACTCGACCTGTTCGGACGCGTCCGCAGCAGCAGCGAGGCAGCACTGCAAGGCTATTTTGCCAGCACCGCCAACCGCGATGCGGCACATTTGAGCCTGATTGCCACCGTTGCCAAAGCCTATTTCAACGAACGTTATGCCGAAGAAGCGATGTCCTTGGCGCAGCGTGTCTTGAAAACGCGCGAAGCAACCTACAAGCTGTCCGAATTGCGTTACAAGGCAGGCGTGATTTCCGCCGTCGCCCTGCGCCAGCAGGAAGCCTTGATTGAATCTGCCAAAGCCGATTATGCCCATGCCGTCCGCAGCCGCGAGCAGGCGCGCAATGCCTTGGCAACCTTGATTAACCAACCGATACCCGACGACCTGCCCGCCGGTTTGCCTCTAGACAAGCAGTTTTTTGTTGAAAAACTGCCGGCCGGTTTGAGTTCCGAAGTATTGCTCGACCGTCCCGACATCCGTGCCGCCGAACACGCGCTCAAACAGGCAAACGCCAATATCGGTGCGGCACGCGCCGCCTTTTTCCCATCCATCCGCCTGACCGGAAGCGTCGGTACGGGTTCTGCCGAATTGGGCGGGCTGTTCAAAAGCGGCACCGGCGTTTGGTCGTTTGCGCCGTCTATTACCCTGCCGATTTTTACCTGGGGTACGAACAAGGCGAACCTTGATGCAGCCAAACTGCGCCAACAGGCACAAATCGTTGCCTATGAAGCCGCCGTCCAATCCGCATTTCAAGACGTGGCAAACGCATTGGCGGCGCGCGAGCAGCTGGATAAAGCCTATGACGCTTTAAGCAAACAAAGCCGCGCCTCTAAAGAAGCGTTGCGCTTGGTCGGCCTGCGTTACAAACACGGCGTATCCGGCGCGCTCGACTTGCTCGATGCGGAACGCAGCAGCTATTCGGCGGAAGGTGCGGCTTTGTCGGCACAACTGACCCGCGCCGAAAACCTTGCCGATTTGTACAAGGCGCTCGGCGGCGGATTAAAACGGGATACCCAAACCGACAAATAACCGCCCGGGCAACCAAATGCCGTCTGAAACGATAAGGTTTCAGACGGCATTTCTTTCTTTAAAACGGTTTCCGGTGCCGGCCTGCCTTTCAAGACGGCAGGCCGTATCCGTTTAGAAGGTATGTTTGACGGTTGCGGTCAGGCTGCGCGGCGTGCCGTAAACATGGATGTCGGGCATGGTGCGGTAGCGTTTGTTGAACACGTTTTCAAAGTCCAAACCGATGCGGGTGGATTTGCCGATTTTGTAATGCGCGGTCAAATCCAGCGTGGCGTATGGGCGTTGGGTCAATGCGGCTGCGGCAGCCGGGTTGATATCTGCGGGATATTCGTCCAGCGTGTGGCTGCGGCTTTGCCAGTTGACGTTTGCGCCCAGGTTCAAACGGTCGGTTAGGTCATACGCGGTAAAGAGTTTGAACAAATGAACCGGATAAGACGGATGCAGTTGCCTGCCTTCGCTGTTTTTGATTTTGGAACGTGCATAAGACGCATTCAGCAGCCATCTGTCGTTCAAGCGGCCGCCGATAGAGAGTTCCACGCCTTTTGTTGTAGTGTTGTCGGCTGCACGGTAGTATTTGTCCTTACCATTCGCGAATTTGCCTGCAACCACGCCCAAATGGTCGCGTTTGTTCATAAAGGCGGATGCGGAAGCATTCAGACGGCCAAACCACGAGGCTTTTAAGCCGAGTTCATATGTTTTGCCGCGTTGCGGTTCGAGCGGTTTGCCGTCTTTGGTCAGGTAACGCACTTGCGGACGGAAGATGGTGGTGTAAGACGCATAAGCGGTCAGATTGCCGGCTATGTCGTAAGTTGCGCCCAAATAAGGAATGAAAACGTTTTGTTTGTGGCTGCTGTAAGCAAATTTGTTGCGCTCAGTGCTGTAACGGTACCGCCAATCTACAAAACGTCCGCCGCCGATTAATGCCAGCCTGTCGGTCAGTTTGAAACGGGTCGAGCCGTAAACCGACAGGTTTTTCATATCGGTAAAACCATCGCGCGAATACGGCATATCGGGTTTGGCGATATTGCCGTCAAATTTACGCAAATCGGGAATCGTCGATTCGCCTTCTTCATAGAAAGACAGGTTTTCTTTGTTGTCCTGATAGCTGATGCCCGCATTAAATTCGTGCGAGCGGCCCAATGCCGGATAGTCGCCGTCCAAAATCAGGGAAAAATTCTGGTCGCGGTATTTGCTGCGGTCGCGGTCTGAAGTGAAAAGCGCGGAGTAGTCGGTATTGATTTCGTATGTACCGGCAATGCCTGAAACGATGTCGCTTTTACCTGCCAGATAGCTGTAATTGCCCGTCAGTTTCCAGCCGTTGTCAAACTCATGGCTGAGGGACGTGAATACTTCGGCGCCGGTGTCTTTGCCGTAAGCCCATTTTGCCGAGGAATTGCTGCGCGGCGAAGCCTCAAACGGTATGAATCCGTCTTTCTTATTGCCTGCTGCCGTCAGATAGCTGAAACGCGAGCTGCCCTTATTGCGGAAACGGTGTATTTCCGTACCGATATTCCATTGGGTCTGAGGGGCGAGGTCGTAGGACAGAATGCCGTAGAACGTATGATTGTGGCGCGATGTGTTCGGTAGGTAATCGCCGCCGTGGTCGCTGACCAAAATAGCGCGACCGCGCAAGGTATTGTCTGCATTTAAAGGCTGATTGGCATCAAGGACGAAGCGGTAGTGTTTCCACGAACCGACACCGGTTTCGACGCTGACGGCAGGCTTGGCAGTCGGTTTTTTGCGTTTCAAAGCAACCGTACCGCCCGGTTCGCCCATACCGCCGTTGGACAAACCGCTTGCGCCGCGCACGACGACGACTTGGTCATACAACGTGCTGTCCAGATTGTTGGTACTGCGGCGGATGGCTTTACCCTCGTAAAGGAATTTGGGCGCGCCGTCCACGGAAATGCTGTCAATCGCCTGACTGCGCGAAATAAATTGGCTGTGGCCGGAGACGTTGTTGCCCATTTTGCTGTGGAACACGCCCGGTGTTTGTTTCAATACGTCCTGCAGGCTGTCCAAGCCTTGGTCTTCGATTTGTTTTGCCGTTACGACAGACAGGGATTGCGGTGTTTCACGCTGGGTCAGCCTGATGCCTGTGGCTGCAGATGAGGCGGGGATGGTGTAGTTGGAAGCCGTTTGTTTCCCCGGTTCTTTGACGTGTATTTCCGGAAGGGCGGCAAGGTCTGCGGCGGAGGCGTGCGCGGCGCATAACAGCATAAGTGCGGATGATACGGCAAGCGCGGTGCGTGAAGTGCGGGGGGGGTATGCATGATTTTTCCTTTTGGTGGTTTGGCGGCGGGATTTGGCAAAATGTTGCCGTTACAACAGCCGTCGTAATCAGTATTTAAGATTGGTTCGGCTGTTATTAAAATATAGATATTAATGCGTTAAAGAGGCGGGTAACAAAAGGCAATGCCGGCAGGTTGTCCGCCTTGTAAGGTATGCCGTCTGAAACGGACTCCGTTTCAGACGGCATTTTAAAATGCAAGCGTTTAGAACTTGGCTTGCAGCCTTAACCAAGCGGTGCGGCCGGGTTCGTTCACGCGGGTGGTTTTGATGCCGGCGGCAGGATCGACAAATCCTCCGCTCCTGCTGACGAATTCGGCATAGGTTTTGTTGAACACATTGTCCACACCAGCTTGCAGGGTGGCGTATTTGTTGAATTTCCAACCTGCATTGACGGAAAGCACGCCGAAGCCTGCGGATGCGCCGATGTCCTGACCGATGATGTTGCCCTGTCCTTTGGCGTAGCGGTTTTGCTTGGCAACCAGTTTCCACAATACGCCCGCGCTGAATTTGCCGTTGTCGAAGGCAAGGGTGTTGTTCCATTCGAGCGGAGGTGTTTGTGCAAGCGGCAGATTGTCGGTCGTGTTTTTACCGCGCGTGTAGGCAAGGTTGCTGCTGATGCTCCAGTTTGGTGCAAACTGCCATTTCACTTCAAGTTCGCCGCCCAGACGGATGGCATCGATATTGCGCGCGCTCAAGTCTGGACCATGATGATGGCCGGCGTGTCCGCCTGCTGCCGGTGTGCCAGAGTGTCCGCCTGCTGCCGGTGTCGTCGGAGTATGGCTGCCGGCGGGCACACCTGTTGCCGGTGCCGTCGGAGTGGGTCCTGTGTGGTGGTGTCCCGTGTGATGGCTAGGTGCCGACGCGCTGCCGGCGGTATGATGCGTCATCGGTTTTGGTTCGACTATGATGAAATCGTCAACCTTGCCTGCAAATACAGAGGCGGAGACGTGCCAATTTCCGCTGTTCCAAATCAGCCCTGCATCAAGTTGGCGGTTGGTTTCTTTTCGGAGTCGGAGGTTTTCCGATTTTTTGCGTTCCCAGTAGTCGGGCGCACGTTGGGCGATGCCTAAACCTGCGTAGTATTTGGTATTGCCTGTTGTTTGCTCGAAACGGAAAAAGCCGGAAGTCAAAGGATATTTGGTTTTTTTGAGGGGATCGGAGTCTGCCTTGGTTTCGTATGTGCCTGTTACTTGGTCGTGCCGCAAACCGGCAATCAGTTTTTGCTTGTCGGTACGTTGCCAAGCCGCTTCGGCAAAGCCGCCCAGTTGGTCAAAACTTTGGGTAGGCTTGAAAGGACTCGAAGCGTAGTTTTCATTGCCGTTGCGTTCGGTATGGCGGTCGCGCATATAGTCGATGCCGGTTTGAAGGTTGACGTTGTCCCAGTCGAATACGGCTTTGAGATTGCCGGTATCGGTGCGGCGTTTGGGGTTATTGGCTTTTTTAATCTGCATACCGGTAGAGGAGTCGCGGATGGTACGCAGGCTGTAGGTGTCCATAACGTGGTCGATTTCGCTGGAACCGTAGCGTGCCTCGATTTCGCTCAACCACGGTGTGATATTGCGTTGGCTGATGCGGATATTCCATGCTTCGCGGTCGAATTTGCTGCCGTCCATCATACGGTCGGCGTAGGCGGCCTTACCGCGGCTGCGTTCGTATGTACCGGCGATGGTGGTGTTTTCGGTCGGGGTAACGCCCAACTGAACCATTTGGCCGTCGCGTTTGAAGTTGGAATGTACGCGGTTGCCTGCTCCGTCTTTATAGTCGTCGGATTCGTTATGTGAGACATTGAGGCGGGCATAACCGTATTTGCCGCCTGCACCGGCTTCAAAGGAGGCATCGCGTCTGCCGCTGCTGCCTAATGTGGTACTGCCGTTGAAGGAGTAGGGTTGTTCGTGGAAGGTCGGATCTTTACGGACGAAATGAACCGAACCGCTGATCAAGCCCATCCCTTGGGTAACGGTTTGCGGACCTTTGGTAACGACAACTTCGTCAAAGGTGCTGGGGTGGATATAAGAAGTGGGCGGGTCCATGCGGTTGGAACAGCCGCCGTAAACGAACTGGTCGTCTGCATTGATGGCAAGGCGCGAGCCGCCCAAACCTCGGAACAATGGATCGCCCGAGCTGCCGCCTTTGCGGATGATGCTCATATTGGGGACGGATTGTAAAAGGTCTGCGCCATCCCCTGCCGGCAGGGGCTGGAGGGTGGCTTTAGGATTGAATTTGACTGTGTTGGCTTTTTGCTGCTGCGTCCCGGTAACGGTAACGGGGGAGAGCTCGGCGGTTTCTTCCGCAACAGGGGCTGCCCATACTTGGCTGAGCGCGGCTGCGAGGGGGAGGAGTAGGAAACGGGAGGTTTTCATATCTGACCTACTTAAATGGAGGGTTGTTGTATTAGTACTAAAGTAGTATATAAAACTAAACTGAACGATGTATCAGAAGTTGCACTTTATTTAACATACATCAATAATGAATGTATCGGCCGGATAAAAAAATGCCGTCTGAAGCGGAAACGGCTTCAGACGGCATTTTGAGAGACGGGTTATTTATTAAAGAAAATCAGCGTCCACGGCAAAACATAGGCCTGCAGGAGGGTCAGGAAGCCGACAAAGCTACAGAAAATCAAACTGTGTTTTACGGTGAAGCGGAACAGGTTGGATTCTTTGCCTTCCAAACCGACCGCCGCACACGCGATGGCGATGGATTGAGGGGAGATCATTTTGCCGGTTACGCCGCCGGTGGTGTTGGCGGCAACGGTCAATTCGGGGGTAACGCCGATTTGGTGCGCCGTACTTGCCTGCAAAGAACCGAATAAGGCGTTTGCGGAAGTGTCCGAACCGGTCAGGAATACGCCCAGCCAGCCGAGGAACGGCGAGAAGAACGGGAACACGGCACCGGTAGCGGCGAGGACGAGTGCCAATGTGGACGACAGTCCTGAATAGTTTGCCACGAATGCGAAACCGAGTACCAAACCGATAGACAGGATGGACAGACGCAGTTCTTTGAGCGTTTCAAAGAACGTGCCGACGGCTTCGGAAGGTTTCATTTTCAGTAAAGCGGCAGAAACGATGGAAGCAAACAGGATTGCCGTACCGACTGCGCCGAGGAAGTCGATTTTGAACACGGCGGCGTATGGGGTCGGTTCGCTGACGATGGGCGCGGCTTTTTGTACCAAGTTGTGCAGCATCGGCCAGTCGAATTTGACGGTGGCAACGCCCAAAGCCTCTTTAACGCCTTTAATCGTCCACACGCTGACGAAAACGGTCAGGATGGCAAAAGGCGACCAGGCTTTGATGATTTGTCCTGCCGTGTATTCGCCCGCTTTGCGTTCGGACGGTTTTTTCATACCGTTGAACGTGAAGATTTCTTCAGGTTGCCATTTTTTCAGGAAAGCAGACAGGCAGATCAGGCTGACCAATGCGGAGGTAACGTCAGGCAACTCGGGGCCGATGAAGTTGGCGGTAATGAATTGGGTTGTGGCAAAGGATACGCCGGCAACCAGAACGGCAGGCCAAGTTTGGCGTATGCCGCGCATACCGTCCATCATGGCAACCAGCCAGAAGGGTACGATGACTGACAGGATAGGAAGTTGGCGGCCGGCGACCTGACCGATGTGGTAAGGATCGAGGTTGGACACTTGTCCGGCAACCAAAACCGGAATGCCCATCGCGCCGAAAGCCACGGGCGCGGTGTTGGCAATCAAACACAAACCTGCGGCGTAGAGCGGATTGAAGCCCAAGCCCACCAGCAAAGCGGCGGTAATCGCCACCGGCGCGCCGAAGCCTGCCGCGCCTTCGAGGAATGCGCCGAAGGAGAAGCCGACTAGCAGCATTTGCAGGCGTTGGTCTTCTGTAATTGAAATAACAGAGGCGCGGATAATATCGAACTGCCCTGTTTTTACGGTAATTTTATATAAGAACACGGCGGTAACGATAATCCAGGCAATCGGCCACAAGCCGTAAGCGAAGCCGTACAGCGCGGAAGAAACCGCCATACCCGCCGGCATCCCGAAGCCGAATACGGCAACGGCAAGCGCAATCAGCAGCGTATAAAGCCCCGCCTGATAGCCTTTGAGCTTCAGGACGGTCAGCGCGGCAAAGAAAAAGACGATGGGTAAGAGTGCGGCGGCGGCAGTCAGATACAGGCTGCCTCCTATCGCCGTGTAGTTTTGAATCCAAGTTTCCATAATTGGGCATCTCCGGAAATATTTTTCTAATCGTCGGCAATAGTGGTCAAACCAATTAAAGCAACGTTGCATTACTTTACGAAACTTTAATATTCAGGTCAATATATTTTTGGGCGGTGCGGCAGGTTTGAAGCGGAGGTTTTTGTTTAAATATAATTAAAACAATAAATTATGCGAATAAAAAATGTAGTTTGATGTAGTTTTTTCCTGTATTTCAGGGGTGGTGCGAGGTAAATGCCGTTGACGGCGGGAACGGCGGGTCATTAGAATCCGCCCTGATTGGTCAGTCCAATTTGATGTTTGATGTATTTTGGAAGGGTTCGGCAAAGAATCTTTTAAAGGAGGGGGTGATGAAACTGATAAGGCCGCAGAAAATCAGCGATCAGGTGTTGTCGGTGCTGGAGGAGCGCATTGCGGAAGGCATTTACGCGGAAGGGGGCAAGATCCCCCCGGAGCGTGTTTTGGCGGAAGAGTTCGGCGTTTCGCGTCCGTCGGTCAGGTCGGCATTGAATATTTTGGTCGCCCGTCAGGTTTTGGAAGCGCGGCAGGGCGACGGCTATTATGTTTCCGTCAAACCGCAGCAGGATTTCCTGAAAAGTTGGCAGGAGCTTTTGGGCAAGCATTCCAATTGGGAGCAGGATGTTTTTGATTTCAGTTGCCATATTGAGGGCTGTATGGCGGCATTGGCGGCAGAACGCCGCACGGATGCCGATTTGAAGCGGATTCGGTTTTGGCTTGAAAAGTTTGAGGAAGCGTGCGGAAGCGGCAATTTGGAACATCAGGGCGAAGCCGATGTCAGCTTTCATCAGACGATTGCGGATGCGGCGCACAATTTGTTGTTCAGCCATTTGTCGGGTGGTTTGTTGAAAATGCTGTACCGGCAGACGCGCAGCAGCCTTATTTACCTGAATCAGGAAGAAGATCCGCGTCCGAAACTGATGGCGCAGCACCGCGTGCTGTATGAGGCGATATCGAACCGCCGGCAGGTCGAGGCTTCGGAGGCGGCAAAGTCCCATTTGAATTATGTGGCGAGCAGCATCTTGAAAGACAGGGAATATCAGAGCCGTAACCGCCACGCGGATACTTTGGCGCAAAACGATTTGAAGCGCGTGCAGGATTGGGCGGTGTGAATGCCGTTCAGACGGCATAGCATATTCAGATGTATCGGTAGTCTCACCCGATTTGAACGGGCGGATAAGGAAATGCCGTCTGAACAGCATTTGCGGTTCAGACGGCATTCGGTTTGCGGGGCGGCGGCGTTTGCTTAGAAGCCTTGCGCCAGCATCGCATCGGCAACTTTGACGAAGCCGGCGATGTTCGCACCGTTGACGTAGTTCACTTTGTCGCCGGCTTTGCCGTATTTCAGGCAGGACTCGTGGATGCTTTGCATAATGCCGAACAGTCGGCTGTCCACTTCTTCGCGCGTCCAAGACAGGCGGATGGCGTTTTGGCTCATTTCCAAGCCCGAAGTTGCCACGCCGCCGGCGTTGGAGGCTTTGCCCGGGGCGTAGAGGATGCCGGCTTTGATAAATTGCTCGACCGCACCCAAAGTTGACGGCATGTTCGCACCTTCCGCAACAACGTAGCAGCCGTTTGCCAACAGGGCTTTGGCGGCTTCTTCGTCCAATTCGTTTTGGGTCGCGCAGGGCAGGGCGATTTCGGCGGCAACGCCCCACGGTTTCTGGTTTTCAAAGTATTGCAAGCCTTGCTCTTTGGCGTAGGTGGCAACCCGTTCGCGGCGGACTTCTTTCAATTCGATCAAGGCGGCGAGTTGCGCTTCGGTCATACCGCTGTCGGAGAAGAGGACGAAGCCGTTGGAGTCGGAAACGGTCAGCACTTTCGCACCCAGTTGGATGGCTTTTTCGGCGGCGTATTGCGCCACGTTGCCGGAGCCTGAAATCAGTACGCGTTTGCCTTCAAAACTATCGTTGCGGGTTTGCAGCATGGCTTGTGCGAAATAGACGCAGCCGTAGCCGGTCGCTTCAGGGCGAATCAGGCTGCCGCCCCATTCCAAACCTTTGCCGGTCAGGACGGAAGTGAATTCATTGCGGATTTTTTTGTATTGTCCGAACAGGTAGCCGATTTCGCGTCCGCCTACGCCGATGTCGCCGGCCGGAACATCGGTGTCCGCGCCGATGTGGCGGTAGAGTTCGGTCATAAAGGCTTGGCAGAAGCGCATTACTTCGGCATCGGATTTGCCTTTGGGGTCGAAGTCGGAACCGCCTTTGCCGCCGCCCATAGGCAGGGTGGTCAAGGCGTTTTTGAAGACTTGTTCAAAAGCGAGGAATTTCAACACGCCCAAATCGACGGTCGGGTGGAAGCGCAGACCGCCTTTGTAAGGACCGATGGCGGAGCTCATTTGAATGCGGTAGCCCCGGTTGACTCGGACTTGTCCTTTATCGTCCTGCCAGGTTACGCGGAACATGACGACGCGTTCGGGTTCGACGATGCGTTCCAGCAGGCTTTGCTGGGTGTATTTCGGATTTTTTGCCAAAAACGGATCGAGGCTCATGAAGACTTCTTCAACCGCCTGATGGAACGGCTCCTGATTGGGGTTGCGTTGTTTGAGGTTGGCAAACAGGGTGTTCAGGTCAGTCATTCGGATACTCCTTTTGGTTGATATTGTACTAATGGGAAAACAAATTTGTAGGTAGCAATATAAACCTATTTTTTTCTGATGCCAAGCCCGATTTGGCACAAATTGTTGACATTATTTTTTCCATATTTTCAATTGTTGATGTTTATTGCCGATAATCAATCAATAATCATAAATTAATTTCGCAAATAAAAATATTATTGGAATTTTATTCTAAGTAATTAAACTAGATTTTTTGATTACAATCAAGGTAATTTTGTTTTTAAGCCCGATTCCCCGTGGGAAAGAATAGAAATTGTCAACAATCCTGCCTGACCGTACTCGCGTTTTTATCGTCAGGCGGGGCGGCCTGCGCGTTTGTTCGGACTCGGGCGTTGGCTGGAAATGTTACAATATGCGCCGTTTAATTTGATGAAAGATGATGATGAAGGCCTATTTGGACTTGATGCGCCACGTCCTCGACAACGGTACGGACAAATCAGACCGTACCGGTACGGGCACGCGCTCCGTATTCGGTTATCAGATGCGTTTTGACTTGGGCAAAGGTTTTCCGCTGCTGACGACCAAAAAGCTGCATCTGCGTTCGATTATCCACGAGCTGCTTTGGTTTCTCAAAGGCGATACCAATATCAAATACCTGAAGGACAATAATGTTTCCATTTGGGACGAATGGGCGGACGAAAACGGCGACTTGGGCCCAGTTTACGGCTACCAATGGCGCAGCTGGCCCGCGCCCGACGGCAGGCATATCGACCAAATTGCCAATGTGGTGGAACAAATTAAGAAAAACCCCGATTCGCGCCGCCTGATTGTGTCGGCGTGGAATCCGGCTTTGGTCGATGAGATGGCCTTGCCGCCTTGCCACGCGCTGTTTCAGTTTTACGTTGCCGACGGCAAACTGTCCTGCCAGCTTTACCAGCGCAGTGCGGATATTTTCCTCGGCGTGCCGTTTAATATTGCCAGCTACGCGCTTTTGACGATGATGATGGCGCAAGTGTGCGGACTGGAAGTAGGCGAGTTTGTCCATACGTTTGGCGACGCGCACCTGTACCGCAATCATTTCGAGCAGGCCGCATTGCAGTTGGAACGCGAACCGCGCGCCTTGCCTGTGATGAAAATCAATCCTGAAGTCAAAGATTTGTTTGCTTTCAAATTTGAAGATTTTGAGTTGGAAGGTTACGACCCTCATCCGCATATCAAGGCGGCAGTGTCGGTTTAGGAGGCGGTATGGGCAGGCATTTCGGGCGCAGGCGTTTTTTGACGGTTGCCGCCGTTGCGGCGGCGGGCGCGGCGGTTTCTTTCCTGCCGAATCCTTTTGCCGCCGATGATGAAAAACGCAATGAAAATGTGTTTTTCTGGAAAGGTGTCGCGCTGGGTTCCGGTGCGGAGCTCCGTCTGTTCGGTGTGGACGACAGACAGGCGGCGGATTTGGTCAATAAGGTTTTGGCGGAAGTGGCGCGTTTGGAAAAAATGTTCAGTCTTTACCGTGAAGACAGTCTGATTAGCCGCCTGAACAGGGACGGTTATCTGACTTCGCCTCCGGCGGATTTCTTGGAACTGTTGAGCATTTGCCGGGAGATGCATACTTTGACCGGCGGGGCATTCGATCCGACAGTGCAGGTTTTGTGGAAACTGTATGCTGATTATTTTTCCGCCCATCCCGATGCGGAAACGCCGCCGCCTCAAAACAGCGTGGATGAAGCCCTGAAGCGGGTCGGCTTCGGCAAAGTCTCGTTTGACGACCGTGAAATCCGTTTTGCCGAAAAGGGTATGGGTTTGTCCTTGAACGGTATCGCGCAAGGCTATATCACAGACAAGGTTGTTGCGCTGCTTAAAGCAAACGGCGTGCCTGCCGCGCTGGTCGATATGGGTGAAATCCGCGGGTTTGATACAAACGGTAAACGGACTTGGAATGTCGGCATCCGCAATCCGGACGACGAAGAAGGCGTGTTGGCAAATATCACGATGAAAGACAAGGCGTTTGCCACTTCGGGCGGCTATGGGACGGTGATGGACAAGGCGGGCAGGTTTACCCATTTGTTCGATCCGCGAACCGGCGTGAGTACGCCTCGTTATAAAAGCATCAGCGTAATGGCGGATGATGCGGCGGTTGCCGATGCCTTGTCGACGGCGTTTTCCGTGATGGATTTGCCGCTGATACGGTCGGTTGCCGAAAGCAGGCGGCTTAAAGTTTGGCTGCTGATGCCGGACAATACTTTGAACGAAATAGGTTGAACCTGAAGCAAAATGCCGTCTGAAAGGCTTTCAGACGGCATTTTGCCGTTGGGCGGGATTTTTAAAGGATGCCCAAAGAATTGACGAAAACGATAATAATGGCAATCGGGGCGAGGTAGCGCAAGGTATTCAGCCACAGCAGCAGCACTGCTCGGGGTACGGTGCTGCCCGCGCCGGTATCTTTTAACACAGACTGCTTGTCCTGAATCCAGGCGGTAAAGATGGAAACACTCAAAGCACCAATCGGCATAATGACGGCGGAAATAACATAGTCCCACAAATCAAAAATGGTTTTGCCGAAAACCTTAAACTCACCCCATACGCCGAAAGACAGCGCGGACGGGATGCCGACAATGAAAATAGCCGTGCCGATAAGCCAAGTGTGCTTTTTGCGTTTGCGCTCGTCTTGGCGGATGGTTGCGGCAATGACCGTTTCCAACATCGAAAACGCCGAAGTCAGCGTGGCAAAAACAACCAAGAGCATAAATACCGCAAACAAAACCGTACCGAACGGCATTTTCATAAACACCGCCGGCAATACGATAAAAATCAATCCCGGCCCCTGGCTCGGTTCGAAACCGAAGGCGAACACCGCCGGAAAAATCACCAAACCTGCCAACAGCGAAACCAAGAGGTTCATCCACATAATCGTATGCCCCGAGCGGAACATATCCTGATCTTTCCCCAAATACGAAGCGTAGGTAATCATAGCGGAAACGCCGATGCTCAGGGCAAAAAACGCCTGTCCCAAAGCCGTAATCATTGTATCGGCTTTAAAGTACGACCAATTCGGTTTGAGCAGGAAAGACACGCCCTCCATTGCACCCGGCAGCGTCAGCGAACGGATTGCCAGCGCAATAAAGAGGATAAACAGCCCCGGCATCAGATAACGGTTTGCCTTTTCAATGCCGTCTGAAATCCCGCCTTTGACCACCCAAACCGTAATCAGCATAAACAGTGCCTGATAGGACAGCGAACCTGCCGGATTGGAAATCGTTGTGCCGAACAGGGCTTCAAAGTCCGCGCCGGTATGAACCGCCCCCGTGAAACTGTGGACGACATAATTTAATACCCATCCGCCGACCACGCTGTAAAACGACAGCAAAATAAAGCAGGCGGCAACGCCCATCCGCCCGACCCAAAGCCACCGCGTACCCGGACGCAGAACCCTGAAGGAATCGACGGCATTTTTACCGCCCGTGCGCCCGATATAAAATTCGGCAAGCTGAACGGGTAGGGCGACCAAGATAGTAAATATCAAAAACAGCAGGAAAAACACCGCGCCGCCGTTGGTGCCCGCCGTATAAGGAAATTTCCAAATCGCGCCCAAACCGATAGCCGAACCTGCCGCAGCAAGGACGAAACCGATTTTGGACGACCAAGAAGTATGGTTACTCATAAAATTTATTAAGAAATGTGAAGATAGTATAGTGGATTAACAAAAATCAGGACAAGGCGACGAAGCCGCAGACAGTACAGATAGTACCGAACCGATTCACTTGGTGCTTCAGCACCTTAGAGAATCGTTCTCTTTGAGCTAAGGCGAGGCAACGCTGTACTGGTTTTTGTTAGTCCACTATACATTGTAACAAAGCACTTGACTCGGCAGCACAAGCCGGGGAAGACGCTGCAAAACTTTGCCAATAGGCTGCGTAATATCGGGGGATATTGGGATTTTCTTATTTTGAAGGATGGATTCGGGGTGTTTCTTTTCAATGAACGAATATAATTTGGCGGTTTGTTGCATCAAAGGCTTTCAGACGGCATATGCCGTCTGAAAGCGGCTTATATTGCATCCAATAATTTGTCGGCGGTATGGTTGATGGTAAAACGGTTGGCGACGCATTGATGCCCTGCCGTTGCCAGTGCGTTTTTTGCTTCGGGGTTTAAGACGAGGCGTTCGATTTCGTCCGCCAAAGATTCAGGTGTCAGCCTATCCAGCAGAATCCCCGATTGATGATGTTCGATAATTTCCTTTTGCGCGCCCAAAGTATTGGAAATCACCGCCGTTCGGCAGTACATCGCCTCGCATAATGACAAACCGAATGCCTCCGGGACGAGGCTGGGCAAAACCACGACATCGCTTTGGCGGTAAAACGAAGCAAGTTTTTCGGTAAACCCTTCAAAAGAAACAAATGGTTCTGCTCCCGAAGCAGATACGTTCCGCTTCAGGCGGCACATATAATCCGGATGTCCGTGCCCTGCCAATTTGAGCCTGATTTGAGGATATTTCTGATGCAGTATCACACAGGCTTCAATCAGGTTTTCCAATCCTTTTTCCGGACTGATCCTGCCGGCGTAGGCGACGGTAAAAAAACGGCTGTCGGGTTTTTCTTGAGAGGGAGGGAACCGGCCGGTATCGATACCGTTATGAACAATCCGGTATTTTTCTTTAAAGGGATTGCCGACGGTTTGCACATCGTAAACCAGATGGGAAACGCAAATAAAGCGGTCGGTGTTTTTCTGTATCAGGCGGTGATAAAAATCGGTTTTGTTGGCGACGACATTATGTTTGACAAATATCAGGCGCACCCCGGTCAGTTTTTTCAAAAGTATGGATAAGGCGGCAATTTTGCCGGTGTGTATCATCAGGTGGGAAATGCGGTTTTTCCGGATAAAGCGGGTAAGTGCGTAGAGCGAAAACAGCCCGTTGAGCGTGTGAAGGCGCGTTGTGAAAACGGAAGAAACTTCGGAAAATCGCCTGTGCATCAATTCATTATTTTTATTGACGGCGGTAAACATCGTGCAGCCCCGAAGTCCCAATGCTTTTGAAACATCATAGACATATTGTTCGCCCCCGCCCCAAATCTTGGCCGATACGATATTTAATATCCTGAATTCTTTTTCCATTTAAAATTTTCCGCCGGATTTGTACAGATAATATAGTTTGACATATTTAATCATCGTGTAATAGCTGTGATTGACGGACATAATCCAACCCATTTTCCCATCGAGAAACCCTTTGTTTAGGATATAAATTTTGAAAAAACCCCAAATCGGGCGGAGGATAATGTCCCTAACGAAACGCACGGGCTTTCCCTGCTCTCGGTATTTCTCGGCTGAAATGGAAGTATATTTGTTGAATTTGTTGAAATATTGTTCCCAGTTGTCGTATGTGTAATGGTACATAAAATGCTTCAGACGGCGTTCGGGGTAGGGGGTTTGTACGGTTTCGTGTACTTTGCCTTGCACCGAACTGTCTTTTTTCGGCATCAGACGGCATACGCTGTCGGGACGCATCGCGCCGTGTGTGGCGGGATGGTTGGGGAAAAGGTTGCGGCGTTCGACAAAATAGGCGGCATAATCGCCGGTTTGGACAATTTTTGAGATTTCATCAGATAGTTCCGGCGTGCAGCGTTCGTCTGCATCAATCAGGAAAACCCATTCTCCGCCTGCCTGTTCGATGGCAAATGTTTTTTGCGCTCCGAAATTCCCGTTCAAATGCCGTCTGAAGACTTTTGCGCCCAAACCCTCGGCAATTTCGGCAGTATTGTCGGTGCTGTGGTCGTCAATAACGATAACTTCTTTATCGAAACGGCAACTTTCAATACATTCCCGAATGTGGTTTGCTTCGTTTTTGGCAACAATCAATACGCTGACTTTTTTCATCATCAAGGTTTCTCAAAGCATTTTGGTTTCACAGGGCGGAAAAAAAGCCCAAACATACGTCCGGGCTTGGGAATTGGTGGGTCCGGTGGGGTTCGAACCCACGACCAAGGGATTATGAGTCCCCTGCTCTAACCCCTGAGCTACAGACCCGTCAAGAGTAGGCGCGTATTGTATAGCATAGCGGTGGGATTGACAAACTTATTTCATCCGATGATTAAGACGCAGTTGCTTCCCCCGAAGGCAAATGACGAGCTGGAGGCAATGCGTTTTTCGGTTTCCCAGCGGCTGCCGCTGCCGGTCAGGTTGATAGCGGGCAGGTCGGGGTCGTTCTGCCCGTCCCAAAGCTGGGGCGGAAGTTTTCCTTCGGGATTGCTTTGCCGGTCGGCAATGCCCCACGCGAACGCGGCTTCGATTGCGCCCGCCGCGCCCAGCGTGTGTCCGGTTTGCGGCTTGGTGGACGTGCAGGGCGTATTGTTGCCGAAAACCGCTGCAACGGCGCGGCTTTCCATACTGTCGTTGTGGTGCGTCCCGGTGCCGTGCAGATTAATCCAGCCGATGTCTTCGGGCGCAAGGTTTGCGTGTTGTAATGCCGTCTGAAAGGCAAGAATTGCGCCTTGAGCGTCGGGGCGCGGCGTGGAAATATGGTAGGCATCGCTGCTTGCGCCATAACCCAGAAGCCGCATACCGCCGGAAAAATCCGCATCGCGCGTCATGATGAATACGGCTGCGCCTTCGCCGATATTGATGCCGTCACGGTTGGCGGAGAAAGGATTGGCAATGTTTGGGGACAAGACTTCCAGTGAGGCGAATCCATTGACGGTCAGCGGCGAGAGTGTGTCTGCGCCGCCGCAGACGACCGCATCGCACATACCGGCGCGAAGCAGGCGTGCGGCACTGATTAATGCGCGCGCGCCGGAAGTGCAGGCGGTGGAAACGACATAACGCAGACCGTTCAGCCCGTAAGCGTCGGCAATGAAATCGGCGGGCGCGTTCATAAGGTGTTGGCATTGGTTGAACGTGAGGCCTTGCCAGGCTTTTCCCTGCACTGCCTGTCGGAACATCGGGATGTTTTCATCCGCGCCGCCGGTGGATGTGCCGATAACGACGGCAATCCGGTTTGCGCCGTACCGCCGTATGGCGGCGCGGATTTGCGGTTCGATTTGTTCGAGCGTGTGCCAAAGCAGCCGGTTGGTGCGGCTGCGGCAGTGTGCGGGCGTGCCGTCTGAAAAGGGGCGCAGGATTTCTTTTACCATACCGAAGGCAAGGTTTTTGCCGCCAACCCAGTCGGATGAAAATGTCAGTGCCGGTTTGGAAGAAGGGGACAGCAGGGTGTCGATGTGGGTGTGCAGGCCGCTGCCCAACGCGCTGGTGAGTGCAGGGCTTCCGAGGTAAACAGGTATGTTCATAATGGTTCAATCGGTGTAACCGACCAGCGGGTTTGGTCGGGTAGGGTAATCAAAAATTGCCCGCTGGTATGGTTGACGCACCATATGTCCCGATTGCGGTAGCGGAACAATGTTCCTTCTTTGCAGAAGGATGCGCCGCCGTCTGCCTGTTTGAGGCCGGGATAGGGGGGCGCGGCATTTTCGGCAGTTATCAGCGGGAGCAGTGCGGCAAACAGGCGGCGGGACGGCATATTGGGCATCACGAACCCGTCATTTTTCCAGCCGCCGCTGTTGATAGTCTGGCGTGAAACCGGTGCGCCCAATATGTCGGTTTGTACAAACCGGATGCCGTCTTCAAGCTGTTCGGCCGCCAGTATGCCGGTTTGCACGGGTTCTTGCCCCTTATTGTAGCGTTCCCATTTGAACCATTGTACGTCTTGGGTAAGGCGCGGTTGGGTTTGGGGGACGGGTAGGGCATATGGGGCGCAGGCGGCGAGCAGTTTTGCGCTCAATAGGGCAAGCAGGGTCGTGGTCGGGCGCATAAGTTCCTTTCAAAAATGCCGTCTGAAGCGGAAACGGCGGCAGGGCGGCTGACGGTCGGGATGCTGCGTATCGGGGGCGGAGTACATCAGCCGTGCCGCCAGCCACAGGTTCAATATGACCCCGATGCCGACGGTTATGCCGAATGCGGCGACGGCCGGTGTTCCGCTGAAGGCAAGCAGGACGAAGGAGATGCCTGTCGTGAGCGCGGCAAGCAGCATACCGCCCAGCCGCGCATCGGTGCTGTGTCCGGCATTGAGCGCGTAAACGGCATAATCAATGCCGATGGCGGAAACCAGCAGCAATCCGAACATGGCAAACAGGCTGACGGGTATGCCCAGCCAACCCAATACGGCAACAGTGCCGATGGCGGCAGCAATGGGGACGGCGAGGATTTTTCCACCCTGCCGTGCGTCAAACAGCCGCCACAGCAGCAGCCATGCCAACAGGTAAGACGACAATTTCAGCCAAGCCGCCTGATTGCGCGTATGGCGGAACAGTTCGTTGAGCCTGCCGCGCTTGTCCGCCCATTTGATTCCCGGGATGGTTTCCGCCGTTTTACGGACGGTTTCCGGTTCGGTCAAGCCGTTCAGACGGATAACGGAGGCATAACGGTGCGGTGCGGCTTCGCCGAGATACAGAGGTTTCCAAGCCTGCGCCAGAGGCAGGGCGATGCCGTCTGAAAGCGTGATGGCGGGCGTGTCGGCCGCTTGCAGCAGGGCGGATTTCAGCGTGTCTTCGGGAATGCCCAGTTCGTGCAGGGCGCGGTAGTTGCCGGGTTTGTCTGCAATCGCGCGCAAATATTGTTTCAGGCGGTTTTGTTCGGCTGTCGGCAGGATGAACTGATCCAGCGATTGGATGCCTTTCAGTTTGCCTTGTCGAATCAGGGGGGCGAGGACGCGGCGCAGTTCGGCATTTTTTAACAGCAGCGCGTCTTCGCTTGCGGCTTCGGCAACCAGATATTGACCGCTGAAATCGGTTCCGCCCAATGTGCCGATTTTTTGTATTTGCGACAACAGTACGGGCGGCATATTCACCCATTGGCGGATGTCGTCGTGCCAGTTGCCGCGCCACAGTCCGACGGCGGCGAAAACCATCAGGAAAACTGCTGCGGGATAAGTGAAGGACGGGGGAAGTTGTTTTCGGGTGCGTTTGCCGAGCGCGGCACTCAAGGCGGCAAAAGGTACGGGTTTCGCCTGATAACGGGTAAACAGGGGCGGCAGCAGGCAGACGGTCGCGCCGAATGCGCCCAGCAGCGAAAAGCCGGAGAAAACGGCAGTTTGCTGTAAAACCGGCAAAGGTGTGAACCAGAGCAGCGCGTATCCCGAAACGGTAATCAGCAGGCTGACGGCAAAGGCGGGCAATACCTGCCTCATCGCCGGTTTCGCCCGCCACGGCGAAAATACCGACGGGGTCAGCCAGTGCAGCGGGAAATCGACCAGCATCCCGATCAGGCTCGTGCCGATAACCAGCGTCAGGGCGTGGATATGCCCGAATACCGCCAGCGTCGCCGCCAAGCCCGCCAGCATTCCCGCCGCAGGCGGCAGCAGCAGCCAGAAAGTGCGCGCGCTGCGGAAAACCCACAAGATGAGGGCGATGGTCAGGGTAATGCCGGCAAAACCCATTATCCGGCTTTCTTTTTCTGCATCGGCTTTGGCGGCTGCTGCAAAAAGTGCGCCGCCCCCGGTCAGGATTTCGGCGTGCCTGCCGGATGCCAATGTCTGTGTTTTTTGGAGCAGGTTTGCCAAGGCATCTTGAGGCAGGGCGTTATCGGGCAGCTTGGCGCGTATCCAAACCCAGGTTTTTCCGTTGTCTTCGTTGAACAGCATACCGTTTTCGGGGTGCCATTGCAGACGGGTTTGGGGATTGATTTTGCCGGCAACGAAACGCCCGAAACCCAGCCAGTCCTCGTCTAAGGGCAGGGGGGATACGGCAAACGGGTTGGCGGCATCTTCGGCGCGTTGGCGGAAATAGTCGGCGGGTTTTTCGGTCAGCAAACGCCGTTGGGCTTCGGGTAAGACGGCCAAACTGATTCTGCCGATGTCTTGGCGGATTTGTGCAAAGTCGGGACTGATTTGGCTGTTTACTTCGGAAAATATCCCGCTTTGCCGCCATAAGGAGGCGATTTCCGATGCCGTCTGAAATGCGGTTTCGGGTCGGGGGCTGCCCGCCAGCAGGATGATTTGACTGTTGATTTGCGCGTCGCCGGCGCGTTCCGCCGCCTGCAAAACGGCATCTTGGCTGCTCTTGGGCAGCAGCTCGGTCAAATCGGTTTGCAGCCAATCGCGCGTTGTGATGTTGTAACAGGCAAAGGCGGCAAGTGCCGACATCAGCAGGGTGTAAATCAGGCGGGTCATAGCGGTTCGGACGGTGTCAGAGTGATTGTTCGGCAAACTTGTCCGGTGGGTTGCCGACGCTGATGCCGTCAAACCGCATATCGGTTTTGTCCCCTTGTTTTTCGTGCAGTTCGATACGGCGTACGACGCTGTCCCCGCTGATGTCGATATGGTTGAAGATTTGTTTCATCACCAGTGTTTTCGGCGTGAGTTGCAGCGTCCATTTTTGCGCCGATCCTTCGAGTTTCAGGTCAAACTGTTTTTCCAGCCCTTGCGTATCGCCGCCGATAAGGTCAAGAAAGAGTTTGATTTGCCTGTTTTGTCCGGAAAATTTTCCGGTGTCGGGCATCATCCAGCCTTTGCCGTTCCATTGGCTGATGCCGTCCGAACGGACGCGCAGGGTGGCGGCAAACGGTTTTTGCATCTGCCAGAGCAGTCCGCGTTTGGGCATCAGTACGAATTTTCCGGTTGCAGCCATCGGTTTGGATAGGGATTTCAGATGGCGGTATTGGATAAAGCTGCCTTGGATGTTGTCGGGTTTTTGCAGTATCCGGGTCAGTTCGGCAGTGGAAAATGCCGAGGCGGAAAGGGCGTTTGCGGCAAGGAGCGCGGCAAGCAGGTATTTTTTCATAGTTGTCTGTCGGTGTGGTAATAATGGGGCGGAAAATGCCGTCTGAAAGCGGACGGCAGGGCTTATGCGGCTTGAAAAGTCGGATGACTCCGTACGGCTTCGAGCCAGCTTTCCGGCGTTTGGAACTGTGTTTCTCCGGTTTCCAAGGATACTGCCGCCTGCGTGGTCGATGCGCGGGTCAGTTTTTCGCCGGTTTGCTCATCGGACAAAGTGTAGTCGATACGCAGGCAAGTGTCGATTTCGACGATTGCCATATCGATGCGGATGGTTTGTCCGAACCGTGCGGGGCGTATGTATTTCAAGTCCATTTTGACGATGGGCCAACTGAAGCCCCGCCTGCCCATTTCACCGTAGCCGTAGCCTATGCTGTCAAGGAAGGCGCAGCGTGCGACTTCGAGGTATTTGACGTAGTTGCCGTGCCAAACGATCCGCATCGGATCGACATCGAAAAACGGGACTTGGATGATGTGGCTGTGGCGGCAAAAAATGTGTTTTTTGTTCATCGGGGATGGTGCTCCGTATGCCAAAAGTCGTAAAAATTGAACCATTGCAGCGGATTCAGACGGCATTCTTCTTCCAAGATGCGGGCGAAATGTTGTGCGGATTCTTTGATTTTTTGCGTGCGTTCCGCCCGCGTCCAATCCGATGTGTCGGTCATAGGGCGAAGTTTCAGGCGGTAGCGTCCGTCCTGTTTGATGCAAAACAGCGCGTTGACCTTGGTTTTCAGCAGCGATGCCAGAATCCACGCCCCTTGGGGTATTTCGGTACGGTGTTGCAAAAAATCGACGGTTACGGTTTTTTCGCCCCGGACGGGGATGCGGTCGGCGGCGACGGCCAGCCACTCTCCTGCTTCAATACGTCGGCTGAGCGTCATCATCAACGATGCGTCCAAGTCGCTTACCTGTATCAGTTGGATTTTGTCCGCTCCCGCCTGTTGCAGGGCTTCGTTGAACATTTGTGCGTGGCGGCTGTGTACGAGGACGTTGAGTTTGAAATTCCGGTGGTGGGAAACCAGTGCGCGGCAGATTTCCGTATTGCCCAGGTGCGAACAGGCAAAAATCTGTCCGCGCCCGTTTTGATACATGGCGGCGGTCAGGTTGTCGGGGTCTTCGATAATCAAGTCTTCGTAACGTATTTTGCGCTGCCATACGGCAAACCGGTCGCAAACGGCTTCGCCGAATGCCAAAAACTGCGCGAATATGCGGTTTTCAGACGGCATAGCGTCGGGAAAGGTATATCGCAGGCGGTTTTGGTAGGTATGGAGGTTTTTCCGCACCCGGGGTGAGGTCAGGTAGAAATATAGGACGACAAACCAAATACACGGTTTCATCAGCAGGGGAGGGAAGTAACGAACAATTACCGCCGTCAGCTTGAGGAACAGGCGGTTGCCGCGTTCGTTTTGTTCCGCCCAGTGTCGGGATGCGCCGTTCATCGGAATGCGCCTTTCAAGATGCGCCAACGCCATTTGAGCATACCGAAAAACAGCCGTGTGTGCATTTGGCTGATAAGGATGTTGTCGGCAAGGGCGCGGAAGTGGGAAATGCCGTCTGCGGCGTAACGGACGGGCGTGGGGATCCACACGGTTTTGATGCCGCGCCAATATAGCCGGATCAGGATTTCGATATCGAAGTCCATACGGTTGCCGATGTATTCTCCGCGTATGACCGCCAACGCAGGCGGCAACGGATAAAGGCGGAAGCCGCACATACCGTCTTTAATATCGGACGACCAGGTGTGAACCATATTCCAAAAGTCGGTAATCTTGCGCCCGTACAATCGGGATTTGGGCGCGTCGCCGCCGTATTGCGGCTGACCGCAGACGAGGGCTTCGGGATTGAGTTGCGCGGCACGGACGAACTTTGGCACGTCGTCCAAACAGTGTTGCCCGTCGGCGTCGATTTGCAGGACGTGGCTGTATCTCAGCTCCGCCGCCGCCTCGAAACCTGTGCGTACTGCCGCGCCTTTGCCGCCGTTGCTTGTGCGGCGGATGACGCGGATGCCGTCTGAAGCCAGATTTTCTAAAACGGGTATGCAGTCGGGGCGGGAGCAGTCGTCCACGACCAACACGTCCAAACCGCAGGCGCGCAGGCCGTGCGCGACCGTGCCGACGGTTGTCGGGTGGTTGTAATGGGGGATGAGGGCGAGGATGTTCATATTTATATTAAGGTAAGGCGGTAATCTTATTTGCCTGTGCGAAGGCGGTTCATCGTTCTTCCCTTGCGGCCGGATCGGGACTGTCCTGCGGCGTGTCGAATACCAGTTTCCCCGAGGCGCAGGCGGCATCCTGTTTTCGGATGGTAAACGACAGTTTGTTTTTATCGGCATCGTATCCGAGTTCTACGGAAATGTCGTCATACGGACGGATAAACTGCTGGTATTTCAGGTTTTCGATGCGGATAATGTTTTGCCTGCCGAAGGGGTGCCGTGCGGCAAGCCGGCGTACCCATTCCAATTCGACTGCGCCGGGGACGAGTGGGAAGGTGGAAAAATGTCCGCCGAAATAGGGCAAATCCGGCGGTACGCGGGTTTGATAGCGCAACCGGTTTCCTTCGGGCGGCAAGGTGTGCCATTGCGGCGCGGCGGGTTCTGCCAATGCCGTCTGAAAGTCCGCTGCGGTAATTTTCCCTTGTCCGTTGCGCGGCAGACGGTCTGTAAAACGCCAGTAGCGCGGCAGGGCAGCCGTGTCTTGCGTTTGGGCAAGGTGTTGCTTGAGTGCGGCGATAACGGCGGCGCGCCCCTGTTCCAGCCACGCCGTGATGCCTTCCGTATCGAGTGCCGCCCAAACGGCAATGCGTCCGTGTTCCGGATGCAGGGCGCAATGTGCGTCGGCAATCCAAGGGTGTTTCAGTAATTCGTGTTCGATTTGGTTGAGCGAAATGCGTTTGTCTGCCAATTTGATTATCCTGTCCTGCCTGCCCAGCAGGGCAAAACCGTCTTCGTGTGTTTCGATGCAATCGGCAATGTATTGCACGCCGCCTGTCCACGGCGAGGATATTTCCACCGATTTGCCGGTATTGCGGACGGAGACGTTGGGGAACGGTTGCCATAAGGTCTGTTTTTGGCGGGATGCAATGATGCCGGTTTCCGTACTGCCGTAAACTTCATAAGGGCGGACTGCATATTGTTCCAACAGGGTGGCAGTTTCCGGGGGGAGTTCCCCACCTGCGGAAACGATGCCGTCTATCCTTCCGTTTAACGCCGCCCAATCCCGATTTTCGCCGAAACGGTTGAGCAGGGCGGGGCTGGCAATCCAGACATTTTGATAATCGGACGGCACGTTCAGGCTTGCCGACAGTAGCAGTTCGGGATAGGCGTTTTGCCTGCGGATCATCGCCCACCCCATCAGCAGCGGAAGCGCGAAGCGGAAAGTCAGTCCGTACATATGTTGCGGCGATACGCTGCCGAGGACGGCGGTTTTGCCGCGTCCGAACGGGATTGCCGCAGCCAGCGTGCGGGCTTCCGATTCGATTTGCGCGGCGGTTTTGACGATTGTTTTGGCTTCCCCGCCGGAGCCTGATGTACGCAAATGCACTTCTGATTCGGGCGGGATATCCAATGCTTGCGGTATGCGGCTTTCAGACGGCATACCGCCGCAAGGGGTTGGCATTTGCCAAACGCGGATGCCGTCTGAAACAATATCGGTGTCGGTCAGCAGGATTTGTGCGGATTTCGCCCAAGTCAGGTTTCCGGGCGCGGTATTCGGCAGCAGCAGGGCTTTGCCGCCGCTGTTCCAAACGGCAAGCAATGCGGCTGCGAACAGCGCGGCATCGTCAAACCACAATGCCGCCGAACGGATGTTGTTTTGCGTTAATTTTAACGACAGGGTATGTACCGTGCGTATAAAATCGGCGCGGGTCCACAATGGGTCTAGGGCAATCGGTGTGCCGTCGGAGGGATGGATGTCAAACATTCGGGTCATATATTCCAAATGGCAGAACGGAGGGTGTCGTGCCGGATAAAAAAGCAGTATTGCAGTGCCGCCTTGCCGATGAGTCGGCCGCCGCTGCTTATCGGGAATCCTGTCTGGACGATGCGGACAGGGCGCGCCTGCTGCGCGCGCCGGAATTGGCAGGGCGGACGGATTGGCGGGTCAGCCGCTTCCTGAAGCAGCAGGGCGGCAAGATATGTTCGCTTTCGCACAGCAAAGGGCGGGCGGCGGTTTTGGTTTGCAGCGGCGGCACGGTTTGCGGTGTCGATATTGAAACGGTTCGTCCGCGCAATTTTCAGGCACTTGCCGAATGGGTTTGTTCCCCTGAAGAACGGGTTTTTTTGGCACGTTCCGGTTGGCAGGCAGAGGCTTTTTACCGCCTGTGGTGCATCAAGGAAGCACTGCTTAAAGCCTGCGGTTTGGGTTTTCCGCAAGATATGGCGAAAGTCGGTTATCGGACCGACGGTTCGGCAGTTTACGGTTTACGTGCGGATGGCGGGACCAGTTGGCACGCCGTCAGCGCAATCTGGTGCGGCGACGCGGTTGTCGCCTGCGTGTGGCGCGGAGCTGCCGAATTGGCGTGGCAGTATTGCGGAACGGATGCCGTCCGGACGGTTTGCCATATCGAGCGGATAGGCGGCAAGGAAGTCTGAAAGGGCAGTTTGTTGTTTTATTCCGTTTTAAATCAATATGATGTAATCGGATTGTGCGGCTTTATCCGTTTTTCCAATGTTTGAACACCAGTGAAGTGTTCACGCCGCCGAAGGCGAAATTGTTGCTCATCACATAATCCGTTTCGATTTCACGGCCGCCGCTTAAAATATAGTCTACCTTGCCGCAGCGCGGATCGATGTTGTTTAAATTTAGGGTAGGCGCAAACCAGCCGCCGTTCATCATTTCAATCGAGAACCACGCCTCCAGCGCGCCGCACGCGCCGAGCGTGTGTCCCAAATAGCTTTTTTGCGAACTGATGGGCACAAATCCGAATACAGCTTCAGTCGCCAGCGTTTCGGCGATGTCGCCTTTTTCGGTTGCCGTGCCGTGCCCGTTCGCATAGCCGATTTTGTCGGGCGTGATGCCCGCGTCCTGCAGCGCGAGTTCCATACATTTCTGCATCGTGTCTTTTTGCGGCTGGGTAACGTGGCTGCCGTCGCTGTTGGCGCCGTAGCCGACGAGTTCGGCGTAAATTTTCGCACCGCGCCGTTTGGCGTGTTCCAATTCTTCCAATACGAAAATCCCCGCGCCTTCGCCGATGACCAGCCCGTCGCGGTTCACGTCGTATGGGCGCGGGGTTTTTTCCGGTTCGCCGTTGCGGCGGCTGGCGGCATAAAGCGAGTCGAAAACATACACTTCGGACGGGCAAAATTCTTCGCCGCCGCCCGCCAGCATCATATCGGTCAGACCGTATTTGATGGCTTCGTAGGCATAACCTATGCCTTGGCTGCCGGACGAACACGCGCTCGATGTCGGGATGATGCGCCCTTTCAACCCGAAAAAGATGCCGATATTGGCGGCGGTGGTGTGCGGCATCATACGCACATAGGTGTTGGCACTGAAGTTGCGCGACGTGCCGGTCAGCAATAATTCGCCCACATCGCCGATGTCTTTGGTGCTGCCGCTGGAAGAGCCGCAGGCAACGCCCATCCGTCCGTCGGTAATACTTTCGTCTCCGAGCAAACCGGCATCCGTCAAAGCCTGCTCCGCCGCATCGACGCACAAATACGACACGCGCCCCATACTTCTGAGCTGCTTGCGCGTCCAATGTTTCGGTGGTGCGTAATCCTCAATCGGCGCACCCAGTTGCGCTTCCAATTCGGGGAAACGTTCGTGCCAATCCATATATTTGACGGCGTTTTTTTCGGCTTTGAATGCTGCCTGTATGCTTTGCCAATCCCGGCCGAAGGCGGTAATGCCGCCTATGCCTGTTACTGCGACCCTTCTGGTATTCAACACAAACCTCCGTTCACCGCAATCACCTGGCGCGTGATGTACGCCGCTTTTTCATCCATCAGGAAACGCACCGCGTGCGCCACTTCTTCCGGCAGCCCCATACGCGCGGCGGGGACAGCCTTTAAGATTTCTTCGACGGGTACATTTTCATCGATAATATCGGTATCGATGAGACCCGGCGCGACACAGTTGACGGTGATTTTGCGTTTCGCCAGTTCGACCGCCAAGGCCTTTGCCGCGCCGATAATGCCCGCTTTTGACGCGCTGTAATTGACCTGCCCGCGGTTGCCGGTCAAACCGGATACCGATGCCATACACACAATCCGTCCGGCTTTGCGGCGGCGTATCATCGGCATAACCAGCGGATGCAATACATTGTAAAAACCGTCCAAATTAGTCCGCAGCACCACATCCCAATCGTTGTCTGAAAACGCGGGGAAGGCGTTGTCGCGCGTCAGTCCGGCGTTCAACACCACGCCGTAATACGCGCCGTTCGCTTCGATGTCGGCGGTCAGAATCTCGTGGCAGGCTTCGCGGTCGGACACGTCAAACTGCAACACGCGCGCATTTCTGCCCAAAGCGCGGATTTCTTCCGCCACGGCTTCGGCTTCGTCGCGGCGGCTGCGGCAGTGGACGGCGATATCAAAGCCGTCTTCCGCCAAACCGAGTGCGGCGGCTTTGCCTATGCCCCTGTTGGAGCCGGTAATCAGGACGGTTTCGGTCATCGTTGTTCTCCGTATGTGTGTGCCTGTTCAGACGGCATTAAGTTGTTTCGACAGGGTGTTCGGGGCTGTACACGTTGAGTGAGGCGCGCGCCAAAATGCCGTCTGAAGGGAGTGTTCTGGACGAAGTTTCCGGCGCGTCTGTCCAACGCAGTTCGCAGTCGAACACGCCCATTCCCCCGGCATCTTGAATAGACATATGCGCCGTTGCCAGCAGATGCGTGCCGACAGGGACGGATTGGGCGAAGATTTCAAGTTTGCGCGTGCCGAGCAGGAAGCCGAGCCGGACCGGCCGTGCGTTTTTTCGGGCTTGGAGGCCGGCATATGCGCCGACAGCCTGCGCCATCAGTTCGATAAATGCCGTGTAGGGCAGTATGCCGCCGACCAGCAGGATGTGGTCGGGTTTTATCTGCGCCCCTGCTTCGACAAAATCATCGCCGTATCGGGTAATGCGGTCTATCAGAACCATACGCCCGCTGTGCGGCAGCAGGGAGGCGGTGTCGGTAATCGGGCATTCTGGCAGTGTGTCCATATATTGCGGCGGCAGGCTGACAAATACGGGCATTATAATGATAAATGTAAATTCAGGCTAATTCTGGCGGTTTGCCGAGGGGCGGCGTTGTCGGAGAAAGGGGGCAGAAATGCGTTTGGCTTTCGGCATTGTCAGGCAGATAGGCTTTGGTTAGAATGTGGCACAGTGTAAATTTTTGAAAGAAACTATGCCGCCGATTATTTGCCGGTTTCACTTCGACATCGCCGACTGGCGGGTTTCGGGCAGCAAAATGCGCGATATGGCGCAGTGGGCAAAATGGGCGGAATGTCCGGATTTTGCCGACGGTTTGCCCGATGTCAAGCCGGAATTGCCGTTCCTGCCCGCTATGCAGCGCCGCCGTTTGAGTAAGGCGGCGCGTTTGGTATGCGACGCGGCTTGGGACATTGCCTCCGCCCATCCCGGCAGTCCGGTAGTTTATGCCTCGCACGACGGGGAAATGGCGCGCAGTTTCGATTTGTGGTTGGAACTGTTGAAATCGCATACCGTGTCGCCGACTTCGTTCGGTTTGTCGGTGCACAATGCAACGGCGGGGCAATGGTCGATATTGCGTCAGGATATGAGCGAGCAGACGGCATTGGCCGTGTGTGCCGACGGTGTGGAAACGGCTTTGGCGGAAGCGGCGTCCCTGTTGGAAGAGGGATGCGGGTCGGTTTTGGTTTTGGTGGCGGACGATCCGCTGCCGGAAGGATATGCCGTATCGGCAACGCGCGCGCCGTTTGCTTATGCTTTGGCGATGGCCCTGACCAAAGGGACGCGTTACAGCCTGACTTTATCTGCTTCGGACGATATGCCGTCTGAAGCCGGTATGCTGCCCGAGGCATATTGGAGCGGTTTGGAATGGGTGCGCTTTCTGCTGAACGGCAGTCGGGAATGCCGCCGGGTATATCGCAATCGTGAATGGCTGTGGCAGCGGAATGGATAAATTGGATTATTGCCGCCGTTTTGCGGCGACTTGGTTAGGATTTGTGATTTTCGGTGTCGGCGGCATTATGATGAAATTGGTTTTGCTGCCTTACACTTTAAACGGCACTTCAGAGTCTGTCGCCCGCCAATTGGCGGCGCGCCGGATTATTGGAACATCTTGGCGTTTGTTCGTTGCTTATTTGAAATGGTCGGGCGTGTTGGAGGTATCGTTCAGGGGTGTTGAAAAACTCAACCGCCCGGGACAGTTGATTTTGGCAAACCATCCGTCTTTGCTGGATGTGGTGCTGCTTGTCGGCCATGTGCCCGAAATGAACTGCATCGTGAAAAAAGATTTGCAGCACAATCCGGCAATGAGCAGCCAGATTAAAGGTGCGGGCTATATTCCGAACGAAGAGTCGGAAGCAATGCTGGAAACGGTAAAGGCGGTTTTTGACAGCGGGCAGAGCCTGCTGGTGTTCCCCGAAGGAACGAGGACGGGGTGGGACGGACGGGTAAAAATGCACCGGGGCGCGGTTTCTTTGGGACTGCGCTATGCTGAAGTGATTACGCCCGTATGTATCAAAATGAATCCGCCCAATTTTAAAAAAGGACAGCCGTGGTACCGCATTCCTTCGAAACGGATACGGTATGAAATTACGGTCGGAGACGACATCCTCCCTCAAGATTGGCTCGCCGAAAAACCGTTGCCGATTGCGGCTCGGCGGCTGAATGAATATCTGCAGGACTATTTTACAAGGAAAACCATATGAACGACTTGGAAAACCAAATCAAGCAACTGATTATCGACAGCTTGGCTTTGGAAGATATAACCGCCGCCGACATCGGCAGCGAAGATGCGCTGTTCGGCGACGGGGGGTTGGGCTTGGATTCCGTCGATGCGCTGGAATTAGGCTTGGCGGTGCAAAAACATTTCGGTTTCCGATTGGACGGCGAGCAGGAGAACTTGCGCGAACATTTTGCCAATGTCAAAACACTCGCCGCCTTTGTCAAAAGCCGCCAAGCATAAGGATGAAACATATGACCGAACAAGAAATCTACCGGTTGTTGAGCGATACCCTGACCGAGTTGTTTGAAATCGAACCGGAACGGATTACGCCCGATACCAATCTTTACGAAGATTTGGAAATCGACAGCATCGATGCCATCGACCTGATTGACCGCATCAAGCGCGAAACCGGCCGCAAGCTGCAGGCCGAAGATTTCCGCAATGTCCGCACCGTCAACGACGTGGTACAGGCGGTATTGAAGATTCAGGCGGGGTAGGCGGCATCTCTGATTATTTTTCAGACGGCATATTTTAATTGGATGCCGTCTGAAAACATTTGTGCGGATTCAAAATGAAACCCGGTTTTTTCGGACATATTTTTCTGACCGTATTAAGCATTGCCTATCCGGCTTTGTGGTATTACGGCAGGGAGGCGGGCTGGTTTGTCTGGCTGGCGGCGGCGATGTGCGGGTTGTGGCTGCTGCGCGCCCTGACTGCCAAACTGTCCCAACAGCGTTATACGGCTTTGTTTATTACACTGTTTTTTGCCGCAGTATTGGTGTTCGGGCGGCGAGACTCAATGTATTGGTATCCCGTCCTCGTCAATCTGATGATGTTGGCGGTGTTCGGCGGCAGCTTGTTTGCCGGACAGACGGTCATAGAAAGGCTCGCGCGGCTGCAACAGCCCGACCTGCCTGAAAAAGCCGTGCGCTATACCCGCCGGGTAACGCAGGTTTGGTGCGTATTTTTTATAATCAACGGGACGCTTGCCGCTTTGTTGGCATGGTTGGGGCGATATGATTGGTGGGCGGTTTATACCGGCGTGATTGCCTATGTATTGATGGGGATGCTGTTTGCCGGCGAATGGCTTTACCGCAAACTCGTTTTGAAAGTCTGAAACCTTATGTACACTTGCACTTCCTGCGGCGAAAACCACGAAGAAATGCCCGCAATAGGCTTTACCGCCCCCTATCCCTATAACCAACTCAGTGAAGAAGAACGCATTGCTTATCAAGCGGAATGCGATTCTGATTTCTGCATCATCCGCTATCCCGACCAAACCGACCGCTTTATCCGCGCGGTGCTGCCGATTCCGATTATCGGGCATCAGGAAACGCTGGAATACGGCGTGTGGGTATCTGTCAGCGAAAAGAGTTTTAACGACTATCAAAGCCGCTTTTACGACAACCCTGAAAACGCCGTTTATTTCGGGATGATCTGCAACCGGCTGCCCCCTTACGAATCCGACACCTTCGGTTTGCATTGTAATGTCGTTATCCAACCTGATGGTCAACGCCCTTTGCTGCAACTTCATCAAAGCGGCGGACATCCGCTGGTACGCGACTTTTATCACGGCATAGGATATACCGAAGCGCAGGCAAGGATAGGGGCGGTATCCGAATCGGATTGTTCAGGATAAAAAGGATAAAAAGGACAAAAAGGATAAATATGAAATACAAAGACCTGCGCGACTTCATCGCCATGCTCGAGCAGCAGGGCAAGCTCAAGCGCGTCGCGCACCCCGTTTCCCCGCATTTGGAAATGACCGAAATCGCCGACCGCGTGCTGCGTGCAGAGGGGCCGGCGTTGTTGTTTGAGAATCCGATTAAGCCCGACGGTACGCGCTATGATTATCCCGTGTTGGCAAACCTGTTCGGCACGCCCGAACGCGTGGCGATGGGTATGGGTGCGGACAGCGTGTCCAAGCTGCGCGAAATCGGGCAGACGCTGGCGTATCTGAAAGAACCCGAACCGCCCAAAGGCATCAAAGACGCGTTTTCCAAACTGCCGCTGCTGAAAGACATTTGGAGCATGGCGCCGAACGTAGTGAAAAACGCGCCGTGTCAGGAAATTGTGTGGGAAGGTGAAGACGTTGATTTGTATAAACTTCCGATTCAACATTGCTGGCCGGAAGACGTTGCGCCGCTGGTAACGTGGGGCTTGACCGTCACGCGCGGGCCGCACAAAAAACGCCAAAACTTAGGCATTTACCGCCAACAATTAATCGGCAAAAACAAGCTGATTATGCGCTGGCTGTCGCATCGCGGCGGCGCGCTGGATTATCAGGAGTTCCGCAAACTCAATCCCGATACGCCGTATCCCGTCGCCGTCGTGCTCGGCTGCGACCCTGCCACCATTTTGGGCGCGGTAACGCCTGTTCCCGATACCTTGAGCGAATACCAGTTTGCCGGACTGCTGCGCGGTTCGCGGACGGAGCTGGTGAAATGTATCGGCAACGATTTGCAAGTGCCTGCCCGTGCCGAAATCGTGTTGGAAGGCGTCATCCATCCGAACGAAACCGCGTTGGAAGGCCCATACGGCGACCACACGGGCTATTACAACGAGCAGGACCATTTCCCTGTGTTTACGGTTGAGCGCATCACTATGCGCGAAAACCCGATTTACCACTCCACCTACACGGGCAAACCGCCCGATGAACCTGCCGTTTTGGGCGTGGCGTTGAACGAAGTGTTCGTACCGCTTTTGCAAAAGCAGTTCCCCGAAATCACCGATTTCTACCTGCCGCCCGAAGGCTGCTCCTACCGCATGGCGGTGGTCAGCATGAAAAAACAGTACGCCGGACACGCCAAACGCGTGATGATGGGCTGCTGGTCGTTCCTGCGCCAGTTTATGTACACCAAATTCATCATCGTGGTCGATGACGATGTGGACGTGCGCGACTGGAAAGAAGTCATCTGGGCGGTCACTACGCGCATGGACCCCGTACGCGACACCGTTTTGGTGGACAACACGCCCATCGACTACCTCGACTTCGCCAGCCCCGTCAGCGGACTCGGCGGCAAAATGGGTTTGGATGCGACCAACAAATGGCCGGGAGAAACCGACCGCGAATGGGGGCGCGTCATCAAAAAAGACCCTGCGGTTACGGCGAAGATTGATGGGATTTGGGGGGAATTGGGCTTGTAGGTTTTACGGCAATGCCGTCTGAAGCGCGAGGGCGTTTCAGACGGCATTTTGGTACGCAGGGTGTTTACGGTTCTTTAGGTTTGAGCCACTGCCATTGTTCCAGCAGGGTGTCTTCGAGGATTTTCTGTTTCTCTTTGCGCGAATTGATGCCGCCGGTCAGCCTGCCGTAATCGACGGTAATGGACGGTTTGTCCACCGTGCCGGTGATTTTCAGGGGAATCGGTTTGTTTTTCGGACGGACGGCGTTGCGGATAAGGATGTCTTCAGACAATTCCTGCGTATCCAGATTGGTATAGCCGTTGCCGGTCACATAGAGGCTGTCGGAGAAGAGTTCGGTATCGACGTGGCGGCTGATGCCGTCTGAAATTTCGCTGTTGAGCGTGAGGCGGTGGAAGGGCGTGCTGCCCGAGATTTTTCCGGAAAGGCCGTTTTTTAAAATGCTGTCCATATCGATGCCGTGCCACGCGCCGTTGGAAATATTCAGCGACAGGCTGCCCTGAAGCGAGCGGATAAGCTCTTTTCGGGTTTCGCCGCCCGCAGTCAGGTCGATGGCCGCATCGCCGTTGCCGCTGAAGCTGTGGAAGCCGAACAGGTCTTGCAGCAGCGGTTGGATTTGGATGTTGCTTGCATTCTGCTGCAGGCGGTAAGTGGCGGGTCGGGTGTTGGCGATGCTGATGCCGCCTTCGGTATGCCCGCCGTAAAGCCCTGCTTTGAAACGGCTGAGCGCGATATGGTCTTTGTCGGCGCGGAGGTAGGTTTCCATATCGTCCAGTTGCAGGCCGGGAAGTTGGACCTTGCCGATTTTCAGGTGCGCCTCGATGTCGCCGGACAGCCTGCCGAGGATGCCGGGGAATATTTTGCCGTTTTGTTGCCGAAAGTCGTCAAGATAGGGGGTCAGGTTCAATTTTTGCAGTGCGGCGGCGGCTTCCAGACGCGGTGCACTTTCCCGCGTATATTTGAATTTTGCGGCAACGGGCTGGCGGTCGAATGTGCCGTTTAATTCGGCATTCCAATTTTGCAGATTCAGTATGGACATCGAACCGTCGAGCCGGCTGATGAAACGGGGTTGCGGCAGGCGGTTGACGGTATCCTGAAGGGTCGATATATGCAGGCGCGGTGCTTCCAGCCCGTTGTCCCGGCTCCAGACCAATGGCGAGCCGAGGGAAAAATTGGTTTGAAGGCGGGGTGTTTTGACGTTGCCGGAGATTTCGGCGTTGCCGATGTTGCCGATGCCGGGATGGAGGTCGGCCCTATCGAGTTTGAACGATCCGCCCCACTGGGAATTTTCGCCGGCAGCGGTAAATGTCCCGTTGGCGGTTTCAATTTTGATGCCGTTGTTCCTGAGTGCCAGCGCAGGGATTTGGGCGGTCAGGTGGAGGTTGTGGAAGGCGGTGTCGGCACGCAGGGCGAGGTCGGCGGCATCCGCCCCGCCGGCATTGAAGCGGATCGTGGGGCTGCCGGTGGTGGAAACGGCAATGCGGTGTCCGTTCAGGGCGGTCTCGGCTTCGAAATGGAACGGTGAGATTTTGGGCGTGCCGATGCCGTCTGAAAGGAACAGCCCCCTGCTTTTCCACGGGACGGACAGCTTCCCCCAAACCAGTATGCCCGAACTTTCAAACTGCTGCCCCGCCGAATCGGGGGATTGCAGGTTGAGGCTGACTTCCTTCAGGGTAAGCCGGTCTTGCGGCAAGTCGAGGCGGACGGTACTGTTTTCGATGATGATGCGGTTTACCGAGGCTTTGCGTTTTGGGTTGTCGATCAGGTCTTGGATATTCCAAACGCCTTTCCCGTCGCGCGTCAGGGCAAGTTCCGCGCCCGAAACCACCCATTTTTCAATCTGTATCCGATCCGACCACAGATTTTTCCAGCCCAATCCGATTTTGGTTTCTTTGACGGAAACGGCAGTCCGGTTGCTGCCGGGTTCGGTAATGGTCAGGTTTTTCAGGATGACGGTCGGCCGGGGCAGAAGCCTGCGCCCTATATCCGCATCAAACGAGATTTTCCGGTGCGTATGGGCAATGCTTTGTTGGAGGCGGCTTCGGATGTTTTCAGGCGTGAAGATGCGATAGACGGACGCGTGCAGCCCGATTGCCGCCAAAAGCAGCATCGTCAGCACCGCTACCGCATATTTCAGACGGTATTTGTGGAAGACCGATAATAAATCCATAGCCCGAACAATCCGTAAAACACGCCGCAGTATAACACGGCTTGCGGCAATCCTATTTTATGCGGGCGGATTATAGTGGATTAACAAAAACCGGTACGGCGTTGCCTCGCCTTAGCTCAAAGAGAACGATTCTCTAAGGTGCTCAAGCACCAAGTGAATCGGTTCCGTACTATTTGTACTGTCTGCGGCTTCGTCGCCTTGTCCTGATTTTTGTTAATCCACTATATCTTGCATAAAGGGGTGTTGCCGCGTTCGCAGGGGCGGGCATATTTCATACGGCGGCGGAGTTGGCGGGAGGCTTTTTTGAAATGCCGATGCCGTCTGAAACGGACAAGTTTTGTTCGGACGGCATATAATTTGCTTTTTATTCCGGAGGCACGGATATGGTCGGATGCGTTTGGCAGGCAGGACGGTTTGAAATCGGTTTGGACAAGCCGAAAATCATGGGCATCGTGAATCTCACGCCCGATTCTTTTTCCGACGGCGGCGCGTATTCGCAAAACGCCAAAACCGCTTTGGCGCACGCCGAACGGCTTTTGAAAGAGGGTGCGGACATTCTCGACATCGGCGGCGAATCGACGCGGCCGGGTGCGGATTATGTTTCGCCTGAAGAAGAATGGGCGCGGGTTGCGCCTGTTTTGGCGGAAGTGGCGGGGTGGGGCGTTCCCGTCAGTTTGGACACGCGCCGCACGGTAGTTATGGAAAAAGCGTTGGCACTTGGCGGCATCGATATTATTAACGATGTGGCGGCGTTGACCGACGAAGGCGCGGTCGAATTGCTGGCGCGTCAGGCGGATACGGGCATTTGCCTGATGCACATGCAGGGCTTGCCGGAAAACATGCAGATTAATCCGAAATATCAGGATGTTGTCGGTGAAGTGGCAAGGTATTTGAAGGCGCGGGCGGCGGAATGCATCGCGGCAGGCATCGCCCCGCAACGCATCACACTCGACCCGGGTTTCGGCTTCGGCAAAACCCTGCAACACAATATCGCGCTGATGCGGCATTTGCCCGAATTGATGGCGGAAACCGGTTTGCCGCTGCTGGTCGGCGTGTCGCGCAAGCGCATGATAGGCGAGCTGACCGGCGAGGCAGACGCGGCGGCACGCGTACACGGCAGCGTGGCGGCGGCGCTGGCTTCCGTGGCGCGCGGCGCGCAAATCGTGCGGGTGCATGATGTGAAGGCGACGGCGGATGCGTTGAAGGTGTGGGAAGCGTTGGGCATCAATCTGTAAACAGCGGTTCGCATACTTTATGCCGTCTGAAAAGGGCGGGGCGGCTTCAGACGGCATCAATGGTGCAGACAGCAAGGCACAAACTGACTGTATAATCTCGGACAACGGTTCACATGCTCGGAGCAAATGATGGCAAAAAAATATTTCGGCACGGACGGCGTGCGCGGCGAAGTCGGGCAGTTTCCGATTACGCCCGATTTTGTATTGAAACTCGGCTATGCGGCGGGGCAGGTTTTGGTTCAGCACGACACCGGCCAGAAACCGACTGTTTTAATCGGCAAGGATACGCGGATTTCCGGCTATATGCTGGAGGCCGCTTTGGTGGCGGGTTTTACCGCCGCAGGTGTCAACGTTATCCAAACCGGTCCGCTGCCTACGCCCGGCGTGGCTTATCTGACCCGTGCGCTGCGTTTGTCCGCCGGTGTGATGATTTCCGCGTCGCACAATGCCTATTCCGACAACGGCATCAAATTCTTTGCCGAGGGCGGCGTGAAATTGAGCGATGAAGTCGAGTTGGAAATCGAAGCCAAAATCGATGAAGAAATGAAAACACAGCCTTCCGCCCGCCTCGGGCGCGCACGCCGCATCAACGGCGCGGACGACCGCTATATCGAATTTTGCAAATCCACCTTCCCTACGCATTCCGATTTGCGCGGGCTGAAGCTGGTCGTCGATGCCGCCAACGGCGCGGCTTACAGCGCCGCACCCAAAGTGTTTCACGAACTGGGCGCACAAGTCGTCAGCATCGGCAACGAACCTAACGGCTACAATATCAATGAAAAATGCGGCGCAACCCATACCAAAACTCTCCAAGCCGCCGTGTTGCAAAACGAGGCAGACTACGGCATCGCGCTGGACGGCGACGGCGACCGCCTGATGATGGTCGATAAAAACGGGCAGGTTTACGACGGCGACAGCCTGATTTACGTCATCGCCAAAGCCCGCGCCGGCGAAGGTGTCAACATCGGCGGCGTGGTCGGTACGGTGATGACCAATATGGCGATGGAAAACGCATTGAAAGAGCAGGGCGTGGATTTCTGCCGTGCCAAAGTCGGCGACCGCTATGTGTTGGAACAATTAAACCGGCGCGGCTGGCTCGTCGGCGGCGAAGCGAGCGGGCATATCCTGTGTATGGACAAACACAATACCGGCGACGGCATTATTTCCGCGCTGCAAGTCTTGGCGGCATTGCAAACGCTGAACCAAGACCTCGCCGCTGTTTGCGCTGACTGGCAGCCGTATCCGCAAACGATGATTAATGTCCGTATCGGCAAGGGGCAAAACTGGCAGGAAGCCTCAAAAACCGTGTTGGCGGAAGTGGAAAAAGAACTCGAAGGCAAAGGAAGGGTTGTGTTGCGCGCTTCGGGAACCGAACCGGTCGTGCGCGTGATGGTTGAAGCGCGGCAGGCGGATTGGGCGCGCGACGGGGCGGAACGTATCGCCGCCGCCATCGGCGGCATTTAGGCAAAATCAGGCAAAACCGTTTTCAGAACCGGGCGGTTTTCTGTTTAAATGCCGTCTGAACGGGCGGCGGGCACGCGAATCTGCCCCCTGCCGCTTTCAGACGGCATAATCTTTGATAGAATGCCGTTTCGCGCAGAAAATGTTTCGGCTTGTTCTGACTTTTTATCTCCGACAATGGAATATCCGCTATGTTTGCCCTTTTGGAAGCCTTTTTTGTCGAATACGGCTACGCAGCCGTGTTTTTCGTTTTGGTCATCTGCGGTTTCGGCGTGCCGATTCCCGAGGATTTGACCCTAGTAACAGGCGGCGTGATTTCGGGTATGGGTTATACCAATCCGCATATGATGTTTGCAGTCGGGATGCTCGGCGTATTGGTCGGGGACGGCGTGATGTTTGCCGCCGGGCGGATTTGGGGGCAGAAAATCCTGAGATTCAAACCGATTGCGCGCATTATGACGCCGAAACGTTACGCGCAGGTTCAGGAAAAATTCGACAAATACGGCAACTGGGTCTTGTTTGTCGCCCGCTTCCTGCCCGGCTTGAGAACGGCCGTTTTCGTTACAGCGGGTATCAGCCGCAAGGTTTCATACCTGCGTTTTATCATTATGGATGGGCTTGCCGCGCTGATTTCCGTCCCTATTTGGATTTATCTGGGTGAATACGGCGCGCACAACATCGATTGGCTGATGGCGAAAATGCACAGCCTGCAATCGGGTATTTTCGTTATCTTGGGTATCGGTGCGGCCGTTGTCGCTTGGATTTGGTGGAAAAAACGCCAACGCATTCAGTTTTACCGCAGCAAATTGAAAGAAAAGCGGGCGCAGCGCAAAGCCGCCAAGGCGGCCAAAAAAGCCGCGCGGAACAGGCAATAAGGCAGGGCCGCCGGTATTCGGCGGCTGCCGCGCCTTTTTGAGTTTGCCGGTTTTCAAATGCAAATCGCCGGGAAGGAGGAATATCGGCAGCTTCGGTGTTTTTTCATTTCAATGCCGTCTGAAAGCCGCTTCCGCCGCCAAATTGCCGGACGGTGCGAAATATAGTTAAATAAGCCGCATCATTAATGTTCAGACGGTACGACAACGCTATGAAGCAAAAAATCTTCGTCCTTTACACGGGCGGCACAATCGGTATGACCCAAAGCAGCGAAGGCCTGCGCCCCGATACCGCGCTGGTCAGCCAAGCCCTTTCCCCTTTTTCAGACGGCCTCGACTTCGAGTGGCACGTCTGCAATCCCTTGATTGATTCCTCTTCCGTTACGCTGCAACACTGGTGCGATTGGCTGAACATCATTGCCGCCAAACTCTCTTCATGCGACGGCATCCTGGTGCTGCACGGCACGGACACGCTCGCCTATACCGCCAATCTGTTTGCGCTCGCCCTGCAAGGTTTGGACAAACCGATCGTCCTGACCGGTTCCCAATGGCCTTACGCCGCTGAAAACAGCGATGCCCCGCGCAATCTCTCCACCGCTGTTGCCGCTTTCAGCCTCAAGCTCAAACAAACCGTCATCGCGTTTGATGGCAAACTGTATCCCGCCGTCGGCAGCAGCAAAGTCAGCACCGAAACCGCCGCAGGCTTCGACAATCCGCATTTCGGCGCACTTGCCGAATGGGACGAAACCCGGGGTTGGCACAATCTCCGCATCCCGAACCAAGACGCGGCGGATGTTTCAGACGGCCTCAAAATCCGCTATCCCGACCCGCAGACAAAAATCGCCGTCCGTACGCTTATCCCCGGCTTTGCCGTCCAAGAACTTGCCGACGGACTCGGACAGCTTTCCGCCCACGCCCTTATCCTGCAAAGCTACGGACACGGCAACACGCCCGCAGACGAAGGTTTTATCCGCGCCGTCCGAGACTTCGCGCGGCAGGGCAAACTGCTGCTCAACATCAGCCAAGTCCGACAAGGCAAAACCGCCGCCGTTTACGCGCAAGGCAACGCGTTCCGCAACTCGGGCATCATCAACGGCGGCAAATGCAACCTCGAAACCGCCACCGCGCTGATGACCCTCGCCGTATCGCAAGGCTGGGGTAAGGAAGAGGTGGAAAAAGAGTTGGCAAGACTGCAATTATTGTGAAATCGAAATGAACTTCACCGACACCCACTGCCATCTCGCCGATCCCGCCTTACGCAAAAACCTGCCGCACGTTTTGACCGCAGCGCGGGAAGCTGGAGTAGGGCGGTTTATCGTTCCCGCGACGCGCCCGCAGGATTGGCAGGACGTGGCGGATTTGGCGGAAATACCGTCCGAACACGGCATCCGGGTTGCCTTCGGTATCCATCCTTGGTTTTCAGACGGCATTGCGGAACAAGATTTCGCCGGTTTGGCAGCCGTATTGGCGCGTTATCCCGGCGCGTGGGTCGGCGAAATCGGCTTGGATTTTTACGACAAAACCCAAACGCCACAGCAGCGCGAACGGCAAATCCAAGTCTTCAGCCGCCAGCTTGAAATCGCGCAAACCCTGCGCCGCCGTGTGATTGTCCACAATCTCAAAGCCGCCGCCGACATCGCCGCCGCCGTCAAACAAACGGGTTTTACCCGAGGCGGTATTGTTCACGCCTTTTCCGGCAGCATTGAAGAAGCGCGCGTGTTGACGAAACTGGGTTTCAAAATCGGCATCGGTTCGCTGTTGCTCAATCCGAACGCGCGAAAAATACGCGATACGCTTAAAGCCTTGAACGACGGGGATTTCGTATTGGAAACGGATAGCCCGTTTATGCTGAAAAAGGAGATTAATACGCCTGCCAATATTTTGCCGATCGCCGAGGTTGTTGCGGAAATACGCGGTACAAGCGTAGCGGAAATCGCCGCCGCAACGGAGGCAAACGTCGATATTTTGGAGAATCCGCCTGCTTGAGGCTTGAAAAACCGATTATAATTAAATGCGTTTTGATGCCGTCTGAACTTCAGGCGGCGTTTGTTATGGAAGAATTATGAAGCCGTCTATCTTAGAAAAACTGCAACAACTCGGCGACCGGTTGGAAGAAGTCACCCACTTGCTCGGACAACCCGAAGCCACGTCCGATATAGACAACTACCGCAAACTCACGCGCGAACACGCCGAACTGACCCCCGTCGTCGAAGTATTCCAAAACTATCGGCTTGCCCAAAGCGACTTGGCGGATGCCGAAGAAATGTTGTCCGACCCCGAAATGAAAGACTTTGCCGCCGAAGAAATCGAAGCGGCAAAAGCCAAAATCGACGAACTCGATACCGAACTGCAAAAACTGCTGCTGCCCAAAGATGCCGACGACGACAAAAACATCTTTATCGAAGTACGCGCCGGAACGGGCGGCGACGAAGCCGCGCTGTTTGCCGGCGATTTGCTGCGTATGTACAGCCGCTATGCCGAGCGCAACCGCTGGCAGGTCGAAATCGTGTCCGCCAACGAAAGCGAATTGGGCGGCTATAAAGAAGTCATCGCCCGTATTGTCGGACTCGGGGCGTACAGCCGTCTGAAATTTGAATCGGGCGGCCACCGCGTGCAGCGCGTCCCCGCCACCGAAAGCCAAGGCCGCATCCATACTTCCGCCTGCACCGTCGCCGTCATGCCCGAAGCGGACGAACTCGAAGACATCGAGTTGAACCCCGCCGATCTGCGTATCGACACCTTCCGCGCATCCGGCGCGGGCGGTCAGCACATCAACAAAACCGATTCCGCCGTCCGCATCACCCACCTGCCCACCGGTATGGTGGTCGAGTGCCAAGACGGGCGCAGCCAACACGCCAACAAAGCGCAGGCGATGAAAGTCCTCGCCGCCCGCCTGAACGACGCGCAAAAACGCGAAGCCCAAGCCAAAGAAGCCGCCGAACGCAAATCCCTCATCGGCAGCGGAGACCGCAGCGAACGCATCCGCACCTACAACTATCCCCAAGGCAGGGTAACCGACCACCGCATCAACCTCACCCTGCACAAGCTGGATTTTGTGATGGACGGTGATTTGGCAGAAATCACCGATGCCCTGATTGCCGAACATCAGGCAGAGCTTTTGGCGGCGATGGGCGATTGAGTTTTGTGTCCGGATAAAAAAGCGGTGTTTGAACAAGGGGCGGTTTTGTCTGTTTGCAAGGGTAAGACGGTTTCATTGGTTCGAATGGCGGACTGTTTTGCCGGATAAAACAAAACCGTACCGGCGGCATATGGCGGACAGCCTGAAAAATGCCGTCTGAAAAAGAAATGCTTTTTCAGACGGCATTTTTCTGCCAATCGGATGATAAGCGGAAGGGATGCGCCCGCATATTCCCGGCTTTTTTTGTTCGGGAATAATGAAAAAAGGGGATTTGAACGCGCACTCTCTTTCGGAAGCATAAGGCGCAAACGGCACTCAGACGGCATTTTGACGTTCCGGGCGGTCGGGCAGGGCGCGCCTACGGCGCAAAACCGCGAAAACAAGCCGCCGGCTTTGCCCGAATCCAGTGTATGATGCCGTTTTCGACAACGGACAAGGGATAGGAATCCGGATGAAGATTGCGATTTACGGTACGAAAAGCTATGACCGCGAACATTTTACCCGCGCCAACTGGCATTTCGGCTTCGAGCTGGAGTTTTTTGATTTTATGCTGGATGCGAAAACGGCGAAAATGGCGGAAGGCGCGGAGGCGGTCTGTATTTTTGTGAACGACGGCGGCGGCCGGCCCGTATTGGAAAAATTGGCGCAAATTGGCGTGAAAACTGTGGCGTTGCGTTGTGCCGGCTTCAATAATGTGGATTTGAAGGCGGCTGAAGAGTTGGGTTTGAAAGTCGTGCGCGTTCCCGCCTATTCGCCCGAATCGGTTGCAGAACATACCGTGGGGCTGATGCTGACCTTGAACCGCCATATCCACAAAGCCTACCAGCGTACCCGCGATGCCAATTTTTCTTTGGAAGGGCTGACCGGTTTCAATATGTACGGCAAAACGGCGGGCGTTATCGGCACGGGGAAAATCGGTATCGCAACGATGCGGATTTTAAAGGGTTTCGGTATGAACCTGCTGGCTTACGATCCGTTTTGCAATCCCGAAGTGGAAAAACTCGGCGGCAAATATGTGGATTTGGACGAGCTGTATGCCCGATCGGACATCATCACGCTGCATTGCCCCGCCACGCCGGAGAACCACTATATGCTGAACGAAGCGGCGTTTGCCAAGATGAAGGACGGCGTGATGATCATCAACACCAGCCGGGGCGGGCTGATTGACAGTGCCGCCGCCATTGAGGCGTTGAAGTGTCGGAAAATCGGCGCATTGGGTATGGACGTGTATGAAAACGAACGCGAATTGTTTTTTGAAGACAAATCCAACGACGTGATTACCGACGACGTGTTCCGCCGGCTGTCGTCTTGTCATAACGTGCTGTTTACCGGCCATCAGGCCTTTTTGACGGAAGAGGCGTTGGGTAATATTTCGGAAGTTACGCTGTCCAATATCCGCGAGGTCTTGCAGACCGGCAGTTGCGGCAATTCGGTTTGCGCCGGCGGCTGAAGTGTTTTAAGAGTTTAAAGGAAATGCCGTCTGAAACAGGTTTCAGACGGCATTTGACGTTCAGGCAGCCTGCAACTTATTTGACTTCCAACTTGGCAACGCCGCCCATATAAGGCTGCAAGGCGGTAGGAATATTGATGCTGCCGTCGGCGTTTTGATGGTTTTCCAACACGGCGACCAGCGTCCTGCCGACTGCCAGGCCTGAGCCGTTCAAGGTATGTACCAAGCGGTTTTTGCCGTTTTCGTCTTTGAAACGCGCCTTCATCCGGCGGGCTTGGAAATCTTCGCAGTTGGAGCAGCTTGAGATTTCGCGGTAGGTGTTTTGCGCCGGTACCCAAACTTCCAAGTCATACGTTTTTGCCGCACCGAAGCCCATATCGCCGGTACACAGGGTAATCACGCGGTAGGGCAGTTCCAAGGCTTTCAGGATGTTTTCGGCGTGTCCGACCATTTCTTCCAGCGCACCGTATGATTTTTCAGGATGGACGATTTGCACCATTTCCACTTTGTCGAACTGGTGTTGGCGGATCAGGCCGCGCACGTCTTTGCCGTACGCGCCCGCCTCGCTGCGGAAACAGGGCGAGTGCGCCGTCAGCTTCAACGGCAGTTGTTCGAACGGGATAATGCTGCCGGCAACGGTATTGGTCAGGGTTACTTCGGCTGTCGGAATCAGATATTGCGCGGTTTTGCTCTCATCGCCGCCGCGGGTAACGTGGAACAGATCTTCCGCAAACTTCGGCAGCTGCCCCGTGCCGTAGAGCGTGCCGCCGTTCACGATATAGGGCGTGTAATGTTCGGTGTAGCCGTGTTCCAGCGTGTGCGTGTCGAGCATAAACTGCGCCAGCGCGCGGTGCAGGCGGGCGATTTGTCCGCGCATCACGGTAAAGCGCGCGCCGGAAAGTTTCGCGCCGCCTTCAAAATCCAAGCCCAAAGGTTCGCCCAAATCCACGTGATCTTTGATTTCAAAGTCAAATTCGCGCGGCGTGCCGACTCTGCGGACTTCGACGTTTTCGGTTTCGTCTTTGCCGGCGGGCACGCTTTTGTGCGGCAGGTTGGGAATGCCCGACAACCACGCGTCCAATTCTTTTTGAACGGCATCCAAATCGGCAGCAGCCTGTTCCAAATCGGTTTTGATTTGGGCGACCTGATCCATGGCCGCCTGCGCCTCTTCGTGTCTGCCCTGACCTTTCAGTGCGCCGATTTGCTTGGAAATGCTGTTGCGCGAGGCTTGCAGCTCTTCGGTTTTCACCTGGACGGCTTTTCGCTGCTCTTCCAGCGCATTGAAACGCGCGGCATCAAACTCGTAACCGCGCGCCGCCAAGCGTTCGGCAACGGCTGCGGTGTTGCTGCGGAGCGATTGGATGTCTAACATTTTCTGATTCCCGAATAATTTGAAATACATTATTGTAAACCAAATTCAAGATATTTTCCTGAGTCCTTCCCGGTTTTGACACGCGTGCCGCCGTGCCGCCCGATTTGGCAAACACGCCCGATTTGTGGGAAAATCGCACGATTGAACTTAACGGAGGGCGACACCGTGTTGGACAGGGAAGGCTATCGCCCCAATGTCGGTATCATCTTAATCAACAACCGAAACGAAGTCTTTTGGGGCAAGCGCGTGCGCGAACATTCCTGGCAGTTTCCGCAAGGCGGCATTAAGCCGGGCGAAAGCCCCGAAACCGCGATGTACCGCGAGTTGTACGAAGAAGTCGGGCTTTTGCCGCAACACATCAAAATCGTCGGGCGGACGCGCGACTGGCTGCGTTACGACGTGCCGAACAACTGGGTGCGCCGCGAATGGCGCGGCTCTTATCGCGGACAGAAGCAGATTTGGTATCTCCTGCGCCTGACCGGCCGGGATTGCGATGTCAACCTGCGCGCCACCCGCCACCCCGAATTTGACGGCTGGCGTTGGCATCAATATTGGGCACCCGTTGACGAAGTGATTGATTTCAAACGCGACGTTTACTTGGGGGCATTAAAAGAACTCTCCGCCCGCTTCCTGCGCGGTATGGAAAGTTATGAAGACTTTGCCGCCCGCCAACCTTCCGACAACCGCTAAAACAACGGAACGCAACGCTTTCAGGCCGTCTGAAAGCGTTGTTTTTCTTACTTTCAGATTATTCCTATGGCTAAAAACAACCAATACAGCGAATCCAGCATCACCGTCCTCAAAGGCTTGGAGCCGGTCAAAGAACGTCCCGGCATGTACACCCGCACTGACAGCCCGACCCATATCTGCCAAGAAGTCATCGACAACGCGGCGGACGAGGCGTTGGGCGGTTTCGCGACTGCAATCGACGTGCAAATTCATGAAGACGGTTCGCTTTCCGTGCACGACAATGGGCGCGGCATTCCCGTCGGTCTGCACCCTGAAGAAGGCGTACCCGTGGTCGAACTCGTGTTTACCCGTCTGCACGCGGGCGGCAAGTTCAACAAAAAAGACGGCGGCAGCGCGTATGCCTTTTCAGGCGGCCTGCACGGCGTGGGCGTATCCGTCACCAACGCCCTTTCCACCCGCCTTGAAGTAACGGTCAAACGCGAAGGCAAAATCCACCGCATCGTGTTTGCCGGCGGCGACGTGGTCGAACCGTTGGCACAAGTGGGCAAATGCGCCGTCAAAGACAGCGGTACAGAAGTGCGCGTCTGGCCGGACGGCAAATATTTTGAAAGCCCGAATTACAGCATTTCCGAACTCGAACGCCTGCTGCGCGCCAAAGCCGTGCTGCTGCCGGGCGTACGCGTTTCCCTGACCCGTCCGGTCAAAGGCGAAGACGAAGCGCGCACTCAAACCTGGCATTACCCCGACGGTCTGAAAAGCTACCTGACCGACCTGATTGCCGACGCGCAGGAAGCCGTACCGCTGTTCTCTTGCGAAAACTACATTTCAGACGACCACAACGGCGATTTCAGCATCGGCGAAGGCGCCGCCTTTGCCCTGACCTGGCTGGAAGAAGGCTCGTGCGCCAACGAAAGCTACGTCAACCTCATCCCCACCCCGCTGGGTGGCACGCACGAAGCGGGCTTGAAACAAGCCGTGTTCAACGCCGTCAACAACTTCATCAACCTGCACAACCTTTTACCGCGCGGCGTGAAAGTACAAAGCGACGACGTGTTCGGCAAAACCGCCTTCGTCCTCTCCGCCCGTGTCCTCGACCCGCAATTTCAAGGTCAGACCAAAGACAAACTGACCAACCGCGACGCGCTGAAACTCGTCGCCGCCGTATCGGGCGACCCTTTGGAATTGTGGCTGAACCAAAACGTGGACTTCGGCAAAAAAATCGCCGAACTCGCTATCCGTCAGGCGCAGGCGCGGATGCGTTCGGTTAAGAAAATCGAAAAGAAAAAAGGCAGCGGCGTCGCCGTCCTGCCCGGCAAGCTGACCGACTGCGAAAGCGAAGACATCCGCGAAAACGAACTCTTCCTTGTCGAAGGCGATTCCGCCGGCGGCTCCGCCAAACTCGCCCGCGACAAAGCCACACAAGCCATCCTGCCCCTGCGCGGCAAAGTGCTCAACAGTTTTGAAGTCCATCCCGACCAGCTTTTCGGCAACGCCGAAATCCACGATATTTCCGTTGCCATCGGTGTCGATCCGCACGGCATTAACGACCATCCCGATTTAAGCGGCCTGCGCTACGGCAAAATTGCCATCCTGTCCGATGCCGACGTGGACGGCTCTCATATTCAAGTTTTGTTGTTGACCCTGTTCTACCGCCACTTCCCGAAACTGGTTGCCGACGGACACATCTACGTCGCCCAGCCGCCGCTGTTCCGCGTCGATGTCAACGCACAAGGCAAAAGCAAACCCGCCCGCAAATTCTACGCCCTCGACCAAAACGAACTCGACGGCATCTTGGAGCGGCTGCAAAAAGAAGGCGTCAAAGAAACCGCCTATTCCATCAGCCGTTTCAAAGGCTTGGGCGAGATGAACCCCGACCAGCTCAAAGACACCACCATGCACCCCGACACCCGCCGCCTGTTGCAGGTACAAATCCCCGAAGGCGCGGATGACGAAACACGCGACATCTTCGTCAAACTGATGGGCAAAGGCGAAGCCGCCGCCCGCCGTGCCTGGATGGAGCGCGAAGGCGATACGGCGGAACTCGATATTTGAACCGTGATTGCCGCATACGGAAAAATGCCGTCTGAAACCAAATCGGCTTTCAGACGGCATTTCGTTTGGGGATTTATTCTGCTGTGGAAGATTCGGCTGCTTCGGCTTCAACAGACGGCGTTTCGGCGACAGCTTGGGCGGACTGCCGTTGCAAAGCCTGCTGCACGAAAGGATGGTTTTGCGCGATTGCCTGTTCTTCGGGGGTAACTTCGCCTTTGAAACGGTTGTTCAAATCGAAACGTTTGCCTCCGCGCGCCAAGGCTTTAAGATAGCGCGGACGGCGGCAGTGGTTGGCGAGGACGCGTGCAATCAGTGCGGCATCGTATTGCGGCAAAGCGGCAATCAAATCCTGATCGATGCCGAGCGCCAACGGTTTGAAGCGTTTGAATACATCGTATTTGCCGTAGATGTGGTCGGCGATCATTTCGGTCTGTTTCTTTTTGCTCATAGTCTGCACGGCGGATTTCAGCGCCGCGCCCAAAGCGGTTTCTTGTGTCATTTCGGTTGCATTCCTCTAAACAAACCCGTGCGTCAAGGCGGCACGGCAATGCTGGGTATTCTATTATAAAGTCTGTGTTTTGGCTAAGTTTTTATTTGTTTGAAAGGGTAATGTCGGGCGTATTAACCCGAACGTCGGCATTTTGCGCTCGATGGCGCAGGGCGTGGTCGATTAAAACCAATGCCAGCATAGCTTCTGCAATCGGCGCGGCGCGCAGTCCGACGCAGGGGTCGTGTCTGCCGTGGGTGGCGAGTTCGACGGGGTTGCCGTTGATATCGATGCTGCGGCGCGGCGTGGCGATGGAGCTGGTGGGTTTGATGGCGATATTGACGCGGATGTTTTGTCCGGTGCTGATGCCGCCGAGGATGCCGCCGGCGTGGTTGGACAGGAAGCCTTGCGGGGTCAGTTCGTCGCCGTGTTCGCTGCCGCGTTGCGTTACGCTGCCGAAGCCCGCACCGATTTCCACGCCTTTTACGGCGTTGATGCCCATCATCGCGTAGGCGATTTCGGCATCGAGGCGGTCGAAAACGGGTTCGCCCAAGCCGACGGGGACATTGGCTGCTTCGATATGCAGTTTCGCGCCGACGGAATCCAACGATTTGCGCACGCTGTCCATATAGTGTTCCAGCTCGGCAATTTGGCTTTGGTTGGCGGCGAAGAAGGGATTTTGGGAAATGTGTTCGCAGCCTTCAAACTGAATTTCTTTTTCGCCGACTTGGGTAACGTAGGCGGTAATTTCCGTGCCGAATTTTTCTTTCAGCCATTTTTTGGCGACGGCTCCGGCGGCAACGCGGGCGGCGGTTTCGCGGGCCGAACTCCTGCCGCCGCCCCGGTAGTCGCGCGTGCCGTATTTGTGCCAATAGGTATAGTCGGCGTGGCCGGGGCGGAAACTTTGGGCGATGTTGCCGTAGTCTTTGCTGCGTTGGTCGGTATTGCGGATTAAGAGGGCGATGGGCGTGCCGGTGGTTTTGCCTTCGAAGACGCCGGAGAGGATTTCGACTTGGTCGGCTTCGCGGCGTTGGGTAACGTGGCGGCTGGTGCCGGGTTTGCGCCGGTCGAGGTCAAATTGGATATCCGCTTCGCTTAATTCCAAGCCGGGCGGGCAGCCGTCGATGATGCAGCCCAAACCTGCGCCGTGGCTTTCGCCGAAGGTGGTAACGGTAAAGAATTGTCCGAAAGTGTTGCCTGCCATATTTTCCCTCTGTCGGCGGTATGTTGGAGACGGCGGATTTTAGCATAAAAGCCGGCGGGAAACGGTTTATATGCCGGTAAAGGGGTTGCGTATTTTGCAGTGAATCGGCTTATAATCCGGTCTGATTTTTCAGGATAGCGATATGAGCGACTACACGCAGCAGCTTCAAGATAAAAAAGACCGCCTTAAAACCCTTTTTGCAGGTTTGGATGTTCCCGAGTGGGAAGTGTATGAATCCCTGGACAAACACTATCGTATGCGCGCCGAGTTCCGTATTTGGCACGAAGGCGGTGAAATGTTTTACGCTATGTTTGAAAAAGGGCAGAAGGCCGGCGGGGCAAGCCTGATCCGTTGCGACCGCTTCGATGCTGCTTCCGAGGCCGTCAACCGCCTGATGCCCGAATTGATCGCCCTTGCCGCCCAATCTGCCGAACTGAGAAACCGTTGGTATGCCGTCGAATTTCTGTCTACGCTCGGCGGAGAAATGCTGGTTACTATGATTTACCACAAAAGGCTTGACGATGAGTGGATACGGGCGGCGCAAGCGTTACAGCAACAGCTGGATATTTCCGTTATCGGGCGGAGCAGGGGGCAGAAAATAGTCTTAAAACAGGACTATGTGACGGAAACTTTGAAGGTCGGCAACCGGGATTTCCATTATCGGCAAATTGAAGGCGGTTTTACCCAACCCAATGCTGCCGTGTGTCAAAAAATGCTTGAATGGGCATGCGGTGCGGCAGAAGGGCTGGGTGGGGATTTGCTCGAACTATATTGCGGAAACGGCAATTTTACGCTTCCTTTATCTGAAAAGTTTGAACGTGTTTTGGCAACCGAGATTTCCAAAACTTCAGTAGGCGCGGCGCAATGGAATATTGAGGCAAACGGGATAGGCAACATCAAAATCGCCCGCCTGTCTGCCGAAGAATTTACCGAAGCCTATACCGGAAAACGTGAGTTTAAACGCCTTAAGGAGGGCGGTATTGCTTTGGCGGATTACGCATTTTCCACTATTTTCGTCGATCCGCCGCGTGCCGGTATCGATGGGGAAACTTTGAAGCTGGTGTCGCAGTTCGACAATATTATCTACATTTCCTGTAATCCTGAAACGCTGCGTGCCAATTTGGACACCTTGGCACAAACCCATACGGTAGAGCGTGCCGCCCTGTTCGATCAATTTCCGTTTACGCCGCATATTGAAAGCGGCGTACTGTTGAAAAAGAAAATCCTTGGAAAAAGCAAGAGGTAAGGACTATGTACCGACACATCGAATACTATCCCGGCGATCCGATTTTGAGTTTGGTCGAAACCTTCAAAAACGACCCGCGCCCCGAAAAAGTCAATTTGAGCATAGGCATTTATTTCGACGACGAAGGCAAAATGCCCGTGTTGGAATCCGTGCGCCGTGCCGAAACCGCCCGCGCCGCCGCGCCTGCGCCGTCGCCCTACCTGCCGATGGAAGGTTTGGATGCTTACCGCAGCGCGGTGCAGCATTTATTGTTCGGCAAAGACAACCCCGCGCTCGCACAAGGACGCATCGTTACCGTGCAAACCTTGGGCGGCTCGGGCGCGCTCAAAGTCGGAGCGGATTTCCTGCACCGCTGGTTTCCCGAAGCGCGCGCCTACGTCAGCGACCCGACTTGGGACAACCATCGCGGCATTTTTGAAGGCGCAGGTTTCGAAGTCGGCACTTACCCATATTACGACCCCGCCACTGTCGGCGTGAAATTCGACGAAATGACCGCGTTTTTCAACACCCTGCCCGAAAACAGCGTCTTAATCCTGCATCCCTGCTGCCACAATCCGACCGGCGCGGATATGTCGGAACAGCAATGGGACGAAGTGTTGCACATCATCAAAACGCGCAAACTGATTCCGTTTATGGACATCGCCTACCAAGGCTTCGGGGGCGATTTGGACAGCGATGCCTACGCCGTCCGCAAGGCTGTGGAAATGGAATTGCCCTTGTTTGTCAGCAATTCCTTCTCGAAAAACCTGTCGCTCTACGGCGAGCGCGTCGGCGGCTTGAGCGTGGTTTGCCCGAATAAGGAAGAAGCGGATTTGGTGTTCGGACAACTCAAATTTACCGTCCGCCGCATCTACTCCAGCCCGCCCGCGCACGGCGCGTATATCGCCGCCGACGTGATGAGCAGCCCCGAACTTTACGCTTTGTGGCAAAACGAGGTTTATATGATGCGCGACCGCATCCGTGCGATGCGGCAGAAACTTTACGGCGTATTGACCGACCGAATCCCCGACCGCGATTTCACTTATTTCATCAAGCAGCGCGGAATGTTCGGCTACACGGGGTTGAGCGTGGGGCAGGTCCGCCGGTTGCGCGACGAATTTGCCGTTTACCTGCTGGATTCGGGCAGGATGTGCGTCGCCGGGCTGAATACGTCGAATACCGGCTATGTTGCCCGCGCATTCGCGGAAGTCTTGAAATAAGAGTTTGAAGTAAGTCAAAAGGCCGTCTGAAAAGTATTTATCTTTCAGACGGCCTCTTTATAATTGGCGCACCCAACAGGGATCGAACCTGTGACCTCCAGCTTCGGAAACTGACACTCTTCCAACTGAGCTATGGGTGCGGAAAACGTAAGGTTAACGTAAATTCTGCAAATTGGCAAAGGTTATCTTGCGCCGGCAGGCGGCGTATGGCGGCGTGAGGGATGTTTTCTTGGAGATAATCCAGTATTTTCAACGAATTATTTATTTTATATGGATACCGTTGGCAAATTTTTTCATATTTTCAATGATAGCGATTGGAAAGACCCTGTGAATTCAGTATAATCCAGCAAAATATTGTTAACTGCGTTTAACACACCAAACTATAATTTACAGCACAACCTAACCTGACGGCGAGGCCTACCAAATGAAACAACTCCGCGACAATAAAGCCCAAGGCTCTGCACTGTTTACCCTTGTGAGCGGTATCGTTATTGTTATTGCAGTCCTTTATTTCCTGATTAAGCTGGCGGGCAGCGGCTCATTCGGCGATGTCGATGCCACTACGGAAGCGGCAACGCAGACCCGCATCCAGCCTGTCGGACAATTGACGATGGGCGACGGTATCCCCGTCGGCGAACGCCAAGGCGAACAGATTTTCGGCAAAATCTGTATCCAATGCCATGCGGCGGACAGCAATGTGCCGAACGCCCCGAAACTGGAGCACAACGGCGACTGGGCGCCGCGTATCGCACAAGGTTTCGATACCTTGTTCCAACACGCGCTGAACGGATTTAAGGCGATGCCCGCAAAAGGCGGCGCGGCAGACCTGACCGATCAGGAACTCAAACGGGCGATTACCTACATGGCAAACAAAAGCGGAGGTTCTTTCCCGAATCCTGATGAGGCTGCGCCTGCCGACAATGCCGCTTCAGGAACAGCTTCTGCTCCTGCCGATAATGCAGCTCCGGCGGAAGCGAAGGCAGAAGACAAGGGTGCGGCAGCCCCTGCGGCCGGCGTTGACGGTAAAAAAGTCTTCGAAGCAACCTGTCAGGCGTGCCACGGCGGTTCGATTCCCGGCATTCCCGGCATAGGCAAAAAAGACGATTGGGCGCCGCGTATCAAAAAAGGCAAAGAAACCTTGCACAAACACGCCCTTGAAGGCTTCAATGCGATGCCTGCCAAAGGCGGCAATGCCGGCTTGAGCGACGACGAAGTCAAAGCGGCCGTTGACTATATGGCCAACCAATCCGGCGCAAAATTTTAAATTCGGATTGAATTAAAAAACGGGGCAGGTATCTGCTCCGTTTTTTTTATGGATTGATGTGAGAATTGCACTTGTTTTGTCGTTGATATAGTGGATTAACAAAAGTCAGGACAAGGCGAGGCAACGCCGTACCGGTTTTTGTTAATCCACTATAAATGCCGTCTGAAGCCTGTTTGGACTTTCAGACGGCATTTGTTTTTAAGGCTTCAACAGTCAGTCTTCATAATTTTCCATCGGCGGGCAGTTGCACACGAGGTTGCGGTCGCCGTACACGTCGTCCACGCGGTTGACGCTCGGCCAGAATTTGTGTTCGCGGACAAACGGCAACGGGAAGACGGCTTCTTCACGGGAGTACGGATGCGCCCATTCGCCGGTTACATCGGATGCGGTATGCGGAGCGTTGACCAGCGGATTGTCCTCTTTCGGCCATTCGCCGCGCCCGACTTTCAGCACTTCCTGTTTGATTTGTTTCAGGGCGGCGATGAAGCGGTCGAGTTCGGCTTTGCTTTCGCTCTCGGTCGGTTCGATCATCAGCGTACCGGCAACAGGGAAGGAAACCGTCGGCGCGTGGAAGCCGTAGTCCATCAGGCGTTTGGCGATGTCGGTTTCGGTGATGCCGCTTTCGGCTTTGAGCGGACGCAAATCAACGATACATTCGTGCGCGACGCGGCCGTTTTTGCCGGTGTAGAGAATCGGATAGTCTTCGCCCAGACGTTTGGCGACGTAGTTGGCGTTGAGCAATGCCCAGCGTGTCGCCTGCTCCATACCTTGTTTGCCCATCATGGTCAGGTACATCCAAGTAATCGGCAGGATGGACGCAGAACCGAATGCGGCGGAAGAAACGGCAGTTTGCCCGGCACTTGCGCTGTGGGTGTCGGTCAAGGTATGGCCCGGGGCAAACGGGGCAAGGTGGGCTTTCAGACCGATGGGACCCATGCCCGGGCCTCCGCCGCCGTGAGGGATACAGAAGGTTTTGTGCAGGTTCATGTGCAACACGTCCGCGCCGACTTCGGCAGGCTGCATGATGCCGATTTGGGCGTTAAGGTTGGCGCCGTCCATGTAAACCTGTCCGCCGTTTTCGTGGATGATGCGGCAGATGTCGCGGATGCCTTCTTCGTACACGCCGTGGGTGGACGGATAGGTAATCATGATGGCGGACAAAGCGTCGCGGTGTTGTTCGGCTTTGGCTTTCAAATCGTCGATGTTGACGTTGCCGTGTTCGTCGGTATCGACAACGACGACTTTCAAGCCCAACATTGCGGCGGTGGCGGGGTTGGTGCCGTGGGCGGATTTGGGAATCAGGCAGATGTTGCGGTGTCCCTCGCCGTTGGCTTCCTGATAGCGGCGGATGGAGAGCATACCGCTGTATTCGCCCTGCGCGCCGGAGTTGGGCTGGAAGGAAATCGCGTCAAAGCCGGTGATGGCTTTCAGGCTGTTTTCCATGTCGGCAAGCAATTCGCGGTAGCCGGCGGTTTGCGCTTCGGGAGCGTAAGGGTGGATGTCGGAGAACTCAGCCCAAGTAATCGGCAACATTTCCGCAGTCGCGTTGAGTTTCATGGTGCAGCTGCCCAATGAAATCATACTGCGGTTCATCGCCAAGTCGCGGTCTTCGAGTTTTTTCAGATAGCGCAGCATTTCGTGTTCGGTGTGGTAACGGTTGAACACGGGATGTTGCAGAATGTCGTCCTGACGCAGCAATCTGGCATTCAGACGGCCTTTGACATCATCGGCAAATGCGAACGTATCCTTGCCGGCAAATGCGCGGTACAAATCGGTCAAATCTTCGCGCACGGATGTTTCGTGGAAGGCGGCGGCGATTTGGGTATCGTTGACGCGGCGCAGGTTGTAGCCCGATTCCAAAGCAACGGCAAACACTTGGTCTGCTTTTTCTTTGCTGCCGAAATCGACGGTAACGGTATCGAAGAAGACTTTGTGAACCACATTCAGGCCGTCTGAAACCAGCGCATCGGCAAAGGCGGAAGCCAGCGCGTGAATGCGGTTGGCAATGCGTTTCACGCCTTCAGGGCCGTGGTAAACGGCATACATACCCGCCAAGTTCGCCAGCAATGCTTGTGCGGTACAAATATTGGATGTCGCTTTTTCGCGGCGGATGTGTTGCTCGCGGGTGGACAAAGCCATACGCAAGGCAGGTTTGCCCGATGCGTCTTTGGATACGCCGATGATGCGGCCCGGGGCGGAACGTTTGAACTCGTCTTTAAACGCGAAATAAGCGGCGTGCGGCCCGCCGAAGCCCATCGGTACGCCGAAGCGTTGTGTGTTGCCCAGCGCGATGTCCGCGCCCAATTCGGCAGGCGGTTTCAGCAAGACCAAGCTCATGATGTCGGCTGCAATGGTAACGATTGTGCCTTTGGCTTTCAGACGGCCGATAACGTCCTGCAAGTCTTGCACGTCGCCGTCTTTACCGACGTATTGGAACAGCGCGCCGAAGTATTCGCCGTCATCCGCTTGGGCAAAATCGCCGACCACCAGCTCGAAGCCGAAATATTTGGCACGGGTTTTCATCACGTCCAAAGTCTGCGGATACACGCGCGCATCCACAAAGAAACGCTCGGATTTCACTTTGCCCACGCGGTGCGCCATCGCCATCGCTTCGGCGGCGGCGGTCGCCTCGTCCAGCAAAGACGCGCCTGCCACAGGGAAACCGGTCAAATCGATACACACTTGTTGGAAGTTCAACAACGCTTCCAAACGCCCTTGGGCGATTTCCGCCTGATACGGCGTGTAGGCGGTGTACCAGCCCGGATTTTCCAACACGTTGCGTAAAATTACGTTCGGCACGCGGGTCGGATAATAGCCCAAGCCGATATAGGACTTGTTGATCACGTTTTTCGACGCGATGCCTTTCAATTTCGCCAATGCGTCCGCCTCGGTCAAGGCCTCGGGCAAATCGAGTTCGGACGGCATACGGATACTTTGCGGCACGGTATTGCCGACAAAATCGTCCATACTTTTCTCGCCGAGCGTTTCCAAAAGCGCGGCCTCGTCGCCGAAACTCAAATGCCGTGCGGCAAATTCGTCGGGGTTGAACAATTCAGATAGTTTCATTTCTACTCCTTATATAGTGTTGCGTGGATATGCCGTCTGAAGCGGCGGAACGACTTGCGTATCCAATGCCGGAGGGCCGATATTTCCCGGGGGCGTATGGCGTAGTCGGTGCATTTCAGACGGGTTGTCGGGGAAGTGTCTGTGCGTCTGCCTTGTTTCATCATAATGTGTTTCAACGGAAGTGGCGCGCGTTTATCGGAATCCCTGCGCGTGCAGGAAATCGGACAATTTCTCGGCAAACCGGCGGTAGCCTTTGCCGTTGGCGTGGATTTGGTCGGATTTCAGATTATTATCGCCCAAAATTTCCGCCCACGCGCCGCCGAACAGCGGAATGCCGTATTCCTCGGACAAATCCTCATACAGCGGATGGTCGCTCAAATGCCCGAACAACGCGCCCAGTGTGATGTGCGGCACGCCGACGAGGACGGCGGGGATGTTTTCCTTTTGCACGGTTTCGATGATTTTCGCGATATTGGCGCGGGTCTGTTCTTCGGGAACTTTGCGCAGAAAGTCGTTGCCGCCTATGCCGACAATCACAAGCTTGGGTTTGCGTGCCAACAGCGCGGGCAGGCGCGACAGGGCTTGCGCGGATGTATCGCCCGATACGCCGCCGTTGACGACGTTCCAACCCGTCAGTTTTTGCAGTTGCGCGGGGTAGGATTCGTCAGGGTTTGCGCCGTAGCCGAAGGTGAGCGAATCGCCCAAGGCAAGTACGGTGCTTCCTTCGGGAATTTTGGCGTGGGTTCGGGCGGATTTTCTGCCGCAGGCGGTAAGGAGCAACGCGCCTGCGCCGAGGAGGAAGGTTCTTCTGTTCATTGGTTTTTCAGACGGCATCGAGCCATTTCGGGTGGTATTTCAGGGTTTCACGGTAAACCGGACAGCTTTCGGCGTGCGCGCCTTTGAGGTAGCCGGTACTCATCAGAAATTCGCCGACGATTTCGCCGCCGACAAATTTGAAATGTTTTTTAAAGAGTTTGACCCATTCGTCTTTGCTTCGCGGATGGTGCGCGTCGAGCCAGTTCTTGAACGAGCCGTATTCTTGTTGCAACGCTTGGATTTGCCGTGCATTGAAAATGGCGGCATCGATTTTCAGGCGGTTGCGGACGATGCCCGCGTCGGCAAGCAGGCGTTCGCGGTCGGTGTCGTCGAAGGCGGCAACGGTATTGATGTCGAACCTTTCAAATGCCGTCTGAAATGCCTGCCGCTTCTTCAATATCAGTGTCCAACTCAATCCTGCCTGATTGATTTCCAACACCAGCCTCTCAAACAATTCATTGTCGTCCTCAATCGGAAAACCGTATTGCGTGTCGTGGTAATGTTTGTTCGGGTTATCGGTGTTTTCGGGAAGTGAGGCGGCAAATTCGCAATAGTTCACGGTTTACTCGACCATCTGTTGCGCCGCCTGTTTCAGTCCCTGTTCGAGTGCGGCGGTCATAGCGGCGTAGCCGTCACCCTGCTGTTCGGTTTCGATATGGAAGGGTCTGTTCGTACCGTCGGGTAGGACGGCGTAGCCGCTGATGAGGGTTTTGCCCGTGTAGCTGCCTTGGAATGCGTCGATATAGACCGTCCATTTTTCGGTACTGCCGCTGCGTGAGGCAGGAACAAAGATGCGTGTGCTGTCCAAACGGTTGAATGCATTGCTTAACGCCGCTTCGAGCATATCGTCCAAGGTGTCTGCCCAAACGTGGTTTTGTGCGGTGTTGATGCGGTAGGGGTCGGTTTGATAGACCAGTCCGCCGCGTTTGAGCGGCTCGGCAAGACGGACTTCGACGGCGGTTTCGCTGCCTTGCGTTGCAGGACGGATGTAGCGGCTGTCGGGCAACACGAAATATTGTGTGCTTTGCACAGTACCGCAGGCGGCAAGCGTCAGGGCGGCGGCAATCGGGAAGAGGCGCATTATCGGCTTCCTTTCGGGATGGGGTCTTTGCTGCTGCTGTTGAAAATCAGCGCGTTGGGTTTTTCTTTCAAAGTGTTAATGACGGGTTGAACGTCTTTTAAGGTTTTGTCCAAACTTTGCAGCGTATTTTGTACGTCGCCGTAGATAGGCGATTGCGGCGATACGCCTTGCAGGGTTTGACGTAACTCTTTCAGGGTTTGGTTCAACTCGTTCGGAATGTTTTGCGTCTGCGGTTTGCCGACCAGTTTGTCGATGGAGCTTAGGGCGGCATTGGCAGATTTGAGTGTGGACTTAAGCTCGGCAAGCGAGCCGTTCAATTCGGTAACCGTCTTATCCAAAGGCAGTTTGCCGAACTTGTCCAGCAAATCCACCACTTTCGCCTGCAAGTTGTCCAAACCGCCGCCCCGTGTGGCGATGACGGTATCGCCTGCATAAACGGTGTGCGGTCGCAGCTTGGGCGAGGCGGAAGGCTGATCGTTCAACTCAATCATTTTGCTGCCGGTCAGCAGGTTGTTACTGGAGATGGTGGCGGTCAGGCCTTTGTTTAAAGCCGTCTGAAATTGTTGTTTCCAATGCTCTTTGCTTTGTTCGTCGGCATTGATTTCCAAACGGGAAGGCTCGATGCGGATGCGTACGGGAATCCAGCCGTTTTCAAACAGGTGCAGGCTGTCGTTGCGGTCAAAATAAGGGACATCGGAAACTACGCCGACATTCAGCCCTTTGTACTCGACGGGCGAACCGACGGTCAGGCCGCGTACGGATTGTTTGAAAAACGCGGTGTAGTACAGCGAGCGGTCGTCAGGCAGGTTGGCGACTTCGCTGCGGCTGTCGTAAAGCGTGAAGCTGTCTTCGCTTTTGACGTTTTTACTGTTTTTGGTTTTCGGCGAATCAAATGAAATCGCGCCCGACAGCAGGGCGGGCAGAGGGGCGGAATTGAGTGTGATGCCGCTGCCTGTGGTTTCGATATTGATGCCGCTTTCAAGCCAGAAACGGCTGGCGGAATGAATCAGTTTGTCGTTGGGGCTTTGGATGAAGATGGTGTAATGCACGCTTTGGTCGGACGGGTCGAAATGCGCGCTTTCGATTTGCCCGACCATAAAGTTTTCATACAAAACAGGGCTGTTGACGTTGAGGATGCGGTCGTTTTTCCCAATCAAATTCAAGCGCAGTCCGCTTTGCCCGATGGCGGTAACGGGCGGAATGTCCTGCACCTGGAACACGTCTTTTGCCTCGTCGCTTTTGCCGGGTGTAAAAGCGATGTACGAACCCGAAAGCAGCGTACCCAAACCGGTTACGCCGCTTTGGTCGATACGCGGCTTGACTACCCAAAACTGGGTATCGCTGCGGATGAGGCCGGATACGTCCGCATTGAGTTGGGCGGTTACTTCCACGCCTTTTTGGTCGTCGCGCAGTTTGATTCGGGTAACGCGTCCGACATCGATGCTCAATACTTTGATGACCGTATTGTTGACCTCAATGCCTTCCGCGCTGTCCATCAAGAGCGTAACCACAGGCCCCCTGTTGCGGATTTCCTTAACCCAAAGCCAGCCGCCGGCAATCAGCGCAATCAGCGGGACCAGCCAGACGGCGGAGAGGAAGGTGCGGTTTTTGCGGACGCGTGCTTGAGCGTGTCCGTTTGGAGGAGGGTTGTTGTCAGTCATATTTTTCCGTTTCGTTGAAAGCAATGCCGTCTGAAGCGCGTTTGTCCCAAAGCAGGCGCGGGTCGAAATAATAGGCGGACAGCATCGTCAGAATCACGACCAGGCAGAAATAGACTGCCGCACTGCCCGGAATGACGCGCGCGGCATAAGTGTGGAACGAACACATCAAAATAATAATCACAAAAATATCAATCATCGACCAGCGGCCGACCGCTTCGGTGATGCGGTAGAGGTGCGACAATTTCTTTGCGCCCGTTGGCAAAGCGAAGCGGGCGGACGCAATCAAAACCGACATTGCCGCAATCTTCAGTACCGGCACCAAAATACTCGCGCTGAAAATAACCGCCGCAATCAGCCTGTCGCCCTCGTCCCACATATAAGCGATGCCGTTAAGGATGGTATTGACCTCCGTGGCGGCAGGATTGGACGAAATCATAATCGGCAGGATATTGGCAGGGAAATACAAAATAACCGCCGCCGTCAGAAACGCCGACGAAATACTCAGACTTTTCGGCCGTCGGCGGTACAGTTCCGCACCGCACACGCCGCAGGGGGATTCGGCACTGTCGCGGAAATACAGGCAGCGGCTGCAACAGGTTTTACCTTCCGATGCCGTCTGAACCGCATTATCCCCCGTCAGCCGCCCGATTTGAAAATACACCCAATGCTGGGGAACCGATACCGAAGTCCGAATCAGCATAACCGACAGCGCGAACATCAGATAAAACGCCGGCCCGAAGCGAACCTCTGCCACAGACGAGAGCTTGATATACGCCACCAAAGTGGAAACAAAAAACACATCCACCATCATCGCCTGTCTCAAGCGCACCATCACACGCGTTGCCAAACGCAGCGCAGGATACGCCTGTTTCCGTATCAGCGCGGCATAGACATACAGGCACAGCAGCAGAAACAGAACCGGCGCGCCGAAAGTCAGCACAAACATCACTTCGGCCAAAAAACCATAATCCTGAAACACCATCAGGCGCATCATCTCGGGCAGCGAAAGGACGGATGCCGCACCCGGTATCCCGACCTCGATATACGTCATACCGTAAGCAAACGCCATTAAAATCAGCGAAGCCGCCGCATAGGCGGGCGGGACGGAAAAAGGATGCCTGCCCACCCTGAAGAGTTTGTGTCCGCAACGGGGACAGAACGCCGCTTCTCCACTGTCCAACCGGGGTACATCCGCGCGGCAGCCGCATTCCGGACAATCTACCGTATGCGGCGGCAGGGCTTCGTCGCAGCAGTTGCCGCGAAGGCTGTGGGGGATATTTTCGGCAAACGGCTTCATCGGGAAAGTGGCAAATATAAGTGGCGGCATTATAAAGGAAAAAAGGCGATACACCCAATCAGGATGCAAAACCGGCAGGTTCGGCAGTATGAACAAACCCTTGTCGTCCGGCAAAAATATTTTTTGAGCGTCTGTCCGCCGACTGCCGAACCCATTTGATAAAATCCCGATTCTGTAAAGAATAGTAAAATACCTGCTTAAAAACATCACGCAAATGATATTTTTTCCAAAAATATGTGATAATAAATCTCGTTTATTATTTTTGTATGCGGTCAGGTACGGATTTTGCCCGCCCCGCATCCTTACCCCTTACCGACAAAGGAAAAGCTATGAGCGAAACCGAAAATCAAGCCCTGACGTTTGCCAAACGCCTGAAGGCGGATACCACGGCGGTTCACGACAGCGTGGATAATCTCGTTATGTTTGTCCAACCGTTTGTCAGCAAAGAAAACTACATTAAATTTTTGAAACTCCAATCCGTTTTCCACAAGGCCGTCGATCATATTTATAAAGATGCCGAATTAAACAAAGCCATTCCCGAGTTGGAATATATGGCGCGATACGATGCCGTAACGCAAGACTTGAAAGACTTGGGCGAAGAGCCTTACAAATTTGACAAAGAATTGCCACACGAAACCGGCAATAAAGCCATCGGCTGGCTGTATTGCGCCGAAGGTTCTAATTTGGGCGCGGCATTTCTGTTCAAGCACGCGCAAAAACTCGATTACAACGGCGAACACGGCGCGAGGCACCTTGCTCTCCATCCCGACGGACGCGGCAAACACTGGCGTGCCTTTGTCGAGCATCTGAACGCCTTGAACTTGACTCCCGAAGCCGAAGCGGAAGCCATCCAAGGCGCACGCGAAGCCTTTGCATTCTACAAAGTCGTGTTGCGCGAAACCTTCGGCTTGGCAGCCGATGCCGAAGCCCCCGAGGGTATGATGCCGCACAGGCATTGATATATTTTACGGTTTCGCCTCGGCTCGTGAAGCGGAACCGTATTTTCTGCCGCGTATGATGGCATTTTTCAAACCATCAGATATAAATAATTATCATATTTTTTATTAAAAATATGCCATAGGAGATAATTATGACGATTCCTTTCAAACCAAGCCTGCTTGCAATGGCATCCGTCCTTGCCCTTTCCGCCTGTATTTCAGGAGGAGGGGATGCGCCTGCGGTCAAATCCTCAGAAACACCGTCAAATAAAGTTGCCCCCCCCACTGATACGGGAAACCCTGCTACAGGTGCTGATACGGCAAGCCCTGCTACAGGTGCTGATACGGCAAGCCCCTCGGCAGGTGGGGATGGCGGGGATTCTAAAACAGAAATACCGCCTAAAGATACGCAAGGGGAAGACGCGCCGGCAGGAGCTGATGGCGGAGTGCAAAATGATGCGCCCCAACATAATGATAATGCGCCGGCAGCCGACACATCCGGCAAGCAGCCTGAAAACAACCGTATGCCCGGCAATGCCGCCGGAGGGACGGATGGCGGCAATCAAGATACCGATGCGCCGAAAAATGCGGAATCTCTAGATGGTACGGAAGGAAACGCTGTAAGCGAAGGCACAGGGATGCCGGCAAACCCTCCTTCTGAAAACGCCGAACATACTGAGGTTGCGACGAATACCGAAGGTGCAAACCCGCCGTCGGAAGCCGAAAATTCCGAAGGGGCGGGGCAAGACGGGATGCAGGCTGATGAAGCAAGCGGCAGGCAGGATGCGGAAGAGGAGTTGCAAGGCGACGACCCGACCGCCCATCCTCCCCAAGACCAACCCCCCCCAAAATGCTGCCGATAATCAACCTAAAACAGGCGTGTTTGGCGAGAAATATTTTGACGGCACGGGAGAAATCACGACGTTGATGATTGATGGGGAAACCATTGACTTAACGAAAGCTGATGAGCCAGTATCAAGTAGAAATCACCCCGGTTTGATGAGTGATTTTAACAAGGTAATGGTTTCTCAAAAACAATATAAGAATCTGATTTATGGAGCTGTTAAATTAGAAGACGGCACATACACCCTTTTTGTACAGGGTAAACCGACAGAACAATTGCCGGTGGGTAATGCAACATACAATGGAAAGGTGCTGCATTTTAAGAAAGCATACGAAAACAATTGGTTTAATAATAGTGCATATCAAGCTGCAGGAACATTTACGGCAAATGTTGATTTCTCACAGAAAACCTTAACAGGAAAAATTGATACCAAAGATCCTTCAGGTATGGGGATGCAAGAATTTACTGCAAGTATCGATGGAAGTGGATTTCAAGGTAAGTGGAAATCGGATAATGATCAAGGCGATATTTCCGGGAAATTTTATGGTGAAGATGGCGCGGAAATGGCAGGCAGATACGACTATAAAAATCAAGATAATAGAAAAGACGGCTTCGGCGTATTTGCAGGCAAAAAAGAAGCAAACGCCCGTTGATATTTATCCTGTGTTTCACAGTCGGGAACAGTGGCGTTTCCTTCCGACAGGGCATCGGGCAACACCTTGATGTGTTGTCCCACCTGCAGAAGCAATCCTAATTGAACGATTATCTGTATTACCGATTTGATTTATGAACTATGCCGTCTGAAAAATGTTTCAGACGGCATTTTTTGGTTGCCGATATGTTTAACGGACGACATTGGCGCGCATAACCACGCGGACGTGGAACGAGCCTGCCTGACAGTCGTATTGCCCGCCTTGCAGCGGCTGCTTGTCAAAGTAGCTGTGGAAGCCGGTAACGCCGCGTCCGCAAGGGTGGCGGCAGATGCCGCATTGTGTTTATAATGCCGTGTCAGACGTTTGATTTATGGGAAAATAATAATGCTTGCCGATCAAGAAGTAATTGGCTGTGTTTTAACGATCCGTTGATTACTTAAGATAAATTTACACTAAACAAAACAGCTCTCTATTCCCTCTATTGCGGAGGTTGTTTTGTTTAGTGCTAATCTACAGATTGTTACTAAATAGCAAGGTGTGAATAAAACGGCGGATATAATCAAATATATGTAATGAGATTCCCAAAATCTTGGTAATGATGTATATTAGTTAAGTTAGCTAATCATGAGAAGTGTTATGTTTCAAGCAAATATTCATCAGGCAAAAACCAATTTGAGTCAATTGATTCAAAGAGCAGAAGCAGGGGAAATCGTTATTATTGCGAAGGCAGGTAAGCCTTGCGTCCAACTAACCGGTATTGAAAAACCAGCACGAAATGCAGGAAGGTTGAAAAAATTCAGTCATATGGAAAATACGGATATTTCACGTATTCTTGAGAATGACAATGAAACGGCAGCTTTATTTGAGGAGTCGGCTCTGTGAGAAAGATTCTGCTTGATACCCATGCTTTGCTGTGGTGGTTGTTGGATGACAAGAAACTGGGGACATCTGCACGCAAACTGATAGAAAATCCGAGAAATGCGATCTTTGTCAGTGCGGCAAGTATTTGGGAAATTTCCATCAAGCAGAACAAGGGGTTGTTGAAATTACCGGAAGAGTTTTTTGATGTGCTTCAAGAAGAGGATTTTGAAATGCTGCCTATAGGTCTGTTTCATGCAAAACAGGCTGGAAGCCTTCCGGAAATACACAAAGACCCTTTCGATAGGATGTTGATTGCACAAACCCAAGCGGAAGGCTTTGAACTGATGACTGTCGATGAATATATTCCGCAATATGGAATTAGAGTTGTCAACGCATCAAGCTGACAAATATAGAAACTGTGTACACAAGAAAGACCGCCGAGGCGGTCTTTTCGGTTATTGTCTTCGCTTAAAAGCCAGACTTCCGTCGTGGACTATAGGTGTGCCCCGATCTGAATCTGCCGCACAATCAGGCAAGGGGATTAAAAATGCCGTCTGAAAAAATGTTTCAGACGGCATTTTTGGTTGCCGATATGTTAACGGACGACATTGGCGCGCATGACCACGCGGACGTGGAACGAGCCTGCCTGACAGTCGTATTGTCCGCCTTGCAGCGGCTGCTTGTCGAAGTAGCTGTGGAAGCCGGTAATACTGCGTCCGCCGAGTTTGCCTGCGGTCTGTTGGAATTTGCGGGCGGCATTGATTAGGGCGCGTTCGCAGGCCTCTGAGTCGGATTTGCCAACGCCGTTTGCTGCTTGCCGTGTAACCAGATTCCTGCCGTTTGCAACCGGTACGCCCCCGCCGCCGAAGCTGACGGGAATCCCGGATTCCAATACGCCGTCTGCAATGGCTGCATTTATTGCCGCCTGACCGTTGCTGCAACGGTAAATGATGTTTTTGCCGCTTCCTGCGGTGTCTCCGCGGATAACTTTGCATGATTCTCCGGCTGGTGTGCCGGCGGATGCCGTGTGCGTGTTTTTAGGCGCGCGGCCGGATTGGCAGGCTGCCAGCATCAGGGCGGCGGCGGAGAGTATGAGGATTTTTTTCATGTCGGATGTCCTTGTTTGCTGTGGGAAATCATTAGCATTGTACCGTAAGATTCAACAAAATGCCGTCTGAAAACAGGTTTCAGACGGCATTGTGGCTCAGGGGTTCAATACGCGTGCGATGAGGGCTTTTTCTTTACCCCGCATATTGGGGATTTTGACCTGAATGCCGTTGCCCGGTGCTACATCGACAGGCTGGCCTTTGCGGGTCATTTGTTCCAATTTGATGGTTTGGTTGCCGCTCGGGTGGATGATTTCGAGCGAATCGCCGACGGCGAAGCGGTTTTTAACTTCCACTGTTGCCCAACCTTCAGCGTCGATTTCGGTAACGTGGCCGACGTATTGGCTTTGTTTGGCGATGGAGTGGCCGGTCAGGTAGTTTTGATAGTCTTGGGTTTGGTGGCGTTCGAGGAAGCCGCTGGTGTAGCCGCGGTTGGCGAGGCCTTCGAGTTCGCTCAACAGGCTGTAATCAAACGGACGGCCTGCGACGGCATCATCAATCGCTTTGCGGTAGGACTGGGCGACGCGTGCAACATAATAGAGCGACTTGGTGCGGCCTTCGACTTTGAGGCTGTCCACGCCGATTTTGGCGAGTTTTTCGACGACTTCAATACCGCGCAGGTCTTTGGAATTCATGATGTAGGTGCCGTGTTCGTCTTCCATAATCGGCATCATCTCGCCCGGTCGGTTGGACTCTTCAATCAGGAAAACCTTGTCGGCGTAGGGATGGCGTTTCTGACCGTTGATGCCTTCAAAGTTTTGGTTGGCTTCTTCTTGAGCTTTTTCAAAGTTAAAACCTTGCAGAAGCTGGGCGTCGCCCGCATCGCTTTCGGTGGCGTTGTGAACCTTGTAATCCCAACGGCAGGAGTTGGTGCAGGTGCCTTGGTTGGGGTCGCGGTGGTTGAAATAGCCCGACAACAGGCAGCGGCCTGAGTAGGCGATGCACAATGCGCCGTGGATGAAGACTTCGAGTTCGATGTCGGGGCATTGTTGGCGGATTTCGGCGATTTCTTCCATACTCAATTCGCGCGACAGGATGATGCGTTCGACGCCGATATTCTGCCAGAATTTCACGCCCCAGTAGTTGGTGGTGTTGGCTTGTACGGACAGGTGGATCGGCATTTCCGGCCATTTTTCGCGCACGGTCATAATCAAGCCCGGATCCGCCATAATCAGCGCGTCGGGCTTCATCGCAATCAAGGGCTCCATATCGGAGACGAAGGTTTTGAGTTTGGAGTTGTGCGGCAGCGTATTGACGGTAAGGAAGAATTTTTTGTTGCGTTCGTGCGCTTCTTTAATGCCTTGCTCGAGAACGTCGAGTTTGGCAAATTCGTTATTGCGGGCGCGCAGGGAATAACGCGGGCTGCCGGCGTAAACGGCATCTGCGCCGTAATCGTAGGCGGCGCGCATTCTTTCCAATCCGCCGGCGGGCAATAAGAGTTCGGGTGCTTTCATCGTGTTTCCTTTTCGGTTGAAACCCCGCCCTTTAGGGCGGTAGAATCAGACTTTATTTGGGAGGGGCGTAACCCCTTCCGAATCAGGGCAACATATAGGGCGACGCTTTATGTGTCGTCCTGTGTGTTGAAACATGATTTGTGTGCTTTGTAAAAATGTTTCAGACGGCATTGCTGCAAATGCCGTCTGAAGGGTGTTTGAAGATGGGCGGATTATCCGCCTTTTCGTGTTCGCGGTCAATTTTGACGGGAAATTTATAAGGATTTATCAAGGATTTGCCTGCTTGGGATACAATGCGGCAGTTTGAATGCGAGAGAGAATGTGATGAATCCTAAAATCGTGTTTTTCGACATTGACGATACGCTGTACCGAAAATATACGGATACCTTGCGCCCTTCCGTGAAAACGGCGGTGGCGGCTTTGCGCGGCAAAGGTATATTGACGGCGTTGGCAACGGGGCGGTCTTTGGCGACGATTCCCGAAAAGGTCAGGGACATGATGGCGGCAACGGGTATGGATGCCGTGGTAACGATAAACGGACAGTTTGCGCTGCTGCACGGTAAAACTGTGCGCGAAGTACCGATGGATGCCGGTTTGATGGGCAGGGTTTGCGCGCATTTGGATGGCTTGGGCATGGATTATGCGTTTGTCGGCGGAGAGGGGATCGCCGTGTCCGCGCTGTCGGAATGCGTGTGCCGCGCCTTGCAGCATATCGCCAGCGATTTTTTTGCCGATAAGGATTATTTTTCAAGCAAACCGGTGTATCAGATGCTGGTGTTTGCGGAGGAAAACGAAATGCCGCTCTGGTCGGATATTGTGGAACGGGAAGGCTTGAAAACGGTGCGCTGGCACGAGGAAGCGGTCGATCTGCTGCCTGCGGGCGCGTCGAAAACAGACGGCATCAGAAGCGTGGTGCGCGCATTGGGTTTGGAAATGGCAGACGTGATGGCGTTCGGCGATGGTTTGAACGATGTGGAAATGCTGTCTGAAGTCGGGTTCGGCGTGGCAATGGGCAACGGGGAACAGGCGGCGAAAGAAGCGGCGAAATATGTTTGCCCCGGCGTTGATGAAGACGGCGTGTTGAGGGGCTTGCAAGATTTGGGCGTGATTTGAACGCATCATAACAACCCTGCCGGTTTCAGACGGCAGGGTCGGTTTTTCAGCCTTTCATACAGCCTTCGTTTTGAAGCAGGGTAAATAAGGGCGCGCCGCTTGCACGGATATTTTTGCCGCCTTGAAGGTCGGTAAATTCTAAAATGGCGGCGGCTTCGACAATTTCCCCGCCGAGTTTGCGGATCAGCTCCAGTCCGGCAAGCATCGTGCCGCCCGTGGCAACCAAATCATCGACCAGCAGCACGCGCGAACCGGGTTTGACGGCATCGGTGTGGATTTCCACCACAGCTTCCCCGTATTCGAGCGCGTAGCTTTGCGATACGGTTTCAAAAGGCAGCTTGCCTTTTTTGCGGATGGGGACGAAGCCGACGTTGAGCTGGTAGGCGAGTGCCGCGCCGATAATGAAGCCGCGCGCGTCCAAGCCGGCAACGATGTCGATTTTCTGATCCATATAGCGGTAAACCAATAAATCAACCAAAAGGCGGAAGTATTCCGCGCTTTGCAGGACGGGCGTGATGTCGTGGAATAAGATGCCTTTTTGCGGCCAGTTTTCGATTTTGCGGATTTTGTCGGCAAGCGCGCCGACACTCATAGCTTCGGGATGAACCAGCATTGCGTGTTCCAAGTTTGATGTTTTTAACGCCATATTGTAGCCGTCAGCCTGCCGCTTGCCAAATCAATCAAAACAATAGCGGCAAAATATGGGCATCGGCAAATAGGAAACCGGGTGTCCGTTGTGATACAATCGGCTGGAAAATATACAGGTAAAAAATATGTCCGCTTATCGAAAAGGCAACATCTTTATCATTTCGGCCGCTTCCGGCACGGGCAAAACCACGCTGGTGTCGCGGCTGTTGGCAAACCATAACGGTTTGCGCGTTTCCGTGTCGCACACGACGCGCCCGCCGCGTGAAGGCGAAGCAAACGGCGTACATTATCACTTTGTTTCCAAAGAAGAGTTTGAGTCGCTTATCGCGCAGGAGGCTTTTTTGGAATACGCAGACGTATTCGGCAACTATTACGGCACAAGCGCCGAGGGTGTGAATGCGTTGGCGGCGGCAGGCTATGACGTAATTTTGGAAATCGATGTTCAGGGTGCGGCTCAGGTTCGAGATGCGCTGCCTGAAGCCGTCGGTATCTTTATCCTGCCGCCTTCTTTCGATGTGCTTGCCGCGCGTCTCAACGGACGCGGGACGGACAGTCGGGAAGTTATCCAAAGGAGGCTTGCGAAGGCAAGGCATGAAATCGAACAGTCCGTATTGTTCGACTTTGTCGTGGTTAATGACGACTTGGCGCGGGCGGAGGAGGATTTGCTCCATATTGTGAATGCCTGCCGTCTGAAAAGGTCGCGGCAACTGGGATTTATTGCAGATTTGTTGGAAAATTCCTAGAAAACGGCGAAAATACCCAGTTTCCCAATTTAAATATTTTTGAAAGAAAGCAAATAATATGGCACGTATTACCACAGAAGACTGTACCGGAAAAATTTCCAACCATTTTGACCTGACATTGGTAGCGGTCCGCCGCGCCCGCCAGCTTGAGAACGGCAACACGCCGCTTGTGGACGATGTCCGCAATAACAAACCGACCGTTACCGCCTTAAGGGAAATCGCCGCCGGGCATATCGGTACGGAACTGCTGACACGCAATAAATAAATCCTGCCGGAAACGCACGCCGGCATATTCTGCCGCCGTGCAGTCCGACGGTTTGAAATGAAAAAACACATACATCCCGAAAGCCGTCTGAAATGCCCGCCCCCCAACCTTCCGCCCCTTATGATCCCCTGACTGCCGAAGCGCGTGCCCTGCTTTTCCATACCGCCTCCTACCTCAAGCCTGAAGAACAGGTTGAGCTCGAGAAGGCTGTTGCCTATGCATTTCACGCCCACGACGGGCAAACCCGAAAAAGCGGGGAGCCCTACATCACGCACCCGATTGCCGTTGCAACGCAGCTTGCCCTTTGGCATATGGACATACAGGGTCTTTGTGCAGGCGTGATGCACGACGTATTGGAAGATACGGGCGTAACAAAAGGGGAAATGGCGGCGGTGTTCGGCAATACGGTTGCCGAAATGGTGGACGGGCTGTCCAAACTCGAAAAACTCAAATTTGAAGATCATGCGGAGCATCAGGCAGAGAGTTTCCGCAAACTGATTTTGGCAATGACCAAAGATGTGCGCGTGATTGTCGTCAAACTTGCCGACCGCCTGCACAATATGCGGACGCTCGGTTCGATGCGCCCGGACAAACGCCGCCGGATTGCAAGGGAAACCCTCGAAATCTACGCGCAGATTGCCAACCGCATAGGTCTGAATAATGCGTATCAGGAGCTTCAGGATTTATCGTTCCAAAACCTTCATCCCAACCGCTATGAGACTTTAAAAAAAGCAATGGACAAGAGCCGGAAGAACCGGCAGGACGTTGTCGGCAAAGTCTTGCGCGCATTCGGTCAGAGGCTGGTAGGCGCGAATATAGAGGCCAAAATCAAAGGCAGGGAAAAAAACCTGTACGGCATCCATCAGAAAATGATGGCGAAAAAGCTGCGCTTTGCCGAGGTTATGGATATTTACGGTTTCCGCGTCATTGTCAACAGCATTCCCGCCTGTTATGCCGCACTCGGCGCATTGCACACCCTTTATCAGCCCAAGCCCGGGAGGTTCAAAGACTACATCGCCATTCCGAAAAGCAACGGTTATCAAAGCCTGCATACTACTTTGGTCGGCCCTTACGGCTTGCCGATTGAAGTTCAGATACGCACGCGGGAAATGGATGCTGTTGCCGAAGGCGGTATCGCCGGACATTGGAGCTATAAATCAGATTCCCAAACAGTCGATCAGGCGGTGCTGCACACCAATCAATGGTTGAAAAATATCTTAGATTTGCAGGCAAGCAGCGCCAATGCCATTGAGTTTCTCGAACACGTCAAAGTCGATTTGTTCCCGAACGAAATCTACATCCTTACGCCAAAAGGAAAAATCCTAACTTTGCCCAAAGGGGCAACGCCTGTCGATTTTGCTTATGCGGTACATACCGACATCGGGCATAAAACCGTTGCCGCGCGTGTCAATAATGTGATGATGCCGCTGCGTACGAAGCTCAAAACCGGTGATTCTGTTGAAATCATCACATCCGAACACGCCAAACCCAATCCCGCGTGGTTGAATTTCGCCGTGTCAGGCAGGGCGCGCAGTGCCATACGCCAATATATTAAAAACCTTAACCGGCACGATGCGGTCGTTTTGGGAGAGAACCTCTTACAAAAAGCCCTGTCCAGTTTGCTGCCCAAAGATGTCCTGCTTTCAGACGGCATCAAAGAAAAATACCTTGCCGATCTCAACGATAAACAGACTTCATTTGAGGAAGTGCTGTACAACGTCGGTATGGGGCATACCCTGCCTGTTTATGTCGCTATGCATATTGCCGAATTGGCAGGGGAGCATTTCGGCAGCGAGGTCAGGCTCAGTTCCATTAAAGTCGATGGGCAGGAAAGCGGGAATATTCATTTCGCGGAGTGCTGCCACCCTGTTCCCGGCGATTCCATCCGTTTGCTGTTGGTTAAGGGAAAAGGCATGATTATCCATAGGGATAGCTGCCCGACGTTGTTGAAGTCCGATCCCGAACAGCAGCTGGATGCAGACTGGGAAAATATGAATGGGCAGAACTACCGTGTCGGGCTTCAAGTCCAATCGGAAGACAGCCACGGCCTGTTGGCATTAATGGCGCAAGCTATTTCCGATTCCGGTGCGGACATCGAATCGGTTGAAACACCATCCAAATCCCAGTCGGGAACGGAAGGTTTTGTCGAATTCAAATTCTTATTGAAAGTCAAGAATTTGGAACAATTGAATCAGATTATTCAAAATCTGCACAGTATCCCATATATCCGCAAAGTCATCAGAAGTTGAAGCAGGTAAAACGGGTTGCCTTTTGATTAACAGGCAACCCGTTTTATGGTTTATCCGTTCAATTGCTTATCTGCCTGTATGCTTTTGACGATAAGCTGCGCACCTTTGAGGGTGGTATCCCCGCCGCTTCGGATAATCGTTTTGCCGGCCGTGCTGCTGATATGGGTGTGGCGGTGGGCTGCTTTTGTCTGATTGCTGTTACGATTTGTTAAAAGAAAAGCCGTCTGAAACTGTATTTATTGTTTCAGACGGCCTCTTAGCTCAAACCTTGAGAAGCGCATGCGTGCGTTCCGCACACATCCTACTTGTTGAGTTTAGGTTTCATATGGGCTACGGCTTGCTGATTTCAGACGATCTTTTTAATTTAGTTGGGTTTTCAACTCAACTTACACACTTAATCTGAAAGTTCATATAGCATATCCAAAAAGGCATCAAAACTATCTGCAATATGGCTAGTTACCATTTTCGTATCCCCATTCTCATCTTCATAAAAATCATCATGATACATCAGAATGATACATGGATTTTCATTGCATTTTCTGTAATCAAAACAGATATAATCGCCATTGGCTGAAATCCCAAAAGCAATTACTTTTTTTGCATACCCATATTCATCATCAATACATGAATAGCTATAAATATCTTCAGAAATGTGTAAAATTTTTATATATAAAAAACTTCTAGCTAAAACTAGAAGTTTAGAGGAACTAACATCAGCTATTTCACAGAAATTTATATTTTAAAGATAAGCTAGAATCATGATGTATAATCTAGGATATGCTTTGAAACAGATTCCTTTCCCATCTAAACCCTTATCTTCCTCATTTATTCCATAGCTTTTATCAATTTATACGTCTCCATAAAACGAAGACCTCGGGCTCTCTTACTCGCTGTGATTTCTTCATAGATATCACCCAAGGTGCAGGCAGGTGCTAAAGTCCACAGAACATAATCTTCTAATATGACCTTACCAATCTTCTCAAATTTATCTAGTAAAAGCCCCAAATCCTTGTGATTAAACCAACAGTCAGTATCAATAGCATACTGTCTATTATTCATCTTGCAAGCAATCTCGCTATTCAAAAAATCCGTCATAGTGGGCTTATTCTTTTGTAGCAACCTTGTAAAGGCTAGGTGATATTCTATTTTTCTCGTACTTTGGTCGAGAGCTGAAACAAAACCGGCTCCGTATTCATTTTCAAATTGAACCACAAGCACATCTCCTACCTTAAAGTACGGCTCCCTCTTTGTTTTTGCTTTTGGAACTTTAAGAGGTTTCGGATTGACACTTTGTAGCTGAATAGCTAGTTTATCAAGTACTTTCTGTCTTTGTTTCAATGCTTTGCTGTCAATTTCAAGCCAGAACTTATCCGCTCCTTTTTCGATAATTTTGAGAGTTTTATTTTTTATGTCTTCTGGTAAATGTCCAATCTTCCACAAGGAGTAGGCAAAGGCTGTCCAATAAATCTCAGTATAAAAATCATCTATACAAAAATTATTTTCATCATTTAAAATATCTTCGATTATCTTAGCAATATTTTCGCCGTTTTTATATCTTCCCACTATGGTGTTATAGATATCGTAAGCATCATCGCTGTCTATAATCTTTACTCCGTCTATTGCCATTGCAACCTCCAGTCTAGTCTCGAACAGTCATTTTACAAAGGGCGAGATTCTCCAGTCCATCACTACCACCGATATAATTGTTTCAACACTTATTGTTTATATACATTTATGTATCTCTATCCGAATCTTGATGCGATTACTATCTGTACTCTTTATCGTAAATCGGAGGAAGATTAAAATACCTGTCTTCAATCTTGATTCGGGCACAGAGTAAGCTATCTTGATAGACATAGCCTTCAAATGGAGGGTATTTGTCTAAGCTTCATAGCCTAAATTTTGCTTATACCCTAAAAATGAAATGTCCCTTCCATCATTTTCACCGTATTGATTGACAAAATTGAAAATATTTTCTTTAGGGTATAAATGATCATGTTTGCTAAGAAGTGATACATATGAAACAGGAAAAACAACCCCTATATCTTCAGCAGATTGTTGAATTGTTCTTATTGGAACCAATCCCTCATCTGATGATATTGATAGTTTGCTCATTTTTACTGACCTTTCTTTAAGGATTTTTGACCAGTATGCCTAACAGCTTTATGAATACTATTAGGAATTAACTGCATATTATTAGGAGGGCTTTGCGCATTATGATGCCAGGTATAACTAGGAATTTTTTCATTTCCTGCTTTAATCTTCGTTAGTTGTTCATTAGTAAATTGATTTTTGGGCACTTGTTCACGTTCAATGGTTTTCCATAAATCTTTAGTGGCTGTCCTCATCTGTCCCGTATTTGTTCAAATATACGGCAAGCCTTTCAACAATTCGCATTGCCGCTTCATCTTTACTTGTTTCGGGAAAAGACAGTTCCCCGTCGTCCCCGATAATGGTAATCCGGTTGGTCGGTTTGCCCATCGCGATTGAAACATCATTGGCAACTATCACCGGTATTTTTTTCTTAATGCGTTTTTCCCGCGCATATGCCAATACATTCTCCGTTTCAGCGGCAAAACCGATACAGAACGGCGGGTTCGGCAATGAGGCAATAGAAGCCAAAATATCGGGGTTTTCATCCAATTCGATGGATAACGGTTTGGCATTTTTATCTTTTTTGAATTTTTGCGTACTCCTGTTTTTAACCTTATAGTCTGAGACGGCGGCAACAGAAATAAAAGCATCTTGTTTGTCGATTAAACGATGCACTGCGCGATGCATATCTTCGGCACTGACAGCTTGAACTGTATCGGATATGCCGAAAGGCAGCGCGGTTTGAAGCTGTCCGTGAATCAGGCTGACTTCCGCACCGGCGGCACGGCACGCCCGCGCCAAAGCCACGCCCATTTTCCCGCTGGAAATATTTGTGATGCCCCTGACAGGGTCAATGGCTTCAAATGTCGCACCTGCGGTAATCAAGATTTTCTTGTCCTTTAAAATTTTCGGTGTCCATAAATCCGGAAGCAGATCCAGCAATTCTGCGGGTTCCGGCATCCTTCCCATACCATTTTCTCCGCAAGCCTGTTCGCCCGAGCCCGGCATATAGACAGTAATGCCGTCTGAAACCAGTTGTGCGATATTCCGTTGGTTGGCAGGGTTGAGCCACATTTCCACATTCATCGCGGGAGCGATGGCAAGAGGACATTTCCGTGCGGCTGCCAGATTGGTCAGTAGGTTATCTGCCACGCCGTTACAGATTTTTGCCACGGTATTCATACTTGCCGGCGCAATCAGAAAAACATCCGCATTCCGGGTTAAGTTGATATGTTCCATACCGTTTGAACCGTTGCCGCCGTGCGTGTCGGTCAGAACGGGATTGCCGCTCAAAGCCTGAAAAGTCAGTGGAGAAACAAATTCAGTTGCCGAGCGGCTCATAATCACCGTAACCGAATGCCCCTGTTTTTTCAGCAGTCGCACCAACTCGCAAGACTTATACGCCGCAATACTGCCCGTTACACCTAAAAGAATATGTTTGCCCATTTTGACAATTTCTAATTACGAAGAAAAAACAGCAGCCATTCTATAACAAAGTACGGATACATTAGTTACCGTTTGGATACAAAATGCCGTCTGAAGCCCCGAGTTTCAGACGGCATATTCACAAAGGCGCACCAGTCAGAGGAGGGGGAGGAAGGGATTTTTGGAGGCGGCGCAGCATTTGGCAGAAATAAAAAACCTTATCCGACAGGGATATGACGAATTTCCCCAAAAAATCCCGCTGAAAGCATTGACCGTATTCGTCTTCGGGCGTATAGTTCGCGTCTTCGCTGCTGACGAAGCGGCGGTGATGAAGCAGTTCAAACGCTCTTTAACAAAACAGATTACCGATAAGTGTGAGTGCCTTGGGCCTCACACTGTTTGAAAGACAGACAAGATAATGTTTTGAACATTGTCCTGTCGGTTTCTTTGAAGCAGACCAGAAGTTAAAAAAGTTAGAGATTGAACATAAGAGTTTGATCCTGGCTCAGATTGAACGCTGGCGGCATGCTTTACACATGCAAGTCGGACGGCAGCGGGGTAGTGCTTGCACTACTGCCGGCGAGTGGCGAACGGGTGAGTAACATATCGGAACGTACCGGGCAGTGGGGGATAACTGATCGAAAGATCAGCTAATACCGCATATTTTCTGAGGAAGAAAGCAGGGGACCTTCGGGCCTTGCGCTATCCGAGCGGCCGATATCTGATTAGCTGGTTGGCGGGGTAAAGGCCCACCAAGGCGACGATCAGTAGCGGGTCTGAGAGGACGATCCGCCACACTGGGACTGAGACACGGCCCAGACTCCTACGGGAGGCAGCAGTGGGGAATTTTGGACAATGGGCGCAAGCCTGATCCAGCCATGCCGCGTGTCTGAAGAAGGCCTTCGGGTTGTAAAGGACTTTTGTCGGGGAAGAAAAGGTCGGGGTTAATACCCTCGGCTGATGACGGTACCCGAAGAATAAGCACCGGCTAACTACGTGCCAGCAGCCGCGGTAATACGTAGGGTGCGAGCGTTAATCGGAATTACTGGGCGTAAAGCGGGCGCAGACGGTTACTTAAGCAGGATGTGAAATCCCCGGGCTCAACCCGGGAATTGCGTTCTGAACTGGGTGGCTAGAGTGTGTCAGAGGGAGGTAGAATTCCACGTGTAGCAGTGAAATGCGTAGAGATGTGGAGGAATACCGATGGCGAAGGCAGCCTCCTGGGATAACACTGACGTTCATGCCCGAAAGCGTGGGTAGCAAACAGGATTAGATACCCTGGTAGTCCACGCCCTAAACGATGTCGATTAGCTGTTGGGCAGCCTGACTGCTTGGTAGCGAAGCTAACGCGTGAAATCGACCGCCTGGGGAGTACGGTCGCAAGATTAAAACTCAAAGGAATTGACGGGGACCCGCACAAGCGGTGGATGATGTGGATTAATTCGATGCAACGCGAAGAACCTTACCCGGTTTTGACATGTACGGAATCCTCCGGAGACGGGGGAGTGCCTTCGGGAGCCGTAACACAGGTGCTGCATGGCTGTCGTCAGCTCGTGTCGTGAGATGTTGGGTTAAGTCCCGCAACGAGCGCAACCCTTGTCATTAGTTGCCATCATTCAGTTGGGCACTCTAATGAGACTGCCGGTGACAAGCCGGAGGAAGGTGGGGATGACGTCAAGTCCTCATGGCCCTTATGACCGGGGCTTCACACGTCATACAATGGTCGGTACAGAGGGTAGCCAAGCCGCGAGGCGGAGCCAATCTCACAAAACCGATCGTAGTCCGGATTGCACTCTGCAACTCGAGTGCATGAAGTCGGAATCGCTAGTAATCGCAGGTCAGCATACTGCGGTGAATACGTTCCCGGGTCTTGTACACACCGCCCGTCACACCATGGGAGTGGGGGATACCAGAAGCAGGTAGGCTAACCGCAAGGAGGCCGCTTGCCACGGTATGCTTCATGACTGGGGTGAAGTCGTAACAAGGTAGCCGTAGGGGAACCTGCGGCTGGATCACCTCCTTTCTAGAGAAAGAAGGGGCTTTAGGCATTCACACTTATCGGTAAACTGAAAAGATGCGGAAGAAGCTTGAGTGAAGGCAAGGTTCGCTTGAGAAGAGAATCCGGGTTTGTAGCTCAGCTGGTTAGAGCACACGCTTGATAAGCGTGGGGTCGGAGGTTCAAGTCCTCCCAGACCCACCAATAACGGGGGCATAGCTCAGTTGGTAGAGCACCTGCTTTGCAAGCAGGGGGTCATCGGTTCGATCCCGTTTGCCTCCACCAAAACTTTGCAAATCAAAGTAATCCTGTTGCTTTTATTTTTTTATATTTTATAGCAACTTATTTTGATTTGCGGAGTAAAATAACGACGCATCGATCTTTAACAAATTGGAAAGCCGAAATCAACAAACAAAGACAATGAGTTTGTTTTGATTTTTACCCTTTGCAAAGGATAAAAATCTCCCGAGAGGGAAAAGAAGACAAACACAGAATTTGGGTGATGATTGTATCGACTTAATCCTGAAACACAAAAGGCAGGATTAAGGCACAACAAGCAGTAAGCTTTATCAGAGTAGGAATTTCAAGTCTGTTTCCCTAGTCAACGGGTAGACAGACGAAGTCAAAGAAGTTCTTGAAATGATAGAGTCAAGTGAATAAGTGCATCAGGCGGATGCCTTGGCGATGATAGGCGACGAAGGACGTGTAAGCCTGCGAAAAGCGCGGGGAAGCCGGCAATAAGGCTATGATCCCGCGATGTCCGAATGGGGAAACCCACTGCATTCTGTGCAGTATCCTAAGTCGAATACATAGACTTAGAGAAGCGAACCCGGAGAACTGAACCATCTAAGTACCCGGAGGAAAAGAAATCAACCGAGATTCCGCAAGTAGCGGCGAGCGAACGCGGAGGAGCCTGTACGTGATAACTGTCGAGATAGAAGAACAAGCTGGGAAGCTTGACCATAGCGGGTGACAGTCCCGTATTCGAAATCTCAATAGTGGTACCAAGCGTACGAAAAGTAGGGCGGGACACGTGAAATCCTGTCCGAATATGGGGGGACCATCCTCCAAGGCTAAATACTCATCATCGACCGATAGTGAACCAGTACCGTGAGGGAAAGGCGAAAAGAACCCCGGGAGGGGAGTGAAACAGAACCTGAAACCTGATGCATACAAACAGTGGGAGCGCCCTAGTGGTGTGACTGCGTACCTTTTGTATAATGGGTCAACGACTTACATTCAGTAGCGAGCTTAACCGGATAGGGGAGGCGTAGGGAAACCGAGTCTTAATAGGGCGATGAGTTGCTGGGTGTAGACCCGAAACCGAGTGATCTATCCATGGCCAGGTTGAAGGTGCCGTAACAGGTACTGGAGGACCGAACCCACGCATGTTGCAAAATGCGGGGATGAGCTGTGGATAGGGGTGAAAGGCTAAACAAACTCGGAGATAGCTGGTTCTCCCCGAAAACTATTTAGGTAGTGCCTCGAGCAAGACACTGATGGGGGTAAAGCACTGTTATGGCTAGGGGGTTATTGCAACTTACCAACCCATGGCAAACTCAGAATACCATCAAGTGGTTCCTCGGGAGACAGACAGCGGGTGCTAACGTCCGTTGTCAAGAGGGAAACAACCCAGACCGCCGGCTAAGGTCCCAAATGATAGATTAAGTGGTAAACGAAGTGGGAAGGCCCAGACAGCCAGGATGTTGGCTTAGAAGCAGCCATCATTTAAAGAAAGCGTAATAGCTCACTGGTCGAGTCGTCCTGCGCGGAAGATGTAACGGGGCTCAAATCTATAACCGAAGCCGCGGATACGTGCTTGCACGTATGGTAGGGGAGCGTTCTGTAGGCCGATGAAGGCGCATTGTAAAGTGTGCTGGAGGTATCAGAAGTGCGAATGTTGACATGAGTAGCGATAAAGCGGGTGAAAAGCCCGCTCGCCGAAAGCCCAAGGTTTCCTACGCAACGTTCATCGGCGTAGGGTGAGTCGGCCCCTAAGGCGAGGCAGAAATGCGTAGTCGATGGGAAACAGGTTAATATTCCTGTACTTGATTCAAATGCGATGTGGGGACGGAGAAGGTTAGGTTGGCAAGCTGTTGGAATAGCTTGTTTAAGCCGGTAGGTGGAAGACTTAGGCAAATCCGGGTCTTCTTAACACCGAGAAGTGACGACGAGTGTCTACGGACACGAAGCAACCGATACCACGCTTCCAGGAAAAGCCGCTAAGCTTCAGTTTGAATCGAACCGTACCGCAAACCGACACAGGTGGGCAGGATGAGAATTCTAAGGCGCTTGAGAGAACTCGGGAGAAGGAACTCGGCAAATTGATACCGTAACTTCGGGAGAAGGTATGCCCTCTAAGGTTAAGGACTTGCTCCGTAAGCCCCGGAGGGTCGCAGAGAATAGGTGGCTGCGACTGTTTATTAAAAACACAGCACTCTGCCAACACGAAAGTGGACGTATAGGGTGTGACGCCTGCCCGGTGCCGGAAGGTTAATTGAAGATGTGAGAGCATCGGATCGAAGCCCCGGTAAACGGCGGCCGTAACTATAACGGTCCTAAGGTAGCGAAATTCCTTGTCGGGTAAGTTCCGACCCGCACGAATGGCGTAACGATGGCCACACTGTCTCCTCCCGAGACTCAGCGAAGTTGAAGTGGTTGTGAAGATGCAATCTACCCGCTGCTAGACGGAAAGACCCCGTGAACCTTTACTGTAGCTTTGCATTGGACTTTGAAGTCACTTGTGTAGGATAGGTGGGAGGCTTGGAAGCAGAGACGCCAGTTTCTGCGGAGCCGTCCTTGAAATACCACCCTGGTGTCTTTGAGGTTCTAACCCAGACCCGTCATCCGGGTCGGGGACCGTGCATGGTAGGCAGTTTGACTGGGGCGGTCTCCTCCCAAAGAGTAACGGAGGAGTTCGAAGGTTACCTAGGTCCGGTCGGAAATCGGACTGATAGTGCAATGGCAAAAGGTAGCTTAACTGCGAGACCGACAAGTCGAGCAGGTGCGAAAGCAGGACATAGTGATCCGGTGGTTCTGTATGGAAGGGCCATCGCTCAACGGATAAAAGGTACTCCGGGGATAACAGGCTGATTCCGCCCAAGAGTTCATATCGACGGCGGAGTTTGGCACCTCGATGTCGGCTCATCACATCCTGGGGCTGTAGTCGGTCCCAAGGGTATGGCTGTTCGCCATTTAAAGTGGTACGTGAGCTGGGTTTAAAACGTCGTGAGACAGTTTGGTCCCTATCTGCAGTGGGCGTTGGAAGTTTGACGGGGGCTGCTCCTAGTACGAGAGGACCGGAGTGGACGAACCTCTGGTGTACCGGTTGTCACGCCAGTGGCATAGCCGGGTAGCTAAGTTCGGAAGAGATAAGCGCTGAAAGCATCTAAGCGCGAAACTCGCCTGAAGATGAGACTTCCCTTGCGGTTTAACCGCACTAAAGAGTCGTTCGAGACTAGGACGTTGATAGGTGGGGTGTGGAAGCGCGGTAACGCGTGAAGCTGACCTATACTAATTGCTCGTGAGGCTTGACTCTATCATTTGAAGAACTTCAAGGGATAAAAGCTTACCGGCTGATTCAGTCATCACCGAATATATTGATTAAGGCTTTACCGATTTGTAACAGTTTGAGTTTGGCGGCCATAGCGAGTTGGTCCCACGCCTTCCCATCCCGAACAGGACCGTGAAACGACTCAGCGCCGATGATAGTGTGGTTCTTCCATGCGAAAGTAGGTCACTGCCAAACACCCATTCAGAAGACCCCCGGAATCCGGGGGTTTTTGCTTTGCCCGGAAAAAATGTCGGGGATGGCGGGACGGAGTCCGTACGGTGTCCGGCCGGGTTTGCGGAGGAACGGCTTGAAACTTTTGGATATTCATTTTAGAATGGCGCGTTTTATCGTCCGCAGGATGCGGTTTTATTTAAAGGAAAAACCATGAAGAAGATGTTTGTGCTGTTCTGTATGCTGTTCTCCTGCGCCTTCTCCTTTGCGGCGGTAAACGTCAATACCGCCTCGCAGCAGGAGCTGGAGGCGCTGCCGGGGATAGGCCCTGCAAAGGCGAAGGCCATTGCGGAATACCGTGCGCAAAACGGCGCGTTTAAGTCTGTGGACGATTTGACGAAAGTTAAGGGTATCGGCCCCGCGGTGCTGGCGAAGCTGAGGGACCAGGCCTCGGTCGGCGCGCCCGCGCCCAAGGCCCCCGCCAAACCGGCAACGCCCGCAGCTAAAAAATAGGGCGTATGTGCCGATAAAGTGCCGTCCGTGGGCGGTATCTTTTTTTATGGGACGGGATGTCCTTAATGGCGGGCTGTTGAACGGCTGCTTCCCAAGAACATCCTGCGGTTTGCAACCGGCCTTATTCCGGTTGCCATTATAGGTGCCGATATGAAGATGGATGATAGGATGCCTACCCGGGCGGTGAGGGAGTTGGTTACCGTACGCGATTTTCTACGTTTTGCAGTCAGTCGTTTTAATGAAGAGGGGCTGTTTTTTGGTCACGGCAGTGATAATGCTTATGACGAAGCCGCTTATTTGATTTTGCATACGCTGAATTTGCCTTTAGATGTTCTTGATCCTTATCTTGATGCAAGATTATTGAGAGCTGAAAAAGAGAAGGTGTTGGCGATTATTGAGCGTCGTGCTGTCGAACATATTCCTGCCGCTTATTTGACGCGGCAGGCCTGGCAGGGTGAGTTTGATTTCTATGTGGACGAGCGGGTAATCGTACCTCGTTCCTTCATTTATGAATTGCTGGGTGACGGACTTCGACCTTGGATAGAATACGATGAGCTGGTGCATAATGCTTTGGATCTTTGTACTGGAAGCGGTTGCCTTGCCATTCAGATGGCGCATCATTATCCTGATGCCCAAATTGATGCGGTTGATGTGAGCTTGGATGCTTTGGAAGTTGCAGGGATCAATATTGAAGATTATGGTCTGGAAGAACGCATCCGGCTTATTCATACCGATTTATTTGAGGGACTGGCAGGCACTTATGATTTGATTGTTTCCAATCCTCCTTATGTGGATGCAGAGTCGGTTGAGGCTTTGCCTGAAGAGTATTTGCACGAGCCGGAATTGGCATTGGGCAGCGGGGCGGACGGATTGGATGCCACCAGGCAGATTCTTCTGAATGCGGCAAAGTTTCTGAATCCTAAAGGTGTATTGCTGGTGGAAATCGGGCATAACAGGGATGTATTGGAAGCAGCGTATCCGGAGTTGCCTTTTACTTGGTTGGAAACCAGCGGGGGCGACGGTTTTGTTTTCCTCTTGACGCGCGAGCAGTTATTGGGTGAAGAGTGAGTTGGAGGAGAATGCCGTCTGAAGACGATTTGTTTTCAGACGGCATTTTTACGATACCTTGTCTCGGGTTTGACGCTTGGCAGAGAAATCCTTACCATATTGTTTATAAGTTAATTGTTTTTATATCGCTATTGCAATGAAAAAATTATCTCGGATTGTATTTTCAATTGTCCTGTTGGGTTTTTCGGCCGCTTTGCCGGCACAGACCTATTCTGTTTATTTTAATCAGAACGGGAAACTGACGGCGACGATGTCGTCTGCGGCTTATATCAGGCAATATAGTGTGGCGGAGGGTATTGCGCACGCGCAGGATTTTTATTATCCGTCGATGAAGAAATATTCTGAACCTTATATCGTTGCTTCAACGCAAATCAAATCTTTTGTGCCTACCCTGCAAAACGGTATGTTGATTTTGTGGCATTTTAATGGTCAGAAAAAAATGGCGGGGGGCTTCAGTAAGGGTAAGCCGGACGGGGAATGGGTCAACTGGTATCCGAACGGTAAAAAATCTGCCGTTATGCCTTATAAAAATGGCTTGAGTGAGGGTACGGGATACCGTTATTACCGTAACGGCGGCAAGGAAAGCGAAATCCAGTTTAAGCAAAATAAGGCAAACGGCGTATGGAAGCAATGGTATGCCGACGGCAGTATCAAGACGGAAATGGTTATGGCCAACGATGAACCTGTCAAGATTCTGACTTGGGATGAAAGCGGCCGATTACTCTCGGAGCTGTCTATCCGCCACCATAAACGCAACGGGGTGGTTTTGGAGTGGTATGAAGATGGTTCTAAAAAGAGCGAGGCTGTTTATCAGGATGACAAGTTGGTCAGGAAAACCCAGTGGGATAAGGATGGTTATTTAATCGAACCCTGAATCTTGATGCCGTCTGAAATGGCTTCGGACGGCATTTTGTATGGATATATTGTTGACAATATTCTTCAAAATCCGACGGTGGTATAATTTCGGAATTTAATGCATATCTGCAAGGAGTAAGCCTATGAACAATTCAGTCATCACCGTCATCGGCAAAGACCGCGTCGGCATTGTGTACGATGTTTCCAAAATTTTGGCGGAAAACCAAATCAACATTCTTAATATCAGCCAGCAATTGATGGACGATTTTTTTACGATGATTATTTTGGTGGATACTTCAAAATGCACCAAATCGCGGCAGGAGGTTTTGGATTTGTTTGCGGAAGAGAGCAAAAAACTCGCGCTCGACATCCGTATGCAAAATGAAGAAATCTTCCAAGCGATGCACCGCATTTGAGTCGGAGGAATGTGATGAGTATCCAATCCGGCGAAATTTTAGAAACCGTCAAAATGGTTGCCGACCAGAACTTTGACGTGCGCACCATTACCATAGGCATCGATTTGCACGACTGCATCAGCAGCGACATCAATGTGTTGAACCAAAACATTTACAACAAAATCACCACAGTCGGCAAAGACTTGGTGGCAACGGCGAAACACCTTTCCGCCAAATACGGCGTGCCGATTGTGAATCAGCGCATTTCCGTTACGCCGATTGCCCAAATCGCGGCGGCGACCAAAGCCGATTCTTACGTCAGCGTGGCGCAGACTTTGGACAAGGCAGCCAAAGCCATCGGCGTGTCTTTTATCGGCGGCTTTTCCGCGCTGGTGCAAAAAGGGATGTCGCCTTCGGACGAGGTGTTAATCCGTTCCATTCCCGAAGCGATGAAAACTACCGACATCGTGTGCAGCTCCATCAATATCGGCAGTACGCGTGCCGGTATCAATATGGATGCGGTCAAGCTGGCGGGCGAAACCGTCAAACGCACGGCGGAAATCACGCCCGAAGGTTTCGGCTGCGCCAAAATCGTCGTGTTCTGCAACGCGGTGGAAGACAATCCGTTTATGGCGGGCGCGTTCCACGGCTCGGGCGAAGCGGATGCTGTGATTAATGTCGGCGTTTCCGGCCCGGGCGTGGTCAAAGCCGCGTTGGAAAATTCGGATGCAACGACTTTGACCGAAGTTGCCGAAGTCGTGAAAAAAATCGCTTTCAAAATCACACGCGTAGGCGAACTTATCGGCCGCGAAGCCTCAAAAATGCTGAATATCCCGTTCGGTATTCTCGACTTGTCGTTGGCCCCAACCCCTGCCGTCGGCGACTCGGTGGCGCGCATCCTTGAAGAAATGGGTTTGAGCGTCTGCGGTACGCACGGCACAACAGCAGCTTTGGCATTGCTGAACGATGCCGTGAAAAAAGGCGGTATGATGGCTTCCGGCTCGGTCGGCGGTTTGAGCGGCGCGTTTATCCCTGTTTCGGAAGATGAAGGTATGATAGCCGCCGCTGAAGCCGGTGTGTTGACACTGGACAAACTCGAAGCGATGACCGCCGTCTGCTCCGTCGGTTTGGATATGATAGCCGTTCCCGGCGACACGCCCGCGCACACCATTTCCGGCATCATCGCCGACGAAGCCGCCATCGGCATGATCAACAGCAAAACCACTGCCGTACGCATTATTCCGGTAACCGGAAAAACCGTCGGCGACAGCGTCGAGTTCGGCGGCCTGTTGGGCTACGCGCCTGTGATGCCGGTAAAAGAAGGCTCATGCGAAGTGTTCGTCAACCGGGGCGGCAGGATTCCCGCACCGGTTCAATCGATGAAAAACTGATTACGGTTTTGATGGGGAAATGCCGTCTGAAAGGCTTCAGACGGCATTTTTGTTTATGGGCATTGGGTAAAATGTCTTTAGAAAAGAATATTGCAAATTTAGAAAATCCCTGTGTCCTTATTTCTGCTTTCTTACGTCATTCTTTTAAAGGTGGGAATCTGGAAACCAAAAAAAACAATAGGAATTTATCCGAAACAACAAAACCTATCCGCCGTCATCCCCACGAAAGCGGGAATCTGGTTTGTTGTTCAAATAAATTCTGAAACTTTAATTTTGTCATTCCCGCGCATGCGGGAATCTAGAAATGAAAAACGACGAGAATTTATCAGAAATGACGGAAACTCAAAAAACCGGATTCCCGCCTGCGCGGGAATGATGAAATTTTAGGTTTCTGATTTTGATTTTCCGTTTTTGCGGGAAGGATGGGGTTTCAGATTGTGGGCATTATCAGTATTTTCTATTTGGCAATGTCTTTTACTGATTTTGTCAAAACGCATTTATGCCGTCTGAAAGGCTTCAGACGGCATTTTTGTTTGAGCCCGATTACTCGATATAAGTGAATTTTGCACGTTTGATATTGCACATCAATTCGTAAGGGATGGTTCCGGCCGCTTCGGCAACGGTATTGATGTTGACCGTATCGCCCCACAGTTCGACCTCGTGTCCCAAACCTTCTTGCGAAGCGTCCAGTTCGATGGTCATCATATCCATAGAGACCCTGCCGATGACCCGGGTCAATTTACCGTCGACGGCGACGGGGGAATTGCTTGGGGCGCGGCGCGGATAACCGTCCGCATAACCGCAGGCAATCAGGCCGACGCGCGTAGATTTGCTGGTATAAAATGTTGCGCCATAACCGATAGGGGAGTGCGGCTGTAAAACGCGTTCGCCGAAAATACGGGTTGAAAGCCTCATCACGGGCTTCAGCCTGTCATCGCTGCCTCCGAACGGGGAAATGCCGTATAACGCCAAGCCCGCGCGCCCCCAATCCCTGCGTGCTTCGGGGATATTCAAAATAGCCGCCGAATTGGCAAGGCTTTCTTCGCCTTCCAGCCCTTCCGTACCCAAATCGAATGCTTCCATCTGTATTTCCGTCATACCGCTTTCAGGTTCGTCCGCACAGGAGAAATGCGAGAACTTGACAATACTGTCCACATATTCCGACTGTTTCAATGCCGCATATGCCGAAGCGTAATCATGAGGGAAAAATCCGGTACGGTGCATTCCCGAATCCATTTTCAACCAGACCTTGACAGGTTTTTTCCAATGGCGGGAAAGCAAAGCCTCAAGTTGCCATTGGTTTCCGACTGCCGGCCAGAGCGAGTATTGTTCGACCGCTTCGTACTCTGATGCTTCAAATACGCCTTCCAAAAGGACAATCGGATGGGTAATGCCGCTCTCCCGCAGCCTGATTCCCTCATCGATTGTCGCCACGGCGAAACCATCTGCCAAGTCTGCCAGCGCGAAAGCACATCTGACCGCACCGTGTCCGTATGCATCCGCCTTGACCACCGCCAACAGCTTGCCTCCGTGCATTTCCTTCAAAATCCGATAATTGTGCCTAAGGTTGCCCAACCTGATCTGCACGTTCAAAGGGCGCATAAATTCATTCCTTACCAAACAAGTGTTTATTAGCAAAATTAAGAAATCAATTAGGGAATTATAATCCAACGGCAAGGCTTTTAAAATATTAAAGACCCTTGTGTCTTCAAGCAGGAGCAGCAGTTTTCAGGTAGGAAGGCGGTTTGCTTTTCCTGATATAATCGCTTTCCCAAATTTATACTCTATTTGTTAAAATCAATAATAAATACAAGGCAATCCAAATGAAAGAACTAGATAAAATCGATTTCCGCATCCTTAAGATCCTTCAACAGAATGCCCGCATCCCGATGACGGAGCTTGCCGAGAAGGTAGGGTTGTCCACCACGCCCGTTACAGAGAGGGTGCGCCGTTTGGAGCGGGAACATTATATTTCCGGCTATCACGCCCACCTCAATCCCCATCTGTTGGGCAAACCGCTATTGGTTTTTGTCGAGCTGAAGCTGCAATCCAAATCGGGCAATATTTTCGAAGATTTCAAAAAAGAAGTGCTGAAAATTCCGCAAATTATGGAATGCCACTTGGTGTCGGGCGAATACGACTATCTGATTAAAGTACGTTTGCCCGATATGTCTGCCTATCGGGATATGCTCGGCAATATTTTGTTACAACTTCCTGCCGCTTCGGAGAGTAGGAGTTATGTTGTGATGGAGGAGGTCAAAGAAAATCCGGTTTTGGATTTGGATTGAATATTTCAGACCGGATATGCGGTTTGACACCTAAATGAAACATAACAACATCACGCACAGAGGCTTGTTGCTTCAGATAAAAAAATGCACACATTCAATAGAATGTGTGCCAAGTCTACAAAGGAGAAATAGAGGAGAAACTATTAACTGACTACTCGAACCAGCTAACGGAATGGATTATGCAGCTTTTCCGGTCAAAAAGCAAGCGTTTTTCTTGTTAAATTTCTTAAAGAATGGAATTTCAAACAATAAAAGTAATTAAATTTCAAAAAAAGCGGAGATAAAAAAATGCACACATCCGGTTGAATGTGTGCCAAGTCTACAAAGGAGAAATAGAGGAGAAAAATCAAGCTGCATCAAGCAACTCAACGGCGGGAATTATCCGCCGTTTCTTATCCGCTGTCAATTATTTTTTGAAAATTTACCCGACCGATTCAAATTTTGCAAAAAAACTTGCCCGATGGCTATCCGGTAACAAATTCCTTCAAAAACCCGTCAATCCGCTTATTCAAAAAAATCATATGCTTTCATTAAAATAAACTTTTGATTTTTCTTTATCAGCTGATGCTTTTGATTCGCTAAATTTGCCGAAATTCAAAACCTCCGGATGTATTTTTTTGCAGGCATTGTGCGGGCAAATCGCCGTTTTGTCCCTTGTCAGGTCTTGTGCATATCGGGAAAACCGAAATCGTCCGTACCTGCGCCGGTGTTGATTCGTCCCTTGCCATCTCGGGATATATCCAGCAAAATCGGCATATCGGTATTTTGATTGGTGTGTTGAGAAAATGACCCCGTTATTTAGAAAAGCCGTTTGGCTGCTGTTTGCCGTTTCGGTCTGTGCATTTGCCGGGTCTTTGGCGGCACAGTATGTTTTGGGTATGGAGCCTTGCGTTTTGTGTATCAGCCAGCGGTTGTGCGTCTTGGCAACCGCATTATGTGCGGCAATTGTGCTGGCGTGTAAGCCCAAGGGCAGGGTGGGCGGACTGTCAGGCGCAGTGTTTATCAGTATTCCCGCCGTTACGGGCGCGGCTGTTGCGGCATATCAGTTGTGGTTGCAGTCGCTGCCGCCGGGAACCGCTCCTTCGTGCGGCGCGCCGTGGACGTTCCGCTTGAAAGGCTGGCCTTTGTTTGATTGGTTCGAGCCTGTCGTGCGCGGGTTCGGAAATTGTGCCGAACCGGATTATCTGCTGGGAATTGCTTTGCCTGTTTGGAGCGTGGCGTATTTTCTGGCGGTTGTCCTGACGGTTTGGTGGGCGTGGGCAAGGGCTAAATAAATCAATGCCGTCTGAAAGGTTCAGACGGCATTTTATTGTATGTCTGCTGTGCTGCGTATCAGTCCAAATTCAATACGGCGGAAGTGTAAACGTCTTGCACGTCGTCTAAGTCTTCCAGCGCGTCAATCAGTTTTTGCATTTTGACGGCATCGTCGCCGGAGAGTTCGGTTTCGTTTTGGGCGCGCATCGTAACGTCGCCGTCAACGGATTTGTAACCTGCCGCCTCCAAAGCGGATTTTACGCCCGCCCAATCGTTTGGCGCGGTAATGACTTCGATGGAACCGTCGTCGTTGGTAACCACGTCTTCCGCACCGGCTTCCAAAGCCGCTTCCATCAGTGCGTCTTCGTCAACGCCGGGTTCGAATACCAAATAGCCCTGATGCACGAAGTTGAACGCCACGCAGCCGTCGGTACCCAAGTTGCCGCCGTTTTTGGTAAACGCGTGGCGCACGTCCGCAACGGTGCGGGTTTTGTTGTCGGTCAGGCAGTCCACCATCAAAGCCGCGCCGCCGATGCCGTAGCCTTCGTAGCGCAACTCGATGTATTCCACGCCTTCCAAGTTGCCCGTGCCTTTGTCGATGGCGCGTTGCACATTGTCTTTGGGCATATTGTTTTCGGCTGCTTTTTCCAAAGCCAAACGCAGGCGCGGATTTGCGCCGGGGTCGCCGCCGCCCATACGCGCCGCAACGGTGATTTCTTTGATTAAACGGGTGAAGATTTTGCCGCGTTTGGCATCCTGACGGGCTTTTTTATGCTGGATATTCGCCCACTTGCTATGGCCTGCCATAAATTTCCTTTCTTATTTCAAATAATTAATCTGTTTTTGTCAGATTTTTTACGGTCGGCATTTTAACATAAGTTGCAAGTACCCAAAATATCCTGTTTTATGCCGTGCCGTTGTCGATGCCGTCTGAAAACGATTTCCTCCGCTTTCCGCTTAAAATAAAGAAATATTTTAATTAACGATATTTTACGGTATGATGGCACAGCTTTTCCCCGATTGTTGACAATTGAAGGCATCTGTTGCGGCAAATACGGTCTGCTCGCCGTGTTTCCTTATTGGAATGTCTTTGGGAAAGCAGTCATTTTAATCGTAAGATAAGGTTTATTTTATGGAAAATATATTGTCTGTTCTGGTGGGTACAGTCAATCGGTTTCTTTGGGACTACCTGCTGATTTATGCCCTTTTGGGTATCGGCCTGTTTTTTACGCTGTATCTCGGTGCGCCGCAGATTTTGAAGTTTGGCGCGGGATTCAAATCCGTATTCGGCGGCTTGTTTGCCAAAGGCGATAAAGACGATAAGTCTTTATCGCAGTTTCAGGCGTTGGCGGTTGCCATATCTGCGCAAATCGGTACGGGCAACGTCGCCGGTGTGGCGACCGCCATTACCGCAGGCGGGCCGGGCGCGATTTTTTGGATGTGGCTTTCTGCCGTTTTGGGGATGTCCACGATTTTTGCGGAGGCACTGCTGGCGCAGAAATACCGCGTCGTCAGCCACGGCAAATACATCGGCGGGCCGGCGTTTTATATTACGCACGGTCTGACTCCGAAAATCGGCAGGGGCGCGGCGCGTTTCCTGTCGGGCTTTTTCTCCATCGCACTGATTGTCGCATTGGGCTTTATCGGCAATGCGACACAGGCCAATTCCATCGCTTCTGCCGTTACCATTGCATTTGATATACCTTCTTTGGCAGTCGGTATTGTGCTTGCCGTCCTTGCGGGCATGGTTGTGATTGGCGGCGTGAACCGTATTGCCAATATTGCCCAGTTTGTCGTGCCGTTTATGGCGGTTGTTTATATTTTGTGCGCCGTCGTTATCCTGTTTGAATTTTCCGACCATATTGTGCCGATGTTCAACCACATCTTTACCGCCGCCTTCAATCCCGAAGCCGTATTAGGCGGTGCTGCGGGTATCGGTATGCGTGAAGCGATACGTTTCGGCGTGGCGCGCGGTCTGTTTTCCAACGAAGCAGGTATGGGTTCGACTCCGCACGCCCACGCGACTGCGGATGTGAAGCATCCTGTGCAGCAAGGTATGGCGGCATTTGTCGGTGTATTTATCGATACGATTTTGGTATGTACGGCTACAGCATTGATTATCCTGCTGACTGATGCCAACCTTTCGGGCGAACAGGGCGCGGCGGTTACTCAATTTGCCTTTAACAAGGCATTCCCGGGCTTCGGTTCGCAATTGCTTGCGGTATGTCTGACTTTCTTTGCCTTTACCACTATCATCGGCTGGTATTATTTCGGCGAGTCCAACATCCGCTTCCTTTTCAGGGGAAGACACTTGGGCATCTATCGCGCATTGGTTCTGCTTGCCATCGTTTTGGGTACGCTCGGCAAAGTCGATTTGGTTTGGAGTCTGTCCGATATGTTCAACGGCTTTATGGTTATCCCCAACCTGATTGCCTTATTCTTGCTGCGTAAGGAAATCCGCGCCATTTATGATGACTACCTGATGCAGAAAAAGGCGGGACAGGATTTGTCTTATCAGTATGAATTTCACGAATTCCACGATAAGCAATAATGCCCGGCAAAGAGAAAACCTCCCTGCCTTCAGGTTTGGGAGGTTTTTGTGTTTCAGACGGCATATCGGGCGATGCCGCCGCCTGATGCGGGCAAATGCCGGATGGAGCCGGTACTTCCTTGACTACCTCGTAGGTTTATAGGGATAATCCTCCGAGTGGCAGTTAAGCGTCCTTAATATTATAATCACAGAAATACTTGATTATAATCAAAGCAATACTTGCCAAACCCAATATATTTTTAGCGGCATTATTTTTAAATCATTGCAGAATTGATTGCTATCATTGGTTTTCTTATTGCCGACGTTAATTTCCCTGTTTTGCGAACCATAATTATGGGAAATAAATCTCAACATTGATATTTCGGCTTACGTCACGTTTTATAATGAATGTGATTATTTAAAAAGAATGATAAATTAATATTTAAATTGTCCTGATACTGAAAATGCAGAGGTGTACGATGAATAATCAAACTTCATCCAAATCGCAGTATTTGTCCAATGGCAATTATTGGATTTTTAGTGCGTATTTTTTTGTTTTCTTCTTCATTATGGCGACCTGTTATCCTTTTTTGGGGATTTGGCTTGGCGATATCCATGGTTTGAAGGGTGAGGAGGTCGGTTACGTCTTTTCATTTATGTCCCTCTTTGCTTTGCTTTTCCAGCCTGTTTTAGGTTTTTTATCAGACAAATTAGGCATTCGGAAGCACCTTCTTTTAATACTTGCAATATCACTTCTTTTCTATGCGCCATTTTTTATTTATGTTTTTGCACCATTATTGAAAACCAATTTATGGCTGGGCGTTATTCTGGGCGGCGCATATATGGGGTTTGTGTTCCAAGCGGGATCGCCGGCATCGGAAGCCTACGTCGAACGTATCAGCCGGTTAAATGGATTTGAATATGGCAGGACAAGATTATTCGGGGTGTTGGGTTGGGCAATTTGTGCCTCTATCGCCGGCAATTTGTACAGCTCGCAACCCAATGTGGTTTTTTGGCTTGGTTCTGCCGCTGCCATTGTTTTATTAGTCCTTATTTTTCTTGCCAAAATAGACGGTAATAATGCGGCTCAAATAGAGAATGGTTCAAAGGGGGACAATAACCCTATTACATTAAAACAGGCTTTAAGGCTTTTTTCCCTGCCCCGGTTTTGGGCCCTATTGACTTATATTGTCGGAGTTGCTTGTATTTACGATATTTTTGACCAACAATTCGGCAATTTCTTCAATATGTTCTTTGAGTCTAAAGAGCAGGGGGTAAAATTCTTTGGTTATGTGACGACGGGCGGAGAACTGTTAAATGCGGTAATTATGTTTTTTGTGCCTTTGCTGATTAACCGTATAGGGTCAAAGAATGCGTTATTAATTGCAGGCTCGATTATGAGTATCCGTATCTTGGGGTCGTCTTTTGCGTCAGAAACATGGCATGTGGTTGTATTGAAAATACTGCATATGTTTGAAGTACCATTCTATTTGGTCGGGGTTTTCAAATATATCGCCGAGGTGTTTGAGGTACGTTTTTCTGCGACCATTTATCTGGTTTGTTGCAATTTTTCAAAACAGATCGGCAATATGATTTTATCGCCTGCAATAGGAACTTTATACGATAAGTATGGCTTCCAATTTACCTATCTTATCTTAGGCTGTATTGCTTTTGCATTTACATTGGTTTCTGCATTTACCTTGGCCGATACCAAGAAATTAATGAGCGATATTTCAAATTAGGAGGATAAAAATGTTATTAGCGAATTATTATCAAGATCCTGAAATCACGAGAATCAATGCGTTGCCGCACCATAGCTATTTTATCCCTTTTGATAAAAAAGATAAGGTAGATCAGTTTTCTAGGGAAAATTCTTCGTTTTTTACATCATTAAATGGAATGTGGCAATTCGCATATTATCCGAGTATGCAGGATTTGCCTGAAAGTCCGGACGAAATCGCTTTTACGAAACAAATCAATGTGCCTTCAAATTGGCAGAATCACGGGTTTGATGCCCATCAATATACTAATATTAATTATCCTTTCCCTTTCGATCCGCCTTTTGTTCCTTTAGAGAACCCTTGCGGGGTATATCAAAAGCAGGTCAATCTGAAAAAGAATATAAATAAGCGGTATTTATTAGTCCTTGAAGGGGTTGATTCCTGTTCTTATATATATGTAAACCATCAATTTGTAGGATATGGTTCTATCAGCCACAGTACCAATGAATTTGATATTACCGATTATCTTCACGATGGTGAAAACACCCTTACCGTATTTGTCCTGAAATGGTGTGCCGGAAGCTACTTGGAAGATCAGGATAAATTTAGAATGTCGGGAATTTTCCGAGATGTATATTTATTGGAAAGGGAGCATCACTATTTGCAAGACTTGAATATTCGAACCGTGCTTTCTGAAGATTTATCATTGGGGCAGATTTGTCTGGATTTAAATTTTGCGGGGGATGCGGGGGATGTCGGAGTGTCATTGTTTGATACGGACGGGCAAATTGTTCAAGCAGGCAGCGCAATCACGACAGATAAACAACGGATGCAAATCCGCCTTGATAATATTCCTTTAACCAAATCCCGACTCTGGAATGCGGAAAACCCTGCCCTTTATACCTTGGTATTAAACACAAAAGAAGAAATCATTACCCAGAAGATCGGATTCCGCAAGGTAGAGGTCAAAAACGGGGTATTGCTGCTTAATAACCAGCCTATTAAATTCAAAGGGGTAAACCGGCACGATAGCGATCCCAAAACGGGATATGCCATTTCTGTCGCTCAAGCGGTGACTGACTTGTCGTTAATGAAGAAACATAATATTAACGCGATTCGTACCGCGCATTATCCAAATTCACCGTGGTTTTGCGAGCTTTGCGATAAGTATGGTTTCTATGTAATCAGTGAAAGCGACATTGAAAGTCATGGGGCGGCATTCCAAGCAATTTCGCATCCCGAACCGAGTATCTTTCTGAATGTGGAAAATCCGAATGAAGAGCCGCGTATCCGCCAACAAACTATTGACAACTTCTGTTATTTTGCCCGAGAACCATTGTATCGGGCGGCTTTATTGGAGCGGACTAAAGCAAATATAGAACGTGATAAGAACCGCAGTTCTATTTTAATTTGGTCTTTAGGCAATGAATCAGGGTATGGTGAGAATTTCGAATGTTGTGCAAAATGGGTAAAAGAGCGGGATCCGGATCGATTGGTTCATTACGAAAGCAGCATTTATCAGCATTCTGCGTATCAGAATAACACCGGGCATTTGGATTTATACAGTGAAATGTATTCCGACACAGAAGCAATCGATGCCTATTTTGCCGATCGTTCACAAACGAAAAAACCATTCTTATTATGCGAATATTCCCATGCAATGGGAAATTCAAATGGAGATATGGAAGACTATTTCCAAACATTTAACAAATATTCGGGCTGTTGCGGTGGGTTTATTTGGGAGTGGTGCGATCATGCCCAATATATTACCCCGACAAAATTAGGATATGGCGGTGATTTCGGCGAAAAAATCCATGATGGGAATTTCTGTGTGGATGGCTTGGTTTCGCCCGAACGCGTCCCGCACAGCAACCTGTTGGAAGTAAAAAATGTCAACCGGCCCGTACGGGCAAACTTGCGCGGTGAACAAATTGAGTTATATAACTATTTTGATTTCACTAATTTAAAAGATATTCTTTGTGTCAAATATGAATGGGTAAAAAATGGTCAGATAACCGGGACGGGAACATTGGCGGTTGATTGCGAACCCCATCATTCTCAAATCTTACCGATTCAGCTTCCCAAAGAACGGGAAGGGTTGTTATGGTTGAACCTATATTACTGCGCTTCCCGGCAAACTGATTTATTGCCGGCAGGGCATCATTTCGGTTTCGATCAAATTATTTTGAGTAAGGAATACACTCCTGCCATAGGATTGGATAAAGGCAATTGCCCGCCGTTGGAAATAACCGAAACGGTAAGGCAAATCGTTGTTCGGAATAATCGATATTATTTTGAATTTAACAAACTTACGGGGATAATTGACGAAATTAAAGTCAATGATAAGGCTTTCATCCATAAACCGTTGGCTTGGAATATTTGGCGCGCGCCGACGGATAATGACCGCCTGATTCGTTCCCAATGGCAAAATGCCGGTTATGATCAAATGTATTCCAAGGTTTACGATATTTGCGCGCATCGGCAAGGAAACGGTGTTGTCGTGTCTGTGAAAAGTGCATTGGTTGCGGATGCAAAATCAAAAATCATGACATTGGAAACACAGTATCTGCTGTCTGAAAATGGTAAATTGGATATTCAAACAAATGCTGTTTTCCACGAGCATTTGCCATTCCTGCCCCGTTTCGGTTTGCGCTTTTTCTTAGACAAACAGCAAACACCTTTTACCTACTTAGGTTATGGGGCGGGTGAAAGCTATATTGACAAACATCAGGCAACTAAATTGGGTATTTATTCGACGACGGCAGGGGAAAATCATGTTGATTATCTCAAGCCTCAGGAAAACGGCAGTCATTATGGATGCTTTTATGTTCAAAACGATATGATTCGGGTGGAGTCGGGGCAGCCGTTTAGTTTCAACCTGTCCCCTTATACGCAAGAAGAACTGACGCAGAAAAAACATTCTTATGAATTGGTTTGTTCCGGGTATGATGTATTGTGTATCGACTATAAGATGAGCGGTATCGGTTCGAATTCTTGCGGGCCTAATTTGAAGCCGCAATATCGTTTGATTGAAAATAACATCAATTTCGATATAAGTATCCGGTTATAGGGATATATGCTAACCGCAGCAAAAACCGCCTGTAATAAAGGCGGTTTTTTATGGCCTCAGATAACTGTTTATTTATATATTGAAATTTTTATACAAAAAGTATTTTCGCGCGGTTTGTTTGATTCGGGGAAATATTTTGAAAATTTTTAGTGTTTTCTCGATACGGAAAATAATCTTAAGGCAAGCAAGTTGGAAGGGGCTTATTTTATCGTTGTAAAGTTTATATATTTCGGCAGCGCGGTATTCCGCCCGCCGCCTGTCAAGCCGTTCCTGCCGTCGGGGCGGAGGGGACGGCGTTATCGTAAAATCTTCCGGGGTGCGGGCTTTGCGCGGCATCTGCCTGAAAATGGGTGTGTTAAAATCCGTTTTTTATTTTCAGACGGCATTTTATGTTGAATCCTTCCCAAAAACTGGTTGAATTGGTCCGCATTTTGGAAGAGGGCGGCTATATTTTCAGCGGCGATCCTGTGCAGGCGACGGAAGCCTTGAGCCGTGTGGAAGGCGGTATCGGCGGGAAAATGGTACGCCGTGCCGAGATGGTCGATCGGGATCATATGTTGCGGAACACTTTGGAAAATGTTCGCGCCGGTTCGTTTTGGTTGTGGGTGGCGGCGGCAACGTTTATGTTTTTTACCGGTTTTTCAGGTGTGTATCTTTTGATGGACAGCCAAGGGCTGAATTTCTTCCTGATTTTGGCGGGCGTATTGGGTATGAATACGCTGATGTTGGCGGTATGGCTGGCAACGCTGTTCCTGCGCGTGAAAGTGGGGCGGTTTTTCAGCAGTCCGGCGACGTGGTTTCGGGGTAAAGATCCCGTCAATCAGGCGGTGTTCCGGCTGTATGCGGACGAATGGCGGCAGCCTTCGGCGCGTTGGATTGCCGGTGCGGCTTCGCACAGTTTGTGGCTTTGCACATTGGGCGGGATGCTGGTGTCGGTATTGCTGCTGCTTTTGGTGCGCCAATATACCTTCAACTGGGAAAGCACGCTGTTGAGCAATGCCGCTTCGGTACGCGCGGTGGAAATGCTGGCGTGGCTGCCGTCGAAACTCGGTTTTCCCGCACCGGACGCGCGGGCGGTGGTCGAAGGCCGTCTGAACGGCAACATCGCCGATGCGCGCGCGTGGTCGGGTTTGTTGGTCGGCAGCATTGCCTGCTACGGCATCCTGCCGCGCCTGCTGGCTTGGTCGCTGTGCAAAATCTTTTTAAAAACAAGCCGAAGCAGTCCGGATTGGGAGAAGCCTTATTATCAGGCGGTCATCCGCCGCTGGCAGAACAAAATTACCGATGCGGATACGCATCAGGAAACCGTGTCCGCCGTTTCTCCGAAAATTATCTTAAACGACGCGCCCAAGTGGGCGGTGATGCTGGAAACCGGGTGGCACGAAGGGACGTGGTTTGAAGGCAGGCTGGCGCAGGATTGGCTGGATAAGGGCGTGGCGGCGAATCGTGAAGAAGTTGCCGCGCTGGAGGCGGAGCTGAAGCAGAAACCGGCGCAACTGCTCATCGGCGTGCGCGCCCAAACCGTGCCGGACCGGGGCGTGTTGCGGCAGATTGTCCGGCTTTCGGAAGCGGCGCAGGGCGGGGCGGTGGTGCAGCTTTTGGCGGAACAGGGGCTTTCAGACGGCCTGTCGGAGACATTGGAACATTGGCGCAGTGCGCTGTCAGGGTGCGGCGCGGCGTGGCTGGAACCCGACAGGGCGGCGCAGGAAGGCCGTCTGAAAGCCGGCAAACATACCTGACGCGCCTGCCAGGCCGCCATTCTGAAAAACCGTTTGAAAATCTGTTTTTTTAAAAACAGGCATTCCGTTGATGCAACCTTGATTAGTCTGACAAAATACCTTTGTAATACAAACAATTTAGACGTATGTTCCCGAATATTCAATTGATCTTAATTAATGGGACTAGGTAATGACAAGTATATTAATATTTGAAGTGATGGTTATGGATGAGAATATTCTATTAGAAACGATAGGAAAACATAATCAAGCATTCAATACTGATTTTGAAGTAATTAAAATAGATTATGACGAAGCTATTTTTTGTACAATTCAAGTTTCAAAATACACTTACGCAGATTTATTTAATTTAGGGCATCACTTATCTATTGTGGAACATTTGATGCGCGAGCGTGGTGAAACTGATTGGTAAATTATCGTAGCTTGTGTCAGCCGTAGCAAGCAAGGTAGGTATACAACTTATTGCCCATGCCCATACATTCAGTTTTTTCATGTATATTCAATGCTATCAATTTCCGCCCGAATGGAAATAAGCGGCTTTTCCCTTGTAAACGGACGGAATTGAGCGAGTATTCAAGCACAGCAAAAAAATATTATGGACAAACAACCCCTTTCCCTCGCCGTCGTGGGGCACACCAACACCGGCAAAACCTCGCTCCTGCGCACCCTGTTGCGCGACAGCGGCTTCGGCGAAGTCAAAAACGCCCCATCCACCACGCGCCATGTTGAAGAAGCCGCGATTACTGACGGTGTCGACACGCTGCTGTACCTGTACGATACGCCCGGACTCGAAGACGCGGGCGGTGTTTTAGAATGGCTGGAAACCCATACGGATACGCGTTCAGACGGCATCGAGCGGCTGCAACAGTTTCTCGGCAGCCACGGCGCACACCATGACTTCAATCAGGAAGCCAAAGTCTTACGGCAAGTCTTGCAAAGCGATATGGCAATGTATGTCATCGACGCGCGCGAACCCGTTCTCGACAAATATCGGGATGAATTGACCATCCTTTCATGGTGTGCCAAACCGGTTATGCCCGTGTTCAACTTTACCGGCGGACAGCTTCCCGAAGCGTGGACGGCTATGCTGGCGCGGAGAAACCTGCACGTTTTCGCAGGGTTCGACACTGTCGCCTTTGATTTTGAAGGCGAATTGGATTTATGGAACAAACTCGCCACTATGTTGCCGCAACAAGGCATCATCGACCGCCTGACCGCCGCCCGCCGCCGCGAATGGACGCGTTTGGACAAAGAAGCGCGGCACGAAATCGCCGACTTTTTAATTGATGCTGCCGCCTTCAGGCAGGAAGTGGACGAAAACGAGGATACCGCCACCGTGTTGCAAACCATGCAGGCGGAAATACGCCAACTCGAACGGCAGATGCAGCAGCGGCTGTTTGCCCTCTACCGTTTCTATCACAGCGAAATCGACGGCGGCGACTGGATGCCGCAAGCCTTCCGTCAAGACCCGTTCGACAGCGAATTGCTCAAACAATACGGCATCCGCACCGGCACGGGCGCGGCAACCGGCGCACTCATCGGCTTGGGGCTGGACATCGCCACGTTCGGCGGCTCGCTCGGCTTGGGGACGGCAATCGGCGGCTTTTTGGGCGGCATCCTGCCCAATACCCGCACCATTTCCGACAAACTTACCGGCCGCCAAACCTTACACACCGATCCCGAAACCCTGACCCTGCTCGCCGCCCGCGCCCTCGGTTTGCTCCACGTCCTGCAAACGCGCGGACACGCGGCACAATCGCAAGTCGGGTTGCACAGCCTTAAAGCCCCTTGGATGCCGGACAAACTCCCGCCCGAACTCCACAAAGCCCGCAGCAGGTGGAAATGGTCGTCCCTCAATACGCACCGCCCCGAAACCGGCCGCGCCGAACGCAGGGAATATGCGGAGAAGCTCGGGATACGCTTGGCGGGCAAATAATGCCGTCTGAAGCCGGTTTGCGGCAGCCGGGCGGGCGTGCAATCGGGATGGGGTGCTGCGGACGGCGGTAAAAAAACGGGTTCTGCAACATACAGAACCCGTTTTCTGATGCCGTCTGAAGGCTTCAGACGGCATTTTTCCGCATCAAAATCACAGGGTGCGTGCCACTTCGACGATGTCGAAGCATTCCAGTTGGTCGCCTTCCATAATTTCATTGAAGCCTTTAATCATCAGACCGCACTCAAAGCCCATACGGACTTCTTTAACATCGTCTTTGTAGCGTTTCAAAGACGACAACTCGCCGGTATGGATGACCACGTTGTTGCGGATGAGGCGGATATGGGAATCGCGTTTGACCACGCCGTCGGTAACCATACAGCCTGCAATGTTGCCGACTTTGGAAACGGAGATGACCTGACGGATTTCGACCGTGCCGGTAACCTGTTCTTTCTCTTCCGGAGAGAGCATACCGCCCATCGCCGCCTTCACGTCGTCGATGGCATCATAGATGATGTTGTAGTAACGGATTTCCACGTTTTCATTTTCGGCAAGTTTGCGCGAAGAAGCGTCCGCACGCACGTTAAAGCCGATGATGAACGCGCCGGACGCGATGGCGAGGTTGACATCCGATTCGGTAATGCCGCCCACGCCGCTGTGCAACACGTTCACTTTCACTTCGTCTGTGGACAGTTTTTTCAGGCTGCCCGCCAAAGCCTCGTAAGAACCTTGCACGTCTGCCTTGATGATGACCGACAAAGATTGGGCCTGGGTTTCGCCCATATTGTTGAACATATTTTCCAGCTTTGCCGCCTGCTGTTTGGCAAGGCGCACGTCACGGTATTTGCCTTGGCGGAAGAGGGCGATTTCGCGCGCTTTTTTCTCGTCCGCCAACACCATCGCGTCTTCGCCCGCGTTCGGAACGTCGGACAAGCCGAGGATTTCGACCGGGATGGACGGCCCGGCTTCGGTAATGGATTTGCCGTTTTCATCGACCATCGCGCGGATTTTGCCGAATGCCGTACCGGCCAGCAGCATATCGCCTTTTTTCAGCGTGCCGCTTTGAACCAGCAATGTGGCAACCGCGCCGCGCCCTTTGTCTAAGCGCGCCTCAACGATGATACCTTTGGCAGGTGTATCGACAGGTGCGGTCAGTTCCAATACTTCGGCTTCGAGCAATACGGCTTCGAGCAGCACGTCGATGTTCGTCCCTTTTTTGGCGGAAACGTCGATAAACTGCACCGTGCCGCCCCAATCGTCGGGGATAACTTCGTGCTGGGTCAGCTCTTGGCGGATACGTTCGGGGTTGGCGGCATCTTTGTCGATTTTGTTGACGGCAACCACAATCGGAACGCCTGCCGCTTTGGCGTGGGCAATCGCTTCGATGGTTTGCGGCATCACGCCGTCGTCGGCGGCAACCACGAGAATCACGATGTCGGTTGCTTTCGCACCGCGTGCGCGCATAGCGGTAAAGGCTTCGTGGCCCGGGGTATCCAAGAAAGTAATCACGCCGCGCGGCGTTTTGACGTGGTACGCGCCGATGTGCTGCGTAATGCCGCCTGCTTCGCCCTGTACCACTTTGGCGCGGCGGATGTAGTCCAGCAGCGAGGTTTTACCGTGGTCGACGTGGCCCATCACGGTAACCACCGGCGGACGCGGCAATGCCTCGGCTTCCACTGCTTCCGCGCCCTCGTCCAAGAAGGCTTCCGGGTCGTCCGCTGCGGCGGGTTTGCCGATGTGTCCGAGTTCTTCCACCACAATCAGGGCGGTGTCTTGGTCGATGGATTGGTTGATGGTTACCATCATACCCATCTTCATCAGGGCTTTGACCACTTCCACATCTTTGACCGCCATTTTGTGCGCCAAATCGGCAACGGTAATGGTTTCGGGAACCAAAACTTCATGAACGACGGGTTCGGTCGGTGCTTGGAAGGCGTGCTGGTTCGGCTCGAGTTTGAGTTTTTTGCCTTTTTTGCCGCTGCGTACGCGCTCGTCGTCGCCGTTGCGGGCATTGTTGCGGTCGCGTCCGCCTTTTCCGCCTTTGCCTTTGGCGTTGCGGCCTTGACCTTCGTCATCGCGGTTGCGGCGGTCTTCTTTTTTCGCTTTTGCCGGATTGACAGGTTTATTTTCGACGACCGGAGCGGCTGCCTGCGGTTTCTCGGCAGGTTTGGCGGGACGCTGTCTGCCGGTTTTGGCTTCCTGTGCGGCTTTTGCCTGTTGTTCTGCCTGTTGTTTCATGGCTTCGCGGCGTGCCTGGCGTTCCTGTTTCTCTTTCAACAGGGCTTCCTGGTGGGCACGAAGTGCGGCGGCGCGGCGTGCTTCTTCATCGCGTTGCGCCTGTTCTTCCGCGCTGACCACGGGTTGCGGGGCGGCAGATGCGGCAGGTTTCGCCGGTTTTTTGGCATCTTTGCCTTTGCCGTTTCGCTCGTGTTTCGGCTTGGCGGCTTTTTCTTTGGGTTCGGCGGGTTTTTCAGACGGCATTTTGTCGGCTTGGGCTTTTTCCGCTTTGCTTTCTTCGGCGGGTTTGGTTTCCGCCGCAACGGGTGCGGTTTCGGCTTTTGCTTCGGTGGGTTTCTGTGCGGCGGCCTTGGCTTTGCCGCCGGCTTTTGCCGCTTTCAGTTTTGCCGCTTCGGCTTCCGCTTTGGCGCGTGCTTCTGCGCGTGCGGCAGATTCGCTTTCTGCTTTGTCCGCATCTTCCGTCATTTTTTCCGTCCGGACCGGAGATGTTTGGACTTGCGAGGCTTTTGCCTGCGCTGCCAGCTCTTCGGCAGAAGGAATGTTGACGGTACGTCCGCGTTTGCGTGTTTCGACTTTTACGCCGTCAACGGTGCTGACTTCGGTTTTGGTGCGGCGGATGCTGATGGTACCGCCGTTGCTGCCGTTTTTCTTGGTCAGATAGGCGTTTAGAAGCTGTTTGTCGTCCAGCGTCAGGGAATCGCCGCCGCCGGTTTTGCTGACACCTGCTTCTTTTAATTGTTTCAACAGGTCTTCGACGGGGCGTTTCAGTTCGGCGGCAAATTGTTCTACGGTTGTGTTATTCATCTGTACCCCCTTTTATTTGTCTTCGGTAAACCAGTGTTCGCGCGCGGTCAGGATGACGGCTTTGGCGGTTTCTTCATCGATGCCGGTAATTTCAATCAGCTCGTCGACGGACAGTTCCGCCAAGTCGTCGCGTGTGGTTATGCCGGCTTCGGCAAGGTTGCGGAGCATATCCGCATCCACGCCTTCGAGGTTGCGCATATCGTCGGATACTTCGCCCAGTTTTTCTTCGGCAGCAATCGCCATCGTCAGGATGGCATCGCGGGCACGGTTGCGGAGCATATCGACGATTTCTTCGTCAAATCCTTCAATGGCAAGCAGTTCGGCGGCGGGGACGTAGGCGACTTCTTCCAGGGTTGCAAAGCCTTCTTGCACCAATACGTCGGCGGTTTCTTCGTCCACGTTCAAGTGATCCATAAACAGGCGGCGGATGGCGGCATCTTCTGCCGCATTGCGTTCGTCCGCCTCGGCGGAAGTCATGATGTTGAGCTGCCAGCCGGTCAAATCGGAGGCGAGGCGCACGTTTTGACCGCCGCGCCCGATGGCGAGCGCGAGCTGGTCTTCGGCAACGATGACATCGACGGCGTGTTTGTCTTCGTCGATCACGATGCGGCTGACTTCTGCGGGGGAAAGCGCGCTCATCACGAATTGCGCGGGTTCGGGCGACCAGAGGACGACATCGATGCGTTCGCCGGACAATTCGTTGCTGACCGCGTTGACGCGCGAACCGCGCACGCCGATACAGGTGCCTTGCGGATCGATGCGTTGGTCGTTGGCTTTGACGGCGACTTTGGCGCGTTGGCCCGGGTCGCGGGCGACGGAGCGGATTTCCAAAAGGCCGTCTGAAATCTCAGGCACTTCGTTGGCGTAGAGTTTTGCCAAAAAGTCGGCGGAGGTGCGGCTCAGGATGACTTGTTTGCGCCCCGTGTTGCCGATTTCTTCGACGCGTTGGAAGAGGGCGCGGATGCGGTCGCCGCTGCGGAAGTTTTCGCGGGGGATGGACTGGTCGCGCGGAATCAGCGCATCCAGTTTGCCGGCGACGACTTCGACGATGATGCCGTGGCGTTCGACACGTTTGACCGTGCCGGCAACGATGTCTTCCCGGGTGGCGAGAAATTCGTTCAGGTTTTGTTCGCGTTCGGCATCGCGGATGCGTTGCAGGATGATTTGTTTGGCGGTTTGCGCGGCTTGTCGGCCGAAACCTTCGTTGGGCAGCTGCTCTTCGTAGTATTCGCCGATTTGGATGGCGGTGCCGGGGATTTCTTCTTGGATTTCCTCGATGGTTTTTTCGACATCGGGATAGGTATAGTCTTCGTCGGCGACAATCAGCCAGCGGCGGAAGGTTTGGTATTCCCCGGTGTCGCGGTCGATTTGTACGCGCACGTCCATATGTTCGCGCCCCGCCTTTTTCTTGGCGGCGGTAGAGAGTGCGAATTCCAAGGCTTGGAAGACGACTTCGGCATCAACGTTTTTTTCGCTTGCCAGCGCTTCTGCCAGTTGCAACATTTCACGGCTCATTTTGAATATCTCCAATATTGTTGTGTTTTAAAATTTGAATTTGGGGCGCAGGCGGGCTTTGTCGATGTTGTCCAACCCGATTTGCACGGTTTTGCCGTCGAAAGAAACGGTAACAGTGTCGTTTTCGCAGCCTTCGATTTTGCCGATAAAGTTTTTCTGGCCGTCTATCGGCAGGCGTGTTTTGATTTTGGCGTTCTGGCCGGCAAAGCGCACGAAGTCGGCGGCTTTTTTCAGCGGCCGGTCGAGTCCGGGGCTGGAAATTTCCAGATTTTTATAATCGATGTCTTCCACCATAAACACGCGGCTCAAATGGTTGCTGACGGCGGCGCAGTCTTCGACGGTAATGCCGCCTTCCTTATCGATGAACACGCGCAGCGTCCCTTGTGCGGTCAGTTCGAAATCGACCAGTTCGTAGCCCAAGCCGGGCAGGGTTTTTTCGAGGATGGTCTGAATATCCATACGGCTCCCTAAAGTGCATAATAAAAAAATGGCCGGGCGGCCATTTTTCGTTGGGATTGAAAAATTTTCGGGATTATAACCCTTTTTGCGGAGAAATGAAAGCGTTGATTTGTTTTATATTTTCCAATTTGAAAAAATGGCTGTCCGGCAATGGTTTTTGAAAGGGGGCGGCATTGCCGGCAAAATTTCCGGCAGATTCGGTTTTTTGCCGTTTAATCTTTTTTGAATCAGCGCGTTGTTTCTTTTCCCGGCTGCCGGCGTGTTTTGTTGCACGGGGGTGGGTGTTCCCCCGTCTTGCATAAAGCCCGCCCCAAGCCTAAAATCAGGGCATTTTTTTGACAGTTTGGGGCTGCGTTATGTCTCTTTATCCGATTTACAATTTTTCCGCCGGCCCCGCCGTATTGCCCGAAGCCGTGTTGGAAACGGCGCGGCAGGAAATGTCGGATTACAACGGTACGGGTTTTTCCGTGATGGAAATGAGCCACCGTTCGGATATGTTTTTGAGCATCCTGCATCATGCCGAACAAGACCTGCGGCAGCTTTTGAACATTCCGTCCGACTATAAAATCCTGTTTTTACAGGGCGGGGCGACCACGCAATTCAATATGGCGGTTTTGAATCTGGCACGCGGTTTCCGCACCGCCGACGCGGTGGTAACGGGCAACTGGAGCCGTACCGCCTATGAGCAGATGGGGCGGCTGACCGATACGGAAATCCGTTTGGCGGCGCACGGGGGCGAGCAATATGCCTATAAAAACCTGCCTGCGGTGGAGGATTGGGATGTCGATCCGAATTCCGCATTTGTCCATTTTGCGATTAATGAAACCGTAAACGGCCTGCAGTATCAAAACGTCCCCAAGCTTTCAGACGGCCTGCCGCCGCTGGTGTGCGATATGTCGAGCGAAATTTTGTCGCGCGAGTTTGATGTGTCCGATTACGGCTTGATTTATGCCGGCGCACAGAAAAACATCGGGCCGGCAGGGGTTACGGTGGTCATTATCCGTGAGGATTTGCTTGAGCGTTGTCCGAACGATATTCCCGATGTGTTCAACTACCGTTCGCACATCAACCGCGACGGTATGTACAACACGCCGTCAACTTACGCGATTTATATGTCGGGGCTGGTGTTCCGCTGGCTGCAGACGCAGGGCGGTGTGAAAAAAATTGAAGCGGTCAATCGGATAAAGGCGCAAACCTTATACGAGGCGATAGACAGCAGCGGCGGTTTTTACATCAACGATATCCATCCTGATGCGCGCTCCAAAATGAACGTGGTCTTCAAAACCGCGAGCGGGGATTTGGATCGACGCTTTGTGTTGGAAGCCGAGTTGCAGGGCTTGTGCCTGCTCAAAGGCTATAAAACCGTCGGCGGTATGCGTGCCAGCATTTATAATGCGATGCCGCTTGAAGGCGTGCGGGCTTTGGCAGATTTTATGCGCGATTTCCAACGGCGTTACGGTTGATGTCCCGATGCCGTCTGAAAGCGGTTTGCGGCTGCAGACGGCATCGGCTGTTTCGGCGTTTTCTGGCGGCGTTCCGGTGCGGCGGTAGGGGGTAAGGCTGCGCTGCCGGTGTTTTTATTCCGGGCGTGATGCTGTTTGCGCCGGACTGTCCCGCCGGGTTTTTCAAATATGAAATGTGTTGCCCTCGCTTTTCCGGCAAGGGCGTTTTCCGCCCGGTTCGAATCTTGCTTCCGGTGTTTTTATGTCTGCCGGATGTTTGAATGGCGGGCAGAAACCCCGCGCCGCCTACTCGTTTTCTTGCCCCTCTTTGCCCCGTTGCCTTATAATTAAGAATCTTTTTCAATAATCCGGATTCCGGATGCCTTTTCCAACCCTTATCCGACATATTCCAAATGATAAAACCGAACCTGAGGCCGAAGCTCGGCTCTTCCGCGCTGATTGCCTTTCTTTCCCTGTATTTTTCGCTGGTATTGAATTACGCCTTTTTTGCCAAAGTTGTCGAGCTTCATCCTTTTAACGGCACCGGGGCGGATATCTTCCTCTATACGATGCCGGTGGTGCTGTTTTTTTTAAGTAATTTCGTTTTTCACGCCATTGCCCTGCCTTTTGTGCATAAGGTATTGATTCCGTTGATATTGGTTATCAGTGCGGCGGTATCTTACCAAGAAATATTTTTCAATATCTATTTCAACAAGTCGATGTTGAATAATGTCTTGCAAACTACGGCTGCCGAAAGCGCGCGCCTGATTACGCCGGGTTATGTGCTGTGGATTGTATGTTTGGGCGTATTGCCCGCGCTGGCGTATATCGCCGTCAAGGTCAAATACCGCGTTTGGTATAAGGAGCTTTTGACGCGCCTTGTGCTTGCCGCCGTTTCCTTTTTGTGCGCGTTGGGCATCGCGATGTTGCAATATCAGGATTACGCCTCGTTTTTCCGCAACAATAAATCAGTAACCCATTTGATTGTGCCGTCTAATTTCATCGGCGCGGGCGTGTCGAAATACAAAGATTGGAAGCGTTCCAATATTCCTTATACGCAATTGGATATGGCGGTCGTGCAAAACCGCCCGGCCGGCAGCCTGCGCCGTTTCGTGGTGCTGATCGTGGGCGAGACCACGCGTGCCGCCAACTGGGGTTTGAACGGTTACAGCCGCCAAACTACGCCGCTGCTTGCCGCGCGCGGCGATGAAATTGTCAATTTCCCGCAGGTCAGAAGCTGCGGCACATCGACCGCGCACTCCCTGCCGTGTATGTTCTCAACCTTCGACCGCACGGATTATGACGAAATTAAAGCCGAACACCAGGACAACCTGCTGGACATCGTGCAGCGCGCCGGCGTGGAAGTTACCTGGTTGGAAAACGATTCCGGCTGCAAGGGCGTGTGCGGCAAAGTACCGAATACCGACGTTACCTCGCTCAACCTGCCCGAATACTGCCGCAACGGCGAGTGCCTCGACAATATCCTGCTGACCAAGTTCGACGAAGCCCTCAACAAAAACGATAAAGACGCGGTTTTGATTCTGCATACCATCGGCAGCCACGGGCCGACGTATTACGAACGCTACACCGAAGCCGAGCGCAAATTCACGCCGACCTGCGACACCAACGAAATCGACAAATGCGCCCGCGCCACGTTGGTCAACACTTACGACAATACGGTTTTGTATGTGGACCAGTTTATCGACAAGGTTATCCGCAAACTTGAAAACCGCGACGATTTGGAAAGCGCGGTGCATTATGTTTCCGACCACGGCGAAAGTTTGGGCGAAAACGGGATGTACCTGCACGCCGCGCCTTACGCCATCGCGCCTTCCGGACAGACGCATATCCCGATGGTTATGTGGTTTTCCAAAGCCTTCCGCCAACACGGGGGCATAGATTTCCAATGCCTCAAGCAAAAAGCGGCGGAAAACGAATATTCGCACGACCACTATTTCAGCACGGTATTGGGGCTGATGGACATTTCAAACAGCCAAACCTATCGGAAGGATATGGATATATTGGCAGCCTGCCGCCGTCCGCGCTGATGCCGGATATGCCGTCTGAAGCCTTCAGACGGCATATGTGTCCGAACACCCGACCGACGACCGGAGTATAACGATATGGATGCTTTAAAATTATTGACGAACCGCCGATCTTCCAAAAAGCTGAAGCCCCCCGCCCCCGATGCGGCGGAGTTGGAACAAATATTGCAGGCGGCAACCCAAGTTCCCGATCACGGCAATATGCGCCCCTTCCGCTTCACCGTCATCCGGACCGAAGCCGGATTGCAACGTTTCCGCCGTATCTTGGCGCAGACGGTTACCGAATTGAATTTCGGCGCGGAGGCGTTACAAAAGGCTGAAAAAGTAGGCAATATGGCGCCGATGGTCATCGGGGTAACGTTTGCGCCCAACCGGGAAGTCGCCAAGCCGAAGCCGGAATGGGAGCAGATGCTGACGGCAGGCTGTGCGGCGTATGCCTTGCAGCTGGCGGCAACGGCGCAAGGTTTCGATAATGTGTGGATAACGGGAATGTGGGTCAACAGCCCCTTGTTGCGTGAGGCTTTCGGATGTGCGGATAAGGATAAAATCATCGGGCTGATGATGATCGGCACGCCGACAGAGGAAGCGCATAAGCCCAAAAATACCGATTTGGAAGCGTTTGTCAGCCATTGGTAAACGGAATCTCAAACAAAATGCCGTCTGAAAGGCTTTCAGACGGCATTTTGTTTGAAAAATCAGTGCAAGCGCATAAGTTATAGCGGATTAACTTTAAACCGGTACGGCGTTGCCCCGCCTTAGCTCAAAGAGAACGATTCTCTAAGGTGCTGAAGCACCAAGTGAATCGGTTCCGTACTATTTGTACTGTCTGCGGCTTCGCCGCCTTGTCCTGATTTAAAGTTAATCCACTATAAAACATCGGCGGTATTTTGTCAGGTTCGCCGCAAGATAAATCTGTTTTCCGGTAAGCATCTGCCGGATTGCACGACTGTGAGACAACCCCATAATTTTTCAGGAAAAAACAGCGGTACTTTTCAGTACCGCCAAAGCTGCTTTGGTAATTGAAGGGGTTATCGGCTTGCGCAACGGAAGCCCAAGTTGTGCAGGACGTATTTGGATTGCAGGCTGGTGCGGATGCCGTAGCGGAGGAAGGCGGCATAGTTGGACGGATCGCTCGAACCGACAGATGCGCCGCTGCAAAACATTTGCGCGTTGGCATTGCCGGAAGAAAGCAGGCTGCTGTTGAAATCTTCCGTCCATTCCCAAATCAGCCCGTGCATATCATAAACGCCCCAGTAGTTCGGGCGGCCTTTGCCGACATCGTGCAGGCCTTTCCGTCCGCCGTCCGCGTACCAATCAAGAATAGTGCGGTTGTAGCCGGGTTCGTTTGAGCCGTTTTTCTGCGTGGCGGAGGCAAGTCCGGCAAACTCCCATTCGTCGATAGTCGGCAGGCGTTTGCCTTGTGCGGCGCAATAGGCGTTGGCGGCAAACCAGGAAACATTGGTAACAGGCTGTTTCAATTCGCTTGCTTTTGGTGCATAGCTGCGGCTGCCGTTTTTCATCCAATGCTTCAGGTAAGCAGGCTCTGCCTGTTTGGAGCCGATCCTGCCTTTTTGCCATTGGGGGTGGCTGTTGACAAATTCGGCAAACTCGGCATTGGTAACGGGATATTTATCCAGTTTGAACGGTTTGACTTTAATCAGGCCGGTGTCTTTTTTCAGATAAAGCGGGCGGTAGCTGCCGCCTTCGATTTGGGCCATTTCGGCAGCCGCCGCTTGGGTGCCGGCGAGCACCGCGCCGAGGAAAAATAACCGGACATACTTCATAAAGCCTCCTGACAGGCGGTTAACATTGATTTTTCAGACGGCATTTTAAACGAAAGCCGCGAATGCCGTCTGAAGAATCAAGTTCCCAAAGTAGAAAGGTTGATGATTAAAAAACCACTGCCGTGCGTAATGAAGTACGGCGGCAGTGGTTTGTTCCGCTAATGACGGGTATCCGATTTAATAAACGCTTTTTTCGGATGCAGAGGCTGCCGGGGCGGAAGCTGCGGGAGCGGAAGCGGCAGAAGCCGCACCATTGCCGGCGTAAGCGGTATCACTCAATTTTTGAGTCATAATTTCAGGGTTTTCCGCACCCTCTACTTTCAATTGACCCAACGCGCCTTTGTTGAATGCGCGGAAGATGGAGTGGTCGACCAAAGTGTAGCTGCCCGGGATGTCGACTTTGAATTCGACAATGGCAGAGCCGCCGGCAGGAACGATGGTGCTTTGTACGTTTTCGTTAATCAGCTTGCCGCCTTCAACATAAACTTTGTCGAAGATTTCGCCGATGACGTGGAAGGAGGATACCAGGTTCGGGCCGCCGTTACCGACGTACATACGCACGGTTTCGCCTGCTTTGGCTTTCAGCGCGTTGTCGCCGGCGATAGAACCTACGTGGCCGTTGAATACGACGTATTCAGGCTGTTCGGCGACGGCTTTGTCCATATCGAACGGTTGCAGGCCTTGCGCGCCTTTTTTGCCTTTGGTGTAGAAGTCGCCTTGGACGATGTAGAACTCTTTATCCACTTTCGGCAGACCTTCTTTAGGCTCGACCAAAATCAGACCGTACATACCGTTGGCGATGTGCATACCGACCGGCGCGACGGCGCAGTGGTAGATGTACAGACCCGGTTGCAGGGCTTTGAAGCTGAATGTGGAAGTGCGACCCGGAGCGGTAAAGGTTGCGGCTGCACCGCCGCCCTGGCCGGTAGCCGCGTGGAAGTCGACGTTATGGGGAACAGTAGAAGACGGGTTGTTGGAGAATTCGACTTCAACCGTATCGCCTTCGCGTACGCGGATCATACGGCCCGGAACGTCGCCGTCAAATGTCCAGTAGCGGTATTCCACGCCGTCGTCCATTTTCATGGTTTTTTCGACGGTTTCCATTTTTACGCGGACTTTGGCAGGGTAGTCGCGGTCGATTGCAGGAGGCACTTCGGGAGCGTGGGTGGTAACCGCATCGATAACGGGCAGTTCGCCGGACGGCGTTTCGGCAGCAGTTTGTGCGGCGGAGCTTGCGGCTTCTGCGGAAGCGGCAGGGGTTTCGGCAGGGGCTTGCGCGGCAGGTTCGCCGCCGCAGGCGGCTAAGGCGAATAAGGAAGCAATCATTGCGGCTAATGCTTGGCGTTTCATAATGTTTTCCTTTTGTAAGAAAAGTAGGGAGATTGGTTAAGAACTGACGTGATTATGCGGTTGCTTACTTATGTATATTTTGATTTAGGTCAAGTAATTCAATAAATATGAACTTAAAATGACACTTCTAATACTTTATAACTACTAAAAATTACAATAAATAAGCTGATTTACCGGGTGCTTCGGCAAATCAGGCAAAGGCAGGGCAGTTTTTGAGTGAAGAATAATGATAGTTATTATCATATATGTATTTGTTTTATATGCGGGTTTGTTTGAACAAATATTTATTTGCGCGGTAAACCGTGCTACAATCTTTAACATTCATATTCTGTGAATTTTAAACAACTGCTTTATTAAAAGGAGCTCTCAAAATGGGACAGTACAAGAAGCTGTGGTACTTGCTGTTCGCCGTTCTGGCGGTATGCTTTACCATTCTCGGCTATATGGGCAGCGAGGTTTATAAGAAAGCCCCGCCTTACCCCGAACAGGTCGTTTCCGCATCAGGCAAAGTGCTGATGACGAAAGACGATATTTTGGCAGGTCAGTCTGCATGGCAGAGTACCGGCGGTATGGAAGTCGGTTCGATTTTGGGTCACGGCGCATATCAGGCTCCGGACTGGACGGCCGACTGGCTGCATCGTGAGTTGGTTGCCTGGTTGGATTTGACCGCGCAACAGACTTACGGCAAAAAATTTGATGAAGTTTCCCCTGAAGAACAAGCCGTTCTGAAAACCCGCCTGGCTGACGAATACCGCAACCAAAGCCGTGTGAAAGAAGACGGCAGCGTCGTCATCAGCGATACGCGCGTGAAAGCCATCGAAAGCATCCTGCCTTACTATCACGGCGTTTACGGCGACGATCCCAAGCTGCAAACCACCCGCGAACACTTTGCAATGAAAAACAACACATTGCCAAGCCAAGAAGCGCGTGAAAAACTGTTCGACTTCTTCTTTTGGACTTCTTGGTCTGCTTCGACCAACCGTCCCGGCGAGGTCTTTACCTACACCAACAACTGGCCGCACGAGCCTTTGATCAACAATGTGCCGACCACTGAAAACTATATGTGGTCGTTTACCAGCGTTGTTCTTCTGCTGATGGGCATCGGTTTGCTGATGTGGGGTTATTCCTTCCTGACCAAACACGAGGAAGTGGAAATCCCGGCTGAAGATCCGATTTCCAAAATCCAACTGACCCCTTCGCAAAAAGCATTGGGCAAATACGTCTTCCTGACGGTCGCCCTGTTCGTGGTACAAGTATTGTTGGGCGGCCTGACCGCGCACTATACCGTCGAAGGTCAGGGTTTCTACGGCATCGATGAGGCGTTGGGCTTTGAAATGTCCGACTGGTTCCCCTATGCCCTGACCCGTACTTGGCACATCCAATCCGCCATCTTCTGGATTGCAACCGGCTTTTTGACGGCAGGTTTGTTCCTCGCGCCGATTGTCAACGGCGGCAAAGATCCCAAGTTCCAACGTGCAGGCGTGAACTTCCTCTATATCGCCCTGTTTATCGTGGTCGGCGGTTCTTACGCGGGCAACTTCTTCGCGTTGACGCACATCCTTCCCCCCGAATTTAACTTCTGGTTCGGACACCAAGGTTACGAATACCTCGATTTGGGACGTTTCTGGCAACTCCTGTTGATGGTCGGACTGCTGTTGTGGCTGTTCCTGATGTTGCGCTGCACGGTTTCCGCCTTCAAAGAAAAAGGCGTGGACAAAAACCTGCTGGCAATCTTTGTCGCTTCTATGGTCGGTGTGGGCGTGTTCTACGCACCGGGTCTGTTCTATGGCGAAAAATCCCCGATTGCTGTAATGGAATACTGGCGTTGGTGGGTGGTTCACCTGTGGGTGGAAGGCTTCTTCGAAGTATTTGCCACTGCCGCCTTTGCCTTTGTCTTCTACAATATGGGCTTTGTCCGCCGCAGTACCGCCACTGCCTCCACTTTGGCCGCTGCCGCCATCTTTATGTTGGGCGGCGTTCCGGGCACGCTGCACCACCTGTACTTCTCCGGCTCTACCTCCGCCTCTATGGCAATCGGTGCCTGTTTCTCCGCTTTGGAAGTCGTGCCGCTGGTGTTGCTGGGCCGTGAAGCATACGAGCATTGGTCTTACCAACACCTGTCCGACTGGGCGAAACGCCTGCGTTGGCCGCTGATGTGCTTCGTGGCAGTCGCCTTCTGGAATATGATCGGTGCAGGCGTATTCGGCTTCCTGATCAATCCGCCGATTTCCCTGTTCTATATCCAAGGTTTGAACACTTCTGCCGTTCACGCGCACGCCGCCTTGTTCGGTGTGTACGGTTTCTTGGCATTGGGCTTCGTATTGCTGGTTGCCCGTTATTTGAAACCGAACGCGCAGTTTGACGACAAACTGATGACTTGGGGCTTCTGGTTGCTCAACGGCGGCTTGGTCGGTATGATTGCCATCAGCCTGCTGCCTGTCGGCGCGATTCAGGCATACGCCTCCATCACGCACGGTCTGTGGTATGCACGCAGCGAAGAGTTCATGCAAATGGAAATCCTCGACACCCTGCGCTGGGTTCGTACTGCCGCCGACTTGATCTTTATCGGCGGTGCAATCTGCGTTGCCATCCAAGCTACTAAAATCGTATTCGGCCGGGACAAATAAGTTTCAGCCCGAAAATGGAAACCGCACCTGCCATCAGGTGCGGTTTTTTTACAGGAAAATGCCGTCTGAAGGCTTCAGACGGCATTTGTCCGTTTGCGGGTTTATTCCGAAATATCGGCAACACCGCTTTCGGGGAAGATAGGCAAATCCGGCGGCGGGAGCAGGGTATCCAAAGTCAGGGCGGACGCATCGAGTGTGGGATAGCCTTCAAACGCGACCGAATAGCCGCCGTTTCCGTTCATACGGATTCGGGCGTGCGCGCCTAGAGGGAAAGTGATTTTGTCGGCAATGTGTCCGAACGGGAAGCCCGTCAGCACGGGGATTTTCGCCGTGCGCGAAATATGGTTGGCAACGGCGGAAAAATCATAAGACGGATCATAGACATCTCGAATTTTTTCCATACGGAAATTGCCGAACACGATGGCGCGCTGTTTCTTCAAAATACCCGAAAGATACAGCGTATTGAGCATACGTTCGATGCGGTAGGGCTGTTCGCCGACATCTTCGAGGAACAAAATGCCGCCGTCGATGTCGGGCATATAAGGCGTGCCGGCGAGCGAGGCGAGGACGCTTAAGTTGCCGCCCCACAACGTGCCTTCGGTTTCGACATCGGCGCGTTGGATATAAGGAACATCAACGGTCAGGCGGTTTTGGGTTACCCCCTTGATAAAGGCATCCATCGTAAACGCACCGGGGGCGGGTTTGCCAAAATCGCTATAAGCCATCGGACCGGCAAAACTCATCATATTGCCTTTTGCCAAGAGTGCCAGCTGGACGGCGCAAACATCGCTGAATCCGAAAAACAGCGTACCACGTTCGCGCATTCTTGCGCCGAGTGAGGCAAAATCAATATGCGGCAGAATGCGTGCCGCACCATAACCGCCGCGCAAACCCATCAGAACTTTAGGTGTGGCGACGCGGCCCGAAGCGACCTCTTGGAAATCGGCGGCACGTTGTGCGTCCGTACCGGCAAACCGTTGGAAGCGGCGGCTGCCCGCCTGTTGGTTGGTTACGGTAAAACCGGCATTGTAAAGGCGGGTTAAGGCTGTGTTGACACGGTTGGTGTCTTCGGCAAATCCTGACGAAGCGACAACGCGCAGAAGGTTGCCGTCCGAACTTTGACGGCGTGGCGTTTGGAGAGGCACGGTTCGGGCTTTCACAACGGAATGGGAAGAGGGAAGGGGCGGAACGGATGTGGCGGATGTGCCGCAAGCCTGAAGCAGCCCCGCGCCTGCGGCGGCGGTGCAGGTTTTCAGAAAACGGCGGCGGGAGGTCGGTTCGGTCATAATTTCCCTTTCATACGGTTTCAGACGGCATTGGCGGGCTTAAAGCAGCTTTTTAAGTTGTTCCGTCCAATCTTGCGGCAGGGTCATACCATGTTTTCGGACGGGGTTTGCCCAAATCGGCGCAGGGAAAGTCGCATCGTTTTCAAAGCGGGCGATAATATGCCAGTGCAGGTGCGGCACGACATTGCCCAAGCTGGCGAGGTTGATTTTTGCCGGCCGGAACACTTGGCGCATAGCGGCTTCGACTTTGTACACCATTTCCATCAATTCGCCGCGTTCGGCAGCCGAAAGGTCGGTCATTTCGGCAATATGCTTACGCCAAATGACGCGGCAGAATGCAGGCGAACCGCTGTCGTTATGGACGGCGATGACGCGCAGCTTGGGGGTTTGCAGCAAAATATCTTCATCTTGTGCCGTGCAGATGGGGCAGGGTTGGGCGGTCATTTTTCCTTATTCCTGAAAGTGTTTAAAAAACGGTAGGGCAATTTTTAATATTTCAATCTGTCTGTCCGCATTGCCGTTAATTGTACCACTTCATCGTGTTTCCTTTTCGGTTGGAACCCCGCCTTTTGTGGCGGCAGGAACAGACTTTATTTGGGAGGGGTGTAGCCCCTTCCGAATCAGGACGACACATAGGGCGGTGCTTTATGTGTCGTCCTGTGTGTTGAAACATATCGGACGCGTTTGAACAGTTGTGCGGCAAACTGTTTTAGCGGCAGGCAAGAGATGCCGCCTGATGCCGTCTGAAGCCCATTGTCCGTCATTCCCGAGTAGGCAGTTGCTACAATATACGGATGCGTAAATAATGGCAGGGCGGGCTTCGGGAAGAATGGCAGGGTGGGCTTCAGCCCACCGTTTTTTTCATTTTTGCTTGTTGATTGGTGGGCTGAAGCCCACCCTACGGTTGCTGATGCCGTCTGAAGCCCCTTAGCCGTCATTCCCGGGTAGGTAGTTGCTACGGTCACTAAAATCCCGTCATTCCCTCAAAAACAGAAAACCAAAATCAGAAACCTAAAATCCCGTCATTCCCGCGCAGGCGGGAATCTAGGTCTGTCGGCACGGAAACTTATCGGGTAAAACGGTTTCTTTAGATTTTACGTTCCAGATTCCCGCTTTCGTGGGAATGACAGTGGAGGACGATGCCGTCTGAATCCCATTAGCGGTTTCAGACGGCATTTTCTTGTCGGTGCGGCAGTCAGGAAAACTGCGCCGCGCCACGGTTTGCCAAATCGTCGGCGCGTTCGTTTTCCGCGTGTCCCGCGTGTCCTTTCACCCAAGTCCAACTGACTTGGTGCCGTCCGACCAGAGCGTCGAGTTCTTTCCACAAGTCGTCGTTTTTGACGGGCTGTTTGGCGGCAGTTTTCCAGCCGTTGCGCTTCCAGCCGTGTATCCAGTTTTCCATACCGTTTTTAACGTATTGCGAGTCGGTGCAGATGATGACGGTGCAGCGGCGTTTGAGCGATTTCAGCCCTTCGATGACGGCGGTCAGCTCCATGCGGTTGTTGGTGGTTTGCGCTTCGCCGCCGAAAAGTTCTTTTTCGCGGCTGCCGTAGCGCATTAATACGCCCCAGCCGCCCGCGCCGGGATTGCCTTTGCACGCGCCGTCGGTGTAAAGGTAAACGGGTGTGTCCATATTGTGCCTTTGTGTGGTGTCCGGCGTGATTATAAGCGGTTTGCGCACCGTGCCGTCTGAAAGATTGCGGCGGATTGAAATAGGCATATAATGTGCAACTTTATTTTTGAATATGAAGGAGCGGATAGTGGGTCAAAGTGGCGAATTGTTTTGTTTCGGGCAAATGCCCGTATGGAAGGCGGAAAACCTGCCGGAAGTTTTGTTGTCGGGCTATTCGTCCGAAGAAGGGGAGTGGGTCTGCCTGAATGTGTTGCAGGGCGATGTCGAAGTCCGCACGCAGGACGGGGCGGCGGAGGTTTGGTCGGTGGAAAGCGGCGATTGCGTGTTTGCGCCGCAGCAGGTGTTTTCGGTCAAACCGAAAACGGACGATGCCGAAATCCGTTTGTCGCTGTATTGCACGGCGGCAGACTATTTCCACAAAAAATATGGCATGAGTGCCACGCATTCTGCGGTCGCGGCGGCACAGGATACCGTACCGGTGGGCAGGGCGTTGGATATGGGCTGCGGACAGGGGCGCAACGCGCTGTTTCTCGGTTTGAAGGGATTTGAAGTTACTGCAGTCGATCACAATCCGGCTGCTTTGGCAAACGTGGCGGAGCTGGCAGAGGCGGAGGGCTTGAACGTCCGCACGCTGGAATATGACTTGAATGCCGCCGCCTTGCAGGGCGAATTTGATTATATTGTGGCAACAGTGGTGCTGATGTTCCTGATGCCGCAGCGCGTGCCTGACGTGATTGCCGATATGCAGGCGCATACGGCGGCGGGCGGGTACAACTTAATCGTATCGGCAATGGATACGGCGGATTTCCCCTGCCCGATGCCGTTCCCTTTTAAATTTAAAGAGGGCGAGCTGAAGGATTATTATCGGGATTGGGAGCAGGTCGAATATAAAGAAGAATTGGGTTCTATGCACGCCAAAGACGAAAACGGCAATCCGATACGGTTTAAATTTGTAACGATGCTGGCGAAAAAGCCTGAATAATCCGCAAAAATGCCGTCTGAACATTTTGTTTCAGACGGCATTTTTACAGTTAGTCCCGATACGCCCAATGATTGACCGGCCCGTGTCCTGCGCCGATTTCCAAAGGGTTTGAGATTGCCGCCGTGATGTAGACCTTGGCAGTCTGTACGGCTTCGCAAACGTCTGAGCCTTTTGCCAACTCGGCGGTAATGCAGGCGGAAAACGTGCAGCCTGTGCCGTGCGTGTGGGCGGTTGGAAAGCGCGGGCTGTCCAATTCCAGCGTTTCATTTTGCGTAAACAGCCAATCCGTGCAGCGTCCGCTTGTGCTGCCGTTCAAATGTCCGCCTTTGATAACGACATTTTTGACACCGTAATCAAGCAGGATTTTTGCCGCACGTTCCGCATCTTTACGGCTTTCGATATGCACGCCGGTCAGAGCTTCCGCCTCGGGCAGGTTGGGGGTCAACACATCCGTATCGGGAAGCAGCAGGCGCGTCAGTGCCGCAACGGCGGAATCCTGCAACAGCGGCGCACCGCCTTTGGCAATCATCACAGGGTCGAGCACGCGCCTGCCGAAGCGGCAGTGTTTCAGCTTGTCGGCAACGCATTCGATGATTTCCGCCGTGCCGAGCATACCGATTTTGTAGGCGCGGATGTCGAAGTCTTCCCTGATTGCTTGGATTTGTGCGGTGATGGTTTCGGTCGGGACGAGATGAACCGCCGACACGCCCAAAGTATTTTGCGCGGTAACGGCGGTGATGACGCACGTTCCGAACACGCCGCGCATCTGAAACGTTTTCAAATCCGCCTGAATGCCCGCACCGCCGCCCGAATCCGAACCGGCGATGCTTAGGGACTGTACGAAAGAGCCTTTCATTATGTTTCCTTTTCGGTTGAAACCCCGCCCTTTGTGGTAGAGTCAGACTTTGTTTGGAAGGGGTGTAACCCCTTCCGAATCAGGACGGCACATAGGGCGGTGCTTTATGTGTCGTCCTGTGTGTTGAAACCTTAATATTGCGTCCGATAAAAAGGGCTTCTGCCTGTAAAAAAAGCACGGCGATGCCGTCTGAAAACCGCAGCGCGGGGTTTGTGGTGCATTATATGCCGTATTGCAGGACAAGGCACAGGGCAGGGCGGCGGGGTGCATCGTAGCAACTGTATTTTTGCCCGACGGGGTGAAAAATACAGTTGCTACACCCACTGATAATGAAAAAAGAGGGCGATGCCGTCTGAATCGCGTGTTGCGGCGAGTATAAACCAATACGCTTTATTTGCCATTCCCACAAAAACAGAAATCTAAAATCACATCATTCCCGCGCAGGCGGGAATCAGGATCATTGGGCAGCGGCAATATTCAGAAGTCGTCTGAAAATTCAGAAGTTCTAGATTCCCGTTTTCACGGGAATGACGAAAAATTACGGGAATGGCGATTCATAATAAAAAAACCTGCTCGAAACAAGCAGGTTTTTGAATTGGCACGCCCACGGGGATTCGAACCCCGGTTGCCGCCGTGAAAGGGCAGTGTCCTAGGCCTCTAGACGATGGGCGCGTGAAAGTTCGCTATTTTACAAGGCTTCGGAAACTTGTCAAGCCTGTTGCGTAAAACCGACGGCGGAAATGTAAATTTCTGCCGGTTTAAATATATAAAATCTATAAATATCAACAAACTAATTGTTTTTTTTTTTTTTGGATTAGATTACCCGATTGGTATAAAATTAAGGATAATATGCAAGAAGTGTGGAAAACTTATGAAAGATGAAACAATCGCCCGCTGCCTCCTTTCTTCCTGCCTGCTGGCTGCGGGTATGGAAAAAAGCATTGCCGCTTCCGGTACAATTTTGGAAAAAAACAATTATACGGCGGCGATAGCGGGAAAAAATCAGACCAACGAACATACTTTCGATTATTCGGGCGAAACCCCCGTCAAGCCGATTAATTCCCTGATTATTGCCGCCTATGACAAAGGCGCGAAAAATACCATTACCGTCAAGGGCAACCCGTCTGTCGGGGAAAAGGATTTGAAAGATGCAAGTGGTGAAGCGTCGTTGAAAGATGCAAGGGGCGAAGTGTTGAAAGAACCCGCGCATTGGACCATCCAAAAGGAAAAACCTACGGGGTATGTAAACGGAGGTCGATACACGCTTCAGTCATCTGTTGAGAATGCTGGGATTTTGTTGGCAGACAAAAGCTATGAAGGGAAGAACAATATTACTTTGGAAAACGTATCCGTCAAAAATACCTCCTCAAGGAATGCCATTTTCGCAAACGACACTTTAGACCTTCGTGGTATGTCGGACACAACCCTGACTTTTAAGGGAAACAACTATCTTTATACCGGCTCCAAAGTAACCGCCAAAACCGAAATGAACGGCATATGGTTATTAAAGAATGATGGAACCGGACAACGCACAGAAACCAAAAACCATACCAAAATCGAGTCGGAAGCGGGTTCCAATCTGAACATATACGTCCAATCCGGAACGTCTAAAGGGCGCGGCATCGGGGTAACGCAATATAGGGACGTAATCATCAACACGTCGGGACCGAGAAAAACGGTTATCAATCAGACCGAAATGGATTTTCGCGGCGCGGTCAGCATCAAGGTGGATCGCGGCGATAATAAGAACGCCGAAAACTACGGTGTTTATGTGGGAAATCTGCCGAAAAAAAGCAGAAGAAGCGAGGATGTGCCGGACGATTCGTACAACCGCGTTACCTTCCATAGCGATGTTAAAATCGACGTGCGGCCGGTGCTTGAAGAAAGTGGGAAACAAAAATCCATCGGAGATGCTTTGAATGTGGACGGTAAAAACAGCAGGGTGGACATCAAGGGCGACGGAACGGTGCAAATCGACGGCGATATCCACGTCCTCAACGGCGGCGTGATTGATTTAAACCTGAAGAACAAAAATTCTTATCTCAACGGGGAAGCCCATATCGGCAAACAAAGATATACCGGCGATCCCGACGATCCCGATAATCCTCCCGGCGGGCAACCCCTGTTTGAGGAAGACCGTAAAAACAGCGCGTCATCCATCAATATGACGATGAAGGACGGCGCGCGTTGGAATGTGCAGAATACTTCAAAAATCAATGGTTTGGACATCAGCAACGGCGCGGAAGTGAGCTTTTCGGACGGAGGGCGTAATGTAAACGTCTCCGTGTCCAGACTGAAGGGCGACGGCGGCGTGTTCAAGATGCAGGGCGACATCGTCAGCGGAAAGACGGACAAGCTGATTACGCGCGAAAGCAGCGAAGGGACGCACATCATCGAATATACGGACGATGCCAGGGAAAAAACGACCGGCAGGGAATTTTTAAGGCTGGTCGAAAATCAGGGGTCGTCCGGCGGCGGGGCATCCTACAGGCTGCACGTCCCATGTACGGAACACGGGGCGTGGTGCTTCAAATTGGGCGAGTCGGAAAACTCCAAATATGTCAAAATTGCCTCCACCGCCAGGGGGGATATGTTCCTTTTCCCTTTCGTTCTGTCGACGGGCGCATCGAGCAGCGTCCTTTTCGGCGAGGCGTTATATCAGTTGAACGCGGTTTCCGATGAAACGCTGGTGCAGCGTATGGGCGAAATCCACGCCGACGGAACGCCGCAGGAAGACAACAACGTTTGGATCAAACGCGTCGGCGGAAAATTCGCCGGCAGCCGCAGCGATTACCGCGTGGGCGGTTACGGCAACCGCTATTGGGGCTTTGCCGGCGGCTTCAACAGGACGGGGTTCGGCGACAAATGGATTCATTACAAAGGGCTGATGCTCCGCCACCTCCAATCGTCCTACAGCCCCGAAGACTATGCCGGAAGCGGCAAAATCTACGGCAGGACGGCAGGCGTTTATTCCACCTGGCTCAACCGGGAAAGCAGGGCTTATTACGATTTGGTCGCCAACATCGCCCGATATAAGGGCAGCTACGGGCTGACCAATTACGCCGGCAAACGGGTCGAATCGGACGAGGCGCGCCTGAATGCCTATATGCTTTCCGCCGAAACCGGCAGGCGGATGGAAAAACAAGACGGCGGCAAAACCTATTGGTGGCAGCCGGAAGCGCAGTTGTCTTACTGGTTTACGCGCGGCTACGGCTTTTCGCTGTCAAACGGGCTGTCTGCCAAGACGGACAATTTCCGCAGCCTGATGGGGCGGTTCGGCTTTCGGGCGGGTGTGGACGGTTTGGACGGCGGCAGGCTGAACATCTACGGCAAGCTGATGTACAAACGCGAGTTTATCGGCACGATCCGTCACAGGTTCAACGGCTCTGCCGTGGAGGAATTCAAACACCGGGGCGGCTGGTTGGAATACGGCTTGGGCGTGGTGCACCGCAATGCCGAAAACGGACGGCAGCTTTATTTTGAGGCGCAAAGGTCTTCGATGCACAAGATGAGGCAGAATTGGCAGGTCAATATGGGCGTGCGCAGTATGTTCTGATGCGCGGATGCGCCTGAAAACAATCCGGAACGGTCAGACGCGTTCCGGATTGTTTTTTGTCGGGGGATTTGTTTAAGGCGCGGCGGTTTGGTTTGTCGGGGCGGTTTGTCAGGGTGGTTTGTTAGTAATGGTAGGGTGGGCTTCAGCCCACCAAACCCCGAATGCCGTCGGAAGCCCGACAAGGCATTTGATGCCGTCTGAAGCGGTGGGCTGAAGCCCACCCTACCATTACTAAACTTTCAGATAATCTTTGAATATTGCCGCTGTCCAATGGTCCGGATTCCCGCCTGCGCGGGAATGACGGTCGGGCGGATGCGCCGTCATCACGACTTTTCGTTATTTCCGCCACTTTTCGTCATTCCCGTGAAAACGGGAATCTAGAACCTCTAAATCTTCAGATAACCTTTGAATATTTCCTCCACCCCGAAGGTCTGGATTCCCGCTTATGCGGGAATGACGGCGGTGGGCGATGCCGTCTGAAGCCCGACAAGACATTAAATGCCGTCTGAAACTCCGTCATTCCCGTGAAAACGGGAATCTAGAATCTCAAACTTTCAGATAATCTTTGAATATTGCCGCTGTCCAATGGCCTGGATTCCCACTTTCGTGGGAATGACGAGTCTTTTATAACCTTTAAGGCTGCTGCTGCCCAATGGTTTGGATTCCCGCTTATGCGGGAATGACGGCAGAGGGTGGACGATGCCGTCTGAAACTTCATCATTCCTGCAATTTTTCGTCATTCCCGCAAAAGCGGGAATCTAGAACTTTTAAATTTTCAGACGACTTTTAAATATTGCCGCTGCCCAATGGTCTGGATTCCCACTTTCGTGGGAATGACGATTTGGAAATTACCCGAAACCCAAAAACAACTGAAACCGAACCGCCTGCGCGGGAATGACGGAATTTTAGGTTTCTGTTTTTTGTGGGAATGACGGCGGAGGGTGGGCGATGCCGTCTGAAGCGGTGGGCTGAAGCCCACCCTACCATTACTAAACTTTCAGATAATCTTTGAATATTTCCGCCGCCCCGAAGGTCTGGATTCCCGCCTGCGCGGGAATGACGGCGGATGCCGTCTGAACCGCGAAACGGTTTCAGACGGCACTTTTGCCTTAACATTCAAACAGCCGGCGGTTTACCAGTAACCCAAAGCTTTCCACCACAAAATACCGGCAGTGGCGAAAATCAGGATTTCGATAACGCTCATAATGAAGCCCGCCTTCCACCATTCGCCCATATTGACGTAGTTTGAGCCGTAAATCACAGGCGCGGAACCGGTGGCGTAGTGGGTCAGCGACATCATTATGCCGGTGGCGGCCGCCATCATCAGGGCAAACAGCATAGGCGGCGCGCCCAATGCCAGGCCTGCGCCGTAAAACGCGCCGAACATCGCGGTAACGTGTGCCGTGCCGCTGGCGAAAACGTAGTGGGCGTAGAGGTAGGCAAGCATCAGCAGGGCGCAGCCGGCTTCCCAACCCAAACCCAAATGGGCGATACCGCTTTGCATAGATTCGGACAACCAGCCGATAAGCCCCAGTTTGTTGAGGAAGTTCGCCATCATCACCAAGGCGGCAAACCAAACGATGGTGTCCCACGAGCTTTTTTCCTTCAGCGCGTCGTCCCAAGTCAGTACGCCGCTCAGAAGGCACAGGCTCAAGCCGAGGAAGGTGGTGGCGGCGGCATCGACTTTCACGCCGAACAGCATTTCGGGAATACCCGCCCACAACAGCAGCAGAATCACAAAAATGCCGAGCATCATTTTTTCGTCGCGCTTCATCGCGCCCATTTCTTTCAGTTTTTCTTTGGCAAGGGCGGTCGCGTCAGGCGTTTGTTTGATTTCGGGCGGATACAGGAAATACAGCACCGGCGGCATCAGCAGCATCGCAATCAGGCCGGGTACGATCATCGCCAAGAACCAAGTGCCCCAAGAGAGTTGGATTTGCGAATTGGTGGCTTTGGCAACCAGTTCGACAACCAGCGGGTTGGGCGCGGTGGCGGTGATGAAAATCAGGCAGGTAATCACGTTGGCGTGGAAGTTGACCAGTGAAAGGTATTTGCCGATTTTGCCTTCCGTCCCTTTTTCAGGATCGGAGTCGAAACTCAAGGCGATGGATTTCATAATCGGATGCACAATCGCCCCGCCGCGCGCGGTGTTGCTCGGCGTAACCGGGCCGATGGCCAAGTCCGCCAGTGCCAAACTGTAACCCACGCCCAGCGTGCGTTTGCCGAAAAGGGAAATCAAAAGGTAGCCGATACGCATCCCCAAACCGGTTTTCAACAGGCCGCGCGAGATGATGATGGCGATACCGATCATCCAGATTAACGAGTTGTTGAGGCTGCTCAAAGCGTCTTTGGTTGCGTCGGCGGCTTTTTCGTTGGTTACGCCGGTCAGCGCGACCAAGGTAATGCCCAAAACCGCCATTGCGCCGATGGGCATCGCTTTGCCGATGATGCCGGCAATGATGCCGACGAACAACGCCAAAAGATGCCACGCGTCAGGTGATACGCCTTGGGGAACGGGGATGACGAACCAGATAAGCAGCGTCAGCGCGAGTGCGGCCGCTGCAGGAATTGGCTTGAAGCCCATATTAGTCTCCTAGTTTGAAGTATCGGGAAAATCGGGTTTCAGACGGCGTGTGCCTGATTTGGGCGGGGGATGCCGTCTGAACGTGTTTTGCGCCGTTCTCTTTTTCAGACGGCATTTCTTGAGTTTTGCGTTTTGCACTTTGTGTTTTGCCCTCTCCCTAACCCTCTCCCACGGTGAGAGGGGATAATGGCTTTGAAAACCAACCGTTATCGTTTTCCCTGCAATCCGTCCCCTCTCCCACGATGAAAGGGGATAATGACTTTGAAAATCAACCATTATCGGGTTTCCTGCAATCCGTTCCCTCTCCCTGTGGGAGAGGGTTAGGGAGAGGGCAAAACCTCAAGATACGCCGTATCGTTTTTTCTGCCGGCAAAGCATCCGGCAAGTGATTTACGTTGTAACCCCCGACAAATGCTTAAACCCCAATCAATTTGTCGGCCGACAACCCTGCCTGCCGTCTGAAACGCCTTAGCGGCTTAATCCTGTCCCGCCGGCAGCCCGTACTCTTCGGGGAAGGTACGCAGCGAGCTTTGCAACACGGTAACCGCGCCGTCAATCAGACCGCAGCGGCCGCTTCGTGGCAGCAGTTGGCACAGGCTTTGCAAGGCGCGGAGGTCGTCTGAAGTGCCGATGCCGGTGTCAACGCGGTTGAGCAGGCGCGAGAGTTGGAATGTGCCGCCTTTGCACGGCGGGCATTGTCCGCACGAGTTGGACGCAAAAAATTCCACATATTCGGACACTTTACGCACCACGCTCGTGCCTTCGGAAATCACAATCATCGCGCCGGTACCGAGGCTGGATTTGCGTTCGCGCACGGACACGAAGTCCAAAGGCACATCCAAATCTTTTACGGTCAGAAGCGTATTGGACGGGCCGCCGGTAAACACGGCTTTAAACGTGCGCCCTTCGAGCATACCGCCGCCGTGGTCGAAAATCAGCGATTGCAGGGTCGTGCCCATCGGCAGTTCGTACAGGCCCGGATTCAATACGTCGCCGGAAAGCGAGTAGAGTTTCGTGCCTGCGGCATCGCCCAAACCCAGCGATTTGTACCATTCCGCGCCTTTGGCAAGGATTTGCGGGATGTTGGCGAAGGTTTCGGTGTTGTTGATAAGGGTTGGTTCGCCCTCTACGCCGCTTTCGGCGGGAAACGGCGGCTTGCGGCGCGGGAACGGGAAACCGCCTTCCAACCATGAAATCACGGCGGTTTCTTCGCCGCCGATGTAGCGGCCTGAAGTTTCAACCAGTTGCAAATCCAAAGGTTTGCCCAAGTAGTTTTCGATACGGATAAACAAATCGCTGTTTTTCCATTGCTCGATGGCGGGTGTGATGGAGGCGATGGAGTCGGTCTGATGAGGGTTGACGTACAAAACCGCTTTGTTGGCGCGGCAGGCGACGGCGGCAATCAATACGCCCTCGATGACTTGGTGCGGCGTTTTCGCCAGCAATACGCGGTCTTTGAACGTACCCGGTTCGTCTTCGTTGGCATTGCAGACGACGTATTTGTCGCCGTGTTTGCTCTGCGCGGCAACCGCCGCCTCCCATTTGCGCCAGGTCGGGAAACCTGCACCGCCCATACCGCATAGGTTGGCTTCTTGCAGTTTGGAAACAATGCTTTGAGGATCGGCAAGTGCCGCCAGCAGGCCTTCGCCGCCGCCGACTTTGCGCCACGCGGCCAAATCCGCGCCGACTTGGCGGGACGGGTGCAGTAAGTTTTGATTGGCTTGGTTCATAATTGTTGCTCCTGCAAACCGGCGTGTTCGCGCAAATCGAATTTGCCGTAGTCGGGATATAAAATGGGGGCTTTGATGTCGCCGGTCAGTCCGGCGCGGGTCATTTCGCGTTGCAGATCGTGGACGTGTCCGACACCGCCGCGCACTTTTTTCAGCGGCAGGCCGCAATTTGCCGCAGCTTTACCGGCACGGCGGCCGAAGCTGATGATGTCCAGAAGCGCGTTGCCCATCAGGCGGTTGCGGCCGTGGATGCCGCCGGTTACTTCGCCGGCGCAATAAAGTCCTTCGACGCAGGTCGCGCCGTCGCCGTTGATTTCGACACCGCCGTTTTGATAGTGCAGGGTCGGATGAATCATTACGGGTTCGACAGCGGGATCGATGCCGCATTTGTGGGCGACGTGTCCGAGCGTAACCAAACGGTTCAACACATCAGGATCGTTGGCAATCAGGCGCGGGGTGTCGAGAAACACGCCGACTTGTCCGTCGCGTACCACGCCGCGCCCTTCGCGGCATTCGCGCAAAATGGCGGCGGCAACCACGTCGCGCGGCTGCAATTCGTCAACGAAACGCTCGCCCAAACCGTTGACCAATTTGGTGCCTGCGGAACGGACGGCTTCGGAAATCAGCGCGCCTGCCAAGTGCGGCGGATGGGCAACGCCGGTCGGATGGTATTGGAAGGAATCGACATCTCGCAGTTTCGCGCCGATGCGGTACGCCATTACCAGGCCGTCTGCGGTTGCGCCGTAGTGGTTGGAAGTGGCGAAACCCTGCAAATGCAGCCTTCCACTGCCGCCGGTTGCCAATACCACGGCTTTGGCGTGAACCAACACCAAAGAGCGTTTTTCCAAATCGTACAAAATCGCGCCGACGCAGCGACCGTGTTCGTCTGATAATAATTCGATGGCAGGGTGGCGGTTGAGCTGGGTGATGTTTTCATCGAGTTCGACCGCCTCGCGCAGCACGCGCATCATTTCGAGGCCGGTAAAGTCGCGGTAGCTCAAAATACGCGGCACGGTCGTACCGCCCGCGCGTTTGCGGCTCAACATACCGTTGCTGTCCGCGCCATTGGCAAGGTCGAAGGTCATACCCAAACCGATCAGCCAGCGGATGGCGGACGGCGCGTCGGTAACCATTTGCGCCACCAATTCTTTTTTGCCTGCGTTGTGGCCGCCTTTGACGGTGTCGTCAAAGTGTTGTTGCAGGCTGTCTTCCGCGCCAACCGCAGCTTGAATGCCGCCTTCCGCCATCACGGTATTGCTGTCGCCGATACGCAGCTTGTTCGCCATAATCACGCGCGCGCCTGCTTCGGTCGCAGACAACGCCGCCGCCGCACCCGCGCCGCCGCCGCCGATGACCAATACGTCGGTGTTCAAATGTTCCGCGCCCGACAAATCATAATCGTCAATCAGCGGCCGGCTGATTAAGAGTTTCGCCAAATCAGGATGGCAGTAATCGCCCGCGTTCGGGCCGATGGGCAGTTTCACACGTGCATTTGCCTGATAATCGGGATGGAACCGGCTCAGCAATTCGTTTTTTTCAGGTAAATCGCCGCGCAGTTCCAATGAGGACGCGCGCAGGTTGGCAAGGGCGGTTTCGTAGTCTATGCCTTGGATTTTATTCACCATCACACTGACTCCCCTTCAAATTCGACTTTCATTTTGCCGCTGTCGATTTCGCGCAGGCGGCGCATCAAATCCACAGGGCGCAACGTACGCGCCGCTTTCATACGGCGTGCGAACAGGCCCAAGTGGTTCGGACGGATGTGTTCCGGGCAGGAAAGGGTGCAGAGGTTGCACATCACGCATTGGTCGAAGGTCAGCGCGGCCGCGCCGAAATCGCCGGAAACTACTTGCGCCACGCCGTTTTCCACTTCCAAACCTTTGGGACAGGCGCGGTTGCAGCCGCCGCAATGACGGCAGTTTTGTGCTTCGGGGAAGGCTTTGGCAGTATCGTCCAACCAGTTCCAGCCGTCGCCGACTTCGCCCACGTCGTAGTATTGGATATGCTCGGGGATAAAGTAGTCCAAGAAGCTGACCTGCATCCCTTCTTCGACTTTGGTTTCACACGCCAACGCAGTCGTTACCTCGCGCTCGCCTTCTTTACGGATCATGCAGCGGCACGAACCGCATACGCCCTGCCCCATGCAGCCGACATTGGCGGTAATCGCGTTGCCGGAACGAGCATAGGCTTGGATGATGGATGAATCAGCGGAAGCCTTGACTTCGCGGCCGTCTATGGTCAGGGTTAACAAATTTTCACTCATGGCAGCGTCCTGTCGGAAGGGAGCAAATTTAGTTTTGTATTTTTATTACACATAAGACAAAAACTTCCTTCGCATATTCCCAATTATATTTATAACTTAATGTTTATTATGCGAAACATAGTGTATCAGAATTTATGTCTTCCCTGCTGTCAAACTACAATCCCCGCTTTAAAACGCCCGCTTCCGGCAAACATTTTTTAAAAATTTGAAAAACATTTGTTATATAAAGAAATTTAAATTAGCTTTTACCGGAAAAGGCAGGAAACAAACAGAACGATGCAAGACGTTTTCATTATCGTATAGGACGTTAATAAACATACTACTTTGTATTTTATAAAAATTTATCGTGGAATCAGATAATCGGGGAAAAGTTATAAAATTTCAGAAAAACAAAATACATTTGACCTAAGTCAGAAATCCGCCTTTGGGGTATGACAATCCCCGCCTGCCGCTATATCCTCCAACCCATTGAAATAAATTTAAAATAGTTTAAGAATCATTTTTATACCGCAAGAACAGATGCCCCTTCGGAATCGGGCGGCATTTGAAAAACCGTGGGCGGCAGGCTTTGTTTGTAGTTTTATTTCTACCGCAAAGTAACAGGCAAAGATTACAAATATCAAAATCCGAGTAAAACAGTATTTTATTAAAACAAATTGATAATCAATAGATTAGAATTATGTATTGTCTTTACCGTACAAACGCCGGCACTATTGCGCCCTAACAGAAAACAAAATCCAAAAGCGGCTTGCACTTACCGCCACAACCTTGAAAAGGAACACAATCATGACCGTCATCAAACAGGAAGACTTTATCCAAAGCATTTGCGATGCCTTCCAATTCATCAGCTACTACCATCCGAAAGACTACATCGACGCGCTTTATAAGGCGTGGCAGAAGGAAGAAAATCCCGCCGCCAAAGACGCGATGACGCAGATTTTGGTCAACAGCCGTATGTGTGCGGAAAACAACCGCCCCATCTGCCAAGACACAGGTATCGCAACCGTGTTTTTGAAAGTCGGTATGGATGTGCAGTGGGATGCGGACATGAGCGTGGAAGAGATGGTTAACGAAGGCGTGCGCCGCGCCTACACTTGGGAAGGCAACACCCTGCGCGCCTCCGTCCTCGCCGACCCCGCCGGCAAACGCCAAAACACCAAAGACAACACCCCCGCCGTCATCCACATGAGCATCGTGCCGGGCGGCAAAGTCGAAGTAACCTGCGCAGCAAAAGGCGGCGGCTCTGAAAACAAATCCAAACTCGCTATGCTCAATCCTTCCGACAACATCGTCGATTGGGTATTGAAAACCATCCCGACCATGGGTGCGGGCTGGTGTCCCCCCGGCATCTTGGGCATCGGTATCGGCGGCACGCCCGAAAAAGCCGTGTTGATGGCGAAAGAATCCCTGATGAGCCACATCGACATTCAAGAGTTGCAGGAAAAAGCCGCGTCCGGCGCGGAATTGTCCACCACCGAAGCCCTGCGCCTCGAACTCTTTGAAAAAGTCAACGCGCTGGGCATCGGCGCGCAAGGCTTGGGCGGACTAACCACCGTGTTGGACGTGAAAATCCTCGATTACCCGACCCACGCCGCCTCCAAACCGATTGCCATGATTCCCAACTGCGCCGCCACCCGCCACGTCGAGTTCGAATTGGACGGCTCAGGTCCGGTCGAACTCACGCCGCCGCGCGTCGAAGACTGGCCCGATTTGACTTACAGCCCCGACAACGGCAAACGCGTCGATGTCGACAAATTGACTAAAGAAGAAGTGGCGAGTTGGAAAACCGGCGACGTATTGCTGCTGAACGGCAAAATCCTCACCGGCCGCGATGCCGCACACAAACGCCTCGTCGATATGCTCGACAAAGGCGAAGAATTGCCCGTCGATTTCACCAACCGCCTGATTTACTACGTCGGTCCCGTCGATCCGGTCGGCGATGAAGTCGTCGGCCCGGCAGGTCCCACCACCGCCACCCGTATGGACAAATTCACCCGCCAAATGCTCGAACAAACCGGCCTCTTGGGCATGATCGGCAAATCCGAACGCGGCGCGGCGGCGTGCGAAGCCATCGCCGACAACAAAGCCGTGTACCTGATGGCGGTCGGCGGCGCGGCATACCTCGTGGCAAAAGCCATCAAATCTTCCAAAGTCTTGGCGTTCCCCGAATTGGGTATGGAAGCCGTTTACGAGTTTGAAGTCAAAGATATGCCCGTAACCGTCGCCGTGGACAGCAACGGCGAATCCATCCACGCCACCGCCCCGCGCCAATGGCAGGCGAAAATCGGCATCATCCCCGTCGAATCTTGAGGCGCAATGCCGTCTGAACGCAAAATCCGCCTTCAGACGGCATTTCCGCCCCCGGTTGCGGTACAATCCACCATTTCATCACTCAGCGACCCACACCGTGAAAATCCTCATTTTAGGCAACGGACAGGTAGGTTCTACCGTCGCGCAAAACCTTGCCGCCATACCCAACAACGACGTAACCGTTATCGACATCGACGAAAAAGCATTGCAGGAAACAGGCAGCCGCCTCGATGTCCAAACCGTTTTCGGCAACGGCGCATCCCCCTTCACATTAGAACGCGCCGGCGCGGAAGATGCCGACTTGCTGCTCGCGCTCTCCCGCAGCGACGAAACCAACATCGTCGCCTGCAAAGTTGCCGCCGACCTGTTCAACATCCCCGGCCGCATCGCGCGCGTCCGTTCCAGCGAATACCTCGAATACCTCAGCCCCAAGCTCGAAAACAACGAAAACGGCAGCCTTTCCATATTCGGCATAACCGAAACCATCAGCCCCGAACAGCTCGTTACCGAACAGCTTGCCGGTCTGATAGACTGCCCGGGCGCATTGCAGGTTTTACGTTTTGCAGACGACCGTGTGCGGATGGTCATCATACAGGCGCGGCGCGGCGGACTGCTCGTCAACCGCGAAATCGCCGACATCGCCCGCGACCTTCCCGACGGGGCCGACTGCCAAATCTGCGCCGTTTACCGCAACAACCGCCTCATCGTCCCCGCGCCGCAAACCGTCATCATCGAAGGCGACGAAATCCTGTTTGCCGCCGCTACCGAAAACATCGGCGCGGTCATACCCGAATTGCGCCCCAAAGAAACCAGCACCCGCCGCATTATGATTGCCGGCGGCGGCAACATCGGCTACCGCCTCGCCAAGCAGCTCGAACACGCATACAACGTCAAAATCATCGAATGCCGGCCGCGCCGTGCCGAATGGATAGCCGAAAACCTCGACAACACCCTCGTCCTGCAAGGTTCGGCAACCGACGAAACCCTGCTCGACAACGAATACATCGACGAAATCGACGTATTCTGCGCCCTGACCAACGACGACGAAAGCAACATTATGTCCGCCCTTTTGGCGAAAAACCTCGGCGCGAAGCGCGTCATCGGCATCGTCAACCGCTCAAGCTACGTCGATTTGCTCGAAGGCAACAAAATCGACATCGTCGTTTCCCCCCACCTCATCACCATCGGCTCGATACTCGCCCACATCCGGCGCGGCGACATCGTTGCCGTCCACCCCATCCGGCGCGGCACGGCGGAAGCCATCGAAGTCGTCGCACACGGCGACAAAAAAACTTCCGCCATCATCGGCAGGCGCATCAGCGGTATCAAATGGCCCGAAGGCTGCCACATTGCCGCCGTCGTCCGCGCCGAAACCGGCGAAACCATTATGGGACATCATACCGAAACCGTCATCCAAGACGGCGACCACATCATCTTTTTCGTCTCGCGCCGGCGCATCCTGAACGAACTGGAAAAACTCATCCAAGTCAAAATGGGCTTTTTCGGATAAACCGCCCCATTCCGGACACATTGCCGCCGCATCGTGATGCCCCATCCCCCGTTTGCCGTCATTCCCGCGCAGGCGGGAATCTAGACCTTCGGGCGGCGGCAATATTCAAAAGTCGTCTGAAAATTCAGAAGTTCCAGATTCCCGCTTTCGCGGGAATGACGAAGTTTCAGACGAGATTGAATACTTTGATGCTTTGGTGGGCTGAAGCCCATCCTACGATATAAAAATGCCGCCAAATGGTATGGAAGCAGAAACAATGGTAGGGTGGGCTTCAGCCCACCGCTTCAGACGGCATCCGCCCCCGCCGTCATTCCCGCGCAGGCGGGAATCCAGACCGTTCGGTTTCAGCCGTTTCCGATAAATTCTTGCAACTTTGAGTTTCTAGATTCCCACTTTCGTGGGAATGACGTGATACAGATTCCCGTTCTGCATCACAATATAAAAACATATAAAAAACATTGGAGTATCAAACAATCCATTTTTTTTTTTTTTTTTTTTTTTTTTTTTTTGGTGTGTCAATGATTTAAGCATATAATGATAAAAATCACATACCTTCAAAATGGAAAAACTAATGAAACAAAAGAAGACAGTTCAGTGCATCTTACTTGGTTTTGCAGCCGCTTCTATGCACGCGCAAGGGGCGGACGCTGCAAGCAGTGGAACGATAGAGAAGACAGACAAATACACCCTCGTCCTCGCACAAGGAGGGCAAGTAAACAACTACACCTACGATGGCGAAACCGAAGTCAAACCCTTAAATTCCCTCATCATTGCCGCCAACGGCGGTACGAACAACATTACGATAAAAGGCAAATTGGCAGACGGCTCTGCCGATGCCCCGCCGACGATTGACAATAACTCGATTGGAGAAAATATAAATAAAAACGGTTACAGGTACACATCGGGGCCGAATCATATCGGAGCGGTAGTCTTGGAGGATAGCAGCTATGAGGGCGAAAACAAGGTTACTTTTGAAAACGTAACCATAGCCGCCCATAACGCGAATGTCGGCATTTTGTCTGATGATAGGCGTGCATCCGCAAGCTTGGCGCCGGCGACGTTTACCTTTAAAGGGCGCAACACCATCAATGTAGATGCGGACTCAAATGCCAACTCTAGTAACGAAGGTATCCTATTGCTTAATAATGGTGAAAAAATGGGAGAATATCGTCTTGTTTCCGAAGAAGGCTCGACGCTGAATATCAACATCAAATCAGGAAAAGATAAAGGACAAGGCATTACCGCCAACCACTATGGTAACTCAGGCATCAACCTCAACAACGCTTCTCCAAGCATCACCACGATGGAGTTCAAGGGCGATGTAAACATTAAAATCGATAGGAACGGACAGGACGAGGCGGAAGCAAACGGTTTTGGCTTCTATTCAAGCAGAAGAGTCGGCCATAAGAAGCAGATTCCGGAAGGTTCTAAGATGGAAGCGATTTTCCGTGGGAATGTCGATATCGTTGCAACGCCGGTTTATGACGAGCAAGGCAGACCCAAAAGTATAGGCAGCGCGTTTGCGATTGACGGGAAAAACAGCAAAGTCGAGGTTGTCGGTGGGGAAGACAAGGTTGTCAAAATCAAAGGCGATATTTTCGCCTACAACGGCGGCAGCGTGAGCGTGAACCTCGCCAACAAAGACTCTTATTTTGAAGGGGAAGCCCATATCGGGAAAAGGAGCTTTGCCAAAGGGAAAGATATGTTTGCCTTAACCGTGGATGCGGACGGATATGACTTAACCCCCGATACAAAGTCGATTGAAAAGAAAAAGAAAGAGCCGGATACTAAGCAGAAAAGATTGCCCCAAAAAAAGCAGCTTTGGATAGATTCAATCAAGATTTGGATAAATACAATCAAGAATTGGATAAACTAAATAAAGAATTGGCTGAACTAGGTGAAAATGACAACCAAAATAATAAAAAGAGAAAAGAACTAGAAGTAAAAGTAAAACAGCAAGAAAACAAAATTCGGAGCAAAAAAAGGCAAATAGAACATATAAAAGAAAACGACATAGAAAGGGTTGCGGTACTCGAAGAAGAAATCAAAAGATCTGAAGATTTCTTCGATGAAAACGGTTGGATTAAAGACAGCGCGATCGACGACAAGACAAACAACACCGTCAACCTCAAAATGAGCAACGGCGCGCGCTGGAGGGTTACCAATGATTCGATGCTGAAAGAGTTGGATTTGTCGGAAGACGCGCAGGTCGAATTTAGCGACAACAACAAATTCGTCAAAGTGTCTGTGAGCAATCTCAAGGGCGATGGCGGCGTGTTCAAAATGTATGGCGACATCGTCAAAGGCGAATCGGACAAGCTGATTACCCGAAAAGGCAGCGAAGGGACGCACATCATCGAATATACGGACGATGCCAAGGCAAAAACGACGGGCAGGGAGTTTTTAAAGCTGGTCGAAAACAAAGGCGATGCCGAAAACACAAAAGCGTCATACGAATTAAATGTCCGCTGTACGGAACAGGGAGGGTGGTGTTTTGCCTTGGGCGAGTCGGGTGATTCCAAAAAGGTCAATATTTCCGCAGACGGCAAGCGGGACTTCTACCTCTACCCGGCCACCCTGTCGACGGGCGCATCGAGCAGCGTCCTCTTCGGCGAGGCTTTGTATCAGTTGAACGCGGTTTCCGATGAAACGCTGGTGCAGCGTATGGGCGAAATCCACGCCGACGGAACGCCGCAGAAAGACAACAACGTTTGGATCAAACGCGTCGGCGGAAAATTCGCCGGCAGCCGCAGCGATTACCGCGTGGGCGGTTACGGCAACCGCTATTGGGGCTTTGCCGGCGGCTTCAACAGGACGGGGTTCGGCGACAAATGGATTCATTACAAAGGGCTGATGCTCCGCCACCTCCAATCGTCCTACAGCCCCGAAGACTATGCCGGCAGCGGCAAAATCTACGGCAGGATGGCAGGCGTTTATTCCACCTGGCTCAACCGGGAAAGCAGGGCTTATTATGATTTGGTCGCCAACATCGCCCGATATAAGGGCAGCTACGGGCTGACCAATTACGCAGGCAAACGGGTCGAATCGGACGAGGCGCGCCTGAATGCCTATATGCTTTCCGCCGAAACCGGCAGGCGGATGGAAAAACAGGACGGCGGCAAAACCTATTGGTGGCAGCCGGAAGCGCAGTTGTCCTACTGGTTTACGCGCGGCTACGGCTTTTCGCTGTCAAACGGGCTGTCTGCCGAGACGGACAATTTCCGCAGCCTGATGGGGCGGTTCGGCTTTCGGGCGGGCGTGGACGGTTTGGACGGCGGCAGGCTGAACATCTACGGCAAGCTGATGTACAAACGCGAGTTTATCGGCACGATCCGCCACAGGTTCAACGGCTCTGCCGTGGAGGAATTCAAACACCGGGGCGGCTGGTTGGAATACGGCTTGGGCGTGGTACACCGCAATGCCGAAAACGGACGGCAGCTTTATTTTGAGGCGCAAAGGTCTTCGATGCACACGATGCGCCAGAATTGGCAGGTCAATATGGGCGTACGCAGTATGTTCTGATGCGCGGATACGCCTGAAAACAATCCGGAACGGTCAGACGCGTTCCGGATTGTTTTTTTGTCGGGGGGATTTGCCGCCATATCAAAACAGGCGGGCGATGCTGTCTGAAGCGGTGGGCTTCAGCCCACCAAAGCATCAAAGCATCCAATGCCGTCTGAAACTTCGTCATTCCCGTGAAAACGGGAATCTAGAATCTTAAACTTTCAGATAATCTTTGAATATTGCCGTTGCCCGATGTTCTGGATTCCCGCCTGCGCGAGAATGACGGTCGGGCGGATGCGCCGTCATCACGACTTTTCGTTATTTCCGTGACTTTTCGTCATTCCCGTGAAAACGGGAATCTAGAACCTCTAAATCTTCAGATAACCTTTGAATATTTCCTCCACCCCGAAGGTCTGGATTCCCGCTTATGCGGGAATGACGGCGGTGGGCGATGCCGTCTGAAGCCCGACAAGACATTAAATGCCGTCTGAAACTTCGTCATTCCCGTGAAAACGGGAATCTAGAATCTCAAACTTTCAGATAATCTTTGAATATTGCCGCTATCCCAAGGTCTGGATTCCCGCCACTCTTCGTCATTCCCGTGAAAACGGGAATCTAGAATCTCGGACTTTCAGATAATCTTTGAATATTGCCGCTGTCCAATGGTCCGGATTCCCGCCTGCGTGGGAATGACGGGTTTTTATAATCTTTAAAAACTGCCACTGCCCGACAGTTCGGGGTGGGAATGACGGCGGTGGGATAATGCCGTCTGAAGTCCAACAAAGCCCCCGATGCCGTCTGAAAACCCAAATGGCGGCACAACAATGCCGCGCCGCCGACATTGCCATCCCGACACAAAACGGCACAGACAATAGAAAATGCCGTCTGAAAGGGCTTCAGACGGCATTGTGTTCGGACGGGCGGGCTTATTTCGCGGCCTGTTCGCCTTCTTTTGCAAAATATTTGGCGTAGATTTTGTCGTATTCGCCGCTTTCGCGTACTTTTTTCAACGCATCGTTCAGCATTTTGACGGTTGCTTCGTCGCCTTTGCGTACCGCGATGCCGTAGTGTTCGGTGGTGAAGTCGGGCAGGGTAACGAAGTCCATCCCTTTGGCCGGGTTGTTTTTCACATAATTGGCGATGACCGCGCTGTCGCTGACCACGGAATCCAGGCCGCCGTTTTCCAGTTCTTTGATAATCAGGGGGACGTTTTCAAAGCGCGCGATTTTCGGATTGTCGTTGCCCAAGAGTTTGGAAACGGAGAAATCGCCCGTGTAGCCGGTAACCACGCCGACTTTGTTCATCTTTTTCAAATCTTCGGAAGAAGATACTTTTTTGCCTTTCGGAACGAGGACGACTTGGGTGATTTCAAAATACGGGTCGCTGAAGTCCATAGACTGTTTGCGGTCGTCGGTAATGGTTACGCCCGACATCACAACGTCCGCATCGCCGTTGTTCAAGGCGGGGAAAAGGCTGTCCCACGGCTGGTGTTTGAATTCGATTTTAAAATTGCCCGCCTTCGCCATCGCGTTCATCAAATCCACATCGAAACCTTCGACATTGCCTTTCGAGTCTAAAGATTCAAAGGGGGCAAACTCGGCGTTGGAAGCCACGCGGTACACTTTGTCGGGGTTGGCGGCAGGCGCGGCGGCATCTTTGCCCTGACCGCCGCAGGCAGACAGCGCGAGCGCGGAACAGGCAAGGGCGGCGGCAATCCATTTTTTCATATTCATCAAAATTCCTTTCGGTAATCAAAAAGCCTAAAAAATCAGTTTAACATAAAATTAACGTTCTTTTTCACGGAAAAACGCATAAGTAACGTCGTGGAACAAATCGGTATGGGGGCTGTCTTCGTAGTTGAGTTCTGCCAAAGCGTCTTCAAATGCAAGCTGAATCGACTCAACCGCGACTTCGGCGGTGTCGGCGGGAAGGGCGCGGATCAGGGCTTTGAAGGCGGTGGACAGGACGTGGTTCTGCATACGCAGCACATCGTTTGCTTCTTCCAGATATTCCAAACGCTGTTCGATGCTGCTCATGATGTATCCTCGCGAATCTGTTAAAATGCGCCATTATATCAAACCGCGCTTCAGGCGGGGTTTGTCCGCCTGCAAAGATTAAGGACCGGAAGCCGAAAAAATGGATACGAACAATCAGGATAAAGAGCCGAATTGGGAAAAACGCCTGGAAAACCTGCGCCGGACGCGCCGTATGAATACCGCGCCCGACCGTGTGCCGCCGGTTCAAACTTCCGAAGCGGCAAAGAGCGCGTCCGCGCCGAAATTGGACGATGCAAGCCGAAACCGTGTGTTAAAGGCGTATCTGCAAAAATGGCAGGAGGAGCACAATGCCGCCGTTGCCGAATGCGGCGAGGAAGTCGAAACCGACCCGATGGTTATTCTTCAGGAAAACTGGCTCAACGCGCAGGCTTCCCTGCAAATGTCGGTTTCGGAAAAACACATCGAATCGCGGCGTAAAATCCGGTTCGATGCCAAAAAAGACTGCGTCGAATTTGAAACTGCACAGATTGAAGGCGGGGAAAACGCCGATGCGGCAGAATCCGGCACGAATGAGCCGGCGGTTTCGGAAAACGGGGAAAACGATGCGGAAGAAACGTTGATGCCCGTCCAAATCAATATCCTGAACCCGAAAGCCGTCAACCGGCGCGAAGTGTTCTGCCTGTCCGAACAGGAGCTGACCGAACGGCTGATCAAACGCCTGCGCCCGCATCTGACCGATACCGTCAACGGCATTATCCGTACGGCGGTGCAGAAGCAGATGGCGGTTTTTACCTACCAGCTCCAGCAGATGCTGCACGAGCAGGCGGGGGCGGTAGTCGAAGACGTGTTGGAACACGATGTCCGCAAAATCCTTAACGACATCAAGTACGAGTTAAAATACAAACGCTGATTGCAATGCCGTCTGAAAGCCGTTTCAGACGGCATTTTCCTGCCCGTCCGACTTGAAAGGCGCACGGAACGGGCGCAAAATATTAACAAATTAAACAACGGGCGCGCGCCCCGTTGCCGAACGGACAAAACCGAGGAATTACCGATGAGCAAAAAACTTCATCCGCAAACGCTCGCCATACGCGGCGGCAAAGAACAAACCGGATATCGCGAACACAATCAGGCCTTGTTCCTGACCAGCAGCTTCATGTGGGACAACGCCCGACACGCCGCCGATTTGTTTTCAAAAAAAATCAAAGGGTTCACTTATACCCGTACCGCCAACCCGACCACAGCCGCCTTTGAAAAACGCATCGCCGCTTTGGAAGGTGCGGAACGCGCGGTCGCCACTTCGACGGGTATGTCCGCGATTCAGGCGGCGTTTTTTACCTTTTTGCAGGCGGGCGACCACGTGGTTTCCAGCCGCAGCCTGTTCGGCACGACCGTCGGCTTTATCAATAACATCGTTACCAAATTCGGCATCGAAGTGAGCCACGTTTCGCCGACCGATATAAACGAATGGAAAGCCGCCGTCAAAGCCAACACCAAGCTGCTGTTTTTGGAAACGCCGTCCAACCCCTTGGGCGAAGTGGCCGACCTGGAAGCCTTGGCGGAATTGGCACACGGCATCGGCGCGCTCTTGGTGGTGGACAACAGCCTGCTGTCGCCCGTCGGCTCGCAGCCTTTGAAACACGGCGCGGATATTTCCGTTTCCTCCGCGACCAAAGCCATAGACGGACACGGACGCGTGATGGGCGGCGTGTTGGCGGGTTCGGAAGAGCTGATGGCGCAGGTCGCTATGTATTGCAACTCTTGCGGGCTGGCAATGTCGCCGTTTAATGCGTGGCAGTTGTTGAGCGGCGTGGAAACCCTGTCGCTGCGTATGGAAAAACAGTTCGACAACGCCCTGAAAATCGCGCAATGGCTGCAAGCGCAGCCGCAGGTTCAAGCCGTGTACTACACCGGATTGCCCGACCATCCGCAGGCGGCGCTTATCCGCAAACAGCAAAACGGCGGCGGCATCGTCATCGGCTTTGAAGTTGCCGACCAAGCAGCCGCGTGGAAAGTCGTGGACGGCGTGGAACTCTTTTCCCGTACCGCCAACCTCGGCGACGTGCGCTCGACCATCACCCATCCGTGGACAACCACGCACGGCAGGATGCAGCCCGAAGAAAAACTCGCCGCCAACATCCGCCCCGGATTGGTGCGCCTGTCGGTCGGTTTGGAATATGTTGGCGATTTGATTGACGATTTGAAACAGGCACTCGCGCGCTGATTGCGTGTTTCAGACGGCATTGGACAGCAGATGCCGTCTGAAACCCTTATCGCGTATGGCATACACATCAACAATAGGAAAAAATATGGATGAAGCGGTTTTTGCCGATTGGGCGTTGAAAATCTGCCTGACCGGTTTGATTATTTTTTTGGGTTTTATCGTTTGGAATTTGGGCAAGGAGTCTAAAGCGGGCAAATTCGGCATCGCCATTTTGTTTTTAGTCTTGGGCTTGGGCGTGTTTGGTTTTGTGTTCAAAGAGTTATTGATTAAGTTTTTGGTATTGCCGAAATAGGTTTGCGGCCTGTCAAAATGCCGTCTGAAATCATAAAAAGTAATCTGCACCCTAAAAGTTTGATTTAACCGCCAACTGATTAAGGTGCTGATTTTTATGACAAAATAAAAATTATCTTTCCGCAGTCATTCCCACGGACGCGAAAGCCTGTCTTTTTGAATCCCGGATAATTTTACATCGTCATTCCCGCACAGGTGGGAATCCAGATCATTGGGTAGCGGCAATGTTCAAAAGTCGTCTGAAAAATCAGAAGTTCTAGATTCCCGTTTTCACGGGAATGACGGAATTTCAGACGGCATCCTCCCGCCCCGTCATTCCCGCGCAGGCGGGAATCTAGTCCGTTCGGTTTCAGTCATTTACGATAAATTCCTGTTGCTTTTCATTTCTAGATTCCCACTTCCGTGGAAATGACGGTTTGGAAGTTGCCTGAAACTCGAAAACCACTATAAAACTGAACGAATCGGATTCCCACTTCCGTGAGAATGACAAACTTTAAGGTGTGATGACTTATCCAAAACAGTCGAAACGCAAAAACCGGTTTCTCGTTTGCATAAGAACGGCAAATTTTTCGGTGTCTTGTTTTATGGGCGTTATCCCTTGTCCGCTTCGTAGGGCAGGTAAACGTCGAAGCGGGTGCTTTTGCCGGTGTATTGGTAGGAGGGGCTTTGCCCGGCAAGCAATCCGCCTAGGCGGGGGCGTTTGACGACGACGCGTTTTTTTGCCGTTTGGCGTGCGGTATGCAGGAGTGCTGCTTCATCTTGCGCCTCGCCGACGAGCCGGTGGAAGTAGGCCATTTCTTTTTTAACGGCGGCACTTTTGCGGCGTTCGGGATACATGGGGTCGAGATAGACGATGTCGGGTTTGCCTTGTGTTTGAACAAGTGCGGGCATTTGTACTGCGGCGTTGCCGAAATGGAGGTTGATGCGCGCGGCGGTGTCTTGCGTTTCGGGATTGAGGAGGGAGCGGCGGATGCCGTCTGAAAGCAGGCAGGCTACGGCTGGATGCTGCTCGAAGGCGGTAACGGTCAGACCGAGCGAGGCGAGGACGAAGCTGTCGCGCCCCAATCCTGCGGTCGCGTCCCAAACGGTCGGTTTGGCGGTATGGTTGACGGCTTTGGCGATGAGTTCGCCCCCGCCTTTTGTGCGCCGGTATTGTGCTGCACCGGAGGTAAAATCGACGATGACGCTGCTTTTTTCCCCGACAAGCCTGAGGCTGACGGTATCGTGTTCGGCAAGGAGGTAGCTGCCTTGTTCGGGCGGCTGGGAAACGGGCGCAAGGGGGAATGCCCGTATCAGGGCGCGGACGGCTTCGGTGGCGGTGTCGTCAATGAGGATGTCGGTCATAGTGTTTTGTGTCCGTTCGGGCGTGGGGCGAACCCGCTTTCCCGTGCCGTTTCAGACGGCATTTTTTTCGGGTGGGCGGGGATGGCGCGGATGCCGTTTTGCCGTCAGCAGATGTTGAGGCGTTCCATACGGTAGCGCATCGAACGGAAGCTGATGCCCAAGCGTTTAGCAGCCTGCGTGCGGTTGCCTTCGGTTTGTTTGAGGGTTTGTTCGATGATGTCGCGTTCGATTTGGTCGAGATAGTCCTGTATCTGCATGGTATCGGGGTCGAACGGCAGGACGCGGGACGGTGCGGCGGCTGTTTCAGACGGCAAGGTATCGGCGGCGCGCTCGGCGGTTTCCGTCCGGACGGGCTTGTGGCGCACATCTTGGATTTGCAGGTCGTCGATTTGCACGGTATGCCCGACGCACAGGGCGACGGCGCGTTCGAGGATGTTTTCCAGTTCGCGGAAATTGCCCGGATAGCTGTAATTCAGGAGCATCTGTTGCGCGGCGGGGGAGAGTGTGTAAGGCCGGTTGTTGCGGCTGTGTTTGTACAGGAGGTAGGGGATGAGCAGCTTCAAATCTTCGCGCATTTCACGCAGGGACGGCATATTGAGGCTGACGACATTGAGGCGGTAATACAGGTCTTGGCGGAATGCGCCGCTTCCGACAAGGGCTTCGAGGTTTTTGTGGGTGGCGCAGACGATGCGGACATCGACGGGCTGCTCGGCGGTATCGCCGATGCGGCGCACGGCTTTTTCTTGAATCGCGCGCAAGAGTTTGACCTGCATGGAAAGGGGCAGGTCGGCGACTTCGTCCAAAAACAAAGTGCCGCCGTCGGCGTGGCGGAAAAAGCCGTCGTGGTCTTTGTCGGCGCCGGTAAAACTGCCTTTGCGGTAGCCGAAAAATTCGCTTTCCATCAGATTTTCGGGAATCGCACCGCAGTTGACGGCGACAAAGGGTTTGTCCGCGCGGTCGGACAGTTCGTGTATGGTGCGCGCCGCCTGTTCCTTACCTGTACCGGATTCGCCGGAAATATAGACGGGTACTTTGCCGGACGCGAGGCGGCGGATGAGGTGGCGGATTTCGACCATCTGCGGAGAGCTGCCGAGCAGGCGGGGCATATCGGGTTCCGCATAGGGAAGGGCGGAGGAAACGGGCGGTGCCGCCGGTATCGCGTTTGCAGGTTCCGGGGCTTCAGACGGCATTGGGGAAGAAACGGGGGATGCCGTCCGAACGGGCGGTTCGGGAATTTTGTTTTGGTTTTCGGAAACGGAAATTGCCGATTTGACGAGGGAACGCAGCCGGGCGAGGGTAATCGGCTTTTGGATGTAGTCGAACGCGCCGCAACGCAGGGCCTCTTGCGCCTGATCGGCATTGCCGAAGGCGGTGATGACGGCAACCGGCGTATCGAGCAGGCGGCTGTTGATGTGTTGGACGACTTCAAGCCCCGAGCCGTCGGGCATACGCATATCGGTCAGGACGAGCGAATAGCGTTGGCTGTCGAGCTTGTTTTTGGCTTCGGTAACGCCTGACGCGGTATGGACGCGCAAGCCCATTTTCATCAGGGTCATTTCCATCAGGTCGAGAATGTCGGTTTCGTCATCGACGACGAGGACGGGATGTTGCAGTTCAGTCATTGCTTTTTTCCGGTAATGTGAGTTCGAAACATTTGGCTTCCGGCAGGTAGGTCAAATCGCCGAAGTTGGCGTGCGCCAGTTCGCGGGCGACATACAGTCCCAAGCCGGTTCCGTTTTCCGCCGTGGTGTAAAAGGGTTCGAACAGGTGTTCCTGTACTTCGGGCGGCACGCCGCCGCCGTCGTCGGCAAACAGGATGCAGACGGTGTTTTTTTGCGCGGGGCGGATGGTGACGGAAATCGAGCCGGGCTGTTTGCGGCTGTGCCGCCACGCGTTGTTGGCGAGATTCCACATAATTTGCCGCAGGTGGGCGAGATCGAAATAGGCGGTCGGGCTGCCGCCTTGAATATCCGGACGGATGCAGCCGGCGGCATCGGGATGGTTGAGCAGGAACTCTTGTTTGAATTCTTCCCAAAACGGTATCAGGCCGATGGTTTCGCGTTTGGTTTTGTTGCGCTTGTTGAGCGAGGAAATGTCTTCGAGCATTTTGTCGATGCGGCAGACGTTGCCGTCAATGATTTTGCACAATTTGGCGTTGAACGGATCTGCCGCCCCCGCTTCCATATTTTCGCGCAGCAGGTCGTTGGCGTGGCGGATGGCGGACATCGGGTTGCGGATTTCGTGGGCGAGGTTGGCGGTCAGTTGTCCGAGCGCGGCAAGTTTGACGGACAGGGCTTCTGCCTGAATTTCGCTTTGCGGGCGGATGTAGAGGATGAGCAGCTTGTCCGGCTCTTTGTTGACCGGAACGGCGCGGATGCCGGCGTTCAGACCGGGTGTGCCGAGGACGTATTCGAAAGTGTGCGGAGAGGCTTGATCCCACAGTTCGGCGGCAGAATCGGACAGGTCGGCGCGCCGTCCGATTTCGAGCGCGGGGAAAAGGTCTTTCGCCTTCCGGTTGAACAGCACCGCCAGCCCTTCGGTATTGATGACGACGACGGCTTCTTGAACGCGTTCGAGTACGGTCTGGCTCAAGCCTTTGATGCGCCGGTAGGCGAGGTGGTTGTCGCGGGCCAGTTGGCTGGCGCTGTCGATGTATCTGACCGACAGGGAGGTGAAGATGGCGGAAAGATAGGAGGCGGCGACGAGGATGAAGGTTGCCGAGGCGGTTCGGGCATCCGATATGAGCGGGTATTTGCCGATATCGCCGTCGGCAATGGCGTTGAATATCAGTAGGATGGCGGCGTAGCTGGAATAGAGCAGGGGGTAACGCCCGTAGCTGAGCAGGCAGGAGCAGACGACGAAGGGCAGGATCAGGATGCCGAAGCCGGAATCGATGCCGCCGAACAGGTAGGTCAGCACGCCGATCATCGTGATGTCCGCCACCGCGCTGAAACGCGGCATTTTCAGCGACTGCCATTGCCAATGCGGATGGATGATGGAAAAGAAAATCAGCCAGCAGGCAATGGCGAGCCAAACATAAAACGCCCACGCCGTCCACGAAGCGTGCAGGTTCGCACGGCTGCCGGTTTCCAGCCCGAGGATGTGCATAATCATCAGCGGGAAAACGATGGCGACGCGGATGATGTTGATCAGATTGGGAATCCGGTCTTTGAGTTTTTCAAGTTTGCGGGGGTTGGAAATCACCATAATATGTGCGGAATCGGGTTTATTTGGGGGAAGAAAGCTGTTTCAGGCTGCCCGATATGGGTAATAGTCTGCCTTTTTTGCCGCGTTTTGCCTCAAGCAGGGAGACGGGGATGCGGTCTTTGTGCGCCGCGCCGCGCCTGCCCTCGCTTTCAATCAGGATTTCCGGCTCGGAAGAAACGGCGGTATGCGTCAGCGATTCGCCGGCGTTCAATCCGATGATTTGCAGCCCTTTGCCTTTCGCCATAATTTTCAATTCGCCGATGGGGAAGGCGAGGGCGCGGTTTTGACTGGTGGCGGCAATGATTTTGCAGTCGGGGTTGATGAACGAGGAGGCATAGACGGCAATCGGCGGCAGGACGGTTTCGCCGCTGTCTGCGGTCATCACCACTTTGCCCGCTTTCACGCGCCCGACCATATCGCCCAGTTTGGCGATGAAGCCGTAGCCGCCGCTGCCCGATAATAAATAATGTTGTTCCGGCAATCCTGTCAACATCGCAACGGGTTTCGCGCCGTTTTGCAGCTCGATTAAGGATGAAACCGGCACGCCGTCGCCGCGCCCGCCGGGGATTTCGGCGGCATCGAGGGTGTAGGTTCTGCCCAATGAATCCAAGATGACGACAGGTAAAACGGTGCGGCCTTCAAGGGTTTGTTTGAGGCGGTCGCCTTCTTTGAACGTGGTTTGGCTCAAATCGAGATTGTGTCCGGCGCGGCTGCGTATCCAGCCTTTTTCCGACAGGATCAGCGTGATGGGTTCGTCGGCGGTGGTCTGCGTCAGCACGGCGCGTCCGGCCTCTTCCACCAGCGTGCGTCGCGCGTCGCCGTATTGTTTCATATCCGCCTGCATCTCTTTGACAATCAGCTTGCGTTTTTCGTTTTCGTCGCTCAAAAGGATGTTCAGACGGCCTTGTTCCTCGCGCAACTCGTTCAATTCTTTTTCGAGTTTGAAACCCTCCAAACGCGCCAACTGGCGCAGGCGGATTTCCAAAATGTCTTCGGCTTGGATTTCGGTCAGCCCGAACGCCGCCATCAAATCGGCTTTCGGGTCGTCCGATTCGCGGATGACTTTAATCACTTCGTCGATGTGCAGAAAGACTTTCAGACGGCCTTCGAGAATGTGCAGCCGTTTTTCCACTTGGTTCAAACGGAATTTCAGACGGCGTGTTACGGTTACGACGCGGAAATCCAGCCATTCTTGCAAAATCGTTTTCAGGTTTTTCTGCGCGGGGCGGTTGTCCAGTCCCATCATCACCAAGTTCATGGACACATTGCCTTCCAGCGAAGTTTGCGCCATCAGCGTGTTGATGAAGGTATCGGTATCGATGCGGCTGGATTTCGGTTCGAACACCAGTCGCACGGGATGTTCGCCGTCGGACTCGTCGCGCACGCGGTCGATTAAATCCAGCATCAGCTTTTTGGTATTGAGCTGGTCTTGGTTGAGCTGCTTTTTGCCCGCTTTCGGTTTCGGGTTGGTCTGCTCTTCGATTTCGGCAAGGATTTTGGCGGAATTGGCGTTCGGCGGCAGCTCAGTTACGATGACGCGCCATTGTCCGCGCGCCAATTTTTCGATTTCATAACGCGCACGCACGCGCACGCTGCCCTTGCCGGTTTCATAAATCCGGCGCAATTCGTCCGCCGGTGTGATGATTTGACCGCCGCCGGCAAAATCGGGCGCGGGAATGTACTGCATCAGGTCGGCGGTTTCCAGCGTCGGCTTCTTCAACAGCGCAATCGCCGCCTGCGTAACTTCGTTCAAATTGTGCGGCGGAATTTCGGTCGCCATGCCCACCGCGATGCCTGACGCGCCGTTGAGCAACACCATAGGCAGGCGGGCGGGCAGGTGCAGCGGCTCGTCAAACGCGCCGTCGTAGTTCGGCACGAAATCCACCGTCCCCTGATTGATTTCGGACAACAGCAATTCCGCAATCGGCGTGAGCCGCGCTTCGGTGTAACGCATCGCCGCCGCCCCGTCGCCGTCGCGCGAGCCGAAGTTGCCGATGCCGTCGATTAAGGGATAGCGCAAGGTAAAATCCTGCGCCATCCGCACCATCGCCTCATAGGCGGAACTGTCGCCGTGCGGGTGGTATTTGCCCAAAATCTCGCCGACCACGCGCGCCGATTTCACCGGCTTCGCCCCCGCCGTCAAACCCATATCGCGCATCGCAAACAAAATGCGCCGCTGCACGGGCTTCTGTCCGTCTGAAACTTCAGGCAGCGCGCGACCTTTAACCACGCTCATGGCGTATTCGAGATAGGCGCGTTCGGCGTACCGGCCGAGTATCAGCGTATTGGAATCGGTATGGGAAGCGTGCGGTTGCGTATTCATTGTGTATGCGGAATGTAAAACAAAGGACATTATTGTAAATCAAAACGGCAAACCATAGTGGGCGCGTGTCTGAATCTGAATCAAATACGGGAATGTGAAAATATGTTATAAATACCGTTTTCCCACTTTTACAGATTGGAGACGATATGGAACTGGTATTTATCCGCCACGGACAAAGCGAATGGAACGCGAAAAACCTGTTTACAGGCTGGCGCGACGTGAAGCTGAGCGGGCAGGGGCTTGCCGAGGCTGCCGCCGCCGGTAAAAAACTGAAAGAAAACGGCTATGAGTTCGACATCGCCTTCACATCCGTCCTGACCCGCGCGATTAAGACCTGCAACATCGTTTTGGAAGAATCCGACCAACTGTTCGTGCCGCAAATCAAAACCTGGCGGCTGAACGAACGCCACTACGGCCGACTGCAAGGCCTGGACAAAAAACAAACCGCCGAACAATACGGCGACGAGCAAGTCCGCATCTGGCGGCGCAGCTACGACACCCTGCCGCCGCTTTTGGACAAAGACGACGCGTTTTCCGCACACAAAGACCGCCGCTATGCCCATCTGCCTGCCGATGTTATCCCCGACGGCGAAAACCTGAAAGTAACGCTGGAGCGCGTATTACCGTTTTGGGAAGACCAAATCGCCCCCGCGATTTTGAGCGGCAAACGCGTCTTGGTGGCGGCGCACGGCAACTCCCTGCGCGCGCTGGCAAAACACATCGAGGGCATTTCCGACGAAGACATCATGGGCTTGGAAATCCCGACCGGCCAGCCGCTGGTGTACAAATTGGACGACAATTTGAAAGTCATCGAAAAATTCTACCTGTAAGGGTGTGAAATAAAAATGCCGTCTGAAGGCTTGAGCGTTCAGACGGCATTTTTGACGGTACCGAAACCGAACGCCCTAGATTCCCGCCTGCGCGGTAATGACGGGATTTTAAGTTGCGGTAAGTTATCGGAAAAACAGCAACCGCTCTGCCGTCATTCCCACGAAAGCGGGATTGGCGATTCATCAGTTTCCCGAAATTCCGACATAACCGAAACCGAACGTCCTAGATTCCCGCCTGCGCGGGAATGACGGGATTTTAAGTTACGGTAAGTTATCAGAAAAACAGAAACTTCTCCGCCGTCATTCCCGCGCAGGCGGGAATTTGAACACGTCCGTAGGGAAACTTATATCCCGTCATTCCCACGAAAGTGGGAATCTAGGATGCAGGGGAAACCGTTTTATCCGATAAGTTTCCGCACCGAACGGTCTGGATTCCCGCCTGCGCGGGAATGACGATTCATAAGTTTCCTGAAACGCCCGAAAAAACCGAAATCCGACAGGCAGGATTTTTGCTTTCGTGGGAATGACGGGATTTTGGATTGTGTGTATTTATCGGGAAGAACCGAAACCGCTCCGCCGTCATTCCCACGAAAGTGGGAATCTAGAACCTCTAAATCTTCAGATAACCTTTGAATATTGCCGCCGCCCAATGGTCTGGATTCCCGCCTGGGCGGGAATGACGATTCATCAGTTTCCCGAAACGCCCGAAAAACCGAAACCGAACGGTCTGGATTCCTGCCTGCGCGGAAATGACGGATTTTAGTAACTGTAGGGTGGGCTTCAGCCCACCAATCAACGATCGAAAATGAAGAAACGGTGGGCTGAAGCACACACCCTACGCAATTTCTTTTGTGGGAATGACGGGATTGAAGTTTTAAAGTTTATTCAAAACAACTGAAATTCAAAAAATCAGATTTTTGTTTGAGGCGGAAATAACCGTAGGGTGGGCTTTAGCCCACCAATCAACAATCAAAAATGAAAAAACGGTAGGCTGAAGCCCACCTTACGCAAAATTAAATTTTTGTTTGCGGAAAAATGCCGTCTGAAGGCTGGGCGTTCAGACGGCATTTTGCTTGCGGCGGAGGGATTACGCGAGTTTGGCTTTAACCCAACCTTCCGCGCTTGCCAGCATTTCGGGCAATTTGCCGGCATCCGTACCGCCGGCCTGCGCCAAGTCGGGACGGCCGCCGCCTTTGCCGCCGACTTGTTCGGCTGCGAATTTGACCAAGTCGCCTGCTTTCACTTTTCCGGTCAGGGCTTTGGATACGCCGGCGCACAGGGAGACTTTGCCGTCGTTTACTGCCGCTAAAAGAATCACGGCGTTGTCGGATTTACCGGTTAAATCGGTAACGATTTCGCGCAGGGCGGCTGCGTCGGCTTCGATTTGGGCGGCAACGAGTTTGGCTGCGCCCAAGTCTTTTGCGTCGTCCAAGAGTTTGGCGCCTGCGTGGACGGCGAGTTCGGCTTTGGCGCGTGCCAATTCTTTTTCCAATGCTTTGGCGTGTGCCGCGCCTGCTTGGATTTTCGCCAGTACGTCTTTTTCGGTTTGGGCTTTGGTTTCGGCAATAATGTCTTTCACCAAACGCTCTTGCTCTTGCGCCCATTTGAGTGCGTTCAGGCCGGTGATGGCTTCGATACGGCGTACGCCTGCGGCAATACCGCCTTCGCTGATGATTTTGAAGAGGCCGATGTCGCCGGTGCGTGAAACGTGCGTGCCGCCGCACAATTCGGTTGAGAAACCGCCCATTTGCAGTACGCGCACTTCGTCGCCGTATTTTTCGCCGAAGAGCATCATGGCGCCGGTTTTTTGTGCGTCTTCCATACTCATAATGGCGGCGTTGACGGCAACGTTCGCCAAAACGGCTTCGTTGACGCGGCGTTCGACTTCGGCGATTTCTTCGGCAGTGACTGCTTGAGGATGGGAAATGTCGAAACGGGTGGATTCGGCGGTAACCAAAGAGCCTTTTTGTTCGACGTGTTCGCCCAATACGTCGCGCAGGGCTTTGTGCATCAGGTGGGTCGCGCTGTGGTTGCGCATATTGGCATTGCGGATTTCGTCATCCACTTTGGCGGTAACGCTGTCGCCGACTTTCAGACGGCCTGAAGTTTGTACGCCGAATTGACCGAATACGGCTGCTTTGATTTTTTGGGTATCGCGTACTTCAAAGCGGTTTTCGCCTGAGAAGATATAGCCGACGTCGCCGACTTGGCCGCCGGATTCTGCATAGAACGGGGTAAAGTCGATGACGACTGCGCCGCTGTCGCCTTCGTTCAATTCGTCGACTTGCTCGCCGTCTTTGTAGAGGGCGAGGACTTTGGATTCGGTTTGGCGTTCGCTATAACCTTTAAACTCGGTGTCCTGACCTTCGTAAGGCAGTTGGGCGTTGGCTTTGAAGCTTTGTGCGGCGCGTGCGCGTGCGCGTTGGGCTTCCATTTCGCGTTCGAAGCCTGCTTCGTCCGGTTCGATATTGCGTTCGCGGCAGATGTCGGCAGTCAGGTCGTATGGGAAGCCGTAGGTATCGTAGAGTTTGAAGATGATTTCGCCGCCGAGTGTTTTGCCGCCTTTGGCCAGCGCGTTTTCCAACAAGGCCATACCGGTTTCCAGAGTTTGGGCAAAACGGCTTTCTTCGTTTTTCAATGCTTCTTCGATTTGTGCTTGTTTTTCTTTCAACTCGGGGTAGGCATCGCCCATCTCTTTGACCAAATCGGCAACGAGTTTGTGGAAGAACGGTTTGCTTTGACCCAGTTTGTAACCGTGGCGCACGGCGCGGCGGATGATGCGGCGCAAAACATAACCGCGTCCTTCGTTGGCAGGCAATACGCCGTCTGCAATCAGGAAGGAGCAGGAGCGGATGTGGTCGGCGATGACTTTCAGGCTGGGTTCTTCCATACTGAACGGCGCGCCGGTTTCGCGGGCGACGGCTTTGAGCAGGTTTTGGAACAAGTCGATTTCATAGTTGCTGTGGACGTGCTGCATTACCGCCGCCATACGTTCCAAGCCCATACCGGTATCGACGGACGGCTTGGGCAGCGGATTCATATTGCCTTGTTCGTCGCGGTTGAACTGCATAAATACGCAGTTCCAAATTTCGATCCAGCGGTCGCCGTCTTCTTCGGGGCTGCCCGGAATGCCGCCCCAGATTTCTTCGCCGTGGTCGTAGAAAATTTCGGAGCAGGGGCCGCAAGGGCCGGTGTCGCCCATTTGCCAGAAGTTGTCGGATGCGTATTTCGCGCCTTTGTTGTCGCCGATGCGGACGATGCGTTCAGACGGCATACCGATTTCGTTTAACCAGATGTTGTAGGCTTCGTCGTCTTCTGCGTAAACGGTCGCCAAGAGTTTGTCTTTGGGGATGTTCAGCCATTCGGGGGAAGTGAGAAACTCCCAAGCGAAATGAATCGCGTCGCGCTTGAAGTAGTCGCCGAAGGAGAAGTTGCCCATCATTTCAAAGAAGGTGTGGTGGCGGGCGGTGTAGCCGACGTTTTCCAGGTCGTTGTGCTTGCCGCCTGCGCGTACGCATTTTTGCGCGGTGGTGGCGCGGCTGTACGGGCGTTTGTCGAAACCTAAAAATACGTCTTTAAACTGGTTCATGCCCGCGTTGGTAAACAGCAGGGTCGGATCGTCGTGTGGCACGAGGCTGGAAGAGCGGACGACGGTGTGACCTTTGGTTTCAAAGAATTTTAGGAATTTTTGGCGCAGTTCGGAGGTTTTCATAATTTTTTCAATATCTCTCAAATGTCTTGTCATGGTAAAAGCAGGGAAAACGAACGGCGGTATCTTACCGCAAATCCCTGTTTCTAGCTATGGAAGCGGCGGCTTTCAGACGGCATTGCGGGATTTTGAATGCCGTCTGAAGCCCTGTTCCCAATATCGGCTATAATGGCCGCTTTCTCCAACCCGATATGCAAGGAATGATAATGGCCAAACATCTGCCACTCGCTGTTTTAACCGCCCTCCTGCTTGCCGCTTGCGGCGGTTCGGACAAACCGCCTGCCGAAAAACCGGCACCGGCGGAAAACCGAAACGTATTGAAAATTTACAACTGGTCGGAATACGTCGATCCGGAAACCGTTGCCGATTTTGAAAAGAAAAACGGCATCAAGGTTACTTATGATGTGTACGACAGCGATGAAACGCTGGAAAGCAAGGTGCTGACCGGAAAATCCGGTTACGACATTGTCGCGCCGTCCAATGCGTTTGTGGGCAGGCAGATTAAGGCAGGTGCGTATCAGAAAATCGATAAGTCGCTGATTCCCAATTATAAACACCTCAATCCCGAAATGATGAGGCTGATGGACGGGGTCGATCCCGGCCACGAATACGCCGTGCCGTTTTATTGGGGGACAAATACCTTCGCCATCAATACCGAACGCGTGAAAAAGGCTTTGGGTACGGACAAGCTGCCGGACAACCAGTGGGATTTGGTGTTCGATCCCGAATACACGTCCAAACTCAAGCAATGCGGCATCAGCTATTTGGACAGCGCGGCGGAAATCTATCCTATGGTGTTGAACTATTTGGGTAAAAACCCGAACAGCAGCAATACGGAAGACATCAGGGAGGCAACCGCCCTGCTCAAGAAAAACCGCCCCAATATCAAACGCTTCACTTCGTCCGGCTTTATCGATGATTTGGCGCGCGGCGATACCTGCGTAACAATCGGTTTCGGCGGCGATTTGAACATCGCCAGACGGCGTGCAGAAGAAGCGGGCGGCAAGGAAAAAATCCGCGTGATGATGCCCAAAGAGGGCGTGGGGATTTGGGTGGATTCGTTTGTGATTCCGAAAGATGCGAAAAACGTCGCCAACGCGCACAAATACATCAACGACTTCCTCGATCCGGAAGTGTCGGCGAAAAACGGCAATTTCGTTACCTACGCGCCTTCGAGCAAGCCGGCGCGCGATTTGATGGAGGACGAATTTAAAAACGACAATACGATTTTCCCGAGCGGGGAAGATTTGAAAAACAGCTTTATTATGGTTCCCATCCGGCCGGCGGCATTGAAGTTTATGGTGCGCCAGTGGCAGGATGTGAAGGCGGGGAAATAAAGCCCGATATGCCGTCTGAAGGATGTTCGGACGGCATTTTTTATTTTCGGAGGAAGAGGGATTGCAGCCGCTGTTTGAAGGCAATGGGGCGGATGCTGCTCAAAATGCCGCTGAGGATGATGATGCACATACCGAGTATTTCCTGCCAAAAAAGCTGTTCGCCCAAAAAGAACGCCGCCGAAAGCGTGGAAAAAACGACGGTCATATAGGAGAGCGAGGCAACTGTGAATTTGTCGCCGACTTTGTAGGCGCGCGTCATCGACAGTTGGGCAATCAGCGCGGACACGCCGATGCCCGACAGATAAACCGCCGACTGCCAAGACAGCATATGCCAGCCGGTCAGCGTCGCCCAAACCGACGACATCGCCACACCTGTCGCGGAAAGGTAAAACACGACGCGCCAGCCGGGTTCGCCCGCCAAAGACAGTTCGCGCACTTTCAAATACGCCCAGCCGGACATCGCGCCGCCGGCAAGACCGGCGAGTGCCGCCGTTTCCTGACCGCTGCGGAACGAAGGATTAAGCAGCAATACCACGCCGGCAAAACCAAGGAGCAGCACCGCCTGCGTGTAAACGGAAATCCGTTCTTTCAAAATCAGGAAGGAAAATACCGCCAAAAAAATCGACGAGGTGTAGCTTAGGGTTACGCCGGTTGCCAAAGGCAGATGCGTTACCGCGTAGAACAGCAGCAGCATCGCCCCCGTCCCGACCATACTGCGGTTTAAGTGGTTTTTCCAATGGGGCGTGCGGAAGGTATCCCGACGCAATACGGCGGCAGCCCCGAGCGCAACGGTTGAAAACAGCATACGCCAAAAGACCAATTCGCCGCTGCCGAGGGCAAATTTTGCCGATGCCTCTTTAATCAATACGTTCATAATGGTAAAGCAGACCGCCGCCACCAGCATCCAGCCGGAACCCAAAACGTCTTTTTTTGCGGTATCCATATAATATTTGTCGCGATAAAAAGGTCAAATTGTAAACCTTGCGGCAGGGTTTGCGGCGGCGGATTCGGGCGCGCGCAATCCCGCCGAACCCCCGTTTTTTCGGAACAATTTGTTTTTTCAGGGCAAACCTGCTTATAATGGCGGGTATGAAAAAATATCTTGCCCTCATCCCCATCGCGGCCGCCTTGTCCGGCTGCGGAACTGTTTATGTGCCCACCCTGACCGAAATCCCCGTCAGGCCGATTAATACCGTTCCGGCGGAAGCGTCTGTAAAAGGTTTCCGCCTCGCCCCTTCGCATTGGACGGACGTTTCCAAAATCCGCGACGAGGCGACGCGCCTGAGCTATCAGGTGGACATCGGTAAAATGACTAAGGTTCAGGCGGCGCAATATCTGAACAACTTCAGAAAACGCCTGGTCGGACGCAATGCCGTCGATGACAGTATGTATGAAATCTACCTGCGTTCGGCGGTAGACAGCCAGCGCGGCGAAATCAATACCGAGCAGTCCAAGCTGTATATCGAGAATGCCTTGCGCGGCTGGCAGCAGCGTTGGAAAAATATGGATGTCAAACCCGATAATCCCGCATTTACCAACTTTTTGATGGAAGTGATGAAGATGCAGCCCTTGAAATGACGCGGTACGCAAATGCCGTCTGAAAGCCTTTTCAGACGGCATTTGCGTTTTAAGGTTCAGATAATTTATTGTTGCCCGCCTTCTTTCCGGTATTGACCCGGCGAAACGTGATATTGCCGTTTGAATGCTTTGCCAAAGTGTGTTTCCGACTGAAAGCCTACCGACAGTGCGACCGACAAAACCGAATCCGGGGTTTTCTTCAGCAGCAACGCGCCTTTTTGCAGGCGGATATGGTTCACAAAGGCGTGCGGGCTGAGTCCGACCTGGCTTTTGAAACGGCGCATCAGCTGCGCGCGCGACATATTGGCGGCCGCTACCATTTTGTCGATATTCCATTCGTCTTCCGGTTTGTCTATCACCTTTTGGATTAAATGTCCCAAACGTTTGTCCTGCCAACCTTTCAATACGCCCGACAGTTGGGCATCTTTTTCCTGTTCGAGATAGGCGCGCAGGATAAGCACCAGCAGGACGGACGATAATGCGTTGACCACGGAAGCCGTCCCCGTCAAAGGTTTTTCGCTTTCCAGTTGCAGCATTGAAACCACATACTGCAAACTCGGATGGGCAATGTTCAGAAAAACGGTTTCCGGCAGCCCGTTCATCAAATCGGCGTGGGTGTCGTAGCGGAAACGGGCGCAAAACAGGCTCATATCCAGTCCGTTGCCGCATTGTTTGACCGTGAACGCGCCGTTTTGTCGTATATCCGGTTGTAAACTTTCTCCGTATTTTCCGTCGTGGCTCAACAGGTGTCCCAAGCCGCGCGGGAAAAATACAATATCCCCCGCATTGACCCGGCGCGGGGAAGTTTCACCGTCGATGCAGAGATAGCCGCTGCCCGATGTAACAATGTGCACCAGCCCTTCGCGTTGCAAGGTTTCATGCCGTACCGACCATTGTCCGCCCAAAAGGCACTGTACATCCACACTACCCGTCAGTTGGGCGAGATCGACCAGTTTGTCCAGAATGTCCATAAATCTTTTTGAACCATAAAATGAGATGATTAAACGAGAAACACAACTGAATAATTGCAATAATACGCACATCGAAAACAGATACGCAAGCGCGTATCAGGGTTAAACGCAAGAGAAAGGAAAAGAAAATGTTTAAAGATTGGAAAGAACATACCGCATTGGTTAAAAAATCGTTCGGCGAGCTGGGTAAGGCGCATCCTAAAATGCTGCAGGCCTACGGCGCACTGGAACAGGCTGCCGCAGCCGAAGCATTGGATGCCAAAACGCGCGAACTGATTGCCATCGCCGTTGCCATCACCACCCGTTGCGAGAGCTGCATCAGCGTTCACGCCGCCGCTGCCGCCAAAGCCGGTGCGACCGACAGCGAAATCGCAGGTGCATTGGCAACCGCCATCGCCCTGAATGCCGGTGCCGCTTACACTTACGCCCTGCGCGCACTGGAAGCGGTTGAAACGCAAAAATAATCCGTTTCGGATAAGAAATGCCGTCTGAAGATGTTTCAGACGGCATTTTGTCTGTTATGCTTCCCGATACTGTAAACAATATATGAAGCCGCTTATTTCAGACGGCATTTGAGAAACAAGGGGGTAAGCGTGAAATATTATCGCCGGGTATGGTTTGCCACCATAAGCTGCCTGCTGTTGTCCGCCGTTTTTATTGCACCTTACCTGACGGCATTTCACGAACAAGAAAAAACATTCGAATATGCAGAATTGACCGTTACCGCACCCAACCGCAGCGGACGGGCAATCAAACTGGATGCAGAAGGGCGGCAGTACCGGCTTTCCTGCTACGGGTTCGATGATTTGTGCGTGCAAGGCAATATCGGCAGAACCATCAGGGCGGAGCAGCTTAGAACCGTTTTAAGCGAAAACGTCGGAAAAGGTTTCTTAAACGGCGTTCTGTTGGAATACCGCAACAGTGGCGGCATCCACACCAATAAGGATTTTTCCTTTCCGGAAGACCGCCTTATCGAAGTGTTGGCACAACCTGCCGTTTTCAGCCTGAAACCGGGTATTTTGCTTTTATTGGCCGCCATTTTCCTGCGTTTGAAAAGAAAGTGAAAACAGATTGGCAGGAAGGGGGAATGCCTATGCGGTAATTTTACGTTTTGAGTTATGAGGATAACCGTTATAATCACAACTTTACAGTCTGCACAGAGAAAACAGATGCCTTGGAACATCCCCATTTTCCTCACTTGGTTGAGGGTCTTGCTCATCCCTGTCCTGACAGCCCTTTTTTACCTGCCTTTCCCGTGGTTCGCGGAGGAAACGATTAATCTCGCCGCCGCCGTCGTTTTTGCCGTTGCCGCATTGACCGACTGGTTTGACGGATTCTTGGCAAGGTTGTGGAAACAGACCTCGGATTTCGGCGCATTCCTCGACCCCGTTGCCGACAAACTGATGGTCGCCGTCTCTTTGCTGCTGCTGGTCAAACTCGACCGGACCTATGTTTTGTTCGCGATGATTATCATCGGCAGGGAAATTACCATTTCCGCATTGCGCGAATGGATGGCGCAAATGGGCAAAAGGAACAGCGTTGCCGTCGCCACCGTCGGCAAGTTTAAAACCGCCGCGCAAATGCTGGCGATTTTCTTTTTGCTGCTGAACATTCCCGATTTTCACGGATTTAATCTCGCACTTATCGGCAACATATTGATGTTTATCGCATCTTTGCTGACGGTTTGGTCGATGCTGTATTACCTGAAAATGGCGTGGAAAGAAATCGCCTGAAAAAAACATAAAAATAGCTTGACGGTAAAAACATAATCCATAATAATTGCGTCTTCTTCGATGTCGGAGAATGAAATCGGGCGGGAATAGCTCAGTTGGTAGAGCGCAACCTTGCCAAGGTTGAGGTCGCGAGTTCGAGACTCGTTTCCCGCTCCAAAAATTTCATTCTCCCGCAATCATTGCGGGAATAGCTCAGTTGGTAGAGCGCAACCTTGCCAAGGTTGAGGTCGCGAGTTCGAGACTCGTTTCCCGCTCCAAGTTTTATTTCAAACATATCAACGCGGGAATAGCTCAGTTGGTAGAGCGCAACCTTGCCAAGGTTGAGGTCGCGAGTTCGAGACTCGTTTCCCGCTCCAAAAACCGATATGTTTGAACGCGCGGGAATAGCTCAGTTGGTAGAGCGCAACCTTGCCAAGGTTGAGGTCGCGAGTTCGAGACTCGTTTCCCGCTCCAAGTTTTTTAGATAAGCCAGTTTTAGGGCGAGATAGCAAAGTGGTTATGCAGCGGATTGCAAATCCGTCTACGCCGGTTCGATTCCGACTCTCGCCTCCATTATCGTACTACGGCGGGGTGGCAGAGTGTTTATGCTATGAGGAGTGCAATCTTCATATAGGCCGGTTAAAATCCGCGCCCCCGCCTCCACCTTTCACAAATGCCCGGGTGGTGAAATAGGTAGACACAACGGACTTAAAATCCGTCGGGACTAAACATCCCTTGCCGGTTCGATTCCGGCTCCGGGCACCAATCGTTTGAATTTTCCGAATAACAAACCTCCCGAATGATTTGTTTTTTTTAAAAAACAGCCTGATTTTAAGGCTGTTTTTTTATCGGCTGAATTTTAATATTTGATTAATCCCAATCCGGGCATAAGCCATATTTTAGATGGTTGGCGCGGTGTCGTGCGGTTCGGGCAGCGGCGGGATGTGCGTGTTTCAATTAAGCGCATTGCGTTAAAGCATATGCGGTAATGACGGTAAAACATCTTCGGGTTTGCTGATAAATATTGCGCCTTAATCCGTATGTGCAGGGGTGCGGCCGGCGGTTTGACTGTAAAATACGGGCTTTTGCCCTATTCCGAAATGGGATGCCCGGCTGTCGGGGAAGGTTTGGTCTGTATCTGTCGGAACGGTACGGACGATGCACTTATTTATATTTAAAGGAGGAAATACAATCGATGTGGAAAGAAATTTTATTGAATTACGGCATTTTCCTGATTGAACTGCTTACTGTTTTCGGCATTATCGCGCTGGTCGTGCTGATGATTGTGCGGGCTAAGGGGCGGTCGGAAGATGGGGCGGTCGTGCTGACGGATTTGTCGGAAAATTATCAAAAACAACAGCAATCGTTTGAAACTTTTTTCTTGAATGAGGAAGAAGCCAGGCATTGGGAAAAAGAAGAAAAGAAAAGGGAAAAAGAAAAAGCTAAGGCACAGAAAAAGCGTTTGAAAGAAGGGGGCGGAAAATCTGCCGAAACGCAAAAACCCCGCCTTTTTGTGTTGGATTTTGACGGCGATTTGTATGCGCGCGCCGTGGGGGCTTTACGCAACGAGATTACCGCCGTGCTTTCTATTGCCCGACCCGAAGATGAGGTTTTGCTCAGGTTGGAGAGTCCCGGCGGCGTGGTTCACGGCTACGGTTTGGCGGCTTCGCAGCTTCGGCGTTTGCGCGAACGCAATATTCCGCTGACCGTCGCCGTCGATAAGGTGGCGGCGAGCGGCGGTTATATGATGGCGTGTGTGGCGGATAAAATTGTTTCCGCACCGTTTGCGATTGTCGGTTCGGTGGGTGTGGTGGCGGAAGTGCCGAATATCCACCGCCTGTTGAAAAAACATGATATTGATGTGGATGTGATGACGGCGGGCGAATTTAAGCGCACGGTTACCTTTATGGGCGAAAATACGGAAAAGGGCAAACAGAAATTCCGGCAGGAGCTGGAGGAAACGCATCAGTTGTTCAAGCAGTTTGTCAGTGAAAACCGCCCGGGGTTGGATATTGAAAAAATAGCGACGGGCGAGCATTGGTTCGGGCGGCAGGCGTTGGCGTTGAACTTGATTGACGAGATTTCGACCAGTGATGATTTGTTGTTGAAAGCGTTTGAAAATAAGCAGCTTATCGAAGTGAAATATCAGGAGAAGCAAAGCCTGATTCAGCGCATTGGTTTGCAGGCGGAAGCTTCTATTGAAAATTTGTTTGCCAAGTTTGCGAACAGGCGAGCGGATGTGATGTAGCTTGCCGATCGGATAACGATGCCGTCTGAAAGGCTTTCGGGCTTCAGACGGCATTTTGTTTGATAGGGCAGTCAGCGTTCTGACAGTTTCAGGTAAACGCCGGAAACGTCCTGTTCACCGTAGCCGGCTTCGACTGCTTTGCGGTAGCTGGCAGCAACGGTTTCGACGGCGGGCAGGGCGTTGCCTGCCTGTTCAAGCTCTTTGACGGCGAGGTTGAGGTCTTTGGAGGCGTGTTTGAGGGCGAAGGCGGGCGGGAATTCGCGGTTTGCCCACAGGGATTTTTTGGTTTGGAACATGGGCGAGTCCATTGCCGAGCCGCCGATGGCTTCGACGATGGTGTCGGTATCGATGCCGAACTGCCGCGCCATCAGCATCGCTTCGCTGTACGCTTCGCCGAAAATGCCCAAAAGCGAGTTCAAGACGAGTTTCGCGCCCGAGCCTTTGCCCACTTCGCCGAAGTGGAAGGTTTTTTTGCCGACAAGTGAAAATGCTTTTTGCAGCGGGTTTAACACGGCTTCGTCGCCGCCAAATAAAACCAGCAGCGTGCCGTTGGTTGCGGGGCCGACCGAGCCGGAAACGGGGGCTTCGGCAAACTGTCCGCCTGCGGCTTCGACAAGTGCTTTGACGGCGAGGTTTTCGGTCGGGGAGATGGTGCTCATGTTGACGATGATTTTGCCGGCCAATCCGTCGCGGACTCCGTTCAGGATGTCGCACACGGCGGCATAGTCGGAAACCATCAGGAAAATGACGGGACAGGCGCGGACGAGTTCGGCGGTGCTGCCGTAAACTTTTGCGCCTTTGGCGGAGACGGGGGCGGTTTTGCCGGGCGAGCGGTTGTATACGCCGACTTCGATGCCGCCGTCCAAGAGCCGCGTTACCATAGGCAGGCCCATTTGCCCTAAGCCGATCCAGCCGATTTGTGTGTATGTTTCTGCGGACATAGTGTTTCTCCTTTGTCGGGGTGCTGTAATGCCGTCTGAAGGCTTCCTGCGCTTCAGACGGCCTGTTTGGGGATGTTATGCGGTCAGCGTGCCTTTGGTGGACGGGGTTTGCCCCGCCATCCTCGGGTCGTGTTCGACTGCCATACGCAGGGCGCGCCCGAAGGCTTTGAATACGGTTTCCGCCTGATGGTGGGCGTTTTTGCCGCTGAGGTTGTCGATGTGCAGGGTCATCATACTGTGGTTGACGATGCCGTGGAAAAATTCTTCAAACAAATCGACATCGAATTTTCCAATCAGGGCGCGGGTAAATTCGATGTTGTACACGAGTCCGGGGCGGCCGGAAAGGTCGATGACGACGCGGCTGAGGGCTTCGTCGAGCGGGACGTAGGAATGTCCGTAACGGCGGATGCCTTTTTTGTCGCCGAGCGCTTGTTTGAGGGCTTGTCCGAGTGTGATGCCGATGTCTTCGACGGTGTGGTGGTCGTCGATGTGCAGGTCGCCTTTGCAGTCGATGTCGATGTCTATCATACCGTGGCGGGCGATTTGGTCGATCATATGTTCGAGGAAGGGTACGCCGGTATCCAGCCTGCTTTTGCCGCTGCCGTCGAGGTTGATGGAGACGGTGATTTGGGTTTCGCAGGTATGGCGGCTGTGGGTAACGGTGCGGCAGCCGGACGGCGCGGGGGTTTCGGGCGCGGGAATGCCGGCGGTTTGGGCGGCGGTTTCTTTTTCGGGGTGTTCGCGGTGTTGTTTGCCGAGCCAGCCTTTGGGTTTGCCGGTGTGTTTTTCGAGTTTTGCCATCAGGCTGGGACGGATGCCGCGCGCGTCGGGGTCTTCTGCCTGCTCTTCAAGGCGTTGTTTGAGTTTGTAGAGTGAGACGGGGGTGCGGTAGCCGCAGAGTTTGGCGAGCTTGGGCAGGGAGCCCGCTTCCCGGACGAGGGTCAGGAAGTTGTTCAGGTGGAGTTGTGTCTTGGTCATAGGGACTCCGTTTGGTTTATCGGTAGAGCCGGCGGATAACGTCGAGGACGGCATCGTTTTGTGCGGGGCTGCCTACGGTAATACGCAGGCAGTGTTCCAAAAGGGGATGCACGCCGTGCAGTTTTTTGACGAGGATGCGGTTTTGTTTGAGGGTGTCAAACAACAAATCGGCATCGGGTACGCGTATGGTAATAAAATTTGCCTGGCTGGGAAAGGCTTTTATCTGTGGGATGCCGCCCAACTCTGCCATCATTCGTTCGCGTTCGTTTTTCAGGCTGCCGATGTTGGCAGAGATGATGCCGTAGTGCCGCAGGGCAAATTTGGCAGTGTTCAGGCTCAATTGGTTCATATTGTAGGGCGGCAGAATTTTTTGCAGTTCGCCGATGACTTCGGGGCAGCCTGCCGCATAACCGATACGCAGTCCGGCAAAACCGATTTTGCTGAGGGTGCGTAAGACTATCAGGTTGGGAATCCTGCCTGCCTGCCCGAGGAAGCTGTCGCCGTTGAATGCGCCGTAGGCTTCATCGACGACGACGATGCCGTCTGAAGAGCTGATGACGGCTTCGACTTCGCCGCGTGCGAAGCATACGCCGGTGGGGTTGTTGGGGTAGGCGATAAAGGTCAGCGCGGGACGGCGGGTTTTGACGGCTTCGAGGAAGGCGGGCAGGTTGAGGGTGAAATCTCCGTTCAGTGGAACGCTGACATAATCCATGCCGTACAGCGCGGCGTTGTGGCGGTACATCACGAAACTCGGTTCGGCTGCCAACATTGCCGCGCCCGGTTTGGCGGTCAGCATGGTGACGAACTGTATCAGTTCGTCCGAACCGTTGCCTAAGGCGAGGGCGGCGCAGTCGGGAATGTCGAACGCGGCGCGCAATGCTTCCTGCAAGCCGCTTTTGGCGGGGTCGGGGTAGAGGTGGATGGGGGCGGATGCCAGTTGTGCCTGTAATTCCTGCATCAGGACTCCGTGTCCTTCAAAAGGATGGGACGGGCTTTCCATTGCATCGAGCTTGATAAATCCGGACGGAATGTCGGCAATCTGATATGCAGACATCGCCCGTATGTCGTCGCGGATGAGGTGTCGGACGGATTTCATCGTGTTTCCTTAATGGTTGGAATATGCCTGTACGCCGTTCCGGCATTATTTCATACGGAACTCTGCCGCGCGGGCGTGGGCGGTCAGGCTTTCGCCGTGTGCCAGCACGCTGGCGGTTTCGCCTAATTTTTGCGCGCCGTGTTCCGAAACTTGAATCAGGCTGGAGCGTTTTTGGAAGTCGTATGTCCCCAAAGGCGAGGAGAAGCGGGCGGTGCGGCTGGTGGGCAGGACGTGGTTGGGGCCGGCGCAGTAGTCGCCGAGGCTTTCGCCGGTGTAGCATCCCATGAAAATCGCACCGGCGTGTCGGATTTTTTTCGCCCATTCCTGCGGGTTTTCTACCGACAGTTCTAAGTGTTCGGGGGCGATATAATTGGCGATTCCGCAGGCTTCGTCCAAGTCTTTGGCGAGTATCATCGCGCCCCTGTTGCCGAGCGAGGCTTCGATGATGTCGCGGCGCGGCATAGTTTCGATCAGGCGGTTCATGGCGGCTTCTACTTCGTCGAGATACGCTTGAGACGTGCCGATGAGGATGGCTTGGGCGATTTCGTCGTGTTCGGCCTGGCTGAACAAATCCATCGCCACCCAGTCGGGCGGTGTCGTGCCGTCGGCGATGACCAGGATTTCAGACGGCCCCGCCACCATATCGATGCCGACCACGCCGAACGCGCGGCGTTTGGCGGCGGCGACGAAGGCGTTGCCGGGACCGGTGATTTTATCGACTTGGGGGATGGTTTCCGTGCCGTAGGCGAGGGCGGCAACCGCCTGCGCGCCGCCGACGGTAAAGACTTTGGTTACGCCGGCGACGTATGCGGCGGCAAGCACGATGTCGTTGCGTTCGCCTTTGGGCGTGGGGACGGTCATAATGATTTCTTTCACGCCTGCAACGTGGGCGGGCATCGCGTTCATAATGACGGAACTCGGATACGCCGCCTTACCGCCGGGGACGTAAATGCCGACGCGGTCAAGCGGTGTGATTTGTTGTCCCAACAGCGTGCCGTCTTCATCGGTGTAGCTCCACGATTCCATTTTTTGGCGTTGGTGGTAGCTTTCGACACGGCGGGCGGCGGTCTGCAATGCCGTCCGAACATCATTGGGGATGCGTTCGAACGCGGACTTCAAATCGGCTTGCGTGAGTATTAAATCATCGATGCTTTTAGCGTTTGTCTGATCGAATTTGTTGGTGTATTCAATCAAAGCCGCATCGCCCCGCTTTTGCACGTCGGCGCAGATGTCGGCGACGATGCGTTCGGTTTCGAGATTCTGCGCGGTCTCAAAAGCCAGCAGGGCTTTGAGTTCGGCTTGGAAATCGGTCGATTGGGTGTCGAGTTTTTTCATGATTTGTTCTCCTTTTTTATTTTTGGACTGGGGGTCGTCTGAATATTCTCTTGTTCTGTCTCTGTTTTGGGTCTGATATAAGCCTTTTCTCCCCTGCTGGCAAACTTCAATTCGGGTAGGCATTTTTGTTGTAGACCGAGTTTGGCTAATACGTCTTCGCTGTGCGAGATGGTATGGAAGCGGTAACGAGTTTGTGGTCTGCCGTTTTTGCTTTCACCAATCATTGTTTCAAAACCGTCCACTTCGTATGCGCTAACAACAGCGTTTTGCAGACCAGTGTGAACGCCGATAACGTATTTCACTTTGGAGGCGGCATCTTTATTGAGCCACCAGTTGCCTAAGGTACGCGATTTAAGGTTTGCATCGTCTCGGTTGTCGAAATGGTAGTCTAATTCTTCGTTAGTGTCTAAATCGAAAGCATCGTGGATTTTGACGGCGAGAATCAGGCCGTCGGGGTTAATCTCGTTAAGTGGGAGAGAAGAGAATCCAAAGCGGCGATCTAGTTCTTCTACACTAATACCACCCGGACCATGCCCGGCAATTTTATTTTTGAGTTTTTTACCCAAGACAGATTTAACAAAATGAATTAAGGCAGATTCGGCGGCGAGCGCTTCGACTTCAGTCAGATGATAGCTGATGATATAGCGGCCGAGTTTCTTGCATTTGGAAATGGCTTTGAGTTTCCGATCGATAATCTCGCCGGAGACTGGGTCTTGTGAACGACTAGCAACCCATTCATGCTCGAAGATACGATTACCGCAGCCTTTTCCGATGTAGAGGATTTTGTCTTTTTTCAGGTCGGTCAGACAATAGACATAAAACCGACGCTCGCCGTTATTCAAAACAGAAAGGGTTGAATCTGAAAATTTTTTTATTTTTGCAACCATTTTAACTTCTCCTATACAGTTTACTGCCGGTGATATTTTCAGACGACCTGTCGGCGGGAACGGATAGGGTCGTCTGAAAACGCATCTTCATTCAAGTGAACACTCACCCCGCCTTCACTGCGCCGCCGAACGCCTGAATAATCGGCTCAAGCAGCGCGTATTTCGTTTTCAGCGCGGCTTTGTTGACGACCAGCCGGCCGGAAATGTCGGCAATGTGTTCGACCGCCTCCAAGCCGTTCGCCTTCAAGGTGTTGCCCGTCGAAACCAAGTCCACAATCGCATCGCTCAAACCGACCAAAGGCGCGAGCTCCATCGATCCGTACAGCTTGATAATGTCCACGTGCACGCCTTTGCCCGCAAAATGCGATGCGGCAGTTTCGGGATATTTCGTGGCAATCTTCAGACGGCATCCCGGCTGCGAGGCGGACTCATAGTCAAACCCCTTGCGTACGGCGACCATCATACGGCACCGGGCAATTTCCAAATCCAAAGGCTGATAGAGTCCGAAGCCGCCTTGTTCCGTCAAAACATCCTTGCCCGCAATCCCGAAATCCGCCGCGCCGTAACGCACATAAGTCGGCACATCGGTTGCGCGGACGATGACGAGGCGGATGTTTTCATGGTTGGTGCCGATAATCAGCTTGCGCGATTTTTCGGGTTCTTCGGCAGGAACAATGCCCGCAGCGGCAAGCAGCGGCAGCGTTTCCTCAAAAATCCGGCCTTTGGACAAGGCGATGGTCAGCGTACTGTCCTGCATAGTAAATGTCCTTTGTCGGTTAAGATAATCATACCGTCCGAACGGGCGGTTCGGGCGGTATACGGCTGCATTTAGAGCAGGGTCCTTACATCGGCGGCAATGGTTTCCGGCTCGCTGCCGTAAGGAGAGAAAATCGCCACTTCGCCATTTTTATCAATCAGATAAGCACCGGAAGAGTGGTCGACCAAATAGTTTTCGCCGTCTTCTTTTTGATTGACTTTGGCAGAAACCACGCGGTATTGCTGCTTGATGACCGGTAGGCTTTGATCGCCGGTGGCAGTCAGTCCGATAAAGTCGGGGTTGAATTGTTTGGCGTATTTGCCGATGATTTCAGGCGTATCGCGCTCGGGGTCGATGCTGACGAACACCACCTTCACATCTTTAGCCTGATCGCCCAATTGCTTCAAAGTATCGCTGTAAGTCAGCAGCTCGGTGGGACAGACATCCGGACAGTGCGTATAACCGAAAGACAAAATCACCACTTTGCCTTTCAAATCGCTCAGGCTGAACGGTTTGCCGTCGCCGTCGGTCAAAGTGAAGTCGCCGCCGATGTCCTCTTTACGCATATCCGTGCCGCGCGTTTGCGGTTTTGACGGGTTTTCGGCAGGAGATGCAGGGGTGGCGGATGCGGCGGATGCGGCAGCCTGTACCGCATTGTTTTCTTGAGGTTTGCAGGCGGAAAGCGCGGCAAGTGCGACAATGCCCAGTAAAAAGGAACGCGGTACGGAACGCATAACAGTCTCCAAAACAAATAAAAAGATTGATATTAAGTAAAGTTTGAATGGTTTTATCTTAACGCGTTTGACAGATTAAATGTAATATTTTTTTAAGCAAGGGGTGCGGCAGCACTTCCGGATTGATGCGGCATTATTTCCCGCCTGCCGGGACGGCCGTGGCGCGGTGTGATTAAAATATATTTAAAATCAGTAGGTAAATAAAAAAATGGTAAGAAAAATCAAAAAAAGGTTTACAAGGTTTTAAAAGCCATTATAATGGCGACTTCTTCACCAGCCCAGGTGGCGAAATTGGTAGACGCAGGGGACTCAAAATCCCCCGCCGCAAGGTGTGTCGGTTCGAGTCCGACCCTGGGCACCACAACCGCTTTTAGAGCGGTTATTTTTTTGTCTGCCGCTGTAAACCAAAGCCAAAATAGACAAGGCTTTCTCCGGTTTTAGTGTCTATGTGTCATCTAATCCCATCTATCCGTTCCAATTAAATTAACCTAAGGTTTACGGTATTTTTACGGTATTATCGACTTTCCTAAAAATAAAATATATTTAAATCATCCTGATATGTATTCATTTCGAGAGAGACCCTGCCAAATTTAAAAAAACCTTGATTCGGTCAAGGGGTTTTTGCCATTCCTATTCGCATAAAACCTTGCACTTGCTCAAACTGTCAACAATCCATCCGTATCAAGCCTGATAAAGCTGTTTTTTATTTCTTTAAAATCAACTTTCAAACCGTTTTCTTGTTTCAAACAATAAAAGATGAAAGATTTTATCTTGATTGAAGGGGCGGTTTGCGTTATCTTTTCCACTCTTTTTCACAAACTCTGTGTTCCTTTCCAATTGTTTGGACAGTCTGACTGTCGCCGTGTTCCCCCAATGCGCGTACCCTAAATCGCTGCCTGGCGGAATTGCATTACAGGTGCTGTGGCGAGGCGGATTGCCCCTATTGGTCAGAAACCGCATAAAAGAGGTCGATATGCAATTATCAGGCGCACAAATCGTCGTGCAAAGTCTCAAAGCCGAAGGTGTGGAATACGTGTTCGGCTATCCGGGCGGGGCGGTTATCGAAATCTACGATGCCCTTTTCCAACTCAATAAATTCAAGCACATTCTGACCCGTCACGAGCAGGCGGCGGTACATGCGGCAGACGCCTATGCCCGAGTCAGCGGCAAAGTCGGTGTCGCGCTGGTTACTTCCGGTCCGGGCGTAACCAACGCATTGACCGGCATTGCCACCGCGTACAGCGACTCCATCCCCTTGGTCGTCATCAGCGGACAGGTAGGCAATTCCCTCATCGGTACGGACGCTTTCCAAGAAGTAGATACTGTCGGCATTACCCGCCCCTGTGTCAAACACAACTTCTTGGTTACCAATATCGGCGAACTGGCCGATACGATTAAAAAAGCCTTCCAAATTGCCGCAAGCGGCCGGCCGGGACCCGTCGTCGTCGATATTCCCAAAGATGTGACGCAGGCGATGGCGAAATTCAGCTATCCGCAAGAAGACATCTACATCCGCTCGTACCAGCCGGTCGTGCAAGGCCATATCGGGCAGATTAAAAAAGCCGTCCAAATGCTGGCTTCCGCCAAACGTCCGGTTGTTTATTTCGGCGGCGGCGTGGTATTGGGCAATGCTTCGGAAGAGCTGGTAAAGTTCGTCCGTATGACGGGCGCGCCGTGTACCGGTACGCTGATGGGGCTGGGCGCGTATCCTTCAAGCGACCGCCAATTCTTGGGTATGCTGGGTATGCACGGTACTTACGAAGCCAACCTCGCTATGCAAAATGCGGATGTCGTGTTGGCAGTGGGTGCGCGTTTTGACGACCGTGTGGTTTCCGTACCTTCAAAATTCTTGGACAAACCCAAAAAAATCATCCATATCGACATCGATCCGTCCAGCATTGCCAAACGCGTTAAAGTGGACATCCCGATTGTCGGAGATGTAAAAAACGTATTGGCGGAGATGATTCACCTGTGGGGCAGGCAAGAAGCCGCACCTTCGGCCGACTCATTGGACAAGTGGTGGAAGAGCATCGAAGAATGGCGTTCGCGCAACTGCCTGTGGTTTGACAACGGCAGCGAAATTATCAAGCCCCAATATGTGATTCAGAAGCTTGCCGAGATTACCGGCAATTCGGCAATCATCACATCGGATGTAGGGCAGCATCAAATGTTTGCGGCGCAATATTATCCGTTCGAGCGTCCGCGCCAATGGCTCAATTCCGGCGGTTTGGGTACGATGGGCGTGGGTCTGCCGTATGCCATCGGTGCGAAACTGGCCGCACCGGAGCAAGATGTATTTTGCATTACCGGCGACGGTTCGGTTCAGATGAATATCCAAGAGCTGTCCACCTGTTTCCAATACCGGATTCCGGTCAACGTCATTACGCTGAATAACGGTTATTTGGGTATGGTCCGCCAGTGGCAGGAGATATATTACGGCGGCCGCGAATCGGAAACCTATTTCGATTCCCTGCCTGATTTCGTCAAACTGGCGGAGGCATACGGGCATATCGGCATCCGCGTGGATAAGAAATCGGATGTGGAAGGCGCGTTATTGGAAGCGTTAAACCGTAAAGACCGCTTGGTATTTATCGATTTCTTGACCGATCAAAAACAAAATGTCATGCCTATGGTCGGCAACGGCAAAGGTTTGGATGAAATGGTTCTGCCGCCGCATATGCGCGATATTGCAAAAGCGTAAGGAGAAGGAAATGCGACATATCTTATCTGTTCTGATGGAAAACGAATCAGGTGCGATGAGCCGTGTGGTCGGTTTGTTCTCCGCACGCGATTACAATATCGACTCCTTGGCTGTTGCACCGACCGAAGACAAAACCCTGTCCCGTATGACCATCGTTACCCACGGCGACGAGCAGGTTATCGAGCAAATCACCAAGCAACTCAACAAATTGATTGAAGTGATTAAAGTGGTCGATTTGAACGAAAGCCGTTTTGTCGAACGCGAACTGATGTTGGTAAAAGTCCGTGCCGCCGGCAAAGACCGCGACGAATTTTTACGCTTGACCGAAATCTACCGGGGCAGCATCATCGATGTAACCGACCGCAGCTATACGATTGAAATTACCGGCTCGACCGAAAAACTCGACTCTTTTCTCGAAACGGTCGGTCGTGCCCAGATTTTGGAAACCGTACGCACAGGCGCGGCCGGCATCGGACGCGGCGAGCGTATTTTGAAAATTTAACGCTGTACCGTTCAGACGGCCTGTTACTTCCCGCAAAGGCCGTCTGAAAAGAAGCAGGAGGAAAATATGTCAAGCATTCAAATCGTTGCATTAGTTACCGTCAAACCCGAATACACGGAAACGCTGAAACCCTTGTTCCAAAGCCTGGTCAAAGCCAGCCGCGCGGAAGAAGGCAACATCGGCTACGACCTGCACCAGGAAATCGGCAAACCCAACCGTTTCGTATTCGTAGAAAATTGGAAATCCCAAGCGGCTATTGACGAACACAATGCCAGCGGACATTTTCAAAACTTCGTCAAGTCCATCGAAGGAAAAACCGAAGCGTTGGAAATCGTCCTGATGAACCAAGTTCCCGCTTAACCCCTTATTATTTTTTAACTCAACCCGGATTGTCCGGAAATCTCTTACACTAAGGAAATAAAATGCAAGTTTATTATGATAAAGATGCCGATCTTTCTCTGATCAAAGGTAAAACCGTCGCCATCATCGGTTACGGTTCGCAAGGTCACGCCCACGCTGCCAACCTGAAAGATTCGGGCGTAAACGTAGTAGTCGGCCTGCGCCAAGGCGGCTCTTGGAAAAAAGCCGAAGCAGCCGGCCACGACGTGCGCACCGTTGCCGAAGCAACCAAAGCGGCCGACGTTGTAATGATTCTGTTGCCTGACGAAAACCAACCTATCGTATATAAAAACGAAATCGAGCCTAACTTGAAAGAAGGCGCGGTATTGGCGTTTGCCCACGGCTTCAACGTACACTTCAACCAAATCGTACCCCGCGCCGACCTCGACGTGATTATGATTGCCCCTAAAGGCCCCGGCCACACCGTACGCAGCGAATTCCTGAAAGGCGGCGGCGTTCCTTCCCTGATTGCCGTTTACCAAGATAAAAGCGGCAAGGCCAAAGACATCGCCCTGTCTTACGCGGCAGCCAACGGCGGCACCAAAGGCGGCGTGATTGAAACCAACTTCCGCGAAGAAACCGAAACCGATCTGTTCGGCGAACAAGCCGTATTGTGCGGCGGCTTGGTCGAATTGATTAAAACCGGCTTTGAAACCCTGACCGAAGCAGGCTACGCGCCCGAAATGGCCTACTTCGAATGCCTGCACGAAATGAAGCTCATCGTTGATTTGATTTACGAAGGCGGTATCGCCAACATGAACTACTCCATTTCCAACAATGCGGAGTACGGCGAATACGTTACCGGTGTGGAAGTCATCAACGACAAATCGCGCGAAGCTATGCGTAATGCCCTCAAACGCATCCAAACCGGCGAATACGCCAAAATGTTCATCCAAGAAGGTAATGTAAATTACGCATCTATGACTGCCCGCCGCCGTCTGACTGCCGATCACCAAATCGAAAAAGTCGGCGCGCAACTGCGTTCTATGATGCCTTGGATTGCCAAAAACAAACTGGTCGATCAAGACAAAAACTGATTCTTCCCAATCGTTCAAACTGCCTGTCTGATGACAGGCAGTTTTCTTATGTGCGGCTTTTAAAGGTTCCGGCTTTTTCCATCATTCTAAATTTATTTTTGTTGGAACCAATGAAAATGGTAGTATTACCACGATACATACAAAATCAGGAAAAGACTTTTGGAGAACTTTGAATAACAATCCAAAAAACAAAACAATTTATCCAAAGGCAAGATAAAATGTTATATAAATGTAAAATCAAAAAGTTAGATAACACCATTGAGGAGGCGGTATTGATTGAAATAAATGGTTATGAACTACATTGTTTTATATCATACTGCCCATTCAAAATATTTGAAAATCAATTTTATGAAGTGGAATTATCCTATGAAATCTTTAATGATTACATACTGGATAAATCAACTTCAAATATTGGATTTAGAAAAATAGATGATAGTTTCAAGTATGAAATAACGGCAGAATTAAAAAATAATCATCTAACCCTACAAAATATACAATTTGAAGAAGATAAGTATTTAATAAACTACTCTTATCTTGATAATTGTTTGGTTACATTAACGGTTGATAGAATAAGTGTTTCATTTATTAGAGAAATTCAGGCAGCCTGAAACCTGTTGTGGATACCGTTGGCAGTTTAGCGATTGGTTATGCCACAGGCGGCAATGCTGGGGCTTTTACTGGTGCGAATTAGCAAAGCGGGGCGGATAAGATGATATAGTGGATTAACAAAAATCAGGACAAGGCGGCGAAGCCGCAGACAGTACAGATAGTACGGCAAGGCGAGGCAACGCCGTACCGGTTTGTGTTAATCCACTATATTCCGGAAAACGGTGTCAGTCGCCCAAAGCCGCAACCATCACCGCTTTAATCGTGTGCATCCGGTTTTCCGCTTGGTCGAACACGATGCCGGCCGGGCTTTCAAATACTTCTTCCGTTACTTCCACGCCGTTTAAGCCGAAGGTTTCATAAATCCATTCGCCGATTTTGGTTTCGCGGTTGTGGAAGGCGGGCAGGCAGTGCATGAATTTGACCTGCGGGTTGCCCGATGCCGCCATCAACTCGGAGGTAACGCGGTAATCTTTCAATAAATCAATGCGTTCCTGCCATATTTCTTTCGGTTCTCCCATACTGACCCATACGTCGGTATGGATGAAACCGACACCTTTGACGGCCTCTTGCGGGTTCGCGGTCAGGGTAATTTTTGCGCCGGTTTCTTCGGCGACAGCGTTTGCGGCGGCAATAATGCCTTCAGACGGCCACAGGCCTTCCGGTGCGCCGATACGTACGTCCATCCCCAATTTTGCCCCTAAAATCAGCAGGGAATTGCCCATGTTGTAACGCGCGTCGCCGACATAGGCAAATGAGGTTTGGTTCAAAGGTTTGCCGCCGTGTTCGCGCATAGTCAGTGCGTCGGCAAGCATTTGAGTGGGGTGGAACTCGTTGGTCAGACCGTTGAATACGGGTACGCCGGCATATTTCGCCAATTCTTCGACGGTTTCCTGCCCGAAGCCGCGATATTCGATGGCATCGTACATCCTGCCCAAGACGCGGGCGGTGTCTTTGATGCTTTCTTTATGCCCGATTTGGCTGGCGGACGATTCCAGATAAGTAACCCCCGCGCCTTGGTCGCGTGCGGCAACTTCAAACGCGCAACGTGTGCGGGTCGAAGTTTTTTCAAAAATCAGGGCGATGTTTTTCCCTTTCATCCGTTGGATTTCACGCCCTGCCTTTTTGGCGGCTTTCAATTCGGCGGCAAGGTCGAGGTAGGCGGTGATTTCTTCCGGCGTGAAGTCTAAAAGTTTCAGAAAATGGCGGTTTTTCAGGTTCACTGTCGTTTCCTTTATGTGGGGGCGTGAACGCCGTATTTGCAGCGTTTGCGGAAAGAAGGGTTAGCGGAATGTTGCAATGCCGTCTGAAGGTTGTTCAGACGGCATTGCGGTCAATCCCTTACTCCATGCGGATGACGGGAATCAAACATTCACGGTCTCGGCTACTTCGTTGTAGCTGTCGATTTCGTTGAAGTTCATATAGCGGTAGATTTTATCGCCCTGTTCGTTGATGATGCCGATATTGGCCTGATATTCTTCAACGGTCGGGATTTTACCCAGTTTGGAGCAAATCGCTGCCAATTCCGCCGAACCGAGGTAAACAAAGGTATTTTTACCCAAACGGTTCGGGAAGTTGCGAGTCGAAGTGGACATGACGGTTGCGCCTTCGTGTACTTGGGCTTGGTTACCCATACACAATGAGCAACCCGGCATTTCCATACGTGCGCCTGCACGGCCGAGCACACCGTAGTGACCTTCGTCGGACAACTCTTTCGCGTCCATTTTGGTCGGCGGCGCAACCCACAAGCGGACGGGGATGTCGCTCTTGCCTTCCAAAAGTTTGGAGGCGGCGCGGAAGTGGCCGATGTTGGTCATACAAGAACCGATGAACACTTCGTCGATTTTGGTGCCGGAGCGTTCGGACATAAAGCATACATCGTCCGGATCGTTCGGGCAGGCGATAATCGGCTCTTTGATGTCGTCCATGTTGATTTCAATCACGGCGGCGTATTCGGCATCTTTATCCGCTTCGAGCAACTCGGGATTTGCCAGCCATTTTTCCATAGCCTTGATGCGGCGTTCCAAAGTGCGCGAATCTTGATAGCCGTCGGCAATCATGTTTTTCATCAACACGACGTTGGATTTCATGTACTCGATAATCGGCTCTTTGTTGAGCTTCACGGTACAGCCGGCGGCGGAGCGTTCGGCGGATGCGTCGGTCAATTCAAAGGCTTGTTCCACTTTCAAATCGGGCAGGCCTTCGATTTCGAGAATGCGGCCGGAGAAGATGTTTTTCTTACCGGCTTTGGCAACGGTCAGCAAACCTTGTTTAATCGCGTACAGCGGAATGGCGTTTACCAAATCGCGCAGGGTTACGCCCGGTTGCAGTTTGCCGCTGAAGCGTACCAATACGGACTCGGGCATATCGAGCGGCATTACGCCCGTTGCGGCGGCAAAGGCAACCAAGCCGGAGCCGGCGGGGAAGGAAATACCGATGGGGAATCGGGTGTGGCTGTCGCCGCCGGTGCCGACGGTATCGGGCAGCAGCAGGCGGTTGAGCCACGAGTGGATCACGCCGTCGCCCGGACGCAGGGACACGCCGCCGCGGGTGGAAATGAAGGCAGGCAGTTCTTTATGGGTTTTCACATCGACAGGTTTCGGATAGGCGGCGGTGTGGCAGAAAGACTGCATTACCATATCGGCGGAGAAGCCCAAACAAGCCAAGTCTTTCAACTCGTCGCGGGTCATCGGGCCGGTAGTGTCTTGCGAGCCGACCGTCGTCATACGCGGTTCGCAGTAAGTACCCGGGCGCACGCCTTGTCCTTCAGGCAGACCGCAGGCACGGCCGACCATTTTTTGTGCCAAGGTGAAACCGGCTTTGCTCTCGGCAGGTGCTTGAGGCAGGCGGAATGCGGTAGAGGCAGGCAGTTTCAGGGCTTCGCGCGCTTTGGCGGTCAGACCTCGACCGATAATCAGGTTGATACGGCCGCCGGCTTGCACTTCGTCCAGCAATACTTGTGATTTCAGGCTGAACTCGGCAACGGTTTCGCCGTTTTTCACGATTTTGCCTTCATAAGGCAGGATATCGACGACATCGCCCATTTTCAGCGCGGAAACATCGACTTCAATCGGCAATGCGCCGGAATCTTCTTGAGTATTGAAGAAAATCGGCGCAATTTTTCCGCCCAGGCATACGCCGCCGAAGCGTTTGTTCGGCACGAACGGGATGTCTTCGCCGGTATGCCAAATGACGGAGTTGGTCGCGGATTTGCGTGAAGAACCGGTACCGACCACGTCGCCGACGTAGGCAACAGGATGACCTTTGGCTTTGAGTTCTTCCAACGATTTAATCGGGCCGACTTCGCCCGGTTTGTCGGGATTGATGCCGTCGCGCGGGTTTTTCAACATCGCCAGCGCGTGCAGCGGAATATCGGGACGGCTCCACGCGTCGGGCGCGGGAGAGAGATCGTCCGTATTGGTTTCGCCGTCGACTTTGAAGACGGTAACGGTGATTTTTTCGGGAACTTTGGCACGGGAAGTGAACCATTCGGCATCCGCCCAAGATTGCAATACTTCCTGCGCGTATTTGTTGCCTTTTTCGGCTTTTTCCTGAACGTCGTGGAAGGAATCGAACATCAGAAGCGTATGTTTCAAGCCTTTGGCGGCAATGGGCGCGAGTTTGTCGTCGTCCAAGAGTTCGATTAAGGCGTGGATATTGTAACCGCCGAGCATCGTACCTAAGAGTTCGGTCGCATATTCGGGGGAAACCAACGGGCTGGATGCGCTGCCTTCGGCAACGGCAGCCAGGAATGAGGCTTTGACTTTGGCGGCATCGTCCACGCCGGGCGGTACGCGGTGGGCAAGCAGTTCGACCAAGAACTCGCCTTCGCCTGCGGGCGGGCTTTTCAGCAGCTCAACCAAATCGGCGGTTTGCTGAGCAGTCAGAGGAAGGGCGGGAATACCAAGGGCAGCGCGCTCGGCGGCGGCTTTACGATAGGCTTCTAACATCTCTTTGTTCCTTTTTCTGTTTTTCTTTTGTCGGGTTGCAAATGATTTGCGTTAAATATTGTAAACAATATTTGCACCGCTATCATAGACTAGTTTTAACAAAAATGGAACTGTTATGACAGGTAATGTAATAGGGAATGGCTATCTGTCTGTGGGAATGTGTCAATGAAAACAAATGCCGTCTGAAGAGAGGTTCAGACGGCATTTGTTTAACGTTTTTCCTGTTTGCGTATCAGCCATATGCCGATCAGGGCAAAGAGGGCGGTGGGAAGGATGCCGGCGAGGAAAGGCGGTACGCCGTAGAGCCGGGCGGTAAATCCGAAGAGCCGTCCGGCGAAGTGGAACAGCAGTCCGAGGCAGATGCCGCCGAAGAGTTTCAAGCCCATATTGCCGTGGCGGGTGGTTTGCGGGGTAAAGGCGAGGGCGACGAGCGCCATCACCCAGGCGGCGACGGGGTAAACCAGTTTGTGCCACAGGGCAATCGCGTAGATTTGGGTGTTTTGCCTGTTGTTTTCGAGGTGGCTGATGTAGGCGGTCAGTTCGCCGACGGACATTTGATCGGGTTTGACGAGCAACACTTCCATGAGGTTGCGCTTGACGGAAATCGGCAGGTTTTCTTCGGCTGCGGAGGAGGTTTCGACTTTGTCTTCGCCAAGCGTGCTGCGGCGGATGTTTTTCAACTGCCAGCTGCCGTCGTCGTTTAAAACGGCGGACTCGGCTTCCGTTGCCTGCACCAGTTCGTTTTTATCGTTGCGCTCCCAAATTTTGATGCCCAGCAGGGTATGGTCGGGCAGCATTTCGCGTATGTTGATGATGCTGTTTTGTTCTTTGAGCCAAAGGCCGGTATTGCCGGTGCTGATTTTGCCGTTGATGGCGGCGGCTTTGATGTTTTCGGCTTTTTGGTTCAGCGCGGGGGCAATCCATTCGCCGAGCGCGGCGGTGGCGAGGGCGAAAATCAGCCCGAACTGCGACAGGACCGATAATAGTTTCCGGGTGCTTACACCGCCTGCCTTGATGACGGTCAGTTCGCTGTCGGCAGCCAGCCTGCCGAGAGAAAGCAGCCCGCCTATCAGGGTGGCGAGGGGCATCAGTTCGTAGGCGCGGGCGGGCATTTTGAGGGCGGTGTAACCCAGCATTTCCCATATGCCGTAGCTGCCTTTGCCGAGGTTGCCGGTTTCGTACAGGATTTCAAAAAAGCTGTACAAAGCGAGGAAGGCGAGGAGGGTGTAAACGGTCATCGCCGTCATTTGGCGGATGATGTAGCGTGAAATCAGGTTCATTTTCTGCCTTTCGGTGTCAGGCTTTCGGCAACCGCCCGCCAAAATGGCCGCGCGGGCATACTGCGGACGCGCAACAGAATGAGTGCAACGGCAAACATGATGATGTGCATAGGCAGAAGTCCGAGCCAGAAATGGATTTTTCCATTTTCAACGGCTTCAAAAAGCAGGGTCAGCCCGTTTTGGTAAATTAGAAACAAACCGATGGCAATCAAGATATTGTAGGTGTGTCCGCCGCGCGGGTTGAAATAGGAAAGCGGCACGGCGAGCAGGCACAGCAGCAAAACGCTGACGGTCAGCGAGATGCGCCACATCAATTCCGCCTGATGTTGCGGGTTGCTGCTGCCGATCAGTTGGGCGGTCGGAATGGTGCGGCGGTGTGAAACAGGGTCGATGAGTTTGGGCGTGGTGCTGATAATCAGGCTGAGATGCCGGAAAGAAACGCGGTTGTAATCGGCTTTGCCGGGTGTGCCGCTGTAACGGTAGCCGTCGCGTAATTCAAGCGTGCGTTTGTTGTCGTTCAGCGAGAAATTGCCTTCTTTGGCGAAGATAATGTTGTCGTTGCCGTTTTTGTCCTGTTCGCGCAGGAACAGGTTTTTCATGATGCCGGATTCGGTGTCGAAGGTTTCGACAAAATAAACCCTGCCGTTGCGCTTGCCCAAAGTGTTGAACCTGCCTGCTTCCACCAAAGACAATTCCTGCTTCTGCTTCAATATTTCGGCATATTCGCGGCTGCGCAGTTCCGCCCACGGCATCACCCAAAGCTGCATCACGGCAACCAAAACGGCAAACGGCACGGCAAACTGCATTACCGGGCGTATCCACTGTTTCAATGCCAACCCGCAGGAGAGCCAGACCGACATTTCGCTGTCGCGCCAGTAGCGGGTCAATACGGTCAGCGTGCTGATGAATGCGGTCAGAACCAGCAAAAGCGGGGTCATCCCGATAATCCAAAAGCCGACCAATGCCAGTACGGCATCGATGGCGACGCGCCCGTCGGCGGCGCGTCCGAGCAGGTTGATCGCCTGTGTGGAGACCAACACCGCCAAGAGGACGACGAAAATGCCGACGGCGGTAAAAGAGAGTTCTTTGATGAGGTTTCTTTGGTAAATCATAGAATCGCGGCAGCGGTTCGGCGCAGGCGGATTGTCCGCGCAAGGTTTCAGACGGCGCTTCAAATGGGGTACAATCGTGCCAACCGTCTTCAGACGGCCTTTTGATGCGAAGGGCCGTCTGAAACTACCGAAACCGCCACAATCAGGAGGATAAACGTGAAATTTAGCACAAAAGCCGAAACTTTGCAGGCGCAACAGGCAGGCGCACAGCTATTTGTCTGTGCCGAAGCATCGCAACTGGGCAACCCGACCGCCCTTGCCCTTTTGTCTTCGCTTGAAGAAGGTCAAATTTTTGCCGACACTAAAATTCCGACGGACAACGGTTTGCAGGCTGTTGCCGTATGCCGTCTGAAAAGCACCGATCGCGCCGCGCTGAACAAAGCCGCCGCCGAAGCCGCCAAATGGGCTCAAAATCAGGAAACGGTCAATGTAGATGTTTATGCGTTTGAAGAAGCGCAGGCCGCAGCCGTTGCCGAAGCGTTTGCGATTGCATTCGGCAATGCCGCCTACCGTTTCGACCGCTACAAAAAAGAAGCCAAGCCCGCCAAATTTGCAGAAGCCGTGTTCCACAGCGCACATGAAGCCGCCGTCAAAGAAGCCTTGCGCGTCGCCGAAGCGCAGGTTTACGGACAAAGCCTCTGCCGTGACTTGGGCAATGCCGCGCCCAACGAATGCACGCCCGAATTTTTAGCGCGCACCGCCAAAGCCGAAGCCGAAAAACTGGGCGCACACGCCAAAATCATTGAAAAAGACTACATCAAAGAAAACATGGGTTCGTTCTGGTCTGTCGCCAAAGGCAGCGTCGAAGATCCCTATTTGGTCGAACTGAGCTATTTCGGTGAGGCGGACAAAGAAGCCGCGCCTGTGGTATTGGTCGGCAAAGGCATTACCTTCGACACCGGCGGCATTTCCCTCAAACCTGGCCTGAACATGGACGAAATGAAGTTTGATATGTGCGGCGCGGCAACAGTCATCAGCACCTTCTGCGCCGCCGTCAAGCTGCAACTGCCGATTAATCTGATTGCCGTCGTCGCCACTTGTGAAAATATGCCTTCCGGTGCGGCAAACAAACCGGGCGATGTCGTGAAAAGTATGAAAGGCTTGACCATCGAAGTATTGAACACCGATGCCGAAGGCCGTCTGATTTTGTGCGACGCGCTCACTTACGCCGAGCAGTTCAAACCTAAGGCCGTGATTGATGTGGCGACTTTAACGGGGGCGTGTATTGTCGCCTTGGGTCATGATGTCAGCGGCGTGATGGGCAACAATCAGGATTTGATCGACAGCCTGCTTGCCGCTTCCCGCAACGTGGACGACAAAGCGTGGCAACTGCCGCTCTTTGAAACCTATAAAGACCAGCTCAAATCCAATTTCGCCGACATCCCCAACATCGGCACGCCCGGTGCGGGCACGATTACCGCCGCCACCTTCCTGTCTTACTTCACCGAAGACTATCCGTGGGCGCACCTCGACATCGCGGGTACGGCGTGGAAATCCGGCGGTGAAAAAGGTGCGACCGGCCGTCCCGTTCCCCTGCTGCTGAACTATCTGCGGAATCTTTAATTTTGCCGCAATGCCGTCTGAAGCCTTTCAGACGGCATCGTCCTGCCAAATGCTCAAACAATATGCCGAAAGTTACCTTTTATACCCATGTTGGACAAATCCCCCTTTTTACCTGCCGGCTGATTGCGCGCGCCATCCGTGACGGGGGCAGGGTGCTGGTGTGGTCCGACTCGTTCGGGCAGGTTCAAGAATTGGACAAAGCGCTCTGGCGATATGAAGCGGAAAGTTTCGTCCCGCATGAAATTTGGGAGGCGGGATGTCCGATGCCGGCGGATACGCCGGTTTTGCTGGCGGCGGGCGATAGGATTCCCGAAATTGCGGCAGATATGACTGTTCTCAATTTGTCGGATGATTTTTGGAACGCCGCGCCCGTATTGCCGGAACGCATCCTGGAAATCGTCGGCGGCAGCCTTGAGGAACTTGCCGAAGCGCGCGGGCGTTTTGCCGCCTACCGTAAAAGCGGTTTCGACATCGGGCATCACGATATGGGCGGGAGGGGTTAATGTTGTCTTGCCGCCATGCTTACAAAATTTAAACCGCTTTGATTCTATTTGATTCAAACTCGGCTATAATCCCGTTTTTCCGACCTTGATAAACAGCGAAGAGCCATTATGAACACCATTTTCAAAATCAGCGCACTGACCCTTTCCGCCGCTTTGGCGCTTTCCGCCTGCGGCAAAAAAGAAGCCACTCCCGCCGCAACCGCATCCGAACCTGCCGCAGCCTCTGCCGCGCAGGGCGACACCTCTTCAATCGGCAGCACGATGCAGCAGGCAAGCTATGCGATGGGCGTGGACATCGGACGCTCCCTCAAGCAAATGAAGGAACAGGGCGCGGAAATCGATTTGAAAGTCTTTACCGAAGCCATGCAGGCAGTGTATGAAGGCAAAGAAATCAAAATGACCGAAGAGCAGGCTCAGGAAGTGATGATGAAATTCCTGCAGGAACAACAGGCCAAAGCCGTAGAAAAACACAAGGCGGACGCGAAGGCCAATAAAGAAAAAGGCGAAGCCTTCCTGAAGGAAAATGCCGCCAAAGAAGGTGTGAAAACCACCGCTTCCGGCCTGCAATACAAAATCACCAAACAGGGCGAAGGCAAACAGCCGACCAAAGACGACATCGTTACTGTGGAATACGAAGGCCGCCTGATTGACGGTACGGTATTCGACAGCAGCAAAGCCAACGGCGGTCCGGCAACCTTCCCGTTAAGCCAAGTAATCCCCGGTTGGACAGAGGGCGTACAGCTTCTGAAAGAAGGCGGCGAAGCCACGTTCTACATTCCGTCCAACCTTGCCTACCGCGAACAGGGCGCGGGCGAAAAAATCGGCCCGAACGCCACTTTGGTATTTGATGTGAAACTGGTTAAAGTCGGTGCGCCGGAAAACGCGCCCGCCAAGCAGCCGGTTCAAGTCGACATCAAAAAAGTAAATTAAGTCCGAATCCTTGCCCGAAACAGGTTTTCGGGCATTTTTACGGCAAATGCCGTCTGAAGCCACCAAACAGCGGTTCAGACGGCATCCCTTTCAAAAGCGCACCATTATGAAAAACATCGTCATCCTGATTTCCGGACGCGGCAGCAATATGCAGGCAATCATCAACGCCGCCATTCCCAACGTCCGCATTGCCGCCGTGTTGAGCAACAGCGAAACGGCTGCCGGTTTGCAATGGGCGGCAGAACGCGGCATCCCGACCGGCAGCCTGAACCATAAAAACTTTGAATCACGACTTGCTTTCGATACGGCCATGATGGAAAAAATTGACGCATATCAACCCGACTTGGTGGTTTTGGCAGGTTTTATGCGGATTCTGACCCCTGAGTTCTGCGCCCGTTACGAAGGCAGGCTGATGAACATCCATCCGTCCATCCTGCCCTCGTTTACCGGACTTCATACGCACGAACGCGCTTTGGAGGCGGGTTGCCGCGTTGCCGGCTGCACCATCCATTTCGTTACTGCCGAACTGGATTGCGGCCCGATTGTGTCGCAAGGGGTTGTGCCGATACTCGACGGCGATACGGCAGACGATGTTGCTGCCCGGGTTTTGGCTGTCGAACACAGACTCTATCCGAAAGCCGTTGCCGATTTTGCCGCCGGCCGCCTGATTATCGAGGGAAACCGCGTCAGAAATTCGGAAAACACCGATGCCGCCCGTTTTCTGACGGCGTAAACCGGGCGGGAGCAAATGATGAAGACTTTTAAAAATATATTTTCCGCCACCATTTTGTCCGCCATCCTGCCGTGCGCGTATGCGGCAGGGCTGCCCCAATCCGCCGTGCTGCATTATTCGGGCAGCTACGGCATTCCCGCCACGATGACATTTGAACGCAGCGGCAATGCTTATAAAATTGTTTCGACGATTAAAGTGCCGCTATACAATATCCGTTTCGAGTCCGGCGGTACGGTTGCCGGCAATACCCTGCACCCTGCCTACTATAAAGACATACGCAGGGGCAAACTGTATGCGGAGGCCAAATTCGCCGACGGCAGCGTAACCTACGGCAAAGCAGGCGAGGGCAAAACCGAGCAAAGCCCCCGGGCTATGGATTTGTTCACGCTTGCCTGGCAGCTGGCGGCAAATGATGCGAAACTCCCTCCGGGACTGAAAATCACCAACGGCAAAAAACTCTATTCCGTCGGCGGTTTGAACAAAACCGGTACGGGAACGTACAGCATAGGCGGCGCGGAAACCGAGGTTGTCAAATATCAGGTTCGGCGGGGGGATGATACGGTAAGCTATTTCTTCGCGCCGTCCCTGCACAATATTCCGGCGCAAATCGGCTATACCGACGACGGCAAAACCTATACCTTGAAACTCAAATCGGCACAAATCGACGGACGGCCCGCCAAACCTTAGGCGGCAATTCCGGCTTTTGTGCCGGCTGCTTGAAATTGTTTGCAATAACGCCATATGCAGGGCGGTTTTAATGTGATTATCCGGAGGGAGGAACGATGCAGGTTACATCAAAATGGATAGACGGGATGTGTTTTGTCGGCACGACGGAAGGCGGACACAGCGTCGTTATGGAAGGTGCGGCGGCAGAAGGCGCGGTCAAACGCGGCCCCAGCCCGATGGAGATGCTGCTGTTGGGCGTGGCGGGCTGTTCGAGCATCGATGTGGTGATGATTGCCGAAAAACAGCGTCAGAAAGTGACTGACTGCCGGGCGACGGTTACGGCGAAACGGGCGGACGATGCGCCGCGCGTGTTTACCGAAATCCACATCCATTTCAAAGTATTCGGGCACGATTTGAAAGAATCGGCCATTGGGCGCGCCGTGCAGATGTCTGCCGAAAAATACTGTTCGGCTTCGATTATGTTGGGCAAAGCGGCAAAGATTACCCATAGTTTTGAAATTGCCGGAGCGGAGAAATAAGCATCATTATGAGGAAAATATCCGATGCCGTCTGAAGGGGGAAAAGCGCGGCAGGCAGGTCGGAAGAGCATAAAAAAGCAGATATATTCGGACTGCACCTCCCGAATATATCTGCCTGCTATTTCCTCTTTATTCAGCCTTTATAATACTTGGACTTGTCGGGGTATTGTGCAGGCTTGATTCCGGATTGTCAACAATTTTCGGTCAAATTTTAAATGCTGCGTTTTAAAATGATACCCGACTGCTTCTGCAGGTGGGCGGAAGGCGGGCATCCCGTTATTTTAAGCCATATATTAATTTATTGAATTATAGTGGATTAACAAAAACCAGTACGGCGTTGCCTCGCCTTGGCTCAAAGAGAACGATTCTCTAAGGTGCTGAAGCACCAAGTGAATCGGTTCCGTACTATTTGTACTGTCTGCGGCTTCGTCGCCTTGTCCTGATTTTTGTTAATCCACTATAAAATAAATTTGTGCAATGCTTTAATTCCTCCGACACGATTTGAAACACAGCCGCCTTAAAACATCTTAAAAAATTTGAAAGCGTAAAAATACGGAAAACATCATGAACTTTGAAAACGACGACATTATCCATGCGCCGACCACGTCTTCCCTGATTCTCGAAGAGCGGCACGATTCGGAGCTGTTCCGTGTTTACGCTCTGATTTTGGACGGCATTACCGATCAGGTGCTGCTGCCCGGCAAAAAGCTGACCGAGTCCGAACTTTGCCGCCAGATGGTGTGTTCGCGCAACACCGTCCGCGGCGCGCTGTCGCTTTTGGCGCACGACAAGATTGTCGATTTGCAACCCAACAGGGGCGCATTCGTCCACGTTCCCGATTTGAAAGAAATGCAGGATGTGTTCAATGCGCGCATCGAAATGGAGACGATGATTTTGAATATCCTCGCAGATTTGCCGGATTTGGAAACGCGCCTCAAGCCGCTTTATGCGATGATAAGGCGCGAAGAAGAGGCTTCCGGCAGGGGCGACCGCGTCGGCTGGAACCGCCTGTCCAATGCCTTTCACGTCGAACTGGCGCGCCTGGTGGGCAACGATGTGCTGTTCGACATTATGAACACGCTGTGCGCGCGGTCTTCCCTGATTGTCGCCGTGGCGGGCGTGCATCGCGAGGAAAAACACGCCATCAATACGCATACGCATTCCGAACACCGCGAAATCCTCGACCTGCTGCTGGCGGGCAGGCGCAACCGCGTGGTCAAAATCCTGCGCCGCCATTTGGGCAACTGTATGGAGCGTTTGGAAAAGACTTTGGAAGATTGAATGCCGGAGCGGATAAGCCGCCTGAACCTTCAGGCGGTTTTTTAATGGCGAACCTGATGCCGTCTGAAATATGGATGCGGGTATCTGCAATTTTCAGACGGCAATTTTTAAACCGCACATATCATGCGGCAATAAAGGAGGGCAGTAGATGGACAGCCTGATGACATTGCTTTCGGTATTGATACCGATGTTCGCCGGATTTTTTATCCGTGTTCCCAAGCCTTACCTGCCCGCTTTGGACAAGGTGCTGTCGGTTTTGGTGTATGCCGTGCTGCTGCTGATCGGCGTATCGTTGTCGCGCGTGGAGGATTTGGGTTCGCGGTTGGACGATATGGCGTTGACGGTTCTGTGGCTGTTTGTTTGTACGGTCGGGGCGAACCTGCTTGCCTTGGCGGCTTTGGGGAGCTTATCCCCGTGGCGGATAAAGGGAAAAGGCAAGGGTGTTTCAGTCGGTGTGTCGGGCAGTGTGAGGCAGCTCGGATGCGTGGTACTCGGTTTTGTGTTCGGTAAATTGATGCGCGATATTTGGCTGCCGTCTGAAAACGCGGGTATGTACTGCCTGATGCTGCTGGTGTTCCTCATCGGCGTACAGCTCAAAAGCGGCGGCGTATCGTTGCGGCAGGTTTTGGTCAACCGCAGGGGTATTCGGTTGTCGGTCTGGTTTATGCTTTCATCTCTTTTAGGCGGGCTGCTGTTTGCCGCATCGGCAGACGGTGTGTCGTGGGTGAAAGGTTTGGCGATGGCTTCCGGCTTCGGTTGGTATTCCCTCTCGGGTTTGGTGATGACCGAGGCTTACGGCGCGGTATGGGGCAGTATCGCGCTTTTGAACGATTTGGCACGAGAACTGTTCGCGCTGGCATTTATTCCGCTGCTGATGAAGCGTTTTCCCGATGCGGCGGTGGGGGTCGGCGGCGCGACCAGTATGGATTTCACATTGCCCGTGATTCAGGGTGCGGGCGGCTTGGAAGCCGTACCGGTAGCGGTCAGCTTCGGCGTGGTGGTCAATATCGCCGCTCCGTTTCTGATGGTGGTGTTTTCCGCTTTGGGCTGAACGCGGTAAAATCGGCATCCCGATGCAAGGAGGCAGAAAACGATGAAACCGAAAATCCAAAGGCACGGAGAGATTTTAAGCCTTGTCCGCCGGCATCAGTTTATGTCGGTGGACGAGCTTGCCGCCGCATTGGACGTTACCCCGCAGACGATACGCCGCGACATCCGCGAGTTGGAGGATGCCGGCAGCCTGAAACGCCATCACGGCGGCGCGTCCTCGGGCGGAAACTTGCCGGAGGGGCTGCCTGCCAGCCGCCAAATTCAATGTCAAAACGAAAAAAACGCCATTGCCCGGCTGATTGCGGAACATATTCCCGACGAGTCATCGCTGTTTGTCAGTATCGGCACGACGATGGAAGCCGTGGCATCGGAGCTGGTGAGGCGGCGCGGCAGCCTGAGGGTGATTACCAACAATATCCACGTCGCCTCCATCGTTTCGGCGCGGACGGATTACACGGTCATCATCACTTCCGGAGTCGTCCGCCCTTTGGACGGCGGCATTACCGGCGTGGCAACCGTCGATTTTATCAACCAGTTCAAAGTCGATTATGCAGTGATGAGTACGCACGGCGTGGAGAGCGACGGTTCGCTTTTGGATTACGATTACAAGGAAGTCAGCGTCATGCAGGCGATGATAGCCAACGCGCGCGTCCGCTTCCTCGGCGTGGATCACAGCAAATTCCGCAGCAACGCGCTGGTCAGGCTCGGCGACATTACGGCATTTGACAAAGTATTTACCGACCGGCTGCCCGATACCGCGATGCAGAAGATGCTGAAAGAGGCGGGGGTGGAATGCCTGATTGCCGATGCCGTCTGAACGCTATGTCAAAGCGCGCAAGTCGGGTACAATAAACACATTCCCAAACCGCTTCAGACGGCATACGGAATCATTCCAATGCCGTCTGAAGCCATCCGTTCAAAGAAAACTATGCTCAATAAAGACCAATTCGCGGACAACCACTTTATCCGCACCATCATCGAAGAAGACCTCGAAAGCGGCAAACATACAGCCGTCCAAACCCGTTTCCCGCCCGAACCCAACGGCTACCTGCACATCGGACACGCCAAATCCATCTGCCTGAACTTTGGTTTGGCGTATATTTACGACGGCTTGTGCAATCTGCGTTTTGACGATACCAATCCTGAAAAAGAAAACGACGAATACGTCAACGCCATCAAAGAAGATGTCGAGTGGCTCGGTTTCCATTGGGCGGGCGAACCGCGTTTCGCTTCCAATTATTTCGACCGGCTTTACGACTACGCCGTCGGTTTAATCCAAGACGGCAAAGCGTATGTCGATGATTTGACACCCGAAGAAATGCGCGAATACCGCGGCACGCTGACCGAAGCGGGCAAAAACAGCCCTTATCGCGACCGCAGTATCGAAGAAAACCTCGACCTGTTCACGCGCATGAAAAACGGAGAATTCCCCGACGGCAGCAAAACCCTGCGCCTGAAAATCGACATGGCATCAGGCAACATCAATATGCGCGACCCCGTCATCTACCGCATCCGCCGCGCCCATCACCACAACACCGGCGACAAATGGTGCATCTACCCGATGTACGACTACACGCATTGCATTTCCGATGCCATCGAAGGCATCACGCATTCCTTGTGTACGCTCGAATTTGAAGCGCACCGTCCGCTTTACGACTGGGTGTTGGACAACATCCCCGCGCCGCACGCCACCCGTCCGCGCCAATACGAGTTTTCACGCTTGGAGCTTTTGTACACCATTACCTCCAAACGGAAATTGAATCAGTTGGTTGTGGAAAAACACGTTTCCGGCTGGGACGATCCGCGTATGCCGACCATTTCCGGTATGCGCCGCCGCGGATACACGCCCGAAGGTTTGCGCCTGTTTGCCAAACGCGCCGGTATTTCCAAATCTGAAAACATCGTCGACATGAGCGTGTTGGAAGGCGCGATTCGCGAAGAGCTGGAAAACTCCGCGCCACGCCTGATGGCGGTTTTGAACCCGCTCAAAGTCACCCTGACCAACTTTGAAGCCGGCAAAACCCAAAGCCGCCGTGCCGCGTTCCATCCGAACCACGAGGAAATGGGCGATCGCGAAGTACCTGTTTCCCAAACCATCTACATCGAAGCCGACGACTTTGCCGAAAACCCGCCCAAAGGCTTCAAACGCCTGATTCCCGGCGGCGAAGTGCGTTTGCGCCACGGCTATGTCATCAAGTGCGATGAAGTCGTCAAAGACGAGGCAGGCAATGTGGTCGAACTCAAATGCAGCATCGACCACGATACCTTGGGCAAAAATCCCGAAGGCAGAAAAGTCAAAGGCGTGATTCATTGGGTGTCTGCCGAACACGCCGCCGAAATCAAAGTCCGCCTGTACGACCGCCTCTTTACCGTCGAGCGTCCCGATGCCGTGCGCGGAGAAGACGGCGAATACCTGCCGTTCACCGATTTCCTCAATCCGGAATCCGTCAAGGAAATCACCGCCTACGCCGAACCTGCCGCCAAAGATTTGCCGGCAGAAAGCCGTTGGCAGTTCGAGCGTATCGGCTACTTCGTAACCGACCGCAAAGACCACGGCAAAGACACGCCGGTGTTTAACCGCACGGTCACGTTGAAAGACTCTTGGCAGCCTAAGTAAAACTCCATCCTTGCCGTCTGAATATTGTTCGGACGGCATTTCCCCTTTGCCCGCGAAATGCGGCACATTCGGCACACCGGAAAGGAAATATGATGAAAGTCCTCTTTATCGCCGACCCGATGGCAAGTTTCAAAACCTACAAAGACACCACCTACGCGATGATGCGCGAAATGGCAAAACGCGGTTGGCAGCTTTTTCATACCTTGAGCGGGGAATTGTCTGTAAACGGCGGCCTGGTAACGGCACAGGCAGCGGCATTTGAGTTTTTGGGTGCAAAAGCCGATGATGATCATGCATGGTTCAAATCCGCAGAGAAAGTTCAGACGGCATTGAAAGCATTTGATGCCGTGATTATGCGTACCGATCCGCCGTTCGATATGCAATACCTCTACGCCACCCAATTACTGACGCTGGCGGAACAGCAGGGCGCGAAGGTTTTTAACAGCGGACAGGCGATGCGCGACTTCAACGAAAAACTGGCGATTTTGAATTTCAGCCGCTTTACCGCGCCCACGCTGGTAACGACCCGTTCCGCCGATGTCCGCGCATTTTTGAAAGAACACGGCGACATCATCGTCAAACCGCTGGACGGTATGGGCGGTATGGGCATTTTCCGCCTGACCGAAAAAGCCCCCAACATCGGCAGCATCCTCGAAACCCTGATGCGGCTTGATTCCCGCACCATTATGGCGCAACGCTACATTCCCGAAATCGTCCACGGTGACAAACGCATCCTGATTATCGGCGGCGAAGTCGTCCCTTATGCTTTGGCGCGTATTCCGCAAAACGGCGAAACACGCGGCAACCTTGCGGCAGGCGGGCGCGGCGTGGCGCAGGAATTGGGCGGACGCGACCGCGAAATTGCCGAAACGCTCGCCCCCGAACTCAAACGGCGCGGCATCCTGCTGGCCGGTTTGGACGTTATCGGCAGCAACCTGACCGAAGTCAACGTAACCAGCCCGACCGGATTCCAAGAAATTATGAAACAAAAAGGTTTCGATGTGGCGGCAATGTTTGCCGATGCCGTTGCCGCGTGGTCGGTACGTTAAACCGATGCCGTCTGAAAGGCTTTTGCTTCACAACCGCCTGGTTTGATCGGGCAGGCAGGGTTTTCTCTCAGCCGGCAGGGATGCGCTTAATACCGTACGGACACCCCTCCGCCCCGTTTTCAGACGGTATATATAGTGGATTAACAAAAATCAGGACAAGGCGACGAAGCCGCAGACAGTACAAATAGTACGGAACCGATTCACTTGGTGCTTGAGCACCTTAGAGAATCGTTCTCTTTGAGCTAAGGCGAGGCAACGCCGTACTGGTTTTTGTTAATCCACTATATTGAGAACATTTTGAAAGGATACCGATGGAACCTTCCTCCTACGCGGCAGAAAAAAAAGGAAAAGGCGGCATCAGGCGCGTTATTAACGCATTCGGCTATTCGATAGACGGCATCGCCGCTGCCTACCGTTACGAAGCGGCATTCCGTCAGGTTTTGTGGCTGAACGCGCTGCTGGTGTGCGCGGCATTTTTTTGGGTTTCCGAAACCGCCGTCCGCCTGCCGTTGATTATCGCGTCTTTTGTGTCGGTCATTGTCGAACTGTTCAACACCGCCGTCGAAGCCGCCGTCGATCATACTTCGACCGAAAAACACGAGCTGGCCAAACGCGCCAAAGACGCAGGTTCTGCCGCACAATTGTTCGCGATGCTGATGTTGGCGGCGGTTTGGCTGTCCGCCCTGTTCGGGTAAAACGCTTGCAGCAGGATTTGTAACCCTTTAGGATTAGTATGTAGTATTTATTATTCGCTTAATCTATATCAAATTTCCGAACGGTATTTGTTTGTAAGATGAGCGCATCCTCGTTTGACATTTAAGGAGTAGAAAGATGAAAAAACTATTGGCAGCCGTGATGATGGCAGGTTTGGCAGGCGCGGTTTCCGCCGCCGGAGTCCACATCGAGGACGGCTGGGCGCGCACCACCGTCGAAGGTATGAAAATGGGCGGTGCGTTCATGAAAATCCACAACGACGAAGCCAAACAAGACTTTTTGCTCGGCGGAAGCAGCCCTGTTGCCGACCGCATCGAAGTGCATACCCATATCAATGATAACGGTGTGATGCGGATGCGCGAAGTCGAAGGCGGCGTGCCTTTGGAGGCGAAATCCGTTACCGAACTCAAACCCGGCAGCTATCACGTGATGTTTATGGGTTTGAAAAAACAATTAAAAGAGGGCGACAAGATTCCCGTTACCCTGAAATTTAAAAACGCCAAAGCGCAAACCGTCCAACTGGAAGTCAAAACCGCGCCGATGCCGGCAATGGACCACGGTCATCACCACGGCGAAGCGCATCAGCACTAATCTGCTGAAAATATTTGAAATGCCGTCTGAAAAAGCTCGGGCTTTCAGACGGCATTTTTATGCCCGCCTTTAAAATGTGTTAAAATCTGCCTTTAAAAACCGCCGTTTCCAAGCCATCCTGCGTATGAATACGACATCAGACCCCTCCAATATCATCGTCGGGCTCTCCGGCGGTGTCGATTCTTCCGTAACCGCCGCCCTGCTCAAGCAGCAGGGTTATCAAGTGCGCGGTGTGTTTATGCAGAACTGGGAGGACGACGACAACGACGAATATTGCAGCATTAAACAGGATTCGTTCGATGCCATCGCCGTTGCCGATATTGTCGGCATCGATATCGACATCGTTAATTTCGCCGCGCAATATAAAGACAAAGTCTTTGCTTATTTTCTTCAGGAATACAGTGCGGGGCGCACGCCGAATCCCGATGTGTTGTGCAATGCCGAAATCAAATTCAAATGCTTTTTGGACTACGCCGTAGGGCAGGGCGCGGATACCATCGCCACCGGTCACTATGCGCGCAAAGAAGTCTGCAACGGCGTGCATTACCTGCTCAAAGGTTTGGATCGAAACAAAGACCAAAGCTATTTCCTCTACCGCCTCAAGCCTTTCCAACTTGAACGCGCGATTTTCCCGTTGGGCGGTTTGGAAAAACCCGAAGTCCGCCGCCTTGCCGCCGAGTTCAAACTGCCGACCGCCGCCAAAAAAGACAGCACGGGCATCTGTTTCATCGGTGAGCGTCCGTTCCGCGAGTTCCTGCAGAAATACCTGCCGACCGACAACGGCAAAATGGTTACGCCCGAAGGGAAAACCGTCGGAGAACACGTCGGGCTGATGTTCTACACGCTCGGACAGCGCAAAGGTTTGGGCATCGGCGGCGCGGGCGAACCGTGGTTTGTTGCGGCTAAAGATTTGACGAAAAACGAACTGATTGTCGTGCAAGGACACGACCATCCGCTGCTCTATACCCGCAGCCTTGTGATGAACGATTTGAGTTTCACGCTGCCCGAATGTCCGAAAGCAGGGCACTACACCTGCAAAACGCGTTACCGTATGGCGGACGCGCCTTGCGAATTGCGCTATTTGGATGATGAAACCGCAGAGCTGGTGTTTGACGAACCGCAATGGGCGGTTACGCCGGGCCAGTCTGCCGTGCTGTACGACGGCGACATCTGCTTGGGCGGCGGTATCATCCAAACGACCGACAAACCCGTCATCATCACACGATAAAGGTAATGCCGTCTGAAACGGTTTTCAGACGGCATAGTTCTGCTTCATTTCACTCTAAAAGACCGAAAATTATGGAAAAAATCTGGTTAGACAGCTACGAGAAGGACGTCAGTGCCGAAATCGATATCACGCAATACAATTCCATCAGCGATGTATTCCGCCAAAGCGTGGAAAAATTTGCCAGGCTGCCCGCTTTTCAAAATATGGGCAAAACGCTGACTTATGCCGAAACCGGCAAACTGGCGACTGATTTCGCCTCTTATCTGCAAAACGTCCTCAAGCTGCCGCGCGGCGAACGTGTTGCCATTATGATGCCGAACGTATTGCAATACCCGATAGCCCTTTTCGGCATTTTGCAGGCAGGTTTGGTGGCGGTGAACACCAATCCGCTCTATACGCCGCGCGAGCTGGAGCATCAGCTGAAAGACAGCGGCGCGACCGCCATCATCGTTTTGGAAAATTTCGCCAACACGCTGGAGCTGGTGCTGCCGCGCACGCAGATCAAACATGTCATCGTCGCCTCTGTCGGCGAAATGTTCGGACTGCTTAAAGGTTCGCTGATTAATTTCATCATCCGAAAAATCAAGAAAATGGTGCCCGAATACCGCATTCGGGAAACCGTTTCCTTTCAGACGGCATTGAAAGAGGGAGCGAAGCACGTTTTCCAACCTGTCGCATTAAACCGCGAAGATACCGCGCTGTTGCAATACACGGGCGGCACGACGGGCGTTGCCAAAGGCGCAGTGCTGAGCCACGGCAACATCTGCGCCAATATGCTTCAGGCAAAAGAATGGATTAAAAACCAGTTGCGCGAGGGAAAAGAAACCGTTATCGCCGCCTTGCCGCTGTACCATATTTTTGCCTTAACCGTGAATCTGATGATTTTTGCCAATGCCGGCTCAAAAATCATCCTGATTACCAACCCGCGCGATATGAAAGGCTTTATCGGCGAACTGAAAAAACAGCGGGTTAATGTATTTATCGGCGTAAACACGCTGTTTAACGCGATGGTTAACCGGCCCGATTTTGCCGAAGTCGATTTTTCAGAATTGCGGCTGACTTTGGGCGGCGGTATGGCGACCCAAAAAGCCGTTGCCGAAAAATGGAAAAAAATCACCGGCACGCCCATCGTCGAAGCCTACGGTTTGACCGAAGCCAGCCCAGGCGTGTGCTGCAACCCCTTAAACATCGAATCATACAGCGGCAGCATCGGTTTGCCCGTCCCGTCCACCGAAGTAGAACTGCGCGGGTCGGACGGCAAAGAAGTCCCCGTCGGGCAGCCGGGCGAATTGTGGGTAAAAGGCCCTCAAGTGATGCAAGGCTACTGGAACCGCCCCGAAGAAACCGCCAAAGCCATAGACGCGCGCGGCTTTTTGGAAACCGGTGATATTGCCGTGATGGACGAAAAAGGCCGGTTGAAGCTGGTCGACCGTAAGAAAGACCTCGTCGTTGTTTCCGGATTCAATGTTTATCCGAACGAAATCGAGGAAGTCATCGCGCATCACGGCAAAGTGATGGAAATCGCCTGTATCGGCGTACCCGACGAAAAAACCGGGGAAGCCTTAAAAGTATTCGTCGTCAGAAAAGACCCGTCATTGACGAAAGAAGAACTTATCGCCTTTTGCCGCACCGAATTAACCGCATATAAAGTACCGAAAAATATCGAATTCCGCGACGAGTTGCCCAAGTCCAACGTCGGCAAAATCCTGCGCCGCGAGTTGCGCCAAAGTACCGGGAAATAAAGAAAAGATGCCGTCTGAAAACAGCCGTCCACCGTTCAGACGGCATCCGTCCGTTTGCCAGAACCGCGCGCTTCACGTTAAAATCACGCATTCCAATACGGGTATTTCATTATGACCAAATTCATTTTCGTCACCGGCGGCGTTGTCTCCTCACTGGGTAAAGGTATCGCCGCCGCTTCTATTGCCGCCATCCTCGAATCGCGCGGCTTGAACGTTACCATGCTCAAGCTCGATCCTTATATCAACGTCGATCCCGGCACGATGAGCCCGTTCCAACACGGCGAAGTGTTCGTAACCGACGACGGCGCGGAAACCGACCTCGACTTGGGACACTACGAACGGTTTATCGATTCCACGATGACCCGCCGCAACAGCTTCAGCACGGGACAGGTGTACGAAAACGTCATCGCCAAAGAACGACGGGGCGACTACCTCGGCGGTACGGTTCAAGTCATTCCGCACATTACCGACGAAATCAAACGACGCATCCATGAAGGCGCGACGGGTTACGATGTGGCGATTGTCGAAATCGGCGGCACGGTCGGCGACATCGAATCGCTGCCGTTTTTGGAAGCCATCCGCCAGATGCGAAGCCAGTTGGGACGGAACAACACCCTGTTCGCCCACTTGAGCTACGTTCCCTACATTGCCGCTGCAGGCGAAATCAAAACCAAGCCGACCCAGCACACCGTTAAAGAAATGTTGAGCATCGGTTTGCAACCCGACATCCTGATTTGTCGTATGGACAGGACAATGCCTGCGGACGAACGCCGCAAAATCGCCTTGTTCTGCAACGTGGAAGAGCGTGCGATTGTCGGCAGCTACGATGTGGACAGCATCTACGAATGCCCCGAAATGCTGCACGACCAAGGCATCGACAACATCATTACCGAGCAGTTGCAGCTTAACGTGCAACAGGCGGATTTGACCGCGTGGAAAAAAATCGTCCACGCCGTCAAAAATCCGAAACACACCGTCAAAATCGCGATGGTCGGCAAATACGTCGATTTGACCGAATCCTACAAATCATTGATTGAAGCCTTGAAACACGCGGGCATCCACACCGAAACCGACGTGCAGATTACCTTTGTCGACAGCGAAAACATCGAGAAAAACAAGGGCGACGTTTCTATGCTCAAAGATATGGATGCCATCCTCGTTCCCGGCGGTTTCGGTTTGCGCGGCGTGGAAGGCAAAATCGCCGCCGTGCGCTATGCCCGTGAAAACAACGTGCCATATTTGGGCATCTGCCTCGGTATGCAGATTGCGCTGATCGAATACGCCCGCGACGTGGCAGGCTTGAAAGGCGCGAATTCCACTGAGTTCGACCTCAAATGCACCGCGCCAGTCGTTGCCCTGATTGACGAATGGCAAACTGCCGACGGCAGCGTCGAAACCCGCGACGAATCCACCGATTTGGGCGGCACGATGCGTTTGGGCGCGCAAGAAGTCGAATTGAAAGCAGGCAGCCTCGCCGCCAAAATCTACGGCAGCGAACACATCTGCGAACGCCACCGCCACCGCTACGAAGTCAACAACAACTATGTTCCTCAGTTGGAAAAAGCAGGCTTGGTCATCGGCGGCGTATCCGCCGGACGCGAACGCTTGGTCGAAACCATCGAGCTGCCGAACCACCCTTGGTTCTTCGCCTGCCAGTTCCATCCCGAATTCACTTCCAACCCGCGCAAAGGGCATCCCTTGTTCACCGCGTTTGTCAAAGCCGCGTTGAACAATAAAAAAGCCTGATAAAGCGTTACTTGATGATCAAAATGCCGTCTGAAAGCCTGAATGAAGACTTTCAGACGGCATTTTTGCAAATCGGGGATCATAAAAGCCATCAATTTAATTTTTATGGTTTTATCTAATATTGACCAACTGAATATTGTTAAGCAGGGCGTGAAACTCAAGATTATTGTTTTTATAGTCGTGCAAGTCCGGTTTTGACAGGAAATAGCTTTAAAAATCAGTTTTGCTTAGTTTGATGGGGATGATGGTTTTGAGTTGATATGTTTAGAATATCAAAATTTAATTGTAAAAATAAGGAGTTTAGATGAAGGTTTATTATGCTCATTCCGCCCAAGGCCAATTCTGCAACCTTTTGCCTTACGAACGCTGGAAAACCCTTCAATCCCACGCCCAAAATGTCGGCAATTCGGCTGCAAATTTTGCTCAAGTTTTCGGCGCGCAAGACATCGCTTATCACGCCGGTCAACTACACGATTTAGGAAGATACTCGCTTGAATTTCAGGCTAGATTAAATGGCGGGAGCAGGCCTGTCGACCATTCTACTGCCGGGGCAAAAATCGCAGTCGAGCGTTGGGGCAGCATTGCTATAATGCGTGCCAAACACCGCACTCAAAAACTTGATGAGATTCGAGGCCGTCTGAAAAACGGCGATCCCTGCCGCGTCATCGTCACCTCTTTAATCGAAGCCGGTGTGGATGTCGATTTTCCGCTGGTGATGTGCGCTGAAGTAGGTTTAGACAGCGTTGCCCAAGCCGCCGGCCGCTGCAACCGCGAAGGCAAAAGGCCGTCTGAAAACAGATCTGTCTGGATATTCGCGCCCGAAGCACAATGGAAAGCCCCGTCTGAACTTACCGCCTAAGCTGCCGTTATGCGCCTGACCGCCGACAGCTTTTCAGACGACTTCATTCCACAGATTTTCGATTTTTCAACGCCTCAAGCTATTTGTATGGCTTGTTCGTTAAATTTTGCACGTTTCAAATTTGGAGAATCGATGTGAATTTCGACTATATAGCCCACGCTCGCCAAGACTCATCAAAAAATTGGCATTCCCATCCCCTGCAAAAACATCTACAAAAAGTCGCCCAACTCGCCAAGCGTTTTGCAGGGCGTTATGGGTCGTTGTTTGCCGAATATGCGGGGCTTTTGCACGATTTGGGGAAATTTCAGGAATCTTTTCAGAAATATATCCGTAATGCATCCGGCTTTGAAAAAGAAAATGCCCATTTGGAAGATGTCGAATCTACCAAGTTGCGCAAAATTCCGCATTCCACTGCCGGTGCCAAATATGCGGTAGAACGTCTAAATCCATTTTTCGGGCATTTGCTGGCATATTTGATTGCCGGGCATCATGCTGGGCTGGCAGATTGGTATGACAAAGGCAGCCTGAAACGCCGTCTGCAACAGGCGGATGACGAGTTGGCAGCGTCTTTGTCGGGCTTTGTGGAAAGTAGTTTGCCCGAAGATTTTTTCCCGTTATCAGATGATGACTTGATGCGGGATTTTTTTGCGTTTTGGGAAGACGGGGCAAAGCTGGAAGAATTGCATATTTGGATGCGTTTTCTCTTTTCCTGCTTGGTGGATGCCGATTTTTTGGATACCGAAGCCTTTATGAACGGCTATGCCGATGCAGATACTGCGCAGGCTGCCGGATTGCGCCCAAAATTTCCCGGTTTGGATGAGTTACACCGGCGATATGAGCAATATATGGCGCAACTTTCAGAAAAAGCAGATAAAAATTCATCTTTAAACCAAGAACGCCACGCCATTTTGCAGCAATGTTTTTCTGCCGCAGAAACGGACCGTACTTTGTTTTCTTTAACCGTGCCGACCGGTGGCGGTAAAACTTTGGCGAGCTTGGGCTTCGCTTTGAAGCACGCGCTGAAATTTGGCAAAAAACGTATTATCTATGCTATTCCTTTCACCAGTATTATCGAGCAGAATGCCAATGTTTTCCGCAATGCATTAGGCGATGATGTGGTTTTAGAACACCACAGCAATTTGGAAGTGAAAGAAGATAAGGAAACAGCGAAAACTCGTCTTGCTACGGAAAATTGGGACGCGCCGCTGATTGTTACTACCAATGTGCAACTGTTTGAAAGCCTGTTTGCGGCGAAAACCAGCCGTTGCCGCAAGATTCACAATATTGCCGACAGCGTGGTGATTTTGGATGAAGCCCAGCAGCTTCCGCGCGATTTCCAAAAACCGATTACCGACATGATGCGGGTGCTGGCGCGTGATTACGGCGTTACCTTTGTGCTGTGCACGGCAACCCAACCGGAGCTTGGCAAAAATATCGACGCATTCGGTCGCACTATTTTGGAAGGGCTACCAGATGTGCGCGAAATTGTGGCAGACAAAATTGCCTTATCGGAAAAACTGCGCCGCGTCCGCATCAAAATGCCGCCGCCAAACGGCGAAACGCAAAGCTGGCAGAAAATTGCCGATGAAATAGCCGCGCGCCCGTGTGTTTTGGCAGTGGTCAATACGCGAAAACACGCCCAAAAACTCTTTGCCGCCCTGCCTTCTAACGGAATCAAGCTACATTTATCTGCCAATATGTGCGCCACACACTGCAGCGAAGTGATTGCGTTGGTTCGCCGATATTTGGCACTGTATCGCGCAGGCAGCCTGCACAAGCCCTTGTGGCTGGTCAGCACGCAGTTGATTGAAGCAGGCGTGGATTTGGATTTCCCTTGCGTGTATCGGGCGATGGCAGGGCTGGACAGCATTGCCCAGGCGGCGGGACGGTGCAACCGTGAAGGTAAACTGCCGCAGTTGGGCGAAGTAGTCGTATTCCGCGCCGAAGAAGGCGCGCCCAGCGGCAGCCTGAAACAGGGGCAGGACATTACCGAAGAGATGCTGAAAGCAGGGCTGCTTGATGACCCGCTTTCCCCGTTGGCATTTGCCGAATATTTCCGCCGATTCAACGGCAAAGGTGATGTGGACAAACACGGTATCACAACGCTTTTGACGGCAGAAGCATCAAATGAAAATCCGCTGGCAATTAAATTCCGCACAGCTGCCGAACGTTTCCACCTGATTGATAACCAAGGCGTGGCACTCATTGTGCCGTTTATCCCGTTGGCTCATTGGGAAAAAGACGGCAGTCCGCAAATCGTCGAAGCAAACGAGCTGGACGATTTTTTCAGACGACATCTAGATGGTGTTGAAGTTTCAGAATGGCAGGATATTTTGGACAAACAACGCTTTCCGCAGCCGCCAGACAACTCCTTTGGGCAAACCGATCAACCACTGCTGCCCGAGCCGTTTGAAAGCTGGTTCGGTCTGTTGGAAAGCGACCCGCTCAAACACAAATGGGTTTACCGCAAGCTGCAACGCTACACGATTACTGTGTACGAACACGAACTGAAAAAGTTGCCTGAACATGCCGTTTTTTCAAGAGCGGGATTGCTCGTGTTAGATAAGGGCTATTACAAAGCCGTGCTTGGCGCGGATTTTGACGATGCGGCTTGGCTACCTGAAAATTCGGTTTTATGAAAAATGCCCCTATTGCTAGGGGCATTTTGTCATTTTTAACATAGCACTATGGTTTCAACACACAGCCACCCGAAGGCGGCCGACCGTTCACAACTCATTTATTTAAAGCATAGATAAAGTCGTTGAACGTGGGTACATTTTACAACACATTAAAAAATAAGCGAATGATACTTGACAAATAAAGCTAAAATTAATTAATATAGCTCTATGGAAATTATTAAGGAGGCAATATGAGGTTCATCCTGGAAATCAGTGGTGATTTGGCATGCTTCACAAGGTCTGAGCTAAAGGTGGAAAGGGTTAGTTATCCTGTGATAACGCCGTCTGCCGCCAGGAACATCCTAATGGCGATATTGTGGAAGCCGGCGATTCGCTGGAAGGTCTTGAAGATAGAAATCCTAAAACCGATTCAGTGGACGAATATCCGCCGCAACGAAGTGGGAACTAAGATGAGTGAGCGTAGCGGCTCGCTCTATATTGAAGATAACCGCCAGCAGCGCGCATCCATGCTGCTGAAAGACGTTGCCTACCGCATTCACGCCGATTTTGACATGACCAGTGAAGCGGGCGAGAGCGACAACTATGTTAAATTTGCCGAAATGTTCAAGCGGCGGGCAAAGAAAGGACAATATTTCCACCAACCTTATTTAGGCTGTCGTGAGTTTCCTTGTGATTTCAGGTTGCTGGAAAAAGCCGAAGATGGATTGCCACTCGAAGACATTACCCAAGATTTCGGTTTTATGCTGTATGACATGGATTTCAGCAAATCCGACCCGCGTGATTCCAATAACGCCGAGCCGATGTTTTACCAATGCAAAGCGGTAAACGGCGTGATTACCGTGCCGCCTGCCGACAGCGAGGAGGTGAAACGATGATTTTGCACGCGCTCACCCAATACTATCAACGCAAAGCCGAAAGTGATGGCGGTATTGCCCAGGAAGGGTTTGAAAACAAAGAAATACCGTTCATTATCGTTATAGACAAACAGGGTAATTTTATTCAGCTGGAAGATACCCGTGAGCTGAAAGTTAAGAAGAAAGTTGGCCGCACTTTTTTAGTACCGAAAGGTTTGGGCAGGAGCGGTTCAAAATCCTACGAAGTAAGCAATTTATTGTGGGATCACTACGGTTATGTACTTGCTTATGCCGGAGAAAAAGGGCAGGAGCAGGCGGACAAACAGCATGCCAGCTTTACCGCCAAAGTAAATGAATTGAAACAGGCGCTGCCCGATGATGCAGGTGTTACTGCGGTTGCTGCCTTTTTGTCTTCTGCGGAAGAAAAAAGCAAAGTCATGCAGGCTGCAAATTGGGCGGAGTGTGCCAAAGTCAAAGGCTGTAATCTCAGCTTCCGCCTGGTGGATGAAGCGGTAGATTTGGTTTGCCAGTCAAAGGCGGTGCGGGAATATGTGAGTCAAGCAAATCAAACGCAATCCGATAATGTCCAAAAAGGCATTTGCCTGGTAACGGGCAAAGCTGCGCCGATTGCGCGGCTGCATAACGCCGTGAAAGGCGTGAATGCCAAGCCCGCCCCGTTTGCATCGGTAAATCTGTCGGCTTTTGAATCATACGGCAAAGAGCAGGGCTTTATCTTTCCCGTGGGCGAGCAAGCCATGTTCGAATATACCACCGCCTTGAACACCTTGCTTGCTAGCGAAAACCGATTCCGTATCGGCGATGTAACGGCCGTATGTTGGGGCGCGAAACGGACTCCGTTGGAGGAAAGTCTTGCTTCGATGATTAACGGCGGCGGCAAAGACAAGCCCGATGAGCATATCGATGCCGTTAAAACTCTTTATAAAAGCCTATACAACGGTCAATACCAAAAACCTGACGGCAAAGAAAAATTCTACCTTTTAGGTTTATCGCCCAATTCCGCGCGCATTGTCGTCCGCTTTTGGCATGAAACCACCGTTGCCGCCTTATCAGAAAGTATTGCGGCGTGGTATGACGATTTGCAAATGGTGCGCGGCGAAAACTCGCCATACCCCGAATATATGCCGCTACCGCGCCTGCTGGGTAATTTGGTGTTGGACGGCAAAATGGAAAACCTGCCATCTGACCTGATTGCCCAAATAACCGATGCCGCGCTCAACAACCGTGTTTTACCCGTCAGCCTGTTGCAGGCTGCTTTGCGGCGCAACAAGGCGGAACAGAAAATTACCTATGGCAGAGCAAGTCTGCTTAAAGCCTATATCAATCGCGCAATCCGTGCGGGTCGTCTGAAAAACATGAAGGAGCTAACTATGGGCCTAGATAGAAACCGTCAAGACATCGGCTATGTGCTGGGGCGGCTGTTTGCCGTGCTGGAAAAAATACAAGCCGAGGCCAATCCCGGCTTGAACGCCACCATTGCCGACCGCTATTTCGGTTCGGCAAGCAGCACACCGATTGCCGTATTCGGCACACTGATGCGCTTGTTGCCGCACCATTTGAACAAACTGGAATTTGAAGGACGTGCCGTACAACTGCAATGGGAAATCCGCCAGATTTTGGAACATTGTCAGAGATTTCCTAACCATTTGAATTTGGAACAGCAAGGCCTATTTGCCATCGGTTACTACCACGAAACCCAATTCCTGTTTACCAAAGACGCATTGAAAAACCTGTTCAACGAAGCGAAAACCGCATAAGGAGCAAATGCTATGACTATTGAAAAACGCTACGACTTTGTCTTTTTATTTGATGTGCAAGACGGCAATCCCAACGGCGATCCTGACGCAGGTAACCTGCCGCGTATCGACCCGCAAACCGGCGAAGGTTTGGTAACTGATGTTTGCCTGAAACGCAAAGTCCGCAACTTTATCCAAATGACTCAAAATGACGAACATCACGACATCTTTATCCGCGAAAAAGGCATTTTGAACAACCTGATTGACGAAGCCCACGAGCAGGAAAACGTAAAAGGCAAAGAAAAAGGCGAGAAAACCGAAGCTGCCCGCCAATACATGTGCAGCCGTTATTACGACATCCGCACATTTGGCGCAGTGATGACTACCGGCAAAAATGCAGGACAAGTACGCGGTCCCGTGCAACTGACTTTTTCTCGCTCTATTGATCCCATCATGACCTTGGAACACAGCATTACCCGCATGGCGGTTACCAACGAAAAAGATGCCAGTGAAACCGGCGACAACCGTACAATGGGTCGCAAATTCACCGTCCCCTACGGTCTATACCGCTGCCATGGCTTCATTTCTACCCATTTTGCCAAACAAACAGGCTTTTCCGAAAACGATTTAGAGCTGTTTTGGCAGGCACTTGTCAATATGTTTGACCACGACCATTCCGCCGCACGCGGACAAATGAACGCACGCGGGCTCTATGTGTTTGAACACAGCAATAATCTAGGTGATGCGCCTGCTGATAGTCTGTTCAAACGCATTCAGGTAGTCAAAAAGGACGGTGTAGAAGTAGTAAGGAGTTTTGACGATTATCTTGTCAGCGTAGACGATAAGAATCTTGAAGAAACCAAGCTGTTGCGTAAATTAGGCTGAAAATGACCGCACTTTCAACTGAAACCCAAGGGGAAAATCAGGACACGCGCCTGATTCCCCTTTCCGCCCTGCAACACTACGCCTTCTGCCCGCGGCAATGCGCGTTGATTCACAATGAACAGGCGTGGGCGGAGAACTATTTGACCGCGCAGGGCAAGGCACTGCATGAGCGGGTGGATTCGGGTGAGCCGGAAACGCGCAAGGGCGTGCGCTTTGAGCGGACGGTACACGTTTCGGCGGAAAAACCGGGCATCAGCGGCGTGTTGGATTTGGTGGAAGTGGAAACGAAAACAGGCCGTCTGAAACCCGTGGAATACAAACGCGGCAAGCCCAAACCTGACCCGATGGACGAAATCCAGCTTTGCGCCCAAGGCTTGTGCCTAGAGGAAATGACAGGGCAAACCGTCTCTGAGGGCGCACTGTGGTATATGCAAACCCGCCGCCGTGTCCCCGTCGTGTTTTCAGACGACCTGCGCGCCCAAACCCTCGCAACTATAGCCGCCGTGCGCGAACTCTTAAACAGCGGACAAACCCCACCGCCCGACTACGGCAAACGCTGCAAAGCCTGCTCGCTGGCGGAGATATGCCAGCCGGAGTTGTTGGCGAAACGGGATGGGAGTGTGGGATATGTGGAAGCGTTGTTTATTGTGTAAGAAAAAACCGCAGGTATTTGAAATCTGCGGTTTTTTGGTTTATAGCTTGCTGTCTTCGCTGTCCAAGAAACTTCTCAAACGGTCGCTTCTTGTCGGATGCCGCAGCTTGCGGAGTGCTTTTGCCTCGATTTGTCGGATGCGTTCGCGCGTTACGTCAAACTGTCTGCCGACTTCTTCCAGCGTGTGGTCGGTGTTCATATCGATGCCGAAACGCATACGCAGGACTTTTGCCTCACGCGGTGTCAGGCTTTCGAGGATTTCTTTGGTTACTTCGTGCAGGCTGGTGTACATTGCCGCATCGGCCGGCGCAACATTGTTGGCATCTTCGATGAAATCGCCCAAGTGCGAATCGTCGTCGTCGCCAATGGGGGTTTCCATCGAAATCGGCTCTTTGGCGATTTTCATGATTTTGCGGATTTTGTCTTCGGGCATCTGCATCAGTTCGGCAAGTTTGGCAGAATCGGGTTCTTCGCCGGTTTCTTGAAGGTGCTGGCGCGAGATGCGGTTCATCTTGTTGATGGTTTCAATCATATGAACCGGAATGCGGATGGTACGCGCCTGATCGGCAATCGAGCGGGTGATTGCCTGACGGATCCACCAGGTTGCGTAGGTGGAGAATTTGTAGCCCCGGCGGTATTCGAACTTGTCGACCGCCTTCATCAGGCCGATGTTGCCTTCCTGAATCAAATCAAGGAACTGCAAGCCCCGGTTGGTGTATTTTTTGGCGATGGAAATGACGAGGCGCAAGTTTGCCTGAATCATTTCCTGTTTGGCGGCTGCGGTTTCTTTTTCGCTTGACACCATATTTTTGTTGATTTCTTTTAACTCTTCGATGGAAATGCGGGTTTCTTTTTCCATATCCGCCAACTCGGTTTGTTTTTCGAGAATAGCGTGGCGGAAGCGGTCGAGTGCGTTGCTCCAAACCCTGCCTTTGGCGATCTCTTCTTCAATCCATTGCAGATTGGTGATTTCGGGCAGGAAGTTTTGGATGAAGTAGTCGCGTTCCATATGGACGCGGTCGAGGCAGATGTCGCGGATTTCGCGTTCGAGTTTGCGGATGTTTTCTACTTTTCCGCGCAGGCTGCTGCTGAGGCTGTCGATTTGGCGGGTGGCGAAGCGGACTTCCAAAAGTTTGTTGGCGATGGCATCGCGGTAGGCGAGATAGTCTTTGTGCCGGCTGTGGTGTTTTTCCAAGCGGCCGATCATTTTTTTGTAGTCTTTTTCGATTTGGGCAAAGTGGCCGATGACTTTTTGTTTCAATTCGGCGAGATTGGCTGCCGAGATTTCATCCGCATCTTCTTCCGACTCTTCGTCGTCTTCGTTTTCATCCGAATTGTCGTTGGAAGGTTTCTCGGGCACTGTGGTTTCCAAGTGTCCCAAGCCCAATTCGTTGAGCAATACTTCATTCGGGTCGATAATGGCTTCTACGACTTCGTCGACGCGGATTTCGTCTTTGCGGATTTTTTCGATGAGTTCTAAGATTTCCGCAATGGATCCCGGGCAGGCGGAGATGGCCTGAACCATATTTTTCAGGGCGTTTTCGATTTTTTTGGCGATGATGATTTCGTCTTCGCGGGTCAGCAGGTCGACCTGCCCCATTTCGCGCATATACATACGGACGGGGTCGGTCGTCCTGCCGAACTCGGAATCTGCGCTGGAAAGGGCGGCCTCGGCTTCTTCGACGGCATCATCGTCGGTAACGGCGGCATTGTCGCTTAACAATATGTCTTCCGCATCGGGGGCGTGTTCGGTAACTTGGATGCCTAAACCGGAAATCATACTGACGATGTTGTCGATTTGATCGGCATCGGACATATCGTCGGGCAGTGCGTCATTGATTTCGGAGTAGGTGATGTAGCCGCGTTCTTTGCCCATAATGATGAGTTGGCGCAGGCGCGCGCGTTGTTCCTCAATCGTCAGGGGGCGGGTATCGTCTTGGTATTCTTCGTGATTTTGGTTTTTGGACATTGTCTGCTTTCTGTTGGTAAGGTGCCGACGGTTTGCGTTTGGACGCACCTGAAGGCGTGGCAGAGTAGGGTACTCTGATGCCGTCTGAAGGCTTTTGGGGATGGGTGTTCTGCAGGTGTCGTTGTTGCAGCCGGGGTGAATGCTTTTCAGACGGCATAACGGGTTTACGGGTGGCGGAATCCGCCGGTCAATTTTGTTTTGCGGTCAGCAGCGACAGCAAAAGTTTTTTCTCGCTTTCATTTAAGCCGGATTGCAGGCTTTTTTGTTTCAATGCTTCGATTTGGCTGTATTTTAACTCATTGAGCAGTTTTTTGATGCCGATTTGGAAGTTTTCGCAATCTTCTTCGCCGCCGCCTTCCATTTCTTCCGATTGAAGGGCCGACCGGAAGATGCGGTTGATTGTTTCCTCGTAGGGCGAACCGCGCATATGTTCCAAAATCTGCGCGGTTGCCGGCACGGAAGGATGGTTTTTAATGGTTTCGGCGAGGTTGGCAAGGCAGGCGAAATCGCCGTCCAACGCCAGATAATCGGGCAGGTCTATATATGCAGCCCAATCCGGATTTATCAAGAGGCTGCGGATTTGCCGTTGCACCAATGTCGGCATAACGGGCTGCTTGACGGAAATCGGGGGCAGTTTGTAGTTTTTTTGTTTGACGTGCCGCTTCGGCACTTCCTGTCCGAGCAGTTGGGCGAGATTGTCGGGGTCGATGCCGACCAGTTCGCTAAGCCGTTGTTTCAACAAATAACCCAATGCCGGCGCGGTGATTTGCACCAAAAGCGGCGAACTGGTTTTCACCAATTCCGCCTTGCCTTCCTGCGTATTGAGATTGAGGTCGTCTGAAAGGTGTTCCCAGAAATACTCCGACAAAGGCTTGCTTTGATTCAACAGCGCGTCTTCAAATTGCGTCTTGCCGTAGGCGCGGATGTAACTGTCGGGGTCGTGTTCTTCCGGCAGGAACAAAAAATGCAGCGATTTATCGTCTTTCAACTGCGGCAACGCGTTTTCCAGCGCGCGCCAAGCCGCTTTGCGTCCCGCACTGTCGCCGTCGAAACAGAAATAAATACTGTCCGCCTGCCGCATCAGGATTTTGACGTGTTCTGCCGTCGTTGCCGTACCCAAAGCCGCTACGCCGTAGCCCACGCCGAACTGCGCCAGCGCGACCACGTCCATATAGCCTTCGACCACCAAAATTCGTCCTGCTTCCTTGACAGCGGCACGCCCTTCATACAGTCCGTAAAGGTTTTTCCCTTTGTCAAACAAAGGTGTATCGGGAGAATTTAAATATTTCGGCTTCGAGTCGTCCAGCACCCTGCCGCCGAAACCGATCACCTGCCCGCGCGGATTGCGGATGGGGAACATAATCCGATGGCGGAAGCGGTCGTAATGCCGTCCCTCATTGTCAATCACCATCCCCGTATCCACCAACGCGGTATTCGGGTACGGTTGGAACACTTGCGCCAAAGGCTGCCAGCCGTCGGGCGCGTAGCCCAAACCATAATGCGCGATGACTTCGGCACTCAAGCCGCGTTTGTCCAAATAAGCCTTCGCAGCCGGATTGAATTTCAGCTGTTGCGCATAAAAATCAGCCGCCGCCGCCGTCGTTTCTTCCAGCGTCTGCTGTTTTTTCTTGCGCTCGGCACGGACTTCGGGATTATCGTTTTGCCCGCGCACTTTAGGCACGACCATACCCACGCGGTCGGCAAGAAACTGCACCGCCTCCGGAAACGACAGTCCCTGATGTTCCATCACAAAACCAATCGCCGAGCCGTGTGCCCCGCAACTGAAACAGTGGTAAAACTGTTTGGTCGGACTGACCGAAAAAGACGGTGTTTTTTCCTTGTGGAACGGACAACACGCCATATAGTTCGCCCCGCCTTTCTTCAGCGGAACCTGCTCGTCGATAATATCGACAATATCGGTTTTGGCTAAAAGCTCGTCAATGAAATCGGATGGAATCATAGTTCGGCGGGGCGGATGCCTGTTTTCGGTACGGACGGTACGAAATCGGGATTTTTCGGAATGGCGGTCGGATGTGGCGGTTCAGGCAAAATGCCGTCTGAAGCCGGAAACCGGATGTTCAGACGGCATTTGCGTTCAAACGCTTAAGCCAATTTGCCGTGGCATTGTTTGTATTTCAAACCGCTGCCGCAGGGGCAGGGGTCGTTGCGGTGGACGATTTGCCCCCGCGCTTCCAAGGCTTCGGGGCTGAAATCCGTCCCATCGGGATTAAAGGCCTCGGTAACCAGATCGGTTTGCGATTGCCCCAAAAGTTCTTCCATATCGGGCGATTCGGAATGGATGGATTGGATGTTGCCGACAGGTTGTTCTTCAACCGCCGCAACAGGGTTTTGTTCGATTTGAACCGAGGTAAGCAGGGAGGCGATATGGAATTTGATGCCGTTCCACAGGTCTTGGAACATGGTAAAGGCTTCGCGTTTGTATTCCTGCTTCGGATTTTTCTGGGCATAGCTGCGCAGGTGTATGCCTTGGCGCAGGTAGTCCATAGCGGCGAGGTGTTCGCGCCATTGGTTGTCGATGACCTGCAACATCACGTTGCGCTCAAAATCAGCCATTGCCTGCCTGCCGACCAGTTCGGTTTTGGCGGCATATTCGTTTTCGATGCGTTCGATCAGGCGCTCTTTGATGTCTTGACCGTCAATCGCATTATCAGCCTTCAGCCAGGACTGGATGTCTTCCTGAAGCCTGAATTCGGCAGCCAGGCGGTTTTCCAGTGTCGGAATATCCCACTGCTCTTCCATACTTTCCGGCGGCATATAGAGGTCTACAAGCCCGCCGACGACATCAAAACGGATTTCCTTCATCAGGTCGCTGATGTCTTTGCTGGTCAGAATTTCGTTGCGCTGGCTGTAAATGACTTTGCGCTGTTCGTTCGCAACGTCGTCGTATTCCAAAACCTGTTTGCGCATATCGAAGTTTCTGCCTTCGACTTTGCGTTGCGCGCCTTCGATTTGGCGCGTCAGCAGGTTGTGTTCGATGGCGACGCCGCGTTCGGGTGCGAGGCGGTTGAGGATGGCGGCGGCACGGTCGAGTGCGAATAGGCGCAGCAGCGGGTCTTCAAACGAGAGGTAGAAACGGCTGGATCCGGGGTCGCCCTGACGGCCGGAGCGTCCGCGGAGTTGGTTGTCGATGCGGCGGCTTTCGTGGCGTTCTGTGCCGATGATGTGCAAACCGCCTGCTTCCATCACCTTGTCGTGTTCTGCCTGCCAGCCGTTTTCCAATGCGGAAATTTGTGCGGCTTTTTCTTCGTCGCTCAGGTTTTCGTCGGACCGGATGGCTTCGATTTGGTGCTTCAGGTTGCCGCCCAATACGATGTCCGTACCGCGCCCCGCCATATTGGTGGCAACGGTAATCGCGCCGACTTTGCCGGCTTGGGCGACAATCAGGGCTTCGCGTTCGTGTTCTTTGGCGTTCAGAACGTTGTGCGGCAGACCGGCTTTTTGCAAAAGATGGGAGACCAGTTCGGAGTTTTCGATGCTGGTTGTGCCGACTAAAACAGGTTGTCCGCGTTTGTGGCATTCCTCGATGTCTTTGACGACGGCTTCGAATTTTTCTTCGGCAGAACGGAAAATCTGGTCGTTGAAGTCTTTGCGCTGTACGGGGCGGTTGGTCGGGATAATGACGGTTTCGAGGTTGTAGATGCTTTGGAACTCGAAAGCCTCGGTATCTGCCGTACCGGTCATACCGGAGAGCTTGGTGTACAGGCGGAAATAGTTTTGGAAGGTAATAGATGCAAGCGTTTGGTTTTCGCGTTTGATCTCCACGCCTTCTTTGGCTTCAACGGCTTGGTGCAGACCTTCGGACCAACGGCGGCCGGACATCAGACGGCCTGTAAATTCGTCAACGATGACGATTTCGCCGTCTTGGATAACGTAATGTTGGTCTTTGTGGAATAACGTATGCGCGCGCAATGCCGCCATAAGGTGGTGCATCAGGGCGATGTTGGCGGCGGAATAGAGCGAGTCGTTTTCTGCCAGCAGCCCCATTTGGGTCAGAATCTGCTCGGCGTGTTCGTGACCTGCTTCGCTCAGGATGACCTGATGTGCCTTTTCATCTACCCAGTAGTCGCCTTCGCCTTCTTCTGTCTCTTGACGGACGAGGTGGGGCGGGACGGTGTTCATGATTTGGTAGAGCCGGATGTTGTCGTCTGCCTGACCGGAGATAATCAGCGGGGTACGCGCTTCGTCAATCAGGATGGAGTCCACTTCGTCAACGACGGCGAAATTCAATTCGCGCTGCACTTTATCGTATTGGTCGGTCACCATATTGTCGCGCAGGTAGTCGAAGCCGAATTCGTTGTTCGTGCCGTAGGTAATGTCGGCAGCGTAGGCGTTTTGGCGGTCAAACGGCTGCATGTCTGAAATAATCACGCCCACGGTCAGACCGAGGAAATTATAGAGCGGCTCCATAATGCCTGCGTCGCGCGAGGCGAGGTAGTCGTTGACGGTAACGACGTGCACGCCTTTGCCGGCCAGCGCGTTGAGATAGACGGCGAGGGTGGCGACCAGGGTTTTGCCTTCGCCGGTACGCATTTCGGCGATTTTGCCGTCGTGCAGCACCATACCGCCGATAAGCTGTACGTCGAAGTGGCGCATACCGAGCACGCGGCGGGACGCTTCGCGGCAGACGGCGAAGGCTTCGACCAAGATGTCATCCAAAGTCTGGCCGTCGGCGAGGCGTTGTTTGAATTCGGCGGTTTTGGTCTGTAAATCCGCGTCGCTCAAGGCTTTCATTTGTTCTTCGAGTGCGTTGGTTTTGACAACGGATTTGCGGTATTGTTTGAGCAGCCGGTCGTTGCGGCTGCCGAAGATTTTTTTGGCGATGTTTGTCAGCATGAATGATTCCTGCGCCTGATATAATAGTGGGCGAAGATGCGATTTTATCACAAGCGGTTGCGTAAAGTGCCAATGCCGTCTGAAAATTAAAGGCGCGTTTGCGGCATTTCAATCTTTTGGGACGTGTGTTTTATGGATTTGGAACAATTGGGCAGGCGGGACGCGCTGCTTTCGGGGCTTTTGAGGCAGGCGGGGGAATGGCGGCGTTTGGATGCGGCGGTAAAGGGGCTGCTGCCCGCCAACCTGCATCCCCACTTTCAGACAGCCTGCGTCGAGGACGGCAGGCTGATTCTTTTGGCGGCAAACAATATGGCGGCATCGCGTTTGAAGATGATTGCCCCGTCGGTCTTGCCGAAGCTGGCCGGTTTGGATGAATCGGTGCGTTCCGTTGCGGTCAAGGTTGTGCCGAAGCGGGAAGGGCTGCCGAAAACCAATACCCTGCATTTGAGTCCGGCCGCATTGGAAAGTTTGAACTCGGCGGCAGCAGACTTGGAAGGCAGGCATCCCGAATTGTCGGAGGCATTGGCGGAACTGGTCAGGAAGCACGGGGAATAAGGCGGCAGGTAGGGATGTTGTAAATATCCGTTAATATTTGCGCGGAAGGGGAGGATTTCCCTAATACTAAAGAAATAGCTTCGGGATAAAATTGCCCTTTTTTGGGTAAAAGATTGTAAACTTGCAAGCGGGATTTGATTTTAAACGAAGTTTGCAGCAAAATGCCGCCCCGAAACATCTGTTTGTGCAACGCGGCGGAATCTTTTTCAAGGTTTTGTTAATGGCGGTTGCACTTTGATTTCCGTAAAACCGAACATTATTTCATCAATTGGAGATTTGTCATGAAAGCGTATCTTGCCCTGATTTCTGCCGCCGTCATCGGTCTGGCTGCCTGCTCTCAAGAACCTGCCGCGCCTGCTGCCGAAGCAACTTCCGCTTCCGAGGCTCCCGCAGCCGAAACGGCTTCCGCCCCTGAAGCCCCTGCCGCCGAAGCCCCTGCCGCCGAAGCGGCTGCCCCTGCCGCCGGCAACTGCGCGACTACCGTTGAAGCCAACGACGCTATGCAGTTCAACACTAAAGAAATCCAAGTCAGCAAAGCGTGTAAAGAATTTACCATCACTTTGAAACACACCGGTACCCAACCTAAAACCAGTATGGGTCACAACATCGTCATCGGCAAAGCCGAAGATATGGACGGTATTTTCAAAGACGGCGTTGGCGCGGCTGATACCGACTACGTTAAACCTGATGATGCACGCGTTGTTGCACACACCAAACTGATCGGCGGCGGCGAAGAAGCTTCTTTGACTCTGGATCCTGCCAAATTGGCCGGCGGCGAATATAAATTCGCCTGCACCTTCCCGGGGCACGGTGCTTTGATGAACGGCAAAGTGACTTTGGTCGATTAATCCGTTTGAAGCTCGAAAACAGACAGCCTGCCTTGCGCAGGCTGTTTTGTTATAATTTGGAAACATTAATTTAAGAATAAATCCTATGAATCTGTTTGAAACCAAAAGCGTTACCTTTGCCGAACCGATTGAAATGCTGTATGCCTGCCACGGCAAAGTGCGCCGTTTCTGCAATCAGGTTGCTATGTTGTCGGACTATATCGCCGAAAACGGCTGCAATCAGATTGTTTTGCAAACCATCCGCCAAATCTCCCGGTATTTCAACGTTGCCGCACCGTTGCATCATGAAGACGAAGAAGAAAACTTTTTCCCGCTGCTGCTGCAATATGCGCCGCAAGCCCAAGAAAGCGTGGACGAGCTTTTGCGCCAACATATCGGACTGCACGACAACTGGGCGGCGGTTTCCGCCGAATTTGCCAAACTCGAAGCAGACAATGCCTATATCCCCGATGCGGAAACGTTCAAACGTTTTGTGGCGGGATATGATGTGCATCTGGCGATTGAAGAGCCTTTGTTCGACATGGGCAAAACGTTTATCCCTAAAGAAAAATTGACCGAAATCGGCGAAATTATGGCCGCACGCCGGCGCAAATAAGGTAATCGTCTCAAGGAATACACTATGCTGACCCCGAAAAGTTGCGATTTGTTCAATATCCCTTTTTTCCAGTTTTCCCAGCTTAAAAAATACCAGCCCGAAAGCATTCCGCAAATCAAGGCTGACTATAAAGAAAACTGGCAGATATGGCAGCAGCTGATACAGCAGGTCGCCGCCGAATTGGGTGCGCCGTTTGCCCCGCCGCATATCGAACGCTGGTGTAACGGCTGGCAGGTGCGCGCCCACTTCTTTGCCTATTTCAAATACGAACAATATAAAAATTCCGCAGCGATTTTGTCGATACTACTCAACCGCCGCCGGCTGAGCGTCAGCTTGGATTGGCACTGCTATAAAGCCGATGTTTCCCCCATCGCGCTGCCTGATTACAACCGTTGGTTGGATAATTTTGATACCGAAAAATACGCTTCTTTCGATATGTGGCACGGTGCGGAAAGCGAATACGACGACTACCGAACCGTCGCGCAACAAAGCGAATCCGACCGAAAGTTGCAAAACGGTGAAGACTTCTTCTGCATCGGCAAACACATCGAACGCGACGATTTGGGCAAGCAGGATGTAGCAAAATGGATAGCCGAAACGGTGGAAGATTTGCTGCCTCTTTATGAAGCCTGTCACGGCAAATGATTCAGAAGACTGACGGGTAAAAATACCCACCCCGTATGCCAACCTAACCTAAATGCCGTCTGAAAATCACATTCAGAACGTTTCAGATGGTCTAATTTCAAAAGTGAACAAATATGACCGAAACCCAATCCCTAGAGCTTGCCAAAGCGTTGATTTCCCGCCCGTCCGTTACGCCGGATGACCAAAATTGCCAAAAACTCCTTGCCGAACGCCTGCACAAAATCGGTTTTGCGGCTGAAGAACTCCATTTCGGCGACACCAAAAATATCTGGTTGCGACGCGGCACGAAAGCTCCCGTCGTCTGTTTTGCAGGGCATACCGACGTCGTGCCGACGGGCCCTGTTGAAAAATGGGATTCGCCCCCGTTCGAACCGGCCGAGCGCGACGGAAGATTATACGGGCGCGGCGCGGCGGACATGAAAACCGGCATCGCCTGCTTCGTTACCGCCTGCGAACGCTTCGTTGCCGAACATCCCGACCATCAAGGCAGCATTGCGCTCCTGATTACTTCCGACGAAGAGGGCGACGCGCTGGATGGCACGACCAAAGTCGTCGATGTATTGAAAGCGCGCGACGAGTTGATCGACTACTGCATTGTCGGCGAGCCGACCGCCGTGGACAAATTGGGCGATATGATTAAAAACGGCCGGCGTGGCTCGCTGTCGGGCAACCTGACCGTCAAAGGCAAGCAAGGCCATATTGCCTATCCACATTTGGCGGTGAATCCCATACATACTTTTGCCCCGGCATTGTTAGAGCTGACGCAGGAAGTCTGGGACGAAGGCAACGAATACTTCCCGCCGACCAGCTTTCAAATTTCCAATATCAACGGCGGTACAGGCGCGACCAATGTCATTCCGGGCGAGCTGAACGTCAAATTCAATTTCCGCTTCTCCACCGAGTCCACCGAAGCAGGGCTGAAACAACGCGTCCACGCCATTTTGGACAAACACGGCGTGCAATACGATTTGCAGTGGTCGTGTTCGGGACAGCCCTTCCTGACCCAAGCGGGCAAACTGACCGACGTGGCACGCGCAGCCATTGCCGAAACCTGCGGCGTAGAGGCCGAATTGTCCACCACCGGCGGCACTTCGGACGGACGCTTTATTAAAGCCATTGCGAAAGAACTCATCGAATTAGGCCCGTCCAATGCCACCATCCACCAAATCAACGAAAACGTGCGGCTGGATGATATTCCGAAGCTGTCTGCGGTGTATGAGGGGATATTGGCGCGCTTGTTGGCTGGAAATGCCGTCTGAAAGCAGCTTGCTTGCCGGATAAGGATGTCCGACCATTTTATTAGACCCAACGTGGGTTTGAGGCAACACATTGATTTTATGTAGAGCGATTTATTTGAACGGCAATCTATTCCCTCTCCCGTGGGAGAGGGCTAGGGAGAGGGCATTGGGGCGGTAACGGAAATATTGTCTGTATCTGCCCCGTTTTACCCCCTCCCCGACCCTCCCCGACAGGGGAGGGGGCCAAGTTGCAGGTACGCCGACGGAATATGGTTGAAACCCGGCCATTCGGGGCGGTGGGATTTTGGTTTATTTTTGGGAAGTAACCCCTTCCAAATCAGGGTAAACAGGGCTGCGCCTTATGTGCAGCCCTGTGTGTTGAAACATTGAGGAATATAACCGTGCCGTCAAATTACTTTCATACGCGTGAACGATTGGGTGCTTTAGGCGGCATTGTGCAACACCATACCGCCTTGTACCGCAGCGTGGCGGTATATGAACCGGCTGTGCTTATCGTGCGGCGCGGATGCAAGAAGCTGCGGTGGGCGGAGCGCGAATTGAGGATTGCGGCGGGTGAGGCGGTCGCCTTGGCAGGCGGACAGACGTTTGACGTCATCAATATTCCCGATTCAGACGGCCTCTATCAGGCGCAATGGATTGCTTTCGAACAGGAAACCGTAGAAAGGTTTGCCGCACAATACGGGACGGCGCAGGCAGTGTGCGATGCGGTGAAGCTGCCGCATCCCGGGCGTATGGGCGCGGCGTTTGATTATGCGGCTGCGGTACTGGCGGATGAAGAAGTGCCGCACAATGCGGCAGAGGCCGCGCTTTGCGGCGTGTTGGCGTGGTTGCAGCATGACGGCATCGGTTTTGCCGTGTACGAAGGCGTCAACCTGATGCGGTAAATCCGCAAACTGATTACCGCCGATATGGCTGCGGACTGGTCGTCGGCGATGCTGGCGCAGCGGCTTAATTGCAGCGAGGCCGCGTTGCGGCGGCGGTTGGCGCGGCAGGATACGAATTTCCGTACGCTGCTGACGGATGTGCGCATGATGCGCGCGCTGACGCTGTTGCAGGTTACGCAATGGCCGGTGGCGCAGATTGCCGGCGCGGTCGGCTATGACTGTCCGTCCCGTTTCAGCGCGCGCTTCAAAGAGCGGTTCGGTTGCGTACCGTCAGCGATCCGCTCGGAAGCGGAGCCGGCGGCATATCGGCGCACGGGGCAGGTCAGCGTCGGTGTTCGACCGTGAATTTCGCTTCGCCCAAGCTGTTTGCCTTAGTGAAGAAACCGACCAGTGCGGGTGTGGATTGGGCGGTGATGTTCGGCAGCTTGGCGACTTTCAGCGCGGTGAGCGTGAATTCGTAGCGGTGTTTCCTGCTTTCGGGCGGACACGCGCCGCCGTAGCCCGGCGTGCCGAAGTCTGTGCGGGTTTGCAGCGCGCCTTTGGGCAGCCTGCCGCCTTGCGCGGTAATGCCTGCGGGCAGGCGGCGGACATCGGCGGGAATGTCGGCGACCACCCAGTGCATCCAGCCCAGACCGGTCGGCGCGTCTTTATCGTAAACGGTCAGGACGAAACTTTTTGTCCCTGAGGGCGGATTTTTCCACGACAGCGCGGGCGAAGCATTGCCGCCCGAACAGCCGAAGCCGTAAGGCGCGCTCAAAAGCTGGTTTTGCGTGAAGCCGCCGTCTTCGGACGGGTTGTCGAATTGCAGCGTGAATGCGCCCTCAGCAAAGGCAGCGGTTGAAAAAGCCAGCAGTACGGCGGAGAGGATGCAGGTTTGCATAGATGATTCCTTTACTTGATGAATAAGTGGATTCATTATAGGCTGTCAACGGCGGCAGGAATGTGCCGAAACGGTTGGATGATGTGCCGAAATGCGCAAATGCAAAAATCCGTGGTTTCAGACGACCTTTTGCAGGTCGTCTGAAAGCTTTAATTCCTTTCCCTGATGCTTTGGAAATATCGCATATTTAGGCATTGCCGCAACCCGCCCCTCAAGGTTTCCGTCGTAGCCAGTTCCTGCATCGGCGTGCGGGAATGGCGGAAATCGGGGATTTCGCCGTCAAATCTATGATAGGGATACGGAGCAAACAAATGATTACCCTGCCTGCCTTAAACAATCTGCCGTCAAAATGGGATGAAATCCGCCATTGGCTCGAAACCCAGGTTTTTGAGTGCGGAGTTATGCCGTATCCCAATTTGACGGAACACGAAGCCAAGCAGTTCGAGCGGGATTTTTGGGACAATATCGGCTGCGCACCTGAAGAGTATGTCCGTATCCGCCGCGCCATCCGTCTGCTGGAAGCGAGTTATCCCGACAGTTTGAACGAGCTGGTGTGTGCCGCCATTGCCACGCCTTTGGGCGAGATGCTGGCGGTGTTCGGCAGTAAAGGCTTGTGTCTGCTGGAGTTTGTCGGACAGAAGCATTTGGAACAGGAAATTGCCGCCGTCCAAAAAGCTTTGCGCGGGCGGTTTGTGTTTCGGGAAGATGAGCGAACGCAACTTCTGAGGCAGGAATTGGACTTATACTTCAAATGCCGTCTGAAAACCTTTGCCACGCCCTTGGAAATGATTGGTACGGCGTTTCAAAAACAGGCGTGGGACGCGCTTTTGGAGATTCCTTACGGTGAAACGCGCAGTTATAAGGAGCAGGCGCAGCGTTTGGGCAACCCCAAAGCCGTCCGCGCCGTTGCCGCCGCAAACGGGCAGAACAAGGTGTCTGTCCTGATTCCCTGCCACCGCGTCATCGGCAGCGACGGCAAACTGACCGGCTACGCGGGCGGGTTGAACCGCAAACAGTTTTTACTGGCTTTGGAACGCGGCGAAGTTCAGACGGCATTGTTTTAAGCGGGGGAGGGCAGAATGGCTCGCCGGGCTTAAATGTGGTGTGATGACGGTTGTGGAAATTCATACAACGGCAATCCTTTTAAGGCATCGGTCTTAATGTCTTTCTGATTCATATGCTTGTCGTTTTGCCGCCCATTTTTCCAAAATTAAGGATTGACACATTTTTTCCGGACGCTATAATACGCCCCATTCCCCGATAGCTCAGTCGGTAGAGCGACGGACTGTTAATCCGCAGGTCCCTGGTTCGAGCCCAGGTCGGGGAGCCAAAATTTTGAAGCCCGAACTTGAATGTTCGGGCTTTTTCATATTTGCACGTCCGGCGTTCGGGATGCGGCGAGATAGGTTTTCCAACAGTTTCGCGGTAAAATCCGTCTGTTTTGTTCGGTTTTCCATTTTATGTCTCAAAAAATCCTGATTATTTCTCCCAGTTGGATAGGCGACTGCGTGATGACCCAGCCCTTGTTCCGCCGTTTGAAGGAACTTCACCCCGGTTGCACGATTGATGTGTTCGCACCGAAGTGGTCGATGGCGGTGTTTGAGCGTATGCCTGAAGTGAATGAGATTCTTGAAAATCCGTTCGGACACGGTGCGTTGGAGTTGAAACGCCGCTGGCGGGTCGGCAGGGATTTGGGGCGGCGCGGATACGATCAGGTTATCGTGTTACCGGGTTCTTTGAAATCGGCAATCATCGCACTGGCAACGGGTATTGGAAAAAGAACGGGTTATGTCGGCGAAAGCCGTTATTTTCTGTTGAACGATGTACGCAGGCTGGATAAGGAACGTCTGCCTTTGATGGTGGATAGATATACGGCTCTTGCGCATCAGAGTCAGAAAGATTTTGACGGGTGTTCAGGATTTCCTAAGTTTTCCATTGATGAACGGCAGAGGAAAATTTCTGTCGAAACCTTTGGCTTGGATATTGGAAAGCCTGTTTTGGCTTTTTGTCCGGGTGCGGAATTCGGGCCGGCAAAGCGTTGGCCGGCAAAGCATTTTTCCGAGTTGGGCAAACATTATTCGGCGGCGGGTTGGCAGGTTTGGCTGTTCGGTTCGCAAAAAGATGATGAAATCGCCGAGGAAATCAACCGCCTTTCAGACGGCATATGTGTGAATTTATGCGGTAAGACCGATTTGTCTCAGGCAATGGACTTGTTGTCGTTGGCAGATACGGTTGTATGTAACGACAGCGGGCTGATGCACTTGGCGGCAGCTTTGGGCAGGAAGGTAGTGGCGGTTTACGGTTCGTCCAGTCCGACACACACGCCGCCTTTGAGCGATAAGGCAAAAATCGTCAGCCTCCATTTGGAATGTTCCCCGTGTTTTAAGCGGGAATGTCCGCTAGGGCATACAGACTGCCTCAACAAGCTGTATCCCGAGAAGATTGTGCAGGCGGTTGAAGAGGCGGTATGATGGGTTCTGTTTTCGGGTTTATGCCGTCTGACGGCGGATATTGATAGGATGTTTATGGCTATTGCGAACAATAAAAAAGCATTTCACGATTTTTTCATTGAAGACCGGATTGAAGCCGGTTTGGTCTTGGAAGGCTGGGAAGTCAAAGCAATCCGCGCCGCGCGCGTACAGCTTAAAGAGAGTTATATCTATTGGAAAAAAGACGCGTTTTATCTGGTCGGTTGCCATATTACTGCGTTGCCCACAGCCTCGACACACATCAAACCGGATGCCGTACGCCCGCGCAAGCTCTTGTTGAATCAGTCGGAAATCAACAAGTTGATCGGAAAAACCGAACGTGCCGGCTACACCATCGTGCCGCTGGATTTGCATTTTTCGCGCGGAAAAATCAAGATGGAAATCGGTTTGGCAAAAGGTAAGAAACAACACGACAAACGCCAGAGTATGAAAGAGGCGGATTGGAAACGCGAGAAACAGCGGTTGATTAAGCATACGCGCTGATGGGGGATGCGGTTTCAGACGGCATTTGAACAATGCCGTCTGACGGTTGTTTAGACAATGGTGTTGAAATACGAAACGGAAAAACAGGGCGGTTGCCCTGTTTTCTATTTGCGTAAAAGATGCGGATGACGGGAAGCGGAAAAACGGAAATGCCCATCTTTGGCGAAATCGTAAACGTTGCTGACTGCCCTGATATGGTGGGGTGGTTCTTTTCCTTGTTTCAGACATTCGCGCGCTATTCTCCGTAATTTCCGGTTGGCAAGACGTTTGTCCTGTTTTTCGCTGACTGCCGTGGTTATAGGGGAAAAGGGGTGTTTTCTGTAACTTTTACTCATGATGGTCTCCCAGGTTGAAATACCTAGGTTTCCTTGAGTGCGATTCCGTACTTTGTCTTCATTAAAGTTTCCGTGATGTTTGAAATATATTTAGTAAATGCTGACCAGTACATTGCTATTTGAATGCCGGGCGGTTTTGTAAAAATTGCCGATTTTGTAAAAGTAGTCGGTAATTTCTTCTTTTATATCATCAATTTCATCTTCATAATCCCAAATGTCGGGGTAGATATGATGCTCTTTGCACACCTGCATACTGAAATGCTCCATTGCGCTTTTTATGTCGAAGCTTTCCAAAGCCGAGACGATTTCATGGATTTGGGCGGATTCGATATAAGCGGCGTATCCGTCGTCGTCCGAAATGGGTGCCGTTCCGACGATTGATTCGGATAACAGATTGCCCTTTAAGGGATTTTCTGCACTTGTTCCGGTCAGTACAAAATGCAAAACATCCCACATTTTATCGATGTCGAGGCAAACGGCAGCCTCATCCTCCAGATCTTCCAGTTCTTCAAACAATTCTTGCCATTCGGTATCGGTATTTTTAAGCAAAGCCAGTTTTTCATTATCGACCAGTTGATAGGTTGCTGTCATTCCCATGATATTTCCTATAATTTCATTTTGAATCAGTTATTTATGGAAGCAGTTTGCCCGGGTTCATGATGCCGTGCGGGTCGAGATGCTGCCTGATACTTTTCATCAGGGCAATTTCGGCAGGGGTGCGTACTTTGTCCAGCCACTGTTTTTTGATGATACCTATGCCGTGTTCTGCGGCAACTGTACCATTGCAGGCAAGAACGTTGCAATAGACTGTGCTGTTGATGTCGTTTTCGTAACGATAGACTTCATTGCTGAGGATTTCGGGCAGGAAAGTATTGTAGTGCAGGCTGCCGTCGCCCAGATGTCCGAAGCAGACGATTTGTATGCCTTTGAAATTTTGTTCCAAATCTTTGGCGCACCGGCGGACAAAGTCGGCAACGCGCCCGATGGGGACGGCAATATCGTGTTTGATGCTGGTGCCCAGTTTGCGTTGTGAAGCGGAGATGTTTTCGCGCAACGCCCACATATTGATACGTTCTTGTTCGCTTTGCGCCAATACGCTGTCGGTAAATCCTTTTTTATAAAGAAATTCGACAAGCTGATCATCAAGATTGCTGTCGGGTAATGAGTCGGTCAACTCAAGTAAAATATGCCATTCTGAATGTGTCGGCAGGGGGAGGTTGCTGAATTCGGAGGACAACCCGGCGGCAAAACGGCCGATCAGCTCAAAACTGCACAGGCGTTCGGCAAAGTGCGCTTGGGTTTCGGTCAGCAGGCGGACGGCGGATTCGATGTCGGGAATGCCGACCCAGGCGGTCGCCTTGTCTAAGGGGCGGGCAAAAAGCTTGAGCGTGGCGGCGGTGATAATGCCCAAAGTACCTTCGCTGCCGATAAACAGATGGTGCAGGTCGTAGCCGGTGGTGTTTTTATGCAGGGGATGGAGATGGGAAACCAGTTCGCCGTTTGGCAGGACAATTTCCAGTCCGATGACCAAATCGCGCATCGTGCCGTAACGCAATACGTTCAATCCGCCGGCATTGCAGGCGATATTGCCGCCGATTTGGCACGAGCCTTCGCTGGCGAGACTGAGCGGGAACAGCCGGCCGGCAGCTTCTGCCGTTTGTTGTACGGTTTTAAGGATGCAGCCCGCTTCGACGGTCATACAGTTGTCCGCCAAGTCGATATTGCGGATTTTGTCGAGCTTGGAAAGGTTCAGCAATACGCCGTTTTCCGATACTGCCGCGCCGCACAAACCGGTATTGCCGCCTTGCGGCGTAACCGGAATGCGGTGTTCGTAACAAAAACGCATAATGGTTTGCACGCTTTCGACGCTGCGCGGCTGCAAAATGATGTCTGGTGCAGACGTAAAGCGGTTGCGCTGATCTTTTAAAAGCGTCGGAGAAGGTTCGGCAATCTCGTCTGCCGACAGCAGTCGGGAAAATTCGTGATGCAGGTCAAGCATATTCGGGAACGCAATGAGAGGATGTAAACGCGGGCGGATGCCGTCTGAAAAAATCAAGGGGGTATTTTAAGATGCTGCCGGCCTGCTTATATAAGATGCGGGCAGGCATTGTTTATCATTTGGCGTGATGGTTTAATTGATTGAACCAAAATAACTTTATTTAAGCCCGTCTGTTTTTTCAACACGATTGTGAAACACGACCGAAAGCAAAAGAAGCAGGATACAGAACGTATCCTGCTTCTTTGCAAGCGGTAAATGCTTATTTTGCAGCTTCAGATGCGGCAGGAGCTTCGGCAGCGGGAGCTTCAGCGGCAGGAGCTTCGGTAGAGGAAGCCTCGGAAGCAGGAGCTTCAGCGGCAGGAGCTTCGGCAGCGGGAGCTTCAGCGGCAGGAGTTTCAGCAGCAGCAGGAGCTTCAGCGGCAGGAGCTTCGGTAGCGGGAGCTTCAGCGGCAGGTGCTTCGGCAGCAGGAGCTTCAGCGGCTTTTTCTCCGCCGCAGGCGGCCAAAGCCAAAGACAACAAAGCAGCGGCAAACAGGGATTTTTTCATTTTAGTAACCTTTAAAATCAATTTAAATCAAATTAGGGTAAAACGGCCATTATCGACCATCACTACAAACCAAGTTGAAAATTCATTGCTGAATTTTGCGTAATTATGCACCACGAAATAGGGGATTGCAACGGTGTGCAAATGGGAAAACAGGTTTGAATGAAAAGTTTTTCCGCCTGTCGAATGATAAATCCTGTAAAACGGTTTTGCAGCCCCGTTTCCGGCAAAGGGGATTTCGTGCAGGCCGATATAATTCAGTATGTTGCGCGATTGATGACGGCAGGTTTGGGATGACGGCGGATAAGCCGGCGCGCCCCGGCGGGTGTTGCAAAAAAGTTGCACGATGGGAAAATAACAAAAAATTACATAAAAATGTGTGCCGCACGGTTTGTGAATACATTAACGTCGGCCGGCCGGCGCGGCGGTTGTGTTAGAATCTTTAATGTAACCAATCTGCTGTTTCTGAAAGGACAAATATGGCTATTGCAAAAAATTCCGTCGTTTCGCTGCATTATGAAATGTACGATGCCAACAATCAGCTTCTGGATAAGACGGAAGAGCCGATTGCGTATCTGCACGGCGGTTATGACGGTATTTTTCCTTTGGTCGAAGAGGCTTTGCACGGCAAGGATGCCGGCGATACGGTCGATGTGGCGCTGTCGCCCGACGACGCGTTCGGCGAGCAGGATCCGGAGCTGGTGCGCGTTGAAGATGTCGGCGTGTTTCCCGTGGATGTCGAGGTCGGTATGATGTTTGAAGCCGACGATCCTGAAACCGGCGATGTTGTCGTCTATCGTGTAACCGATGTTGCCGACGGCAAGGCGGTGGTGGACGGCAACCATCCTTTGGCCGGGATGAAAATCCGCTTTAAGGCAAGGGTTGAAAGTGTGCGCGATGCGTCTGACGAGGAAATCGCACACGGACACGTCCACGGGCCGCACGGCCATCACCATCATTGATGTATCGGCTTGGAGCTTTGCGATGCCGTCTGAAAGGCTTGATTCCGTTTCAGACGGCATTTTTGTGTGAAGGAGGAGGGACGTATGTCGGTCGGACATTATGAAAATTTTCCCGTCGGTTCGCTGATTTTGCCGCGCAGGTTGAGGAAGCCGGTTCACGCGGTGTATGCGTTTGCGCGGACGGCGGACGATATGGCGGACGAGGGCTGTATGCCGTCCGAAGTCAGGTTGGCGGGGTTGGAGGGTTTGCGGCGCGAGTTGGATGTGTTGGCATCGGGCGGCCGGTCGGCGCATCCTTTGATTGCCCGATTGGATGCCGAGGCCGTTGCACCGTTCGGTTTGGATTTGCAGCCGTTTTATGATTTGCTTTCGGCGTTTTCGCAGGATGTGGTTAAAACGCGGTACGCGCATTTCGGCGAGCTGGCCGATTATTGCCGGCGTTCCGCCAACCCTGTCGGACGCATTATGCTGGCTTTATACGGAAAAACAGATGCGGTCAGCGTGGCGCAAAGCGACGGCATCTGTACGGCTTTGCAACTGGTGAATTTTTGGCAGGATGTGGCTGTGGATTGGCAAAAGGGCAGGGTTTATCTCCCGCAGGACGATTTGTTGAAATTCGGTGTTTCCGAAGGACAGATTGCGGAGGGTAGGGCGGATGCGGTGTTTCAGCGGCTGATGGCGTATGAGTGCCGGCGCGCATTCCGTATGCTGAAGGCGGGTTCGCCTTTGGCGCGCGAATTGAAAGGGCGTATCGGTTTGGAACTCCGTATGATTGTGTTGGGGGCGCAGTTGATTTTGCAGAAACTGGACGCGTGCCGATACGATGTGTTTGCACAACGCCCCGTTTTGGACAAGAAAGATTGGTTAATTATGTTGAAACGCGCGTTGTGGAAATGATGGGGGAAATGAATGCCGTCTGAAAGGGGTTGTTCCGCTTCAGACGGCATTTTGCAGGCGGTTGGTATGGTCAGGCGATTTCATGCGGGTTCAACCTGGCTTGATCTTCTGCACCCAAGCCGATGAGTTTGCGCAGTCGGGTCATGTAGAAATTGACATCCAAACCGGTGCCGTAGCGTTGCGCCGTCCACAGTGTTTCCGCCAGTGCCTCCATCATTTCGTGTTCGGCTTCCAGCCGGCCGCGTTTGGCGCACAGGGTGTCGTGGATGGCGCGTATGCCGTGCGGCTGGTCTATGTCCGCCTGTTCTTGGACGGACAGATGCAGCGACATATGCAGGAAGGGGTTGCTTTCGCCGTTTTCGGGCAGCCAGTCGGTGTCCAGATGGTCTTCGATGCGTTCGAGATAGCGGTGGTATTCGGGATGGGCTTCGACAATGCGGAGGGCTTTCTGTTCCAGTGCGCTCAGTTGCAGCGGATTGAGCCGCTGCTGCCACACGCGGGCGAAAAAGCGGCGGACATCGTGGGTATTGACATCGTACATGGCGGGTTCGATAAGATGTTTATGGAAATAGGTTCGGATAATGGCGGGTTTTACATAAATTAAATCCCACCGTCAACCTTACCATTTATAATGCAGACAAATTATTTGTCTGAAACGGATTCGATTATGAAAAAACTGATTTGCCTGTTCGCCGTATTTTTGATGTTGTGCGGACGGGCTTTCGCGCTGGATGCGAACGATCTGCTGCCGCCGGAAAAGGCATTCGTTCCGGAGCTTGCCGTTGCCGACGACGGTGTGAACGTCCGTTTCAAGATTGCCGACGGATACTATATGTATCAGGCGAAAATCGTCGGCAAGACCGATCCGTCGGATTTGTTGGGACAGCCTTCTTTCAGCAAGGGCGAAGAGAAGGAAGACGAATTTTTCGGCAGGCAGACGGTTTACCATCACGAAGCGCAGGTTGCCTTTCCTTATGCAAAGGCTGTCGGCGAACCGTATAAATTGGTTTTGACCTATCAGGGCTGTGCCGAAGCCGGCGTGTGCTATCCGCCCGTGGATACCGAGTTTGATATTTCCGGCAACGGCACCTACCATCCGCAAACCGACGAACCGGCATCCACCAAAGACCGCTTTTTGCAGCCTTCCTCTCAAAACGGCAGCGGGGCGTTGCAGCCCCCGAAGGGGAACGAGGGCGGCGACAGCCGTTTCAAGCTGTCTTGGGATACGCTCAACGCCAACCTGTTGGCGTTTTTTCTCGCCGGTTTGGGTCTGAGTTTTACCGCCTGTATGTATCCCCTGCTGCCGATTGTTTCCAGTATCGTGGTCGGCGACAAAAAGGCAGGCAAGGCGCGGGCGTTTGTGCTGTCCGTCGTTTATGTTCAGGGTTTGGCTCTGACTTATACGCTGGTCGGCATTGTTGCCGGACTGACGGGTGCGTTGCTGACCGTATGGTTGCAGCAGGCTTGGGTGGTGTTGGCGGCATCGGCTTTAATGGTCGTCTTGGCACTGTCTATGTTCGGGCTGTTCAACATCCAGCTTCCCAACGCCGTGCAGTCGTATTTTCAGAATCAAAGCAGCAGGCTTTCAGGCGGTAAAATCGTTTCCGTCTTTATTATGGGCATATTGTCCGCGCTGATTGTCGGGCCGTGTGTCGCCCCGCCGCTGGCATTTGCTTTGGGCTACATCGGTCAGACGGGCGATGCGGTTTTAGGCGGTTTGGCACTTTACACTTTGGCGTTGGGCACCGGCGTTCCGCTGATTGCCATCGGCACGTTCGGCGGGCATATCCTGCCTAAGGCAGGCGATTGGATGAATGCCGTCAAATACGCTTTCGGCTTTATCCTGCTTGCCGTCGCCGTTTACCTCGCCACGCCGCACTTGCCCTATTATCTCGTCGTCGCGCTGTACACGCTGCTGATGCTGGTTCCTGCCTGTATGCTGCTGGTCAACGGACGCAGGCAGAAACGCCGTCCGAAAGCTGTGGCATTCGCATTGGGCGGCATATTGCTGATAGGCGGCGCGTGGTTCGGCTGGCAGGGCGCAAACGGCAAAACGACCGCGCTGCACCATTTCCTGACCCTCAATCCGCCGGTCGAAGCAGGCAAATCTTCGGAACACGGCAAAATGTTTGCCGATACTGCCGCGCTGAAGGCAGCGATGGATACGGCGTTGAAAGAACATCCCGACAAACCCGTCGTTTTGGATTTTTATGCCGACTGGTGCATTTCCTGCAAAGAAATGGCGGCTTACACGCTCAATCAGCCGGAAGTGCATCAGGCGGTCGATATGGAACGCTTTTTCCAAATCGATGTAACCGCCAACACGCCCGAACATCAGGCGTTGTTGAAAGAATACGGTCTGTTCGGGCCGCCGGGCGTGTTTGTCGTCCGCTCCGACGGCAGCCGCAGCGAGCCGCTGCTGGGTTTTGTCAAAGCCGACAAGTTTATCGAGTGGTATGAACAAAACCGCTGATTCCGATGTTTCAAATGCCGTCTGAAGTTCTCAGACGGCATTTTTGTCAGAAAGGAAAACGGCAATATCCGCTATACACACGGAAGCAGTCCAAAGATGTGAAAACCGTGTGTATAAGTTGGTTTGCGTATTGAAATTAAAAGATAAAAATACAATGATTAAAAAATAGGCATAAGAAAAGATAAACACAGCCGGTGTTTGCCGGTGTGTGTATCTTTTGTGGAAAAACATCTTAATGCCATGTATTTTATGGAAAATAATAACATGATTAAAAAATAGTCAATTATCAAGGTTCAGGTAGGCGGCTGCAACCGTCAATGTCTGAAAATAGGCAGTGCTGTTTAAGTATGGAAAGCCGGATAAAAAAAACTGCCTCCGTTTCCAGAGGCAGTTCGTGTGCGGATAAAACCTTACAGACCGCTCAAACGGGCGGTATCGTGTGCAATCATCAGCTCTTCGTTGGTCGGAATGACCACGGCAACGGCTTTGCTGTCGGCAGTCGTAATTACGCCTGCGTTGCCGAAGCGTGCCTTCAGGTTGGCCTCGTGGTCGGCTTTCAGACCGAGGAAGCCCAAGTAGCCGATCACGCGCTCGCGGATGATGTCGGAGTTTTCGCCGATGCCGCCGGTAAAGACCAGGGCATCCAGCCCGCCGGCGGCAACCGCCATACTGCCGATGTATTTGGCAAGGCGGTAGATAAACATATCCAAGGCCAATTTCGCACCTTTATGCCCCTTGGCGGCTTCTTCTTCAATGGTGCGGCAGTCGTTGGACAGGCCGGAAATGCCGAGCAGACCGGATTTTTTGTTCAGCATTTCGGTGATTTGGGCGATGGTCATATTGGCGTTTTCGGCGAGGAAGCCGAATACGGAAGGATCGATGTCGCCGCTGCGCGTACCCATTACCAGCCCTTCCAGCGGAGTCAGGCCCATACTGGTGTCGCGCGATTCGCCGTTGGCGACGGCGGTGATGGACGCGCCGTTGCCCAAGTGGGCAATGACCATACGCAGGTCTTTTTTGTCTTTGCCGAGGAAGCGCGCGGTTTCGTCGGCGACGAAGCGGTAGCTGGTGCCGTGCGCGCCGTAGCGGCGCAGGCCGTATTTTTCATAGTATTCTTGCGGAACGGCGTATTTGTAGGCGTGTTCCGGCATAGTCTGATGGAAGGCGGTGTCGAAAACGACGACGTTGGGCAGGCCTTTGAAAATGCTTTGCGCGGCACGCAGGCCCAAGAGGTGGGCGGGGTTGTGCAGGGGGGCGAGCGGGATGCATTTTTCGATGCCGGCAATGACTTCGTCGTCAACGAGGATGGATTCGCTGTACAGTTCGCCGCCGCTGACGACGCGGTGGCCGATGGCGCCGATGCGGCTGTCGAGGCCGTGGGCTTTGAGTTCTTCCATCAGGGCTTCGACCGCGCCGGTGTGGTCGGGCTTGGCGGACAGGTCGACTTTGTGTTTTTCGCCGTTTGCTTTGAATGTGATGTAGGCATCGGGCAGGTTAAGTTTTTCGGCAAGGCAGCTCAGCAGGACTTCGCCGCTGCCGTTATCCAGGACCGCGCCTTTGAGGGACGAGCTGCCGCAGTTCAAAACCAAGATTAATTTTTGGGACATTTTCTTACTCCGGAAAGTTTCAGACGGCATTGGAGTCGGACGCGGATACTAACCAAGTCCCGTGCCGAATCCGTTTTGCCTTCCTTGGCGGGAAAGTAGTGGGACCGGCTGAAACGGTTGATAAAAGAAGCAGGCTATTCTAGCAAAAAATCTTTGCAATTGCTTGGCTTAATCGGGCGTTTGCGTGAAAATGGCGGAAGTCGGGCATTTTGACGGAAAAAGGGAATATGCGGCGTGCCGGTATTTCCGAGGGGATTTTTTTGCGTTTTTCCCGTCCGAGCCGGTACATTCGCCCTGTTTTTAGTTGATGCCGTCTGAAAAAAGGCGGGTGGGGAATTTATGCATTATTTCAGTATTCACGACCAATCGGGCCGGCATATAGGCTTTTTTATTATGCTTGCCGACGACGAGTCGGAGGCGCGGCCTCAGAGCGGGCGTTTTGCCGTCAAACTTGAAGGCGGAATGGAAAATCATGTCCTTTCGCCGTTTGCCCAAACGGAAATCCCCCAGTATTGGCGCGTGGTCAAAGACCGCATCGGGCTGTTTTTTGACGAAGCCGAGGTGGGGGCTTTGCGTAACGAATATTTGACCGTGTCGGGGCAGACTTTTATTTTGAATGATTTGACAGGGAATATGTGATGGAAAGTATGTTTATATTGGTACCCATCAGCATTATTTTGGCGTTTGCCATCGGCTGGTTTTTTTGGTGGTCGGGTAAAAACGGGCAGTTTGACGACTTGGAAGGGCCGGCGCACCGCATTTTGATGGACGATGATTCGACAAGCAAATTGCTTGAAAAGAAAGAGGAAAAAGATGAAGGCTGAGCAGGGTGTCCGGGGATTGTGCAAAAGCCGCCGTTTCGCCCCGCTTTTCGCCACGCAGTTTCTCGGCGCGTTCAACGACAATGTGTTCAAAACCGCGCTGTTTGTGATGATCGGGTTTTACGGTTTGGGGGAAAACGGCTTCCTGCCCGCCGGGCAGATGTTGAATTTGGGCGCGTTGCTGTTTATCCTGCCGTATTTCCTGTTTTCCGCACTGTCGGGACAGTTGGGCAACAAATTCGACAAGGCTGTTTTGGCACGCTGGATTAAGGTGCTGGAAATCATCATTATGGCGGTGGCGGCATACGGGTTTTATACGCGTTCCGCCGTTTTGCTGATGGTGTGCCTGTTTTGTATGGGCGCGCAATCGACGCTGTTCGGCCCGCTGAAATACGCCATCCTGCCCGATTACCTCGACGACAAAGAGCTGATGACGGGGAACAGCCTGATTGAATCCGGTACGTTTGTCGCCATCCTGTTCGGTCAGATACTGGGGACGGCGGTTGCCGGCGCGCCGCCTTGTATTGTCGGGATACTGGTTTTGCTGGTCGCCGTCGGAGGCACGGCCGGCAGCCTGTTTATGCCGTCCGTACCCGCCAAGGCTGCCGATACACAAATCGAGTGGAATATTGTCCGTGGCACAAAATCCCTGCTGCGTGAAACGGTGCGGCACAAGCCCGTTTTTACCGCCATTATCGGTATTTCGTGGTTTTGGTTTGTCGGCGCGGTTTATACCACGCAACTGCCGACCTTTACCCAAATCCATCTGGGCGGCAACGATAATGTTTTTAACCTGATGCTTGCTTTGTTTTCCATCGGTATTGCCGCCGGTTCGGTACTGTGTGCCAAGTTCGGCAGGGAACGCCTGATGTTGGCTTGGGTAACGGTTGGTGCGTTCGGTTTGACGGTTTGCGGCCTGGTTTTGGTGTGGCTGACGCACGGTCATCGTTTTGAAGGGCTGAACGGCATTTTCTGGTTCCTGTCGCAAGGATGGGCATATCCCGTGATGGCGGTGATGACGCTGATCGGCTTTTTCGGCGGATTTTTCTCCGTTCCGCTCTATACCTGGCTGCAAACTGCCAGCAGTGAAACTTTCCGCGCCTGCGCTGTTGCCGCCAACAATATCATTAACGGTATCTTTATGGTTGCCGCCGCCGTTTTGAGCGCGGTGCTGCTGTTTTTGTTTGACAGCATTTCACTGCTGTATCTGATTGTCGCCTTGGGCAATATTCCGTTGGCGGTATTTTTGATTAAGCGCGAAAGGCGGTTTTTAGGCGCGGCGGCAATCGGGGAAAAACGGTAAATGCCGTCTGAACAGCCTGCACCGAAATACACAATCCGCCTGCCCAATGTTGTGAACACGCTGTGAATAAGTGGGTTTGTGCATTGAAATGAAAACAGAAAAATACATTGCTTAAAAAATAATCAATTCACAAAGATAGAAGAAAGACACCGATATGACGACACGCCAAATCATCCTCGATACCGAAACCACCGGTCTGTATGCCGACGGCGGCGACCGCTTGGTCGAGTTTGCCGGTTTAGAAATGGTCAATCGCCAAATGACCGACAAAAACCTGCACCTCTATGTCCACCCCGAGCGCGATATGCCCGAAGAGGCGGCGAAGGTGCACGGTCTGACGATAGAGGTTTTGGAAGAGAAAAATGCGCCGCCGTTTGCAGAGGTCGGCAGGCAGATTGCCGATTTCCTACGCGGTGCGGAACTGATTATCCACAATGCCAAATTCGACGTGGGCTTCCTCAATATGGAGTTCCGCCGGATGGGTCTGCCGACTGTCGAAGAACTCGGCTGCACCGTTACCGATACCCTGGCGATGGCGCGCGAAATGTTTCCCGGGCAGAAGGCCAGCCTGGATGCCCTGTGCAACCGTTTTTCCGTCGACCGCAGCAAGCGCGTCCTGCACGGCGCGCTGATCGACTGCGAGCTTTTGGGTGAAGTCTATCTTGCGATGACGCGGCGGCAGTTTGACCTGATGGGGGAGGACGAAAAGGAAGAGCCGGCGGCCCAACCTGCCGTATCTGTCGAAATGAAACGCAGCGCCAAGCTGAAAGTGGTTAAGGCGGATGAGACCGAACTGGCGGCGCACGAAAAATACCTCGACGGCTTGGGCGAGTCCTGTATTTGGCGCAAGGAGGCCGTGCCGTCTGAAAACGGCGGGGAAAACGCATGAAGCGCAAAAATATCGCGCTGATTCCCGCCGCCGGCATCGGGGCGCGTTTCGGTGCGGACAAACCCAAGCAATATGTCGAAATCGGCGGAAAAACGGTTCTGGAGCATACGGTTTGCATTTTTCAAAATCATCCGTCCATCGATATGACGGTTGTCGTCGTATCGCCGGAAGATGTCCTTGCCAATGGTTTTCAGACGGCATTTGCCGGTGTGGAAGTTTGGAAAATCGGAGGGCGGACTCGTGCCGAAACCGTCCGCAACGGTGTGGAAAAACTGTTGGAAACCGGTTTGGCGGCGGAAACCGACAATATTCTGGTACACGATGCCGCCCGATGCTGCCTGCCGTCTGAAGCCCTGACGCGGTTGATAGAACAGGCGGGCAACGCTGCCGAAGGCGGGATTTTGGCAATTCCCGTTGCCGATACGCTCAAACGCGCAGAAGGCGGACAAATCAGTGCAACTGTCGACCGTTCGGGGCTTTGGCAGGCACAAACGCCGCAGCTTTTCCGCGCCGGGCTGCTGCACCGCGCATTGGCTGCGGAAAACTTGGACGGCATTACCGATGAAGCGTCCGCCGTGGAAAAATTGGGTGTGCGTCCGCTACTGATACAGGGCGACGTGCGCAATTTGAAATTGACGCAGCCGCAGGACGCATACATCGTCAGGCTGCTGCTCAATGCCGTCTGAACTTCAATTCAAACCATCAGGAACAGAAATTATGACGAATATCCGTATCGGGCAGGGCTACGATGTCCACCAACTGACCGAAGGCAGAAAGTTGATACTCGGCGGAGTTGAAATCCCATTTGAAAAAGGGCTGCTCGGACATTCCGATGCCGACGCGCTGTTGCACGCCATTACCGACGCGCTGCTCGGTGCGGCAGGTTTGGGCGACATCGGCAGCCATTTCCCCGACACCGCCGCAGAGTTTAAAGATGCGGACAGTCGCGTCCTTTTGCGTGCGGCGTATCAAAGCGTTCAGGCGCAGGGTTGGCAGGCGGCCAATGTCGATACGACCATGATTGCACAGAAACCCAAACTCGCGCCGCACATTCCGCAAATGCGTGCCAACATCGCCGCCGATTTGGGCATAGACATTTCGTGCGTCAACATCAAAGGCAAAACCAACGAAAAACTCGGTTATCTCGGGCGCATGGAAGGCATAGAGGCGCAGGCGGCGGTATTGCTGGTACGGATTTGAACGCGGCGGGCAGGACGTGCAAAAAAATGTTAAGATTGCGGCTGTTTGTTGATACGGTTTCCCAAAGGACAAAAATATGACGACACAAGACGAACTCAAGCGCATCGCCGCCGAAAAAGCAGTCGAATTCGTACCCGAAAATGAATATATCGGCATCGGTACCGGCTCGACCATCAACTTTTTCATCGAAGCCTTGGGTAAGAGCGGTAAAAAAATCAAAGGCGCGGTATCTACTTCCAAAAAATCCAGCGAACTGCTTGCCCGGTACGACATTCCGGTCGTTTCCCTGAACGAAGTGTCCGGTTTGGCGGTCTATATCGACGGTGCGGACGAAGTCAACCACGCCCTGCAAATGATTAAGGGCGGCGGCGGCGCGCACCTCAACGAAAAAATCGTCGCCAGCGCATCAGAAAAATTCATCTGCATTGCGGATGAAAGCAAATATGTTTCACGTTTGGGCAAATTCCCTCTGCCCGTAGAAGTCGTCGAAAGCGCGCGCTCCCTTGTTTCGCGCAAACTGCTCGCTATGGGCGGACAGCCTGAATTGCGTATCGGCTACACCACGTTTTACGGCAACCAAATTGTCGATGTCCACGGCTTGAATATCGACAAACCGCTGACGATGGAAGATGAAATCAACAAAATCACTGGCGTGCTCGAAAACGGCATATTCGCCCGAGATGCCGCCGACGTGTTGATTTTAGGTACGGAAGAGGGCGCGAAAGTCATCTATCCCTGCCAAGGGTAATCCTGACGTTAAGATGCCGTCTGAAATCCGGTTCCGATATGTTCAGACGGCATCGGCATTTGAAAAATATGCAGATTAAAAAAATTATGAAATGGCTTCCCGTCGCCCTGTCGCTTTTGGGTGCGTTGGGTTATACGGGGTACGGCAGCGAGGCGGTGCGGACGGCGGTTGCCGTACTCGACGTACTCGGCACGGCAGGGGACGTGGGTTCCGACGCGCCCGCCCGCCGCCGAGTATCGGCGAAATCCGGCCACAGCTACACAGGCACGGTGTCCAAAGTCTATGACGGCGACACCCTGCACGTCATCGACGGCGACGGCGCAAAACACAAAATCCGTATGGCGTATATCGATGCGCCGGAGATGAAGCAGGCTTACGGCACGCGTTCGCGCGACAACCTGCGCGCGGCGGCGGAAGGCAGGAAAGTCAGCGTGCGCGTGTTCGATACCGACCGCTATCAGCGCGAAGTGGCGCAGGTTTTTGTCGGCAAAACCGATTTGAACCTGATGCAGGTGCAGGATGGGGCGGCGTGGCATTATAAAAGTTATGCTAAAGAACAGCAGGATAAGGCGGATTTTGCCGACTATGCCGACGCTCAAATTCAGGCGGAAAGGGAACGCAAAGGATTGTGGAAAGCTAAAAATCCGCAAGCGCCGTGGGCGTACCGCCGGGCAGGCAGGAGCGGCGGGGGCAATAAGGATTGGACGGATGCCGTGGGCGAATGGTTGGGCATTTGGTAAAGACACCGCACGGCTTTGAACGGCAAATGCCGTCTGAAAACCGCGCGTCCGGCATTTTTGCGGAAACGCGCAACCGCCGTCTGCCGCGATAAAAAAGTTCAGGCGGCGGTTTTTACGGTAAAATGGCGGATTATTTTGAAATGGCGGCAGTTTCGCCGGTTTTTGATACGGACACTATATGGATTTTCGTTTTGACATTATTTACGAATACCGCTGGATGTTCCTTTATGGCGCACTGACGACACTGGGGCTGACGGTCGTGGCGACCTCGGGCGGTTCGGTATTGGGGTTGCTTTTGGCATTGGCGCGCCTGATTCACTTGGAAAAAGCCGGTGTGCCGATGCGCGTGCTGGCGTGGGCGTTGCGTAAGGTTTCGCTGCTGTACGTTACGCTGTTCCGGGGTACGCCGCTGTTTGTTCAAATTGTGATTTGGGCGTATGTGTGGTTTCCGTTTTTTGTCCACCCTTCAGACGGCATTTTGGTCAGCGGGGAAGCGGCAGTCGAGCTGCGTCGCGGATACGGGCCGCTGATTGCCGGTTCGCTTGCTTTGGTTGCCAACTCGGGGGCGTATATCTGTGAGATTTTCCGCGCGGGCATCCAGTCTATAGACAAAGGGCAGATGGAGGCGGCGCGTTCTTTGGGTATGACTTATCCGCAGGCGATGCGCTATGTGATTCTGCCGCAGGCATTGCGCCGTATGCTGCCGCCTTTGGCAAGCGAATTTATCACATTGCTAAAAGATAGTTCCCTGTTGTCGGTGATTGCCGTGGCGGAGTTGGCCTATGTTCAGAATACGATTACGGGCCGGTACTCGGTTTATGAAGAACCGCTTTATACCGTCGCCCTGATTTATCTTCTGATGACGACTTTCTTAGGTTGGATATTCCTGCGTTTGGAAAAACGTTACAATCCGCAACACCGCTGATTGGAGTCATATCAACAAAAAGCTGCCCGGGTATTCATTTGAGGCAGCTTTTTTGTGGCAAATTTACATTCAAAGAGAAAACGCCCTATGCCGTCTGAAAGTCTTTCAGACGGCATCTGTCAGCCTCACGCAAGAGGGAATCCCATCTGTTTGGTTTCAATTTTTTGGGGTGATGTATGAGCCGTCATTCCCGCACAGGCGGGAATCCTGTCCGTTCGGTTTCCGTTGTTTTTGAGTTTCGGTTTTTCCGATAAATTTCTGCAGTTTCCGGTTCCGGATTCCCGCCTGCGCGGGAATGACGAATCCATCCATACGGAAACCTGCACCACGTCATTCCTACGAACCTACATCCCGTCATTCCCACGAAAGTGGGAATCCAGAACGTAAAATCTGAAGAAACCGTTTTATCCGATAAGTTTCCGCACCGACAGACCTAGATTCCCGCCTGCGCGGGAACGACGGCGGAGAAGTTTCGGTTTTCCCGATAAATTCCTGTGGCTTTGGGTTTCCAGATTCCCGCCTGCGCGGGAATGACGGCGGAGAAGTTTCGGTTTTTCCGATAAATTCCCGTGGCTTTGGATTCCCGCCTGCGCGGGAATGACGGTGGATGGTTTCTGTTTTTTTGATAACTTCCTGTGATTTTGGATTTTTGGATTCTTACAAAGCGACGATGAAAAAAGTGGGCTTGAGGGGGTCGGCCTGTCTGCAAAATGCCGTCTGAAGGCTGTTTGTGCGTTCAGACGGCATTGTTGTTATTTGATTTTGAAGTGCAGCCAGGCGACGTGCCCCTGTTTGAGGTAGCGGAAGGTTTCATTGAGGTTACCGACGGGCGGCGGATGGTCGCCGACGATAATGACTTCCACGCCTTTCATTTCGGGGCGTTGGATTAAATCCGCCAGTTGGTCGAAAAATTGGGTGTGCAGGCTGAAGTTGCGGCAGAGGTCGGTTTCGGCGGGCAGGCCGTATTCGGTGCATTTGAGCCTGTGGTTGAAAATGTCGGATTCGGGATAGTCGGCGTGGCTGGTCAGCGTCATCCAGTAAAACAGTCCCTTGTCGTGTTTTTTGAAAAATGCCGACACTTCGCCGAACAGCTCGCTGTCGCACACGCCGCCGAAAATGGCGCAGGTTTTTTTACCGATCAGGTTTTCGGCGGTTTTGATTTCTTGAAAGCCCGCCCTCGGATACCAGCTGAAGCGGTCGTAAAGCGAACTGCCCGCGCCGTGCATCGCAAAGGTGGCGTAACCTTCTTGTTTCAAACGGTTGGGGAGGCAGCGGGCAAATTTTTCGTCGGGCGCGCGGCGCAGTGCGAACCCGCGCAAACCGCCGTAGGCGCACAGTTCGCGCATTTCGCCTTCGACCGTCGCGCCGATAAAGGGAAAACTGCCGCTTTCCCAAACCGAAAAACGGTCTTTTTGCGCCAGCAGTTTGGCAAAAGTGGCGTTTTGAAGTTCGGGATTGGCCGGAAGCCCCCAAGATTCGGCGACGATAAAGAGGATTTTTTGAGATTTCGGCTCGTTCAGATGCGTGGCGGCACGCTGTTGATTGCCCAAGGGGAGGAAGACGGGATCGACCAGGCCGGCGGTAATAAAGTCGGCATTCTGGCTGACGGTGTAGAGCATCGCCTGACTTTTGACGTAATAGAAGTTGTTTGCGCCGAAGATATTGGCCATCCGCCCCCGGTCGTAGTAACTCAAATGGCCGGTGAAATAGCCGACTGCCGCCACGACGGCGGCACAGGCGGCAATGTGTCGGAAGTCGGTTTTGGCGGCGGCTTTCTGCAACACAAACGGCATCGCCAGCATATACAGCAGCAACAGCCCGGTCATTATCTGATAAGGGGCGGGGGCGGTCAGGATGAAGGGGACGAGGTTGATGGCGCCGATGAGGTCCATAAAAGGGAAGAGCTGGATCACCATCATCAGCCCGTCAAACAAAACCGCCAGCCAAAACGCCAATACGCCGGTAATTTTGACGAAACGCCAAGGCAGGGCGATCAGCAGCGCGGCGGGAAGGTAGTCCAAATTGACAATCGGGCGGGCGGTGGCGGTCAGCAGTGCCAAAACCCAAAACACCGCATTGGGGGCCAGCAGTATCAGCAGGGACAGCAGCAGCCGTTTCGGCAGGAATGGCGGCAGCGTCCATTGTTTGGAGAGCAGGGTGTGAATATTCATCGTATTTCCTTTTCGATTGAAACTTCGCCACTCGGACATCTGTCCTTCGGGGCGGCAGGATCAGACTTTATTTGGGAGGCGCAACCCCTTCCAAATCAGGGCAACACATAGGGCGGTGCTTTATATGTCGTCCTGTGTGTTGAAACATCTGCATTTCTTTCTGAAACAGGGGTATGTAAAACAGAGAACCGGATGACAGACCGATGCCGTCCGGGCGCGAAAGTGCGGCACGGTGCGGCAGGGGGCGCGCACGCGTGTCGGGGAAAGGAAAACAGGGAAAAGAGGCGGGCTGAAACCCTGCCTGAAGAAAAGGCGGGTTTGAGGGGCGGGAAAAGGGGAATGCGCCGCGCGGAAAGTGCGTGTGTCGGCAGGAAGGGGGTTATAATTTTTTGCTTGCTTGCTTGCTTGCTTGCTTGCTTGCTTGCTTGCTTGGCGTTTGTCTGTTTCGCATTTTGGGAGGGGCGGCGGATACGGTGTATCGCGCCGCTTTTTTCAGATTCGGATGAGGATGGCGAGGCTGTTGTCCGCAATCGGGCGGTGCGGTTTTACATTACGTCCAACACATCAATGCCCAGCAAATCCAGGCCTTGTTTCAGCGTGTCGCCGGTGAGTTTTGCCAGTTGCAGGCGGCTGTTGCGGCTTGCGCTTTCGGCTTTCAAAATCGGGCAGGCTTCGTAGAAGCGGCTGAACAGGGTGGCAATTTGGTAGAGGTAGGCGGCGAGGTAGTGCGGATACGCCGTGTCCGCCACGCTTTGCAGCACGTCTTCGAATTTCAGCAGCTCGGCGGCTAGTTGTTTTTCCAAAGGTTCGGTCAAAACGGTTGGCGCAGTTGCGTCCCATTCGCCTGCTTTGCGGAACACGCTTTGCACGCGGGTGTAGGCATATTGCAGGTAGGGGGCGGTGTTGCCTTCAAACGAGAGCATGGCGTCCCAGTCGAACACATAATCGCTGGTGCGGTTTTTGCTCAAATCGGCGTATTTGACCGCGCCGATGCCGACGGTTTTGCCGATTTTCGCCGCTTCGTCCGCGCCCAATTCGGGATTTTTCTCTTTCACCAAAGCGGTGGCGCGTTCGACGGCTTCGGTCAGCAGATCGACCAGTTTTACAGTGTCGCCGCTGCGCGTTTTGAACGGTTTGCCGTCTTTGCCCATCATCGTGCCGAAGCCGATAAACTCGGCTTTTGCATCTTCCGGCAAATAGCCGGCTTTGCGTGAAGTGGTAAAGAGTTGCTCAAAGTGCAGGGCTTGGCGGTGGTCGACGACGTACAGCAGGCGGTCGGCTTTCAGACGGCCTATGCGGTAGCGCAAACACGCCAAGTCGGTGGAAGCATAAAGGAAGCCGCCGCCTTGTTTTTGCACGATAAATGCGGCAGGTTCGCCCTCTTTGTTTTTAAACTCGTCCAAGAACACGACTTTTGCGCCGTCGTCTTCGACCGCCAAGCCTTTTTGAACCAAATCATCGACCACGGCTTGTAAATCGTCGTTGTACTTCGATTCGCCTGCCACGTCTTCGGGGCGCAGCTTCAAGCCCAGCGTGTCGTAAACGGCTTGGGCGTGCGAGAGCGAAATATCGACAAACTGTTTCCACAATGCCAATACGGTTTCATCGCCGCCTTGCAGCTTTACAACGTATTCGCGCGCGGTGTCGGCAAAGGCGGGGTCTTCGTCAAAGCGCACTTTGGCGGCGCGGTAAAACTGCTCTAAATCCGCCAGCTCGAACGCGGCATTGTCTTTTTGCTGCTCGACCAGATAAGCGACCAACATACCGAACTGCGTACCCCAGTCGCCGACGTGGTTTTGGCGGACGACGGTGTTGCCCATAAATGCCAACACGCGCGAAATGCTGTCGCCGATGATGCTGGAACGGAGGTGTCCGACGTGCATTTCCTTCGCCAGATTGGGCGAAGAATAGTCGATGACGACGGTTTTTGGCTTGTCAGTTTTTGCCACGCCGAAACGCGCGTCGTTCAAGGCCGTCTGAATGTTTTGCGCGAGAAATTCGGGGCGCAGACGCAGGTTGATGAAACCCGGACCGGCTACCTCCGCGCTTTCGATTACGGCGTTGTCCGCCAATGCTTCAGCCACTTTTTGCGCCAATTCGCGCGGATTTTGTTTGGCTTTTTTCGCCGCACCCATCACGCCGTTGATTTGGAAATCGCCGTGTTCGGCGTTTTTGGTCGGCTGCAAGACAACGGGGCTGCCGGAGATGCCTGCGGCGGCAAAGGCGGCGGCGGCTTCGCGTTCGACGGTTTGATGTAGGTTCATGAAGTTCGGTCTTTCGGTTAAATTCAAATCAGGCGGTATTTTAAAAGATTTTATGCGGCAGAAACAGGAATTGTGCGCTTTTTCTGCCGGTTTACGGCGTTTCGGGTTCGGGTACGTCGAACACTTGGCGCAGGTAGGCGAGGAAGGTGCTGTTGTTGGTCATGGTTTTGCCCGGAGAGTCGGACAGCTTGGCGACGGACTGCCCGTTGCATTCGACCAGTTTCAACACGATATTCAAGGGCGTATGCCCCATATCGTTGGTGAGGTTGGTGCCGATGCCGAAGCCGGTTTTGAAGCGGTCTTTGAAATATTGGTGCAATGCCCAAGAGCGTTCGATGTCCAGCCCGTCGGAGAAGGTCAGCATTTTGGTGCGGCTGTCGATTTTGAGCTTTTGATAGTGGGCGTAGGCTTTGTCGCCCCAAACGTAAGGGTCGCCGCTGTCGTGGCGCAGACCGTCGAAGAGTTTGGCGAAATAGAGGTCGAAATCGCGCAGGAAGGCATCCATACCGACAACGTCGGTCAGGGCAACGCCCAAATCGCCCCGGTATTCGTGTACCCAGCTTTCGAGCGCGGCTTTTTGGAAATTCCGCAGGCGCACATCGAGGGCCTGGAATGCCTGCAGGAACTCGTGCGCCATGGTGCCGATGGGGGTAATGCCGAGTTTTTTGGCGAGATAAACGTTGCTGGTCCCGCGTACGATGCCGGGTGCGGCTTCGAGCAGGGTGCGGATGACGTGTTCCTGCCACGCGAGCTTGTAGCGGCGGCGCGTGCCGAAGTCGGAAATCAGGAAGGGCGGTTCGTCGGGGTTTTGTGCGGCGGCGATTTCTTTCAGGCGCGCGGCTTTGGCTTGAAGCCGGCGTTCGCCTTCTTCGATAACGGCGGGGGTTTCCAGCCGGCGGAAGTAAAGTTCGTTGACAATGGCGAGGATGAAGATTTCAAAAAACATCGCCTGTATCATCGGGCCTTCGATGCGGATGTTCAGACGGCCTTTATCGTCTGTGCCGACTTCGACAAAGCGGCGTTGGAGCTGGAAGAGTTCGAGATAATCGACAAAGTCGCTTTTGATGAAGCGCAGGCTGCGGAGGTAGTCGAGTTCGTCGTGGGTGAAGCGCAGCCGGCAGAGCGCGTCGAGTTCGGCTTCCAAGTCTTCCCTGATGTCGGCAAGCGGATAGGGAGTCGAGGCATTGCGGCATCGGAATTCGTAAAGGCTGTGCGTCTGCGGAAACTGGTGCAGAACTACTTGCAGCATAGTGAATTTGTAGAGGTCGGTGTCAAGCAGCGAATGTATGATGCCGGTCATATGGCGTGTCTCCCGATTTCTGTTGGCGGCTTGGGGCGTATTAGAACACATCGCGCCCGCCCTGTGTGCCGAAAATGCCGTCTGAAGGCGTTTCTTGATGATTGGGGCTGATTCGGATTTCCCCGAAACCGTCTTCCTGCACGATTCTGACCAAGCCTTCCTTGGCAAGCTCCAGCAGCGCGATGAAATTGACCACTACATAAGCCGCACCCTGTCCGGGCTTGAACAGGTCGTGAAACCCGCATATCCCGTGTCCGTTCAGACGGCGCAGGATTGCCGCCATTTGCGCGCGCACGGAAAGGGTTTCTTGGATGACTTCGTGGCTGCGCGTGTGTTTCGCCCGCGACAAAATACTCAGCCAAGCCTGCGTCAGGTCGGTAATATAGACTTCGGGCAGCCTGACCTCGGCGGCGATTTCCAAAGGCAGATATGCCCACGCGAAATCCCGTCCGGCGCGGGGCAGCGCGTCCAAGCCCTGTGCCGCCAGCTTCATTTGTTCGTAAGCCAGCAGGCGGCGCACCAGCTCGGCACGCGGGTCGGCCTCGTTTTCTTCGGTTTCTTCGGGGCGCGGCAGCAGCAGGCGGGATTTAATCTCAATCAATACCGCCGCCATCAAAAGATATTCCGCCGCCAAATCAAACTGATAGGCTTCCATTTGGGCAATGTAGTGCAGATACTGCCCGGTAATTTCCACCATCGGAATATCGAGAACATCGATGTTCTGTTTGCGGATCAGATACAGCAGCAAATCCAAAGGGCCTTGAAAACTGCCCAATACGACTTTCAGCGCGTCGGGCGGAATAAACAAATCCCGGGGCAAATCGGTAACGGGTTGGCCGAATACCCATGCGACGGTGTGCTCGGATGGTGCGGATGGGGCAGGAATGGGCGGCATGGCGTGAATCGGTAAGTGGATTTCAATATTAAGTTTACAAAAGAAAACAATCTGCCGGCATTCACGCGTAATGTGGTCGGGCAGATGTTCAGACGGCATTATAACGGCTTTTAAATGCAAATGTTTTGAAAAGGAGCAGGTTGTGAATACGGTCTTGCTAAAACCTCTTAATTAATATAAATGTCTGAATTTTAAGTTTCTTGAGACAATATAATCAGTACTGGCTCTATCTATATAACCAGTAGCTTCTTTTACTTCAATATTATCTACATTACCGTATATTACAGGTAGCGACCCATAAATGATAAATTTATTCCCCAAAATTTTTTTACTAATTGATATATCATCTTCCATAAGTAATTCAGCGTAATTTTTAGCTCTTACTTGAAATCTAAACAATATTTTTCCTGCGTAAATTCTCGCATATGTGGGAGAGTTTATACCATAATCTTTGTATAGATGAACAATAGAAATACATTGTTTATCTATGCAATAATAAGCTACTTTTTGTTGGTCAAGATAACGGCAATATATGTAATACATACTGTAAAGTATTACCACTAATAATGTAAAACTTGTTCTTAGGATACATATTTTGCGACAACGTATCTTATGGTATATACCATATACTACAAAAAATATCGGAATAAGTATTAGTAATAAAAATGAAAAAATAACTAAATTATTAACGAATTCCATTAAATAGCTCTCCGATACTTGGTATATTATTAGGAATCATATATTTTGTGTTATTTTTTATCCGTATCCTTTGTTGTCCTAAATCATAACCATAGTTTGTTCAAATGCCGTCTGAATCCTGTTTCAGACGGCATTGCTTATTTTTTGCCCGCGATGTGTTCCACCGCCGCCTGTGCGCAATATAGCCCGAACGAAGCGGTAACGAGCATGCTTGCACCGTAGCCGGCGCACGACAAGCCCTGCGGTGCGGCATCGGCAGAACACGCCGCACCCGATTGCGGCGGTGTGATGTTTTCGGTTGAGAACACGCACGGCACGCGCATTTTTGCTTTCGTATCGCGGCTGAAGCCGTAGCGTTTCCGTAAGGTATAGCGCAGGTTGGCAAGCAGCGGGTCGTGGGTTACGCGGCTTAAGTCGGCGGTTTGAATCAGGGCGGGGTTTTTCTGCCCGCCCGCGCCGCCGCTGACGATGAAAGGCTGCCGGTTTTCCACAAAATAAGCCGCCATTGCCGCTTTGACGCGCACTTGGTCGATCGCGTCGATGACGAAATCAAAACCTTTTCCGAAGTATTCCGGCAAATTGTCTTCGGTAACGAAATCTTCAATTTCAAATACTTCGCATTGCGGATTGATTTGTGTAATACGTTCGCGCAAGGCGGTAACTTTTGCTTTGCCGAAGTCGCCGGTCAGGGCGTGCAGCTGGCGGTTGACATTCGATTCGGCAACGTTGTCCAAATCAATCAAAGTCAAACGCCCGATGCCCGTCCTTGCCAAAGCTTCGACAGCCCAAGAGCCGACTCCGCCTACGCCGACTACGCAGACGTGGGCATCGGCAAAGTGTGAGAGTGCTTCGTCTCCGTAGAGCCGCGCAATGCCGCCGAAGCGGCGCGAAAGGTTCAAACCGGTGCCGGTCATAAGTCAAATCCTGTAAGGTTGCATCAAATGAAGCGTAAACGGAAGCCGGTGGGAAACGTCCTACCGTCCGACGGCGGCGTATTATACTGTAAAGCGGCCGGGCTGTTCGGCTGTTGTATAAAACCCGGCGGCGGGACTATAATGAAACGGCGCAGACAGCCTTTGCGCGAACCTGATGAAACGGCGCCGCGAGGCGGTGCAAAAGGAGGATACGATTATGTACAAACATTTGGTCGTTGCCGTCGACGGCAGTGAAACGTCCATCAATGCCCTGAAACACGCCGCCGAACTTGCCGGCGTCAACAATGCGCGCCTGACTTTGGTGCACGTTGCCAATCCTGCCGAATATATGGCGCTTGCCCCCGAATTTTTGCAACACGAAAGCTACGAAGCCGCCGCCGTCGCACAAGGCAACGAGGTTTTGGACAATGCCGAGAGGATTGCCCGCGAACTGGGTGTCGGAAATACGGTCAAACACCTCTTGGTGGCGAACAAAGGCGCGCGCGAAATGGCGCAGGATTTGGTCGATTATGCCGATGAAAACGGTGCCGACCTGCTGGTGTTGGGCACGCACGGACGTACCGGGCTGATGCACCTTCTGATGGGCAGTTTCGCCGAAACGGTAATGCGCCAAAGCCACCTGCCGCTTCTGATTATCCGCAGCAAAGCCGAAGAGGCGTAAAGTTTCCCCGTCCGTCCGCCTTAAATGTGATTTCTTCATATTTAAGGCTTTTTGATTTTTTCGCTTGTGTTTCCGTCATCCGCCGGTTCGGCTTATGGGCAAGGCGTTTGTTTTCTGCCCGGTCGGAAATCTGTTTTGGCAGATGAAAAGTATTTTCCAACCAGCGGACGGCCCGGCATTGCATTGGAACACAGCCTTTTTTGACAAACGGAGCAACCGTGTCCGATTACATCCGCACCTCACGCGCCGCCGACAGCCTGCGCGATATCAAAATCACCCCTCATTTCCTGCCGCATACGGACGGTTCGTGTCTTATTGAATGCGGTAATACCAAAGTTATCTGTACCGCTTCCGTGGATGAAAATGTCCCACCGTTTTTGCGTGGTAAAAACCAAGGCTGGGTAACGGCGGAATACGGGATGCTGCCTGCGTCCACCGCTTCGCGTATGCGCCGAGAAGCCTCGGCGGGCAAACAGTCCGGGCGCACGCAGGAAATCCAACGTTTGATCGGGCGTTCGCTGCGCGCGGTCGTGGATATGGAAAAACTCGGCGAACGACAAATCTTGATTGACTGCGATGTGATTCAGGCAGACGGCGGTACGCGCACGGCTTCGATTACCGGTGCGTTTGTCGCGCTGCACATTGCCGTCGGAAAGCTGATTTCAGACGGCATATTGACCGAAAATCCGATTCGTGAGGCCGTTGCCGCCATATCCGCCGGCATAGTCGGTGGTGTGCCGCTTTTAGATTTGGATTATCCTGAAGATTCCGGTTGCGACAGTGATGTGAATATCGTTATGACCGCATCGGGGAAAATCATCGAAATACAAGGTACGGCGGAAGGCGCGCCATTTAGTTTGGAAGAATTGGGCAAATTAATCGGTTTGGCGGAAAAGGGGATAGGGGAGCTGCTGCGTTATCAGCAAAATGCGCTGTCCGCCGTCTGATTATTGTCCGTATGCCGTCTGAACGCTCTTCAGACGGCATTCCGCCGCCCCGGCGGAACAAGTGGCATTTGCATGAGAGGCTTCGGAAAGGGGCGGAGAAATCTTTGCCCGTCCTTGAACTCTGTATCAAAAATAGTAATAATAAGCCCTTTTCCAGCAAATATGCTGCCCGACCAATCCCTACACAAGAAAGCACGAAACATGGCGTTAATCGTACACAAATACGGCGGCACATCCGTAGGCTCGCCCGAACGCATTAAAAACGTGGCCAAACGTGTCGCCAAAGCCCGCGCCGAAGGACACGACATCGTCGTCGTCGTATCCGCTATGAGCGGCGAAACCAACCGCCTGGTCGCGTTGGCGCACGAAATGCAGGAACACCCCGATCCGCGCGAATTGGACGTGGTTTTGTCCACCGGCGAACAGGTTACCATCGGTCTTTTGGCAATGGCGTTGAAAGACATCGGCGTGGATGCCAAAAGCTACACCGGCTGGCAGGTCGCCCTCAAAACCGATACCGCCCACACTAAAGCCCGCATCGAAAGCATTGATGACGAAAAAATGCGCGCCGACCTCGCCGATGGCAAAGTCGTCATCGTTGCCGGCTTTCAAGGCATCAGCAGCGAAGGCGACATTTCCACGCTCGGACGCGGCGGTTCCGACACTTCCGCCGTTGCGCTTGCCGCCGCGCTCAAAGCGGACGAATGCCAAATCTATACCGACGTGGACGGCGTTTACACCACCGACCCCCGCGTCGTACCCGAAGCGCGCCGCATGGATACGGTTACATTTGAAGAAATGATCGAACTGGCCAGCCTCGGTTCGAAAGTTTTGCAAATCCGTTCAGTAGAATTTGCCGGAAAATACAAAGTGCGCCTGCGCGTACTGAGCAGCCTGCAAGACGGCGGCAACGGCACCTTAATTACCTTTGAAGAGGACGACAATATGGAAAGAGCTGCCGTAACCGGTATCGCATTCGACAAAAACCAAGCCCGCATCAACGTGCGCGGCGTACCCGACAAACCCGGCGTCGCCTATCAGATTTTGGGCGCGGTCGCCGATGCCAACATCGAAGTCGATATGATTATCCAAAATGTCGGCAGCGAAGGCACAACCGATTTCTCTTTCACCGTACCGCGCGGCGATTACAAACAGACTTTGGAAATCCTGTCGGAACGCCAAGACAGTATCGGCGCGGCCTCTATCGATGGCGACGACACCGTGTGCAAAGTCTCCGCAGTTGGTTTGGGTATGCGTTCGCACGTCGGCGTAGCCGCCAAAATCTTCCGCACGCTCGCCGAAGAGGGCATCAACATCCAAATGATTTCAACCTCCGAAATCAAAGTTTCCGTATTGATTGATGAAAAATACATGGAACTGGCAACCAGGGTATTGCATAAAGCCTTTGATTTGGGCTGATGTTTCACGGTTTGAAACGGACAACGGCACTGCCTTTATCGGGCAGTGCCGTTTTGTCTGCCGTCTGAACGTTCAGACGGTATATTTTGACTTTGGAACAAAAAATAAAATATCCTAAAAAATTAGCTACATATGACAAATTGAAATAGAAAATTCATTTTCACGGGCGAGATTAAAGTTTCAGGATTTATTGAACTTAAGCGAAACTCAAAAAACGGCTTCTCTACGTGGGGATGATGGGGTAAATCAAACAAAAATAATGGCTTTTTTGAGTTGCTGGTACGATAAAACGGATTGGATGGTGCGTTTGGGGAAACAAATGCCGTCTGAAGGGCTTTCAGACGGCATTTTGACTTTTTTTTGCGGTTTTCCACAAAACGCCGGCTGCCTTTAAAACTTGTAGCTCATCGTCATCAAAAAGGTGCGTCCGCGTGCAAAATTGGTCAATACGCTTTTGCTTGTGCCGCCGTATTTGCCGTTGCACAACGTTTTATCAGCATTACACGTTACTTCTTCGTCCTTGTCTTTCGGGTCGAACGAGCTGTAATAACGCTGCGTTGCCGCATCATTGCCCGCATCGAGCGGATCGATATAACGCCTGTCGAACAGATTTTTGACTTCGGCGCGGAAAATAAGGTTTTTCTTCGGCTCGTAAGCGGCGTAAAAATCAAAAATCAAAGGCTGGCGGGCAAGGGTTTCGGTTTGTTTGATGGAACGCTTGCCCAGTTGCCGGAAATTGCTGGTATTTCCCCCATTGGTGCCGTCGATATAGCGTTCTTCAGCCGTCGCGCGGATGCTCTTGCCGAAATAGCGCATTGCGCCGCCCAAAGTCAGTTTGTTGCCCAACCAGCGCGTACCGACTTCCAAACGTCCGTAATCTCGCGGCAGGGCGGAAACCCTGCTCAACCCATAACCTTGTTTGAGTTGGTCTTCTTTGGACGCATTGTTGGGCAATTCGCTCGCATCGCTGAAGTTGGTCGGTTGCGTGCTTTTTTGATAGGCGTAAGAAAGGTTGGTGAAAAAACGCCCATAATCGTAATTCAGCTCCAACTCAAAACCGTGTTTGTGCACTTTGTCTTTGAAATTGCGATGTTGGATGGTGTAGGCAAGCCCGGTGCTGCTGACCCAGCTCGGAATATTCCCGTTCAAATCCCACCATTTCCCGTAAACGTTGTGGATGTAGTTGTCGATGCGGCTGCGGTAGCCGACCAGTTTTAATCCTAATGTATCATCTTGTTTTAACAATCCTTTTTTATAGGTATTGAAGCCTAATTGCCAAGTGTTTGCGCGCTCTGGCTTTAAGGCGGTGTGAACGCCGGAGTCGCCGATTTGGGAAAAATACATTTCTTGGATGTTGGGCATACGGTGTGTGCGCGAATAGCCGACGAACGGCATGAAATAATCGCCGAAGTCCGCACTAATGCTGACCGAATGGTTGTTGGCGCGCTTTTTGCCGTATTTTTTCAATACGGGTTCATAAAGCCCGCAGCTCGGATCGCAATGTTTCTTGTATGCCGGCGAGTTTTCTCCGAATGCCCGCTTAAATTCGTTTTCCGAGCTGTAATAGCCCGTATATTCGCCGCCGAAACGGTAGTTGATTGTATTAGTGCTGTAGTTTAAGCGGTAAATGTCTTTTTTGAGCGCGGCATCGAAGTAGAACGTGTTGAAATATTGGTTGCCGGCCGGTTGGACGATGGTGGATTTTTGGGGCAGCAGCCCTTTATCGCCCTTAAACCGCCCCAAATAGGAATAAAGCCCGTTGTCCTGATCCGGCCCGTCGAAAAACAGCCCCAATTCTTCAGGAAAGCGGTTTTTGCCGTATTCGTTGTGGAAATAATTGAAGCCCAAAGTGGTTTGCAACTCGGTTTCGCGGGGCAGCCGGAAGGTGACGGTGTTGTTGAGGTCGAGGATTTTCGCGTTGTTGTAGGTTTCAAAATCCTTTAAAAGCCCCCAGCCTGTAAACTTTGCCCCTTTCGGATATTTCTGCCTGCCCGAATTGTAGGCTGCGGTCAGATTGAGGTTGGCATACGGGTTCAAAGACAAACCGTAATTGAACTGATAATTGCGGTTGATGATTTTGCGGCTGCCGATTTTGGTGTTTAAATCGCGAAATTGCGCCGTGTATTTATTGAATACGCCGTCGTATTCCAATTTAAACAGATTGCCTGCCGACTGCTGCTTCAGGCTGGACGGATCGATGGGGGTAATGTCGTATTGCGGTGCCAGGTTTTCCCGCCAGTCTTTATCTTGGTCTTCGATGTATTTTTTCAGTTTCTGGGGGTCTTTGTATTGTTTATAGTAACTGGTTTTCCAGAATTGCCTTTGCAAATCGCGTTCCCACTTTCCGCTGTCGGAATTGAATTTCAACCCGCCTGTTTGTACAAAATATTGCTGCTTGCGCCGTTCCAGATATTCTGCGCCAAAATTTCCGATGTGCTGCCCGCCGCCGCCCACGCGGTAATTTTGCGCCACGCTGCGCCTGCTGTACCCGTAAAGCACGCCGACAGATGCTCCGCTTTCCAGCCATTTGCGCGCACCTATCGCCGCCATCGCATTACCTTTGGTTGAATTGGTGCCGGTCAGACCTTTTAGCAGCAGACCGTAGGTATTATTGCCCTGAACGACGTCATCCACGCCTAAAGTCCGCAAGTTTGCCGAACCGGCAAGGCTGTTGATGCCTGCCGAGCCGCTGAAGCTGCCTTTGACGACATCCAGTCCGGCAATAAAATTGCTGTCGACAGATGCACCGAATTGAGATGAACCGCCTGCCCTGCCCGCGTCGGTCGAAGTCGAATAAAAGGTTTGCGTGATACCGTCCACCATCGTATTGACCCGCCCGAACCCGCTGTCGCCGCGAATATTCAAAGACACAATGCCCGAGCTTTTATCTTGCTGTGTAAACGCACCGGGTATGCTGCGGACGATGGTATCGAGGTTTTCGCCGGATTTGAACACATCCTGACGGGTCGATACGGCGCGCGCATCGGTAAACACTTTTTTGTCTTTCGGTACGCGCTTCGCCTTGACGTGCACATCTTCCAAAACCTGCACTTGCGTGTTATGAGAATGCCGTGGTAAATCTTCAGCATAACTATGATATAACGTAACATTTAAAAGGCAAAAATAAATCGGTTTTAACCGAAAAGATGTTTTCATATTTTCCTCAACAATAAACAATCAGACAATTAAGAAATATATTAGCATTTTTTTCAGACGGCATAAACATCAAAAAAGTGTAAATTCGATATGCCGTCTGAAGATTTCAATCGGATATTTATCGTAAATTCAAATAAAAATTATATATCCTTATTTATTCTGTCATTCGCAAACAGACTGGAAACCGCTTGTTCGGTTTTACTTGCCTTGGATAAGTAACCGTAACATTAAAATTCCGGATTCCCACTTTCGTGGAAATGTGGAAATAATGAGATAAACGTGATTATGGTTTAAACGGGGCGTATGCCCATTCCCCGGGTCTCAAATCCAAATCAAACAGTTTCAGTCTGCCGCTGGCTACCCTGACCAGTCGCAGGCAGGGGTAGCCGGCTTTGGCGGTCATACGCCTGACTTGGCGGTTTTTGCCCTCGGAAATGGTGATTTCGATCCAAAAATCGGGAACGGTTTTGCGGACGCGTATCGGCGGAACGCGCTCCCACAAACGCTCGGCTTCGCCGGGATTTAAAACGCGGACGAGGGCAGGGCGGGTAACGAAATCGCCTAAGTCTATCCCTTTTCTTAGGCTTTCCAACCGGCTTTCGTCGGGCAATCCCTCCAGTTGCGCCCAGTAGGTTTTGGGATGTTTGAATTTGGGGTCGGTAATTTTTGCTTGAAGCCAGCCGTCGTCGGTCAGCAGAAGCAGCCCTTCGCTGTCGGTGTCGAGCCGTCCGGCGGGGTAGAAGCTGGGCAGATCGATGAAGTCTTTGAGGCTTTTGTGTTTTTCGTGCGGTGAAAATTGGCAGATAACGCCGTAGGGTTTGTTGAAGGCGATGAGGTTTTTCATGGTTTGTTTACCGGCATTTCATTAAGGGTTGCAAATCCGCCTTTCGGAGCGGCGGCAACAGGGGCAGGAAGGGGCAACACCCTGACTGTGCCGTATGGTTATTTTTGTGCGGAGAAAACACGGTTTGCCGACGGACGAACCTGCCCGATATGGCAGCTGTTTGGCTTGCGGGGCGGGGTTTCAGCATAAAATGCCGTCTGAAATCGGTTTCAGACGGCATTTGTTTCAAGCAGGCTTAACAGCAGCGTCCGCCGTTTGCGCCGCAGCGGCGCTTGCGGCAATAGTCTTGAAATTGCAGCTTGGTCATCACGGGGGCGTTGGGATTATGTTTGCGCTGCTGTGCAACGTAGTTTTCATAATCGGGCACGCCTGCCATCAAGTTTGCCGTCAGCTTGATGGTTTTCCACCAAGACGCGAGCTTATGCTTCACTTTGTGCCTCCGGCTGCTTGCCGTCGCGGTACACCGCCGGGATTTCTTTGGCGGTCGGCCAGCCGACTTTGCGTGCTTTGAGGGCGGTACGCACGCCGTAGATGGCAACGATGACGACGACTAAGAGGAACAATGCGGTCAAACCGGCATTAATCTTGTCGTTGAAGATGATTTGCGCCATTTCGCCGATGTCTTTGGCCGGCGCGAGGACTTCGTTTTTAGCCAATGCGTCGCTGTATTTGCCGGCGTGGGCGAGGAAGCTGACACGCGGGTCGCTGTGGAACAGTTTTTGCAGACCGGCGTAGCAGGTTACAAACAGTACGCCGACGGCGGGAACGAGTGCCACCCAGACATAACGGTCGCGTTTCATCTTAATCAGCACCACGGCACACATAATCAGGGCTACGCCCGCCAGCATTTGGTTGGCGATGCCGAACAAAGGCCAGAGCGAGTTGATGCCGCCCAGCGGGTCGGTTACGCCGGTGTAGAGGAAGTAGCCCCACAATGCCACGGCGAAGAAGGTCGCAATCAGGTTGGCGGGGATGGAGTCGGTGTTGCCGAAAGGTTTGTAGAAGATGCTGCCCAAGTCTTGAATCATAAAACGTGCGACGCGCGTACCGGCATCGACGGCGGTCAGGATGAACAAGGCTTCAAACAACAGGGCGAAGTGATACCAGAACGCCATCATCGCCTCGCCCGGAATCAGGCGGCTCATAATGTGTGCCATACCGACTGCGAGGGTAGGCGCACCGCCCGCACGGGAAAGGATGGTGTTTTCGCCCACTTCCTTAGCGGTGTGCAACAGGGTTGCCGCATCGACAGGGAATTGCAGCTTGGTGGTAATCACTTCGGCGGCGGTATTGGCATCCGTACCGATCAGGGCGGCTGGGCTGTTCATGGCGAAGTACACGCCGGGATCAAGCGATGCGGCAGCGGCAAGTGCCATAATCGCCACGAAACTTTCCATCAACATACCGCCGTAACCGATCATGCGGACGTGGGTTTCGTTTTCCAGCATTTTCGGCGTAGTGCCGGAGGAAATCAGCGCGTGGAAGCCCGAAACCGCACCGCAGGCGATGGTAATGAACAAGAATGGGAACAATGCGCCTGAGAATACCGGACCCGAACCGTCGATAAAGTGGGTTACGGCAGGCATTTGCAAAGCGGGATTGACGATGACGATACCCAAAGCCAAGGCCGCAATCGTACCGATTTTCAGGAAGGTGGAGAGATAGTCGCGCGGAGTGAGCAGCAACCATACGGGCAATACGGAGGCGACAAAGCCGTAAATCATAATCGCCCAAGTGAGCTGGATGCCGTCAAGGTCGAACCAATGCCCGATAGAACTTTTAGCCACATCTTCGCCGTAAATTACCGCCAGCATCAGCAAAATAAAGCCGACGATGGAAATTTCGCCGATTTTGCCCGGACGGATATAGCGCGTGTAAATACCCATAAACAGCGCAATCGGCATAGTGGCGGCGATGGTAAACGTACCCCAAGGGCTGTGAACCAATGCTTTTACGACAATCAACGCCAACACCGCCATAATGATGACCATAATCATCAAAATACCGATAGAGGCAATCACGCCGGGGACAGTGCCGAGTTCCTGTTTCACAATATCGCCCAAAGACTTACCGTCGCGGCGCATAGAGACGAACAAGACCATCATATCCTGTACCGCGCCGGCAAATACCACGCCGAAGATAATCCACAAAGTACCGGGCAGGTAACCCATTTGCGCTGCCAAAACCGGACCGACCAAAGGGCCCGCGCCCGCAATCGCGGCAAAGTGGTGTCCGAACAATACGCCTTTGTGCGTCGGAACGTAGTCCAAGCCGTCGTTGTGGCGTTCTGCCGGAGTCAGGCGGTTCGGATCGAGCCGCATTACGCGGTTGGCGATGTAGAGGCTGTAAAAACGGTAGGCGATGCAGTAAACGGATATGGCGGCGGTAACCATCCATACCGCGCTGACCTGTTCGCCTCGGCTGAGGGCCAGAGTGGTAAAGGATGCTAAGCCGACCAGTACCACTATGCCCCAAATGAGGAAGGTTTTGAGTGATTTCATCGTATTTCCTTTTTGGTTGAAACCCCGCCCCTTAGGGCGGTAGAACTAGACTTTATTTGGAAGGGGCGTAACCCCTTCCAAATCAGGACGACACATAGGGCGGTGCTTTATGTATCGTCCTGTGTGTTGAAACATCGAATAAATCCTTATCTCACACTGTCGGAATATGCCTGAACGGCAGGAAACGGCCAACCGCCTGCCGGCACGGGCACAAACCGGAGTCTGAATGATTGACGAAGTATGAAACAGTGCGCTTGTCGGGATTTGTGCCTTATGCCCGCATCGAACAGTGCAGGGATGCGCGCGCACAAAACGTTAAACGCCGAATATAATTTTAACGCAAATTAGCACACTGATAGCGGTTTTTACTTGGAATTTGGAAAAAATTTACATTCCTTCGGGCGGGCAGGCAGGTTCAGACGGCATCGTCAGGCAAAAGGCGGTGCCGGAATACGGGAAAGGGGCGCGCAATCCGGATTATTGATTCATCGCGGGTAAATTCCGGTTATCGGGCTTGTGTGTTTGCGCGTCCGTTTATAGTATGGCGTTGCCGCAGCTTGGAATCAGGGCGGTTGTTTCATATCTTATTTTTACTGGGGAGCTTTTATGAATATCAGGTTTTTCGCGCTGACCGTACCGGTTTTGTCTTTGGCGGCCTGTGCCGTGCCGGAAGCGTATGATGGCGGCGGACGCGGGCATATGCCGCCCGTTCAAAACCAAGCCGGCCCTGCCGATTTTCGGGCGTTTTCCTGCGAGAACGGTTTGTCTGTGCGCGTCCGCCATTTGGACGGCGGCAAAGTCGCGTTGCGGCTGGACGGCAGGCGTGCCGTCCTCTCTTCCGACGTTGCCGCATCCGGCGAACGCTATACCGCCGAACACGGTTTGTTTGGAAACGGAACCGAGTGGCACCAGAAAGGCGGCGAAGCCTTTTTCGGCTTTACCGATGCCTACGGCAATTCGGTCGAAACCTCCTGCCGCGCCCGCTAAACGGGGCAGCCTGTTTGAACCGCCGTCCGGATTTTTCGGGCGGTTTTTTGTGTCGGATTTGTTTTGGCCGTCGGCTGGTTCCGGCGGTTTTCGGGTGGGGCGGATTGTTTTTCGTTTTGTTCCGGGTTTATTCTATCGGCAGCGGCTCAATGCCAACTTTAAACCTGCTCCGATTTCTTCAGGGCTGTTATCCAATGATAAAATTACATCGTCTGCATCAATGGCATCCCACGCTTCCAGCTTGACATGGCGGCTCGGGCTGATTTTCAGGCAGCCGTTGTGCAGCCAAATATCCACGCTCATCATGTTTTTAAATAGGGCGCGTCTGGTTTTATAGCCCAAGTTCCCGCATAGCTTGGCAACCCAATCCTCATAGCGTTGCCGAAATTTTTCGGTATCAAAAAAATCTTGGTCTTCTGGACTGTCATAAACGAAAGTCCTGCTGTTTGCCAATGCTTGCAAGACCGTTGTGCCTAAAGTTTCATTGTCGGTATCCAATGGCAGGATATGAGGGGGATATAGGTGGTCTGGAGCATATCGCCCAAATCCTGACCATGTTTGAATAATCAAGGCTCTTTCATTTGCCTTATAGCCAGCCCAATAATCTTGTTCTTGTTTGAAAGTCATTTATTCGATCTCCGTAATTTTGACTGTAATGTTTAGATTTTTGCCATACTCTACCACACGTTGCAACTGCAATCTTTGCTCCTTATATATTGCACCCCATCAAAGGGCTGCATTACTTTTCTTATATATTGCACCCCATCAAGGGGCGCAAATCTTTACAAACGTCAAGCCCCTTTAACTCTGCCAGTGAAGGGGCTTTCTTATGTGCATCGCTTTTTATACCGTTAATCCCGATCAATACGAATACCAAAAATCACGCGCCTACATTGTGCGCATTTTCCTAAATGACGAAATTGTCGAGACAACAGTATTTCCTATTACAAACCCGCAAAACACATATAAAACAAGGCAAGAAGCCGAAGAATACGGCCGTCTGACTGTCAAGGCTCTTATGGATAAGCAGGAGAAAACCGCATGAGAGCCGAAGAGAGAGCAGAAACGGCGGGGGCGTGTGTGGGCGCGCCTTGCGCGCCGCAGACGACCCACGCCGTCGAATGCCCCCCTAGGCTAATAGGGGGGGAGCAAAAAAACCCTAATCTGCAGGGTGGGGAACAGCCCATAGAAATTCTTGAATCGCATCAAGTCGAATTTGAATATTTTTCCCAATACGTAACCGACGGTAAAGGCCGTCTGATAGAAATTCCGCTAAGACGCGGCAGGGAAGACGGTGCATTCATCGACCAGATCACATTTACGATACATGAGGAATCCATACCCAAAGTAACCCAAAAAGCCTATGTAACAGATGCCGAGTACCTCGCAAAGTACAGCGAATTGCTGCAGGAAATTCTAGGTTTCGGCATCAGTGCAAAACTGCCCTACAAAGGCAAATTTTTCTATAAGTCCTGCTATCAGCTCGGCCCGCAAAATGTTGAGTATGGCAAAGTCCACTACGGCGGCCAAAGAGAAACCATACTTGTAGAGCTGAACGGCACCGGCTGCACAGCAGCAAAACCCGGTTGGGAAAACAGGCTTTATGAATTTCTGCAAAAGTGTGTCCGGCCAAAAATAACAAGGGTTGACGTATCACATGATTTTTTCAATGGAGAGTACACGCCCCAGCACGCTTTAACCGACCACGATAACGGCCTTTTTGATTGCCATAACGTCCGCCCGAAAAGCGAATGTAAAGGCGTTGCTTGGAGACACGAAGACGGCAGCGGCAAAAGCTTCTACATCGGCAAACGCGGAAACGCCAAATACACAAGGATTTACGAAAAAGGCAAACAGCTAGGCGATAAATCAAGCCCGTGGGTTCGATTTGAAACAGAGTTCAGAAACGGAGATATAGAAGTCCCCATAGACATACTGATTCATGCCGGTTCGTATCTTGGCGGAGCGTATCCCGTCTGTGAACAGATATTCAAATGCGAAGCCAAGCGCATGGATTCAACGGTTAAAGAGGTCAATCTCACGTTTGAACACAAACAATTTTACGCAAGGCAGCAAGTCGGCAAATGGGTCAATTTTTTAAAAGACATCGGTTGGACGGCCGAAGATATCGTCAAAGACCTAACTAATGGCGTTGAAGGCTATCCCAAAGGTCTCCAGCCCGAAGAATACGACAGCAGCAAAGCCAGTGTTTTTTATATCCATGATGAGCAAAAAGCCATAAACGCCCTGAATATCGAAGTCTTAGAGTTTGAATTAAATCAGGAAAAGCAATACGAGTATCCGCAAGACAGGCATAAACAGCATGAGCGCGATTACGACAAAGAGCAGTATCAAATATCAGACCAGTTAGACTACTGGAAATATCTATAAATCAAAGAAAGGAAATACCCATGTTTGATCAATTACAAGTAATCAACTATCCCGCCACACTCTTGGGCGCAAAACAGTTTAAAGGTGAGATTGACGGCAACAAAATCGATACCTGTACCGTACTGGTAGCAACCCCTATGCCCGCAAACGGCAACAGCGTAGGTTTTACCGCCGCCAGCATGAAGTTTGGCGAAAGCCACAATTTCGATCGGCTGAAAAACCTCAAATTCCCCTGTTCCGTAAATGTAACCGTCGCAATGGAATCTACCGGCAAAGGCTTAGTACCCAAGCTGCTTGATTTTGAAGTGAAAGGCGCGGCGACCAAAGCCTAAGGCAGAAAGTCCGGAATATGAGCAGCTATCAGCAAAAATTTATTGTTCAGGAACTGGAAAACTATGAATTCATCTTCCCCAATCAGTTAGGCGATATTGGATTTACCCAAAATCTGAAAGAAGCCGGACAGTATGAAAACTATGAAGACGCATTCAATGCCGGATTAGAAGAGATTGGCGGACATTTTCAGATTTTCAGCTTATACATCAGAGAAGAATAAAAAGTTAACAGGCTCGGCGGGCGGTCTGTAAAACCTTCACAAAGCCCGCAAAACCATTTTTTTAACCGACTAAGGAAAAAATCATGAAATTCATGAATAACCTGAAAAAATACGGCGCGAAAATCGCCGCTTTCGCAGCTGCTCCGTTCGCACTGGCAGCAAATACCTATGCAGCATTGCCCGAACCTGCAAAACAAGCATTAGAAGGCGCAAAAAATGACGGTCTGGAAGCCGGTTGGCTCGTTATCGGCGTATTCGCGGCACTGTTTGTGATCGCGATTGTAAAACGTGTAATGCGATAAGGTCGGCAAAATGTACTACCAAGTTGGAAATCAGTGTTTAGAGCAGCATCAGGCCGAAAACGTCTATTTCAGCTTGGTAGTACCTAAAATAACTGAAGACGGGAAAATCATAAAACCCGAATACAACGGCAAAGATTGGAAAATAGACGGCCAAATCATCAAGGCCGATTTACCTGAATGCGACCCGTCCGAAAACCTGAAAGACGGCATGTATATAGGCTGGCTGATTTTCGGAATCGCGGCATCCGTCTATTTCGTAACCGTGATTAAAAGGCTCTTGAGATGATGGATTTTTATTTCTATGTCGGTCTTTCCGTTCCGATCATCATCGCCGCCATCCTGTTCAAGGATTGATATTCAAAACGGTTAGGCAGATAATCCGACTTCCGAACAACAAAAAAGGAAGTTGAAATCATGTTTATTACTGAAGCGCAATTGGCTCTATATAAATACCAAGATGGTACTGAATATTTTAATAAAACTATGGCAGAAATTTTTTCTGTTGAATTGCTTAAATATTCTAAAAAACAACATTTTTATGTTGTCGAGTGTATATCTTGGTTTTTAAATAAAAAATTATCTTCCAATGTTTGGAAGATTTATTTTAATGATGAATCAGTTGCAATAATAAAAATATCTGATTTAAATAAATTGAGTAACTGTCGTGATATTGAGATACAAACATTCAATTTTGATATTAAACCTGATGCTATTTTCAGTTCCTAGTTATGCTGAAATTAGGAAGTATCCTATCGGAAATTCTAGCGTTAATTTAGAAATTAATCATAGTAAATCTGTAGTTACAGATTTCAGAGTAGATGGACAACGTTTCTCAGGTCGTATTATAGAACCGGCCATCATCGAACACTCTCCCACCGGACTCCGCTCCGCCTCCACTCTCCCCGCAACAATAGAAAGTACCGTCTCCCGCGCCGGAGTCTTGGCAGGGGTCGGCAAACTCGCCCGCTTAGGCGCGAAATTCAGCACGAGGGCAGTTCCCTATGTCGGCACTGCCCTTTTAGCTCACGACATTTACGAAACATTTAAAGAAGACATTCAGGAACAAGGCTATCAATACGATCCCAAAACCGATAAATTTGTAAAAGGCTACGAATATAGTAATTGCATTTGGTACAGGGTGGGAGATTACCCCCATGAAAAGTTGGTAAATGATTCCTGCTATGGCGTCGACAGTTCGACTATGCGCCTTATGTCAGATTACAGCAGATTCCCAGAAGTTAAAGAACTGATGGAAGCCAGAATGGAAATTCTCGGCAGAAAGTATTGGGAAAAGTTAAGAAATCGTCCTGATATGGTTAGTTACAAAAATTACAATTTCGGACCTTGTGAATTCGGCTGGAACGGCGGAGGTTGTTCAGTTCATAAAGGAGATGATTATAGAGGTTTTATCAATTTTTCACTTTCAAGAGATCCAAAATACAAAGAAGAAATGGATGCCAAAAAGCTGGAAGAGATTTTATCCTTAAAAGTCGATGCCAATCCCGACAGATTTATCAAAGCAACAGGCTTTCCGGGCTACAAGGAAGATGTCAAAATCGAAAACGGCAAAATCGTAATGCTCGGCCCCGTAACAGGCGAAGACGGAAAGCCCAAGCAGATAAAAATCACATTCGGCCAAGACGCACAAGGCAACACAACGGCATCGGTAGAAGAGATACAGCGTCCCGATCTCACACCCGGAAGCGCAGAAGCACCCGAAATCAAGCCGAATCCAGCGCCTACGCCCGAAACCAATCCAAAGCAAAAAGAAAACCCGCGCGAAGCAGATCAAGACAATCCCAAACCCACGCCCACACCGGGCGAAACACCAAGCCCGAACGAAAGCCCGAAAGATCGGCGAGAAGAAAAGAAACCAGACGGAAACGGCGGATTGCTCTGTGATCTCTTTCCTACAATCTTAGCCTGTGCAGATATGGGCGAACCTTCAGAAAACGATTTTGAAGGCATAGCCATACCCAAAGCCGTAAATGAAGAAACGTGGTCGCCCGATAACATGTTTTCGTCAAGCGGAGTTTGTCCGAAAGACAAAACATTCCACGTTTTCGGAAAAGCGTTTAACGTCAGTTATCAGCCATTGTGTATATTAATGGAAAACGTCAGATTTGCCGTTATCCTCGGTTTTATCATCATGTCCGCGTTTATCACATTCGGATCATTGAGAAAGGAATAAAATGCCGGCTGCTCTAATTCCATTAATCGCATTTCTGTTAAGAATGCTGATAGTAAAGATCATCATTGCAACAGGACTAACGTTTGTATCATTCGCCGGCTATATTGCCGCATTGAATAAATTCAAAGAATACTTTTTAAATGCGGCAAACTCCATGCCTGAAGACATTTATAACCTTCTACTGATAGGCGGATTCGGAACAGGTTTTAACTATCTTTTCGGTGCGTTCTCTTTTTGGGTAAGCATGAAAGCATTGAACAAACTGACAACAGTATTACCGAAAGGATAAAAATGATTTATCTGATTACCGGCAACATGGGAACCGGCAAAACATCAAAAGCAGTTTCAATGATTTTAAACAACGAAGACGGATTGTTTAAAATGAAACTCGAAGACGGAACAGAAGTAGATAGGCCCTTATATTTTTGCCATATCGACGGACTAGACGCAAAAAAGTTCAACGCACACGAACTAACAGAAGAACAAATCATGTCCGCGCCGCTAAGAGACATCATCCCTGATGGCGCGGTTCTGATAGTAGACGAAGCACACTATACCTATCCGGTAAGATCATCAGGCCGAGCCGTACCGCCTTATATTCAAGAATTAACAGAATTAAGACATCACGGCCATACGGTTATCATGATGACACAACACCCGCAGCAGCTTGATATCTTCGTTAGAAACCTGATATCCAAGCACATCCATTTAGAAAGAAAAGCATTAGGAACAAAACAATATTCGTGGTACAAATGCGTAACCAGCTTAGAAAATCCCGCAGCTGTTTCAAATACAGAATCGAAGAATTTCACACCGCCCAAAGAAGCATTTAAATACTACAAATCATCAAGCCAGCACATCAAATTTAAGAAAAAAGTACCGTTGGCCGTTTGGGCTTTAATTCTGATAATCGGATTTATCGGCTGGAAAATCTATACAGTTTATGGAATATCACAAAAAGCCATAAATCCAGAACAGTTTGAAACAACATCACAAGTTTCAGCATCAGAGCCGATAAATAAAGAAGCAGATTTAAATACAGCAGTACAATCACAAAAAATCAATCAGGATTTGAAAGCAGACGATTTTATCCCGACGTTGGCCGAAAAACCCGAATCCAAACCGATTTACAACAACGTCCGCCAAGTCAAAACCTATGAGCGTATCGCCGCATGTATCGAAGGCGGAAAAACCGGCTGCACCTGCTACAGCGATCAAGCAACACCGCTGGAAGAAGTAACAAAAGAAATGTGCAAACAGTACGCAAGAAACGGCCTACCCTTTAATCCATACAAAGAACAGGACAACAGCGCAAACAACGCGCAAAAAGCCCCTACAACGTCCTAAGCGGGCGCGAAGTTCGAGCCGCAAAGCGGCGCGGTTGTCGGCGCAGCGAATTAAGAAAGGCCGCTGCATGGCGGCCTTCTAATCGTGGGTTATTGACTAAACAGCATGAACACGGATAGAATAAACCGCGTATCTACCGATACAGTCAAATGCAGTTTTCCGAGGCTAACGGTAATTCGCATTTTAAAATTTCCTGTAAAGTTTAAAACTTGGCAGGAATGCAAAAATCCCCTAGTTCGCGCTCGGGGATTTTGCTTATCCCCACCGCTCTACAAATTGTCATATCATCAAATCTAAGTCATATCAATCTACCTTTCCGCGCTTGCCGCGCCTGTTTGAGTTTCAGAAACCTTTCCCAGCCCTTCAGGACGGAGGAGCTAGGGCGGGGGAAAATATCTAGCGGAATTGTTTTTTTTTACTGCTTTCAGTCCGGTTTTCGCTGAGGTATGGGGGGGCGTTTGACAGAGAACGGCCGATAAAAAGGTGCAAGGGGGAAGTTTTGTAAAGATTTGGAGTGCTTTTTTCCAAATCTTTATGAATACCCCCTTGCACCTTTTTATCGGTTGTTCTCCAATCGCACACAAACCCCATGCCTGCGAAAACCGGACTGAAAGCAGTAAAAAAACACAATGCAGCGGGTCGCAACAGCAATTTTTAAATAAACCAGCAAATACAAAAAATTAATTCATACGATTCTGATATACTTCAAACGTCTCGGAATAGCTAACCGACGACAAAGCCGCCGAACCTGATTACTTCCTAATCGCAAGATTGAAAGAAAGATAAGGACGGCGGTTTTCTTATGTTTGAAATTGAGAAACATCAAAGGCATTAAAGCCTGAATCGTAAGGAAAATTAACATGAGAAACGCAGTAGGATTAGACATATCCGCAAAAACATTTGATGTCGTTACCATAATCAACGGCGAAACCGATTACAGAAAATTCAGCAACGATGAACAAGGCTGCAAAAACCTGAAAGAATGGATATCGGCAAAAAGAGAAAAAGACATATACGTATGCATGGAAGCAACAGGAAACTACTACGAACAGGCCGCAGACTGCTTGGCCGAAGAATACCACGTATCAGTAATAAACCCGCTAAAAATCAAAGCCTATGCACAAAAGCGATTCAGCAGAGTCAAAAACGACAAACAAGACGCAAAACTAATCGCAGAGTTTTGCCAAACAGCATTAATAGAAGAGCTGCCAAAGAGAGAAAAACCGACTGAATAGCAATACAGCTTGAAAAGACTGCTATCACTTCAAAGCCAACTTTTAGAACAACAGACATCGCAAAAAAATAGAATCAAAGCAGCAAAAGATTCATTTGTACAGAAAATACATGAAAAACAGCTAAAAGAACTTGAAAACCATCTAAATGCAGTAAAAAAGAAAATCGACCAAACAATCAAATCAGACAAAAAAATGAAAGAGCTGACAAAACGGTTAGAGACAATACCGTCAGTAGGCAAAACAACAGCCATATCGCTAATGAGCTACCTTATTAACAGCACATTCGAAAACGCAAAGCAGTTTACAGCCTATGCCGGATTAAATCCGCATCAAAACATATCAGGGACAAGCGTCAACAAAAAAAGCAAAATGACCAAATACGGAAACCGAAGAATACGCGGATCCCTGTTCATGGCCGCATTAGTCGCATTCAAAAACAACTACTTTCCAGCATTCACAAACAGGCTGAAAAAAGCCAAAAAGCCCAAAATGCTGATCATCGGCGCATTGATGAGAAAAATTTTAGTCGTTGCATTTAATCTTTATAAAACAGAAACCGACTTCGATAAAACACGTTATCAGACGGCTTAGCTAACCGAACTGATAAAAACAGCAAAAGCGGATTGTAAAAAATCCGCTTGGATTTTTGTATTCCGAAAAAATGTAAAACTGAATAGCCAATAAAAACAACAAGATAATAAATTTACAATTTATTTTGTTTGAATAATAAAGAAACATCTTTCTAAAGATTACTATCGTATAAAAAGTATTTTTCTTAAACGACAAGGATTGCGTCCGCGCCATATTCAGACACTGCCCGATCGGATGCTTCAGACGGCATCGGAAGGGTTTGCAGTTTTGGAATATGAAGATGATAATGTCCGTGAGATTGACGGCATTTGAAAGCGGTTATCCCGCATACCGGAGGACACGAAATGAACGAATATTCCCAATTAATCAAGCATCCCGATATTTCCCTTTCCCCGATTTCAGACAGCATCGGGATCGGCAATCCGGCGACGGGTGAAATTTTGGCGTATGTCCGCAAGACGGATTCGGACAAGCTGAAAAACCTGATTCAAAAAGCAGCTGCGGCACAAAAATTATGGGCGGCGAAAACCGCTTTGGAACGCGCCGACATATTGTGGCGTTGGTATTTTTTAGTTAAAGAAAACAAGGAAGCACTGGCGCGCCTGATGACGATGGAACAGGGCAAAAGCCTGACCGAGTCGCGCGGTGAAATTGATTATGCGGCTTCGTTTGTGCGCTGGTTTGCCGAAGAAGCGCGGCGGATTGACGGCGATGTGCTGACAAGCGTGAAAGCGTCGCAAAAACTGGTCGTGTTGAAACAGCCCGTCGGCGTTACCGCCGCGATTACGCCGTGGAACTTCCCGTCCGCAATGATTGCGCGCAAGGCTGCTCCTGCTTTGGCGGTTGGCTGCGCGATGATAGTCAAACCAGCATCGCTCACACCTTTGAGTGCGTATGCGTTGGCTTCGTTGGCTTACGAAGCGGGCGTGCCGCAGGATTTGCTGCCTGTTGTCAGCGGCAGTGCTTCGGAAATCGGCCGTGAATTTGCCACAAATCCGATTATCCGCAAAATCAGTTTTACCGGTTCGACCGAAGTCGGCGCGAAAATTTTTGCCGACAGCGCGGCGGACATTAAAAAACTCAGTTTGGAACTGGGCGGCAACGCGCCGTTTATCGTGTTTGACGATGCCGATTTGGACAAAGCCGTCGAAGGCGCGCTGGCCAGCAAGTTCCGTAACAGCGGTCAGACCTGCGTCTGCACCAACCGCGTTTACGCCCAAGCCGGCATTTACGACGAATTTTGCCGCAAATTAAGTGAAAAAGCAGCCGCGCTCAAATTGGGCAACGGCTTGGAAGATGGCGTAAACCAAGGGCCGCTGATTGAGGAAAAAGCGGTGGAAAAAGTCGAGCAGCACATCGCCGACGCGCTTGCTAAAGGCGCGGTCTGTCTGACCGGCGGCAAACGCAGCGCGTTGGGCGGAACGTTTTTCGAACCGACTGTTTTAAGCGGCGTTACGGCACAAATGGCGGTGGCGCGTGAGGAAACCTTCGGGCCTTTGTGCCCCGTGTTCCGTTTTGAAACCGAAACCGAAGTCATCGCGGCTGCCAACGATACGGAATACGGTTTGGCTGCCTACCTTTTCACTGCTGATACCGCCCGCCAATGGCGCGTCGGCGAAGCATTGGAATACGGTATGGTCGGCATCAATACGGGCTTAATCAGCAATGAGGCGGCACCGTTCGGCGGCGTGAAACGCAGCGGTTTGGGACGTGAAGGCAGCAAATACGGTGCGGACGAATATCTGGAATTGAAATATCTGTGCATTGATGTCGGGTGACGGATGCCGTCTGAACAGCAGGTTTTCAGACGGTGCCGCATTTCAAGCAGCCTTTATCTGTTGTACAATGCGCCCTGTTTTTACGGTTATTTTTGATTTGAATTAAGATATGATGGAAAACGGAAAAACAGCCTCGAGATGGCGTTTTGCCTTGAAAAGTGCGGGCTGGCACCTCTTAATCAGCCTGTCGGTTGCAGGGCTGGCGGCATTGCTGGTTTTTAAGGTTTGGTATCCTTATCCTTATGCCGAGCTGACGGGAGGGCTGTCGCTTTATAAGCTGGTGGTGGCGGTCGATATCGTATGCGGCCCCCTGTTGACGCTGATATTGTCCAGCCCGAAAAAGACAGGCAGGGCGCGAGCCGTGGATTTTTCCCTGACCGGTGCGATCCAGCTTGCCGCGTTGGTGTACGGTTTGCACAGCGTTTCTTTGGCGCGTCCCGTGGTGGAGGCGTTTGAAAAAGACAGGATTAATGTTGTGACCGCCGCCGAAGTGGCGGTTGAAGATTTGCACAAAGCGCCGGAAGGGCTGCAAAGCCTGTCGTGGTTCGGCATCCGCCGCGTCGGGCTGAAAGAGCCGGATACGGCGGACGAACAAAACAAAACCCTGGATTTGTCTATGCAGGGCATAGAGCCGAGTATGCGCCCGGACCGGTGGCTGCCGTATTCCCGCCAAGAGGCGGATAAAATCCGTAAGGCGATGAAGCCGCTGAAAAAATTGGCAGATGCAAGAAAAATCGCCGTTGCCGATATTTTGAAGCAGGCAGATATTTCTGAAGATAAAGACTGGTATTTCCTGCCCTTTACCGGCAGCAGGCAGAAAGATTGGATTGTGGTACTGGACGCGCAGGGAAATGCCCGGGGCTATGCGCCGATAGACGGCTTTATCGCCGACTGAACCCGATGCCGTCTGAAACCGGCGTTCAGGCGGCATCCCTAATATGCCGGACATTGCAAACACAACGGCAGCCTTGCCGCCGCCGTACCGTCGAGGAACACGAAAATTATGGATTTCAGTTGGTTGGCAGAACCGCATACTTGGATAGGTTTTGCCACGCTTTTGGTGTTGGAAGTCGTATTGGGGATAGACAACCTTGTCTTTGTGGCGATTTTGGCAAACAAGGTCCAGCCCGCACGGCGCGACCGCGCACGGATTACCGGGCTGGGGCTGGCAGTCGTCATCCGCATCATTATGCTTGCCTTTATGGCGCACATCATCACGCTGACCGAGCCGCTGTTCCAAATCGGCGGCCTCGCCGTTTCTGGCAAGGACATGATTATGCTTGCGGGCGGTATTTTCCTGCTGTACAAAGCCACCACCGAACTGCATGAACGCCTTGAAGGGCATAACCGTTTTACCGTTGCCGACAGCCGGAAAAAACACGCGCCGTTTTGGGGCGTGGTCGCGCAAATCCTGATACTGGATGCCGTGTTTTCCATCGATTCGGTCATCACCGCCGTGGCGATGGTCGATCACATCGTCGTCGCGATGGGCGCGGTCGTCGTGGCAATGGCAGTGATGATTTCCGCCAGCAAACTCTTGACCGAATTTGTCGACAGGCATCCCACCGTCGTGATGCTCTGCCTTGGTTTTTTGTTGATGATCGGTTTCAGCCTGATTGCCGAAGCCTTCCATTTCCATATTCCCAAAGGCTACCTCTACGCCGCCATCGGCTTCTCGATTTTAATTGAACTGTTTAACCAGATTTCCCAGCGCAACAGCCGCAAAAACGACTACATCGGCAGCTCGTGGCGCAAGCGCACCGCCGAAAACGTCTTGGGTATGATGGGCATACGCGAAAGCGTGCTTGCCGACGCGGGCGGCGAATCCGGGGACGACGCGCATTTTGAAGAAAACGAAAAATCGATGATACGCAGCGTATTGACGCTTGCCGAGCGTCCGATTATGGGGGTGATGATCCCCCGCCGCGACATCGAACGGCTGGACATTTCGCAAAGCCGTGAAGAACAGTATGCCCAACTGCAAAACACGCCTTACAGCCGCCTGCTCGTTGTCGGAAAGGCGGGCGTGGACGAACCTTTGGGCTACATCAACAAGAAAGACCTGCTCGCCCAACTGCTGGAAACAGGCGGTCTCGACATTCAGACGGCATTGCGCCAGCCGCTCGTTTTGCCCGATAGTACCACCGCGCTGGGGGCAATCGAGCTCTTCCGCCAAAGCAGCGCGGATTACGCTTTGGTGGTGGACGAGTTCGGCGCGGTGTTGGGTATGGTAACGATGAAAGACCTGTTGGAAGCCATTGCCGGCGACTTTCCCGAAGAATTCGAGCGCGAAGAAGAACCCGCCGTTCAGGGGAATCCCGATGAAAGCCTGACGGTGGAAGGCGCGTTGGAATATGTGGAGCTGGCATCCCAACTCAATCTGCCGCAACAGGAGGAAGATACCGATTTCCATACCGTTGCCGGGCTGATTATGGAAGAATTGCAAACCATCCCCGATGTCGGCGATTTTGCCGATTTTCACGGTTGGCGGTTTGAAGTGCTCGAAAAAGAAGGGCAGCGCATCGAACGGGTCAGGATTACCAGACTGTCCGAAGAATAAGGTGGGATACGGAATGAATGTTTTGATTTCCAACGACGACGGCTACCTCTCCGAAGGCATCGCCGTTTTGGCGCGCGTTACGGCGGAATTTGCCAACGTCAGGGTGGTTGCGCCCGAACGCGACAGGAGCGGGGTCAGCAATTCGCTGACGCTGGAACGCCCTTTGCAGTTGAAACAGGCGCAAAACGGGTTCTACTATGTCAACGGCACGCCGACCGACTGTATCCACATCGGGCAGTCTGTATTTTCGGATTTTCAGGCCGATTTTGTCTTTTCGGGCATTAACCGGGGCGCGAATATGGGGGACGACACGCTTTATTCGGGGACGGTTGCGGCGGCAACCGAAGCCTACCTTATGGGCATACCCGCCGTGGCGTTTTCCTTAAACGACGCTTCCGGACGCTATTGGGCAACCGCAGAAAAGGCACTGTGGACATTGTTGGCGCATTTTTTCAAAACCCCCCCGCAGTCCCCCATTTTGTGGAACATCAATATCCCCGCCGTCGCGCAGGAAGATGTGCGGGGCATTAAAATCGCCCGTTTGGGCAGGAGGCATCACGGTCAGAACGTCATTCCGGCGCGCAATCCGCGCGGCGAACAGATTTATTGGATAGGGCCGGTCGGCGAAGTTTCCGATCGGGAAGAGGGGACGGATTTCGGTGAATGCGGAGCAGGTTTCATTACCGTAACGCCGCTGCAAATCGACCTGACCGCCTATCCGGACATGGCGGAAACGGCGGCGTTCTGGCATACGGACTGACCGTTTTATCAAATACCGTCGGGCTTTGCGCTTGAGAAGAACGCGCATTTTTATTATGATATGCCGCATTCAGGCTATATATCGGAACATGAAGGTTATCTTATGTTGAAACAAACGACACTTTTGGCAGCTTGTACCGCCGTTGCCGCTCTGTTGGGCGGTTGCGCCACCCAACAGCCTGCTCCTGTCATTGCAGGCAATTCAGGTATGCAGGACGCGCCGTCTTCGGCAGTTTACAACAACCCCTATGGCGCAACGCCGTACAATGCCGCTCCTGCCGCCAACGATGCGTCGTATGTGCCGCCCGTGCAAACTGCGCCGGTTTACACGCCTCCTGCTTATGTTCCGCCGCCTGCACCTGCCGTTTCGGGTACATATGTTCCTTCTTACGCGCCCGTCGACATCAATGCGGCGACGCATACCGTTGTGCGCGGCGACACGGTGTACAACATTTCCAAACGCTACCATATCTCTCAAGACGATTTCCGTGCGTGGAACGGTATGGCCGATAATACGTTGAGCATCGGTCAGATCGTGAAGGTCAAGCCGGCAGGATATGCCGCACCGAAAACCGCAGCCGTAGAAAGCAGGCCTGCCGCGCCGGTACCCGTACCAACCCCTGTGAAACCCGCCGCGCAACCGCCCGTGCAGTCCGCGCCGCAACCTGCCGCGCCCGTTGTAGAAAATAAAGCGGTTCCTGCCCCCGCGCCTGCCCCGCAATCTCCTACCGTTTCGTCATCCGGCACGCGTACGGTTGCCGGCATTGTTTGGCAGCGTCCGACGACGGGCAAAGTGATTGCCGATTTCGGCGGCGGCAACAAGGGTGTCGATATTGCGGGAAATGCGGGACAACCCGTTTTGGCGGCGGCTGACGGCAAAGTGGTTTATGCCGGCTCCGGTTTGAGGGGGTATGGCAACCTGGTCATCATCCAGCATAATTCTTCCTTCCTGACCGCATACGGGCACAACCAAAAATTGCTGGTCGGCGAGGGCCAGCAGGTCAAACGCGGGCAGCAGGTCGCTTTGATGGGCAATACCGATGCTTCCAGAACGCAGCTTCATTTCGAGGTGCGGCAAAACGGCAAACCGGTTAACCCGAACAGCTATATCGCGTTTTGACTTTCTGCCTGAAATCAAGTTGGAAATGCCGTCTGAAAGGTCTTCAGACGGCATTTTTGTTTTTGGCGGCTGTGTTTTCAAATCATTCAGAAGGGATAAGGCGTATAAATTTGTTTGACTGTGTTTGGGTATCCGCTTGATTTCATCCGTTTGCAATGGAAAAGCCGCTTATTTCTGTTCGGGGGGCGGCTTTATCGGATAAAAGGCATTTTGTCCGATTGATTAGGGCTGCATCAAGGGAATATGAAAACACAGCCGTTTATTTTCACAGCTGTGTTTCAAAACGGCGTTGAAAAACGGATGGGTCGGAATCAGACGATTTTGCTTCAATAAATCAAACCATTATGCCGAATGTTGGAACAATGCTTGTCCGGTATTGCAGACGGCATAGTCCGCCGTCAGCAGCCGCAGGACACGTCTCCGGAGGCTTGCAGGCTGATGTCTCTGCGTTTTTTGGCTTTTTCGTAGCGGCAGCGTTGGCGGTCGGTCAGGATTTCCAGCGGGGGAACGGGGACGGGTTTGCCGTCTTTGACCGCAACCATCGTGAAGTAGCAGCTGTTGGTATGGCGGATTTCGCCGGTGCGGATGTTTTGTGCTTCAACACGGATGCCGATTTCCATCGAGGTGCGTCCTGTATAGTTGACAGCGGCGTAAAAGGTAACCAAATCGCCGATGTGGATGGGTTCTTTAAACAGGACTTTGTCAACCGACAGGGTAACGCAATAATTGCCGCTGTAACGGCTGGCGCAGGAATAGGCGACTTGGTCGAGCAGGAGCAGGAGTTCGCCGCCGTGTACGTTGCCGCTGAAATTGGCGGTGTCCGGCATCATCAGTTCGGACATAATGAGTTCGTGCGAAGGCAGTTGGCGTTGTTGTGTCATAGTGTACCTGTTTTAAGAAAGGGTGTTTTGAAATGGGTGCGGGAAAATTTTAGGGAATGGGAAAGTGGAATTCAAGCTAAAAAAAGCTATGGAGGGATAGCCTGCAGAAATGGGCCGCCGATGCCGTCTGAAGGTTTCAGACGGCATTTTGTTCAAGAAAGCCAAAAACGGAAGACCAGGAAAAACACGAGTGCCAGCACGCCCGCCCAAACGGCGAGCATGAATCCGGCAACCGCCCGTCCCATACGGTAAACCGGGTTTTTGCGTTCGTCTTCGATGGGGGAGGTGTGGTGTTTTTCGGGTTGTCCGGACATTTTGTTCTCAATCGGAAAAGTTGGAAACGGGCGTAAGGTTACGCTGCCGTGCAAAAAGATTCAAGAAGGAAGGTCAGTAGCCGTCTTCCCAATTTTCGTCCCAAGCGTGTTTCAATGCCGTCTGAACGGTATCGGCATCGAATCCGCGATAGGCGAGGAAACGCGCCTGTTTTTGTTTTTCTTTAAGGTCGGCGGCGGGCTGTTTGAACTTTTTACGCAACACGGCTATGGCGGCCTGTTTTTCGCTTGAGCGGTTGGGAAGCAGGTTGCGGCTGGTTTCTTCATCTATGCCCTGTTGAGCCAGGGCTTGTTTCAGGCGCAGGGAGCCGTGTTTTCGGCTTTTGCTGCGGATATAGGCTTCGGCGTAGCGCAAATCCGACTGCCAGTTGCGTTCGGCAAATTCGTTTAACACATTTTCCAACTCCTCTTCGCTTTCGGCGTGCGGTGCAAGTTTGCGCTTCAGACCGAGGCGGCTGACTTCTTGGCGCGAGAGGATGTCCATCGCGCGGGCGCGGAGTGATTTTTGGGGTTTCATAGCGGCGGTTTCGGCGTGCGGCAGGTTTCAGACGGCATAGCGTGCCGTCCGAATGCCTACTCTTCTTTATTTTTCTGCGGTTGCAGGTTTTCGTAAATTTCGGGTAGCGAGCCGATAATCCAGTCGGGACGGGTCGCATCGTCTTGCGAGAGCAGCGTCATATCGCCGTAACCGAAGGTAACGCCGACACTCAGGCAGCCGGCGGCTTTGGCGGCGATGATGTCGTTGCGCGAGTCGCCGACCATAACCATATTGGCAACATCGATACCCAAAACTTCGGCGGCGTGCCGCAGCGGCAGCGGGCTGGGTTTTTTTTCGGGCAGGCTGTCGCCGCCGAGTATCAGGCTGAAGTAGTCGGCGAGTCCCAGTTGTTTTAGAAGCTCGGCGGCAAGGATTTCGTTTTTGTTGGTAATGACTGCCAGCGGGATGCCCAAAGATTTGAGCAATGCCAGCCCGGCTGCGGTTTCGGGATAGGGGCGGGTAAAGACGCTCAAATGGTCGCGGTAGTATTTCATATAGGATACGAAACCTTTTTCCCACAGTTCGGAATCGGCTTCGCGGTCGCGGTCGTTGGTGAGGACGCGGTGAACCAGTTTGCCGATGCCGTCGCCCACATAGCTTTCGACCACTTTGGCGGGCAGCGGTTTCATACCGAGTTGTTCCAACATCGCTTCTGCGGCGGCGGCAAGGTCGGGGACGGAATCGCACAGTGTGCCGTCCAAATCGAAGGCAACGGTTTGGACGTGTTCGATGGCTGCATTCATAATCTGGTTTCCTGTCGGGTTGAAAAGGTTTATTTTAACATCGTTTGCACAGGGCTTCTAATGTATGGATTGTTAACAATCGCAACAGGTTTTGCCGGCGGTGTTTCCGGATTTCGGAACGGAGTCGGGAAGGGTGTGCAAATCCCGGCGGCGTTCCAATTAAATTTTTAAAAAATAAAAGGATTCTTATATCTTTATTTAATTGGACATTTGCTTTTTGGATATGTGTTCCGCTTTTTTCAGACGGATTCCGTGCGGCTTGGGAAATAAAATCATATATAGATTAATCAAATCGGGCCGATTCCGACTACACGCTATTACATTTTGCTTGAAAATTGGTTATAGTTGCGAACCTGATGGCTTGTTCCATTCCGAACCTCTCTTTGTGAAAAGGAAGCAAAATGTCTGATGCCGTTGCAAAAGAAACCCTCAATCCGTTTGAAATCGCGCGAAAACAGGTCAAAACTGCCTGCGACCGGCTGAAAACCGATCCGGCCGTTTATGAAATCCTGAAGAGTCCGACCCGCGTGTTGGAAGTCAATTTCCCCGTCAAACTCGACGACGGCACGGTCAAAACCTTCACGGGCTACCGTTCGCAACACAACAACGCCGTCGGCCCCTACAAAGGCGGCGTGCGCTTCCATCCCGGTGTGAATCTGGACGAAGTCAAAGCCCTGTCGATTTGGATGACTATCAAATGCTGCGTGGCCGGCATTCCTTACGGCGGCGGCAAAGGCGGCGTTACCTTGGATCCGCGCGATTATTCCGAAGCGGAATTGGAACGTATCGCACGCGCTTATTCCGAAGCCATTTCTCCGCTGATTGGCGAGAAAATCGACATTCCTGCACCTGATGTGAACACCAACGGCAAAATCATGTCTTGGATGGTTGATGCCTATGAAAACGTGGTAAAACATTCCGCACCGGGCGTATTTACCGGTAAACCGGTTGAGTTCGGCGGCTCTTTGGCGCGTACCGAGGCTACCGGTTACGGCGTGAACCTCGCCGCCGTCCAAGCCTTGGAAAAACTGGGCAAAGACGTGAAGGGTGCCACTTACGCCATCCAAGGCTTCGGTAATGTCGGTTACCACACAGGTTATTACGCGCATCAATCCGGCGCGAAAGTTGTTGCGGTTTCTACTGTCGATGTTGCCATTTACAACGAAAACGGCTTGGATATGGAAGCTTTGTTTAAAGAGTTCCAAGAAAAAGGCTTCATCACCAACGAAGCCGGTTACGGCAAGGAAATTACCAACGCCGAACTTTTGGCTTTGGATGTGGACGTACTCGCCCCTTGCGTGCTGGAAAATCAACTGACTTCCGAAAACGCCGGTAAAGTCCGCGCGAAAATCGTGGTTGAAGGTGCAAACGGCCCGACTACGCCCGAAGCCGACGTTATCCTGCGTCAAAACGGCGTATTGGTCGTGCCCGATATTTTGGCGAACTGCGGCGGCGTGGTCGTTTCCTATTTCGAGTGGGTGCAAAACCTGCAAGGCTATTATTGGGAGTTTGACGAAGTTCAGGAAAAAGAAACCGTCGTCCTGCGCCGTGCGTTCCGCGATATTTGGAACTTGGCGCAAGAGTATGATGTCGATTTGCGAACCGCGTCTTATATGATGAGTATCCGCCGTGTTGAAAAAGCGATGAAGCTGCGCGGCTGGTATTGATGTTTGAACAAAAAATGCCGTCTGAAGCCTTCAGGCGGCATTTTTGTGCGAGCGGGATTAGTGGTGCGAATGACCGATTTGGAAGGTTAAAGTCGAGTAGTTCGCCTGTTTTTGGCACACGTTTTGATCGGGGAAGTCGGCTTTGTGTTCGACACTGGCTTTCCAAAAGCCTTGGCGCAAGGGGATGATGTCTGCTCCGCCTTTGTCGTCTGTGCTGTCGGAGAAAGCCTGTGCTTCGGTGCTGATAAATAAATTATTGTCTGATATATGGTTTTTGAGAAATGAAAAAGCCGGTTGGGTGTAACGGGCTTGTCTGATAAGATGGCAAAATTTTTGAATGGAGAGAAAAGATGCCCTATGTCAACATTAAAGTAACCGGTGGTAAGGAAGCTCCGAGTACGGAGCAGAAGGCGGAGCTGATACAAGGTGTAACGGAATTATTGCGCCGCGTGCTGGGTAAAAATCCTGAAACAACGGTTGTCGTGATTGACGAAGTGGATACCGATAACTGGGGAATAGGCGGCAAAAGCGTTAGCGAACGGCGCAAAGAGGGCAGGTGAAAAGCCTGAAAATCCTGCCCTGATGCTTTAAATTCCGCGTGAAAAAGAGTACATTCCCACCCATTGCCCAAAATTTACGGAACACATTATGGATAAGTTTCCCAAGTCTGCAAAGCTCGACCACGTCTGCTACGACATACGCGGGCCGGTTCACAAAAAAGCCCTTCAGTTGGAAGAGGAGGGCAACAAAATCCTCAAGCTCAATATCGGCAACCCTGCGCCGTTCGGCTTTGAAGCCCCTGATGAAATCTTGGTCGATGTCATCCGCAACCTGCCGACTTCGCAAGGCTATTGCGATTCCAAAGGGTTGTATTCCGCCCGTAAAGCCATTGTTCACTACTATCAGACCAAAGGTTTGCGCGATATTACGGTAAACGATGTCTATATCGGCAACGGCGTGTCCGAGCTGATTACGATGTCTATGCAGGCGTTGCTCAACGACGGCGACGAAATCCTGATTCCCGCGCCCGACTACCCTTTGTGGACGGCGGCGGCAACGCTTGCGGGCGGTACGGTACGCCATTATCTGTGCGACGAAGAAAACGGCTGGTTTCCCAACCTTGCCGATATGGAAGCCAAAATTACGCCCAAAACCAAAGCCCTCGTCATCATCAACCCCAATAACCCGACAGGCGCGGTGTACGGCAGGGAAATCCTGTTGGAAATCGCCGAACTGGCGCGCAAACACGGTCTGATTATCTTTGCCGACGAGATTTACGACAAAATCCTTTATGACGGCGCGGTTCACCACCATATTGCCGCGCTTGCCCCCGACCTTTTGACGGTAACGTTCAACGGTTTGTCCAAAGCCTACCGCGTTGCCGGATTCCGCCAAGGCTGGATGGTGCTCAACGGGCCGAAACATCATGCAAAAGGTTATATCGAGGGTTTGGATATGCTCTCGTCCATGCGCCTGTGTGCCAATACGCCGATGCAGCACGCGATTCAGACGGCATTGGGCGGCTATCAGAGCATTAACGAATTCATTTTGCCCGGCGGACGGCTTTTGGAACAGCGCAACAGGGCGTGGGAACTGGTCAACCAGATACCCGGCGTGTCCTGCGTCAAACCGATGGGCGCGATGTATATGTTCCCGAAAATCGATACCGAAATGTACCGCATCCACGATGACATGAAATTCGTTTACGATTTGCTGGTGCGCGAAAAAGTCCTGCTGGTGCAGGGAACGGGGTTTAATTGGATCAAACCCGACCATTTCCGCATTGTCACGCTGCCTTACGTCCATCAGATTGAAGAGGCGGTGGGCAGGCTGGCAAGATTCCTGCAAACCTACCATCAGTAGGATTCTGATAAAAAATGCCGTCTGAAACGGAGATTCCCGTTTCAGACGGCATTTTCAACAGCAGGAACGAATCAGGCAAATTTCAGTCTGTCGCCGTCGGCTTCCACCCTGATTTCGCTTTCGGGCGCATAGTTTCCGGCAAGCAGGGCTTTTGCCAGCGGGTTTTCGATTTCCGACTGGATGGCGCGTTTGAGCGGACGTGCGCCGTAAATCGGGTCAAAACCGGCTTTGGCGATGATGTCCAGAGCGGCATCTGAAACAGTCAGGCGGAGGTTTTGTTTTTCCAAACGTTTTTCCAAGCCTTTGAGCTGGATTTTCGCAATGTTGCGGATATTATCCTGATCCAGTCCGTGGAACACGACCACTTCGTCGATGCGGTTGATCATTTCAGGACGGAAATGTTCTTTCACATCCTCCATCACAACTTCTTTCACCGCTTCGTAGTCCTGCGTGCCCATTTGTTGGATGTGCTGGCTGCCGATGTTGGAAGTCATCACAATCACGGTGTTTTTGAAATCTACCGTCCTGCCTTGTCCGTCGGTCAAACGACCGTCATCCAAAACTTGCAGCAGGATGTTGAACACGTCGGGATGGGCTTTTTCCACTTCGTCCAAAAGAATCACGCTGTACGGTTTGCGGCGGACTTGCTCAGTCAGGTAGCCGCCTTCTTCGTAGCCGACATAGCCTGGAGGCGCGCCGATGAGGCGGGCAACGGCGTGTTTTTCCATATATTCGGACATATCGATGCGAATCAGGTGATCTTCGCTATCAAACAGGAAGCCTGCCAATGCCTTGCACAATTCGGTCTTACCCACGCCGGTCGGGCCCAAGAACAGGAAGCTGCCGTAGGGTTTATTCGGGTCGGCAAGACCGGAACGGCTGCGGCGGATAGCGTCGGACACGGCACGCACGGCTTCGTCTTGACCGACTACGCGGCGGTGCAACACTTCTTCCATTTTCAGCAACTTGTCACGTTCGCCTTCCATCATTTTTGACACAGGAATGCCGGTCATACGGGAAACAACTTCTGCGATTTCCTCTGCGCCGACATTATTACGCAAGAGTTTGTTTGCCGGTTTTGTGCTGTCCGTATCTGCCCGTTCGGCGGCTGCACGCTGTTTTTCCAAATGCTCCAAATCTTCATACATCAATTTTGAAGCCAGTGCCAAATCGCCTTGCCGTTTTGCCTGTTCGATTTTAATTTTGACTTCGTCAATTTGTTTCTTAATATTAGCAGCACCGTCTGAAATTGCTTTTTCGGCTTTCCAGATTTCGTCTAAATCGGCGTATTCTTTTTCCAAACCGTCGATTTCCTCATCTATCAGTTCCAAACGTTTTTTGCTGGCATCGTCTTTTTCTTTTTCAACGTGCGCCTTTTCCATCCGAAGCTGAATCAGACGGCGGTCGATTTTGTCCATCGCTTCCGGCTTGGTTTCTTTTTCCATCTTGACACGGCTGGCGGCTTCGTCAATCAAATCAATCGCTTTGTCGGGCAGGAAGCGGTCGGTGATGTAGCGGTCGCTCAATTCTGCGGCAGCAACGATGGCGGGGTCGGTAATGTCGATGCCGTGGTGAATTTCATAACGCTCCTGCAAACCGCGCAAGATGGCGATGGTATCTTCCACACTTGGCTCGCCAACCAATACTTTTTGGAAGCGGCGTTCGAGTGCCGCGTCTTTTTCGATGTATTGGCGGTATTCGTCCAAAGTAGTCGCACCGATACAGTGCAATTCGCCGCGTGCCAAAGCCGGTTTCAACATATTGCCCGCATCCATCGCGCCGTCGGTTTTGCCCGCGCCGACCAAAGTATGGATTTCGTCGATGAAAATCAGGGTGTTGCCGTCGTCTTTCGCCAAGTCGTTCAACACGCCTTTCAAGCGTTCTTCAAATTCGCCGCGATATTTCGCGCCGGCAATCAAAGCCGCCAAGTCCAGAACCAGCAGGCGTTTGTTGCGCAGGGATTCAGGCACTTCGCCGTTGACGATACGTTGCGCCAAGCCTTCAACAATAGCGGTTTTACCCACACCCGGCTCACCAATCAGCACAGGGTTGTTTTTGGTACGGCGTTGCAATACTTGAATCGCGCGGCGGATTTCGTCATCACGACCGATAACGGGGTCAAGCTTGCCGTCGCGGGCGCGCTGGGTCAGGTCGAGCGTGTATTTTTTCAAAGCATCGCGTTGGTCTTCGGCATTGGCATCGTTCACGTTTTGTCCTCCTCGTACCGCGTCAATCGCGGCATTGATGTTTTGTTCGGTCGCGCCGGCTTCTTTCAAAATTTTGCCGGTCGCATCGTTCTGCTGCACCAAGGCAAGCAGGAAAAGTTCGCTGGCGATATAGGCATCGCCGCGTTTGGTGGCAGCCTTGTCCATCAGGTTCAACACCGCCTGCAATTCGCGGCTAGGCAGAATGTCGCCGCCCTGGCCGGACACTTTCGGCAGGCTGCTTAAATGCTGCTGCAAACGTTGTTTCACCTGCGGCACGTTCACGCCCGAATGCGCCAGCAACGCGGCAGCACCGCTGTTTTGGTCGTCAAGCAGGGCTTTCAGCACAAAGCCCGCTTCCAGATAGCTGCTGTCCGCAGCCAACGCCAAACTCTGGGCTTCCGCAAGGGCTTGTTGGAATTTGGCGGTTAATTTGTCGTATCGCATTTTCTTTTCCTTTCAAAAATGTCCGCTGTCGAAGCCTATATGTGCATCATTGTGGATAACTCAAGCATTGGATTTTAGTTTTTCGGATTTAATTACTTATCTTATTGAATGTATTATAAATAAATTTTTTAATTTGTGTGTATAACTTAATCTGTCCAATAGGGAAGCGTCCGATGCCGTCTGAACAAATATTGTGAATCGGGTATAATCGGCGCATCTTTTTCCCTTTCAGACGGCATTGATGCCGCAAGGACATTTTTATGAGCAAAAAACGAGTTCTGACCGGTGTAACCACTACCGGCATCCCGCATCTGGGCAACTACGTCGGTGCCATCCGCCCCGCCGTCCGCGCGGCGCAAAACCCCGATACCGAATCTTTCCTCTTCCTCGCCGATTACCACGGCATCATCAAATGCCACGAGCCGGAGATGATTCATCAATCCACCCAAGCCGTTGCCGCCACTTGGCTTGCCTGCGGACTCGACCCCGAGCGCACCACCTTCTACCGCCAAAGCGACATTCCCGAAGTGATGGAATTGAACTGGATTCTGACCTGCATCACCGCCAAGGGTTTGATGAACCGCGCCCATGCCTACAAAGCCGCCGTGCAGGCAAATGCAGAAAACAATCAGGAAGATCCTGATTTCGGTGTGGAAATGGGTTTGTTCAGTTATCCGATTCTGATGACTGCCGACATTTTGATGTTCAACGCCAACGAAGTGCCCGTCGGGCGCGACCAAATCCAACATGTCGAAATGGCGCGCGACATCGCCGGCCGCTTCAACCACCGTTTCCAAGAACTCTTCACCCTGCCCGAAGTGAAAATCGATGAAAACGTCGAACTCTTGGTCGGTTTGGACGGACGCAAAATGTCCAAATCCTACGGCAACACCATTCCGCTTTGGGAAAACGACAAAAAAACCCAAAAATCGGTCAACAAAATCATCACCAATATGAAAGAGCCGGGCGAGCCGAAACAGCCGGACGAAAGCCCCTTGTTTGAAATCTACAAGGCCTTCTCCATGCCGTCTGAAACAGCAGCGTTCACACAAATGCTTGCCGAAGGCCTGGCTTGGGGCGAAGCCAAAAAACTTTTGGCTGCCAAAATCAACGCCGAGCTGGTAGAACCGCGCGAACGCTACAACGAGCTGACCGCCGACCCTTCGCAAATCGAAGAGATTTTGCAGGCAGGCGCACAAAAAGCACGTAAAGAAGCGCACGAATTATTGGGCAAAGTACGCGATGCGGTCGGTATCCGCCCGTTGAAATAAACCCAATGCCGTCTGAACATCCATTGTCCGTGTTTCAGACGGCATTTCAGACGGCATTTTGAAACCATCAGGAGTGTGGAATGTTGAAAACATCTTTTGCCGTGTTGGGCGGCTGCCTGCTGCTTGCCGCCTGCGGCAAATCCGAAAATACGGCGGAACAGCCGCAAAATGCGGTACAAAGCGCGCCGAAACCGGTTTTCAAAGTCAAATATATCGACAATACGGCGATTGCCGGTTTGGCTTTGGGACAAAGCAGCGAAGGCAAAACCAACGACGGCAAAAAACAAATCAGTTATCCGATTAAAGGCTTGCCGGAACAAAACGTCGTCCGGCTGACCGGAAAGCATCCCGGCGACTTGGAAGCCGTCGGCGGCAAATGTATGGAAACCGACGATAAGGGTGGTCCGGCAGGTTGGGCGGCAAACGGCGTGTGTCATACCTTGTTTGTCAAACTGGTGGGCAATATCGCCGAAGACGGCGGCAAACTGACGGATTACCTGGTCTCGCATGCCGCCCTGCAACCCTATCAGGCAGGCAAAAGCGGCTATGCCGCCGTGCAGAACGGACGCTATGTGCTGGAAATCGACAGCGAGGGGGCGTTTTATTTCCGCCGCCGCCATTATTGAGGTATTCAAAAATTCCATAATGCATTTCAGTTTTTCAAACTCTGTGGGAAAAGTCCGCGCCGGCAGTTTGGCAGGGTTTGCGCCGGCGAGAGACGCAAAAGTAGGGAAATATGTGTTACAATTTTGCGAACTGTTTTCATAAAATAGTTTTCGGCCGTGTTTCAATACGGTATTGGTGCCGCCTTATGGTTTGAGAAAAAATCCTTTATATTTAATATAATAGGTTTTTAACTAAACGAAAAACCGTTTTTCCTCCGACCGATGGGCAAAATCAGCCGATTGATGGAACACGGCCCGGTTTTTAAGTAAAATCTTAACCAACAACTCAAGAAGGATAAAACATGAAAAAATTATTGATTGCCGCAATGATGGCGGCTGCCTTGGCGGCTTGTTCTCAAGAGGCTAAACAAGAGACTAAGGAAGCGGTTCAAGCCGTCGGGTTCGATGTTAAAGACACTGCGGCTTCTGCCGCCGAGACAGCCGCTTCTGCCGCCGAAGAAGCGAAAGACCAAGTCAAAGATGCTGCGGCTGATGCAAAGGCAAGTGCCGATGAAGCTGTAACTGAAGCCAAAGAAGCGGCAGCCGAAACCAAAGAAGCGGCAGCCGAAGCAGCTAAAGACACTTTGAACAAAGCTGCCGATGCGACTCAGGAAGCGGCAGACAAAATGAAAGATGCCGCCAAATAATTTGCTGCTTTGGCAAAATGACGAGATGCCGCCTGCCGGCAAATCAAATGAAACCGCCTGAAGATGTTCAGGCGGTTTTTGAGTTGTATGCCCTTTATTTTTACGCCCGCATTGCTGTGCAGGGCGGATGTGCCGCGCATATCGGGATGTTGCGGGCAGGGAAATGCCGTCTGAACATCATTCAGACGGCATTTGGTTTGTCAAGGTCAGACGGCTTCAACCTTAAACGGCATATTGATTTTTTGCCATTGGACGCTTTCATATTCCAATGCGTCGGCAATCAGGGGGTGGCGTTCCAGCCATTCCCTGCCAATACGCAGGATGAAGCCGCAGCTTTCCGTGTCCGTGCGCAACTGCATATTTTTCGGGAAAGACAGGTCTTGGCGCGAACGGCAGAACAGTGCGGCAAGGCGCAGCGACAAAACGGCATACCACAACATTTCGTTGGTGCCGATAATGCCGCCCATTTTTTTCATATCGCCGCGATGACCGATGACCAGTTGGGCGAGTATGGTTTGTTCCTTGCGTGAAAAACCCGGCATATCGGCGTTTTCGAGGATGTAGGCGGAATGTTTGTGATATCCCGTGTGGGCGATGTCCAAACCGATTTCGTGCAGCGCGGCGGCGCGTCCGAGATACTGTTGCCACAAGGCAAGTTCTTGAACCGTAACGTTTTTGGCGTGGCAGAGGCTGTCCATAAAGGTTTGCGCGGTCTCGGCGGTGCGTTTCGCCTGATTGAGGCTGACGTGGTAGCGGTGTTGGAACTCGGCAACCGTCTGCCCGCGCATATCTTCGTTTAAACCGCGACCGATCAAATCGTAAAACACGCCGTCGCACAGGGCGGCTTCGGTTACGGTCATCCTGTCGAGTTTCATTTCCTCAAACGCCGCCATCATCACGGAAAGTCCGCCGGCAAAAACTTCGATGCGTTCCGGTTTCAGGTTTTCAAATTTGGCTTTTTTGACCGAACCGGCTTCGATGATGCGTTCGGCGAGGGCGCGCATTCCTTTATAGGTAATGTCCGCCTCTTGGGGCATTTCGGCGGCAATCACGTCGCGGATGGATTTTGCCGAACCCGATGTGCCGACGGAGAAATCCCAACCTTCGCGCCTCATATTTTTGCTGATGCGCTGGATTTCGTTGCGGGCGGCGGAAATGGCGGCTTGGAAGTCTTTGGCGGTAATTTTGTTTTGAAAGAAGCGCAGGCTGTAGGTTACGCAGCCCAAGGGCAGGCTTTCGGTAATGTCGGGATTCAGCGTCGAACCGATGACAAATTCTGTCGAACCGCCCCCGATGTCGATAACCAGCATTTTGCCGCCGCCGGGGGGGAGGGTGTGGATCACGCCGGTATAAATCAGCCGCGCCTCTTCGCGCCCGGCGATGATTTCGATGGGGAAACCCAATGCCGCTTCGGCTTTGGGAAGGAAATCTGCGATGTTTTTGGCAACGCGGAATGTATTGGTTGCTACGGCGCGTACCTGTTCAGGGCGGAAGCCGCGCAGGCGTTCGCCGAATTTTGCCAGGCAGTCTAAAGCCTGTTCCTGTGAGGATGCGCTGAGGTTTTTCTGTTCGTCCAGACCGGCGGCAAAACGGACCATCTGTTTGAAGGAATCGATGACTTTTAATTGTCCGTTGTTGTTTTCGCAAATTTGGAGGCGGAAACTGTTGGAACCCAAATCGACGGAGGCAAGGACGTTTGCGGGATTGGTGGTCATGGCGGATACCGGTGGGGGAAAAACGCAATGTTACTCTGACGGCGCAGGCATTGACAATATATGAGCGATTCAATTGAAAATGCACTTAAGCTTCTCAATGAACTTGAGAAATTAAAGAGAGGCTCAATATGGAAAATAACAAAGTCAGATCTGATGATAATTCAGTTTCTATTGAATTTATACAAGATTTTATAACTGCAAGTAAAGAATAATATTGGAAATATTGTATGAACAAAAAATTAAACTATATTTTTATGTTGGACTGTTTAGGGTTGGTGATATTGTTTACTTGTATAATAGCTACTTTTGAAAGAGATTATGGATTTAAAATTTTTACTAATTCTAAGAGGCCTGAATTTTATTATTGGATTGGAATGTTTTATTATGGAATTATTTCTTGCTGGTTTGATTATCAATTAATTTCAACAAAGGCCAATTCGTATAAAAGAAAAGTTAAACAATATAAAATATTTTCAGTAATATTTTCAGTTTTGATATTTATTTCTACTATAGTAAAACTTTAAATTTTGGAGCAAAAATTAATGATGCGGCTGTTTTTGATTCTGCTCACAGATGTTGCCGACGGTATGTTTCCGACAGCAAAAAATGCCGTCTGAAAACGTTCAGACGGCATTTTTGCGCTTATTTGAAATCCTTTTCCACGCTCATGAAAATCTGCGTGTTTTTGCGTGTGTAAAAACTTTTCATATTGCTGTCGATTTTCAGATAGCGGAAATTGAGTTGCGGCGTAAATCCCTTCCAAGAGATTTTGTCGTGCCACAACGACAGGTTTGCCTGATATTCGCGGTCTTTGCGCGGGAAGGGGTACACAATGGTTCCGGGTGCGTCAAACGTCCTGCGGGTATAGCGCAGGTTTGCCCGCAGACCCAGGCCGCCGTCGAACGTTTTGACTGCGCCGACACGCAAACCCTTGCGGACGGAAGCCTGTTCCGCCTCTTTCGTCATGTCGTGCGACCAGTCCGCACCGCCGTAAAGCAGCCAGTCTTTCGGCGCGGAATACATCAGTGTCGCGCCCGCCAGCGGCATATGGCTGTCGTATCGGGCGGCGGTGCGGTCTTCCTGATAACGCTTCCACATATTGCCCTCGTTCAGCGTCAGCCGCCAGCGTTCGCTCAAGCGTTGGGAGAAATCGGCATTGAAGCCGCCGACGAAATTGTATCGGCTGCCACCTAAGAGGTTTTGCTCGACAAACGGCACGATGCCGAACGAGCGCGTTACCGAACGGTTTTTATAGCCGAACGACAGGCGCAGGCTCTGTTCGCTGAAATCTTTGTTATCCCAATAATGCACGCCGCCGCCGCTGATGCCGCCGTAGAGGAAATGATGCCCGCCCGCATTGATTTCGCGCGACACGCCCAAGCCGTAGCGCAAACCGTGTGCCTTTTGCGGCAGGCTGTCGGCGGTTTTCGTCCAGCTTTTTCCTGCAAATTCAATCGTTTTTTCGGACGAAGCGTTGTTCACATTGTCCGTTTGCTCGTATTGCAGCGACACATCGGGCTTCCAGCCTTGAGCCTTGTCTATGGCGGCAAGATAGCGGTCGGCAAGCTGCCGCATCGGCGGCTGCAAATCGGGTTTCGCCCGCTCCAATTCCGCCTTCGCTTCGCGGTACTGCCTGTTTTCAAACAGCATCACGCCCAAATCGAAACGCGGATACGCCAAATCGGGCTGTTGCGCCAAAATGCCGCGATACAAAGCCACCGCCTCGTTATGGCGCAACTGGCTGCGGCGCAAACCGCCCAGCGCGTAATCGTGCAGAACCGGATTGAAATCCGGCAGGGCGCGATAGCTTTCCAGCAGCGTTTGCAGCGTGTCCCAATCACGGGCGACGACGGCGCGGTTAATCTGCTCTTCCAAACCCACAAGAGAGGCATTGTCGTCTGAAACGGCTTCGGCGGCTGCAACGGTTTCAGACGGCACGGACGCATCCGTACCGAAAGCCGCCTCGTTGGAAAACTTCTTATGCGCCGCCACAGGCTTGATTTCGGTCTCTTCTGCCTTGCCGACAGACGCAACAACAGGCGCGGCAGCCCGCTTCGGCGCGGCACGCTGCAACAGGCGGAAGGCATTGTCGATTTGTTCGTCAAAAGATGGAGCATAGGAAGCAAGCGGCAGAACCGGAATTTCCGTTTCGCCAACCCTTTCAAGCCTTTCGGCAGGCACTATCCTATCGTCGAACTTGCCGTCCACGAACACCTGTTTCGACACGGGTATAGGTAAAACGGACGTTTCGGCAACAGCCGCCGCCGGCACGGACAAAAGAAGCAAAGCAAATTTTTTCATAAGTCAAACAGTTTCAGGGCAAGGGACCGGACGGGCAAACCGCGCAGTCAAATGGTCGAAATGCCGTCTGAAAGACCGTTTCCGGTTTCAGACGGCATTTGTATCAGGCGGGATTAACGGGAGCCGGCAAAGCCGATTTCGCCGTCATTAACCGCACCGACGATTTCTTCGGCATTAGGGCCGAAGAAACCGAGTTTATAGCTACCGCTGGCACTTGCATCTTCTCGACTGGTTTGGCCGGAGATGCCGTGTCCGCGGATAGTCGTGTTGTCAAGCGAGTTGTGGTGTTCGTAGGACGCAATCTTTCCTTCTGCCAGATTGAGCGTCTTTCCCAATCCTGTAATTTTGCCGCTGCCGGTTTTGTTCTCGAAATTAACGTTATAAGACAAAACGCCGGTGTTTTTGCCGTTGCCGGCTGCACCGGTATAATCGAAGCTGCCTTTGGTCGGCAACGCCTTGGTAGCAGAACCTTTCACAACGAAATCAACGCTGTCATCATCGACATTCAAGCCCCTCTCGATACCGGACGGGTCTTTTTCGATTCTTTCCCGTTCGGAAAGACCGGCAATCAAAGAATATTTTTGACGGTAGATATGTGCCTGACCTTTTGAAATCAGCTCGTAATTGTCCCCGCCGGCTTTAACACGTGCCGTGGTTACAGTACCCACTGTTTGAACCTTGTTTGATGCCGGTACGACATCAAACAAATTGATATTGTTGCCGCTGGAGGAAACGCTGCCAACCTGCTGGGTAACTGATGCCAACTCAATCTCTGTAGGTTGGAACCCCTTACTCTTTGCCCAGTCGTTGACAGCTTCTCTTACACCATCTTTTTAAGCCGGAATAAGAAGCGACAACCGCGCCATTTGTTGCCACGCCTGCACCGGAAACGAAAGAGTTGTCGGCAGTAGAACCTGAACCGGTGCTGCTGCACGCCGCCAAACCTAAAGCAATCACGCTCAATGCGAAAACTTTGTTCAAAGTCATCATAAGTCCCCAAAATTTCAGAAAATAAGTAAATAAGTTTATGGTTGTGTAAACCGCTTCCCATCATACCCATATTTACTTTTACTGACAACCAAATTGTTAATGCTATCAATTATTTTGTTTAAAAAAGGTAATAGTCGGCTATTCATAATCCGCCATTATGCATACCGAACAAGATAAAACCGATTTCAGCGAACGCTTGAAAACAGCAATACGCCTCGCGGGTTTGGACGAGCTGTCCAATGCCAGCCTCGCCAACCGCTTCAACCTGCGCCATCCCAATCAGCCTGTCAGTACGCAGGCGTTCCACCATTGGCTGGTCGGCAGGTCGATTCCGACTCCGGATAAAATCGAGACACTAGCAAAATGGCTGGATACCAGCGCGGAATGGCTGCGCCACGGCAGGCTCTCCGGCACGGAAGGTGCGGCTTCGCCGCAAGAAGCCCTGCTGTTGAAATATTTCCGCCTGCTGCCGCCCGAAAAGCGTGATGCGCTGATGGTGCTGCTGCACCATCCGGACGACGGATAACCGGTGAAAATGGGAAATGCCCGGGCGGTGTTGTCTGTTCCTGTTTGGACAAGCGTTCTTGAGAGCGGTAAAATCGGGATTTGCCTGAAAAGGGCAGGGCGATATGCCGTGCTTGGATTTTGTGCGCGGTTTTCGCGTTGAAAGCAATTATGTCTGTTTGAATATTTAATGCCGTCTGAAACGTCCGGACGCGCCCCCGTTCCCTATGAAAAAACCGACCGATACCCTACCCGTCAATCTGCAACGCCGCCGCCTGCTGTGTGCCGCCGGCGCGCTGTTGCTCAGCCCGCTGGCAAAAGCCGGCGCGCAACGTGAAGAAACGCTTGCCGACGATGTGGCTTCCGTGATGAGGAGTTCTGTCGGCAGCGTCAATCCGCCGAGGCTGGTGTTTGACAATCCGAAAGAGGGCGAACGTTGGTTGTCCGCGATGTCGGCACGTTTGGCAAGGTTTGTCCCCGATGAGGAGGAGCGGCGCAGGCTGCTGGTCAATATCCAGTATGAAAGCAGCCGGGCCGGTTTGGATACGCAGATTGTGTTGGGGCTGATTGAGGTGGAAAGCGCGTTCCGCCAGTATGCGATCAGCGGGGTCGGCGCGCGCGGCCTGATGCAGGTTATGCCGTTTTGGAAAAACTACATCGGCAAACCGGCGCACAACCTGTTCGACATCCGTACCAACCTGCGTTACGGCTGCACCATTTTGCGCCATTACCGCAACCTTGAAAGGGGCGACATCGTCCGCGCGCTCGCCCGTTTTAACGGCAGCCTCGGCAGCAATAAGTATCCGAACGCCGTTTTGGGCGCGTGGCGCAACCGCTGGCAGTGGCATTGATTTTGAATCCGGGCCGCAACCGGAACGTGGCGAATCCTGTATAATCCGAAAATCTGTTCACTGGAAGTTCAGACGGCATTGCAACTGTTGATGCCGTCTGAAAAATTATTTATGGCAAGAGACAACCGCATCCAAATGTTTCCGCACGAATGGCGCGCCAGTACGACGCTTTCCGGCGTGTACGCGCTGCGTATGCTGGGTATGTTCCTCGTGCTGCCCGTATTGGCGGTGTATGCCGCCTCGCTCCCCGGCGCGGAAGACAATAAAACGCTGGTCGGGCTGGCAATGGGTATTTACGGGCTGACGCAGGCTCTGCTGCAACTGCCTTTGGGCATCGCTTCCGACAAGTTCGGGCGCAAGAAAACCATTTATGCGGGGCTGATTGTGTTTGCAGCGGGCAGCTTTCTTGCCGCCGCCGCCGATACCTTGCCCTTATTGGTTGCCGCCCGCGCCATACAGGGCGCGGGGGCAGTCAGTGCGGCAGTTACCGCGCTGCTGGCGGATTTGACGCGCGACGGCGTGCGTACCCGCGCGATGGCGATGATCGGTTTGAGTATCGGTCTGACTTTTTCGGTCAGCCTCGTCGTTGCCCCTGTGATTGCCGACGCGGTGGGCGTACGCGGCTTGTTCCTGCTGACCGGTCTGTTAACCGTCGCCAGTATCGGCGTGGTGGCGTTTATGACTCCCGACCCGGAGGTTTCCAAGCTGCACGAAGATACGCAGGCGCAGCCTTCGCGTATAGGCGAGGTTTTGAAAAACCGTAGGCTGCTGACGCTCGATTTCGGCATTTTCGCCCTGCACGCCGCACAAATGGCATTGTTTACCGCACTGCCTTTCGCGATGACCCAGCTCGGTTTGGAAAAAATCCAGCACTGGAAAGTCTATCTGCCCTCGACCATTACGGGATTGGTGGTGATGGTTCCGCTGATTATCGTCGGCGAGACGCGCAACAAGCTCAAACAGGTTTTTATCTTGGGCATCGCCTGCATCGCGGCGGCACAGCTCGGTTTGCTGTCCGGTATGCGCTCGGTAGGCTTGATTACCACTTATTTGGTTGTTTACTTTATTGGTTTCAATGTGTTGGAAGCGAGCCTGCCGTCGATGGTTTCCAAAATCGCGCCGTCCGACCTGAAGGGTACGGCGATGGGCGTGTACAATACGATGCAGTCGCTCGGACTGTTTGCCGGCGGCGCGGCAGGCGGCTTGCTGTTTCAAAAATACGGCTTTGCCGGCGTGTTTGCCTTTTGCAGCATATTAATGCTGCTGTGGCTGGTAATTGCCGTTTTATCGCCCGCGCCCAAGCCCGTCAAAAACCTCAGTTACCCTGTCGGCGGCGTGTGGCAGGGTAATCAGGACGGCTTACAATGCGCCTTGTCGCAACTCGAAGGCGTGGAAGACATCGGTTTCAGTTTCGACAGGCAGACCGTCTATCTCAAAGTGTTGCAGAAGGGTTTCGATCAGGCTGCCGCTGAAAAAATCATTACAGGAGTTTAAAAAATGTCATTGAACAAAGTCATCCTCATCGGCCGCCTCGGACGCGATCCAGAAGTGCGCTATATGCCCAACGGCGAAGCGGTGTGTAATTTCAGCGTCGCCACCAGCGAAACATGGAACGACCGCAACGGCCAGCGCGTGGAGCGCACCGAGTGGCACAACATCACGATGTACCGTAAACTGGCGGAAATTGCCGGCCAATACCTCAAAAAAGGCGGGCTGGTTTATCTGGAAGGCAGAATCCAAAGCCGCAAATACCAAGGCAAAGACGGCATCGAACGCACCGCTTACGATATTGTCGCCAACGAAATGAAAATGTTGGGCGGGCGCAATGAAAACAGCGGCGGTGCGCCTTACGAGGAAGGTTACGGTCAGAGTCAGGAGGCTTACCAACGCCCCGCGCAGCAAAACCGGCAGCCCGCCCCCGACGCGCCGTCCCATCCCCAAGAAGCACCAGCCGCGCCGCGCCGCCAACCCGCGCCTGCCGCCGCCCCGGTCGAGGATATTGACGACGATATCCCGTTCTAGCACCCATATATCCTATAAGTGTTAAATTTGATATTTAAATAGCTGGAGAACCTAGGTGTTGACTAGGTTCTTTTTTTTGCACAAAAATTGAATGATCTTTATCATTTTGTTAGTATTTATATATAAAATTGTAAAATTAAAATTTGCTATGGTTAGATTGGGAATTATAGTTTTCACTAATGGTGAACGATATCCTATCCTTATAGACAATGGAAAAAATATTCCACATTATTATTCTACTTTGTGGACCACATCTATTTTAAGGAGTAGTTGCTCTGTAAATACGATTCGCAATAAGCTATATGCTATACGGTGGCTTTTTAAATGGGAGTATAGTAATAATAGAAATATTGTTAATGAATTTAAAAATGGGAATCTTTTAAGTTATAAGGATATGATTAATTTAAGAGAGCATTTTAGGCTAAGTGAGAAAACAGATAAAAAGAAGTTAAGTTTTAGTAATAGACTATCTGGAAATAAAAAAAGTATCAATTCAATAATTATTAGCCGTTCTCATCAATACAATAGGATGACAGCTGCAATTGAGTACTTGGAGTTTATATCCAGTCTTTTTATGAATAAAGGATTATATACACCAAAAGATGTAGAAAAAATGACGTTTACGTTTAAAAACCTGAGACCGAATATTCGGAGTTTTTATTCTTCTGAAATTTTTGATAATGCTAATATTACAGATGGTTTACTCGATGAATTTCTTGGTATTGCGGATTATCTGAACCCAAAAAATCCTTTTAAGAATGAAGGAATAAGAAAAAGAAACTATTTAATGTTCATGTTGCTGCGCAAATTAGGCACATGTTAAAGAATTTTTGAACAAAAAAGGTATTAAATATTTTGAATATTAAAAGTTATAGGAGATTTAAAAATGTCAAGAAATGTAAGTTTGGATATTGATTTATCCATGAATAATAAAAAATTTTCTCGTTATGAAATACTAGAATGCTTATTGTATGGAGGTTGGAGTTTTCTAGATGATGGAAATTTTGTTTACTTACCACTTGGTGATGAAGACTATGATTGGAATTCAGCTTCTATGTCAGAAAAAGAAATTTTAGATTTTTTAAGAATAAAAAGTAATTTAGATGAAGTAATCGGATTTCCAATAACATGGGCTGACACCAATATTGGTGGACAAGTTTTATTTTTCCCTAATTTTGAATTCTCATTTAGCATAACTATTAATATTAAAAATTTTGATAAAAACATAGTTGATGTTAACTGGTATTTGATTAAATTATTACCTATATTTGATAAGAATGGTATTTTATATAATTCTATTAGATATCAGGAATATAGATAAATCATAAATTAGCAAGCTGTAGCCCATATGAAACCTAAACTCAACAAGTAGTATGTGTGCGGAACGCACGCATTTAGACGTGGAGAGCTTCTATCAATAAGAGTCGATAATCTAATTTTAACAGGAAATCATCCTGCTATATTTATAAGACGTACACATGATGATCCAATAGATTTAAGAATGAATCAGGCTGTAGCGAAGACAAAAGAAAGACGTTTAGTAATCAGTCTTGAATTATCAAATCTCATAGATGAATATATACTTAATTATCGAAATAAAATACCAAATTCGAATAGGCACCCTTATTTATTTGTAACACATAAAAAAGGAATTTCACAAGGAAAACCACTTAGTATTAGTTCCTTTGATAATATTATAATACCTACTATGAAAAAAGTAGACAAAAAATTTTCTATTATTCATTCTCATATATTTAGACATGAGTGGAACTTAGATTTTTCTAGAAAAGTAGATCTTAATAATAAATTAGCTAAAGAGAATAAAACCAATCATACTGAAATTACTCCTGAGAATGAAGCTAAGTATAGACAACACTGGATGGGGCATACATCAGAGAAAAGTTATAACAAGAGACATATTATTGAACAAGCTAATAAATTAGTTCTTCTTGAGCAAGAAGAATTATTAGGTAAACTTTCTAATAAAATTGTTGAAAGAAATGACTAAAATTGCAAGAGATGGATATTCATTTAATCAGAATGATACGATATGGATATTAAATAAAGATACAAAGATAAAATTAACAAGAGATATTTTATCTTTGGACAGCTCATTGCTAGATGGATTTAAAAATATTTTATCTGACTATGCACAAGAGATGTCAGCTCATCATACTAGAAATATGTTGTTTATATTTAGGCGGTTAATAAAATTTTCTAATGGGAATGCTATTACAACAGACAGTATATTGAATTGGCGTGCAAGTTTAACTAGGGAAAATAAATGGTATTTAGGATCATTAAAAGGATTTTTACATACTTGGTATAAAAGAGGTTATTTAGGAATTTCTCTGGAAGTAGTTAAATTATTAGAAACATTTAATATAAAAGGAAATAAAAAGGGGAAATCAGTTGCTAATTATTGTCCATACGCAGGACCGATGACGAATAATGAACTATTAAGCCTAGTGAGTGAACTTAATGAGCTATGGAAACAAAACAGAATCAGCTTTAAGTGTTATGCATATATTAATGTTCTAATAATAACTGCTAGACGTCCTTCGCAGTTGAAGCAACTGAAAATGTGTGATTTAATTAAGGATAATAATGATTATTATATTAATATAACCAAGAGTTAAACAACGGCATTCAAACTTTAGGAAGTCATTTAGGAAATTAGCAGTCACTGAAGATCTGTATTTAATTATAAGAAACTTAGCTGAAGATCAAATTAAAAAAATTGAAACACATATTAGTAATACTTTACCTTTTGAACAAAGAAAATTAATACCTATTTTCATGAGTCATCAAACTTTATTAGAGATTAATAAGGGTAATGTGGGACTGTATCTAGAAAAAGACTTATTACATTCAACTATTCAAGAAATGAAGAAACTCATGGTGGAATTCAATAATGTCCAACATGCTATTTCTGAGCGTACTGGAAAAGTTATATATGTGAATGCAAGATGTTTTCGTTACACATGTGGAACTAATTTGGGGCGGAAAGGTGTTGGTGCCACAGTTATTGCAGAATTATTAGATCACTCAGATATACAGAATGTAAAAGTTTATACAGAAAATACTGCCGATACTGTTCAGTATATTGATCGTGTAATGGGTGCCGAAATGGGGAAATTGGCTGATGCCTTTTCTGGAAGAATAATCTCTAGCTTGAATGAAGGTGAGAGGGGGAATGATCCAACATCTTTTATAACAAACAATGGATCAGACACTGTTGGGGCTTGTAGTACAAATAAATTTTGTATAAGTTCTTATGAAAACTGTTATCTATGTAGAAAATTTAGGCCTCTTCTTGATGGCCCTCATCAACAGATATTAGATAAATTATATTGAGAAAAAGAAGAGCGACTGAGAGTGTCTAAAAGCATAGATTATGCGAATTCTAAAGATCGCATTATTTTAGCGGTTGAGTATGTAGTTAAAGCTTGTAGCCAAATGAAAAAATCTCGAGAGATTCATTAATATGGGTAGCCAAATTTTTGAACCAATAAGTAATTCCCCTACTAAAAATCTAGAACAGTTCATTTATTTCTGTAGATATAGATTAGATGCTTTTGGTGCTGATTGCTGGGAAAATAATCAATGGAGAACAAAGTTTAATATCCATTCAGTACAAGTTCGATTTTCTACAGATAGATTTCCATCAAATAGTTATAAATATGAACCGTTATCTTCACCATTTATTGAGTTTGCTAAGGCTTATATCCATTATACTTATTCGTTAAGACCTATTCGTTAATTCGCTAGACATATGGAAGCATTGCGTTTTGTTGAAATGGCTTTACATAATGTAAAGAAAAAAGCAGATATTCTATATTTGGATAGTTTAGTTATTCAAGAAGTTCAAAATTTAGTTGCTAAAAAATATTCTAAAATGAATGAATCAACAAATAAACTAGGTTATCAATTAGAAACATTATTTAATTTTTGTATAGAATATCAAATTGTTCTAAAGCTCCCTATATGGACTAATCCTTATAGTCGTCCTAGAGATTTAACAATATTATTAGATAAGAGAGGAAAAGATTATCGTTCCAAAAAAATGCCATCTGATGAGGAAATGTTACTTACAGCAAAACTCTTTCATGATGCACCAAATTTAGATAAAGGAACTGAGTATTATACAGCAGTTATGGCTCTACTTATGGTTGCTCCATCTTGTTGTTCTGAGTTGATGTCTTTATCTGTTAATTGCTTAGAATGGGAAGAAGATAGCTTAGGAAATAGGCAATTAGGTATTCGATGGATACCTGCAAAAAATGGAAAAGAGGGTTTGAAATGGGTTCCTAGTAGCATGCAAGATGTGATTATTGAAGCAGTCAAACGTTTAACAGATATAGGAGCTTTAGCAAGAAAAGCAGCAAAGTTTGCAGAAGAAAATCCTAACACAGTAATGATATCACCAGATCAAGGTATGCAAGTATCCCATTATTTATCTCAAAAACCTTTAACTGAAATAGAAATAGGTAAGATTTTAGAAATTAATGGAAAGCATGGGATTAAAACTAAGTGGTTTGAAAAGTTAATGAAAGAAAATAATGGCGTTATAACTTCTAATGTTTTGGGAAAGTACTTATACGAAAAATATACCTCAAAATTTAATTACTGGCCATATATTGATAAAAATAGAAACGTTAAAGCTTCTGAAGCCTTATTATTATTCAGAGAAAATGAATTTCATGATGAATTTTCCCCTAAACGTTTTTCTTTTGTGTTACCAACAGTGAATCAAATTAATGATAGATTTTGCTATTCAGAAACTCGTCCTAAAACATCATTATGGGAAAAGCATTGTATAACTACTTCGAAAGGAGAGTTTGTTAGATTACTATCACACAATGCAAGGCATTGGTTAAGTACAAAAGCTGAGAGAGGTGGAATGGATGAATTAACTTTAGCGAACTGGGCAGGCAGAGCTAGAGTGGCAGATAATAAAGCTTATGATCACAGAACAGAAGAAGAAAAAAGTGAGGCTGTTCGAGATTTACTCATTCCTGAGGATATTTCAATATTAGACAAAATTCATTTAAATTTTCCTATTACCTATGAAGACTTAGGAAAAAATAGAATTGGAATTGCAACTATAACAGAAATAGGCATTTGTGAGCATGATTATGCAATGTCGCCATGTTCTCGCCATGGAGATTGTGAAACATGTAAAGAACTTATTTGTATTAAAGGATTAGAATCATCTTTAGAAATATTAAAGCATAGAGAAATTCAGCTTACAGAGCAAATTAATAAAGCAAAAGAACACCATAAATTAGGAGCTTTTGGTGTAGATCGTTGGATAAGTAACCTAGGGTGGAGATTGGCACATATAAGAACCAAAATTGCATTCTTGGAAAATAGTGAAATTCCAAATGGTGCACTATTACGAATACCTGACGAATATGATCCTTCACCAGTCAAGTTAGCCTTATTGGAAAAAGGAATGGATATAGATGTTAAAAAACCAGAAACGGCTAAACTTGATGATGATTTATATAGGTTAATGGAGATGTAGTATGCCAAAAATTCTTATTACAGAAGAAAATTTGGAAGATATCATTATGTTGATTAAAACCTGGGAGGGGAAGTTAACATGGAAATTACTTTGCTCTAAAGTCTCAGAGTTATTGAATATTAAGAGTATTGAGAGGCAGTCACTGTCTAATTATCCTGATATACAAAAAGCCTTTAGCCAACAGAAGCAAAAAATGAAGGAGGATGCAAAAAAAGAACCAGTACCAAATGTTACGATGGATTATTTGCTAAAACAAGTTAACAATTTGAAGGCTCAGGTACAACGCTTGGAAGAAATTAATGAGCGATATAAACAGCAATTTATTGTATGGCAATATAATGCATATATGCATGGGATGACACAAGATACACTAAATAAACCTCTTATTGCTGTTAACCGTCAACGTAGGTAATTTATAGGATGTAAGGTAAATTATTTTTACTATAGTAGTCTCTACAAAAGATCGTCTGAAAATCAATTTTCAGACAATCTCTTCATACCTATTAAACTCCTTGATGGGTAGAGTAGAAAACAATTTTCGTCAACATCTACTTCTTATGGCCGGAGAGATATAGCAGTTTAATGGCGCGTCAAACACTATTGTACTGAACTACTTTCTGCTCAAGCCCGCCCCCCCAACTTGCAGTAGTCTCCACTAAATCTTTATTTTGTTAACAATATGGATTTGTTCAGCCTCGCTCACGTCTTGCCGGAGACAAGCACACGGTCATGTATGCAAAAATTCAAGACTGCTGCATGGTTATTAATCACAAAGGTATTCCAAAAAATAATTGTGCAAACTAGTTATCGGAACAGGAACGCAATTGAAGTGTAACGCGAAATTTCAGGCAATCTGCATACCTCGCAATGACTGTGGCTGTCTAAACCTCGCCATTTTAGGAATGAGCCTATGCCAAACACCCACACTCATACCATCCAATCAACGCATGTCTACGGCTGTACAATATCCACTTGCATGCTGGCTGATTGGGCCTTCACCCGCTACCACACGCCCGGCAAATCCGAGTATGCCGTGGTGTACGGCACGGTCGTCCAAGACGGGTCGGGGTGCTTTGCCGCAGGCAGCCGAATCCGCACTTCGTCCGTTACCCGATGGGCGGCACCGCTGGCTCATACGCACAACTCGGTGTATTGCCTGCCGGAAGGTGCAGGCTGCTTTTGCGACCTGCCCGCAACCTTGCAGCCTGCCATCGACTGTTTGGGTATCGATCCTGCCGAAGCGGCCGTTATCCTGCAAAACGCCTTCATGCAGCCTGCACATACCTTGCCTGAAACCGCCTGTTTCGGCGTTCCGGTGGTGCGGCCGGCAGGGCAGGGAGATTGTCCGGTCGTCATGGAGCGCCATATTGCCGAATTGCCGTTCTACCCGTTTTGGCGGGACAGCAGCATTGGTTTCGCCCAAAACCTGATAGACGAGCAAGCCGCCATTTTCCTGCACGATTGGAACGCCTTCTGCCGCCTGTTTGTCCGTACCGGTAAACACCGCGGCCAAACCGGCCACACAGGCAACCAAGCGGAAGACGGCCAATACTGCTATTTCGGCCTGCCGATTGTGCATATGCCAGAACAGGATAATGCCCCTGCCGTATCGGAAGCCGACATCACCAAACTACCGTTTTACATCTATTGGCGCACTGCCTGCGCTTCCGATGTACACCCGTTGGCAGACGGCACACGCGTTGTACCCCTTGCCGATTGGGAAGCCTTCTGCCGACGGTTGGTATTGACCGGCAGATAGGCAGGTAAAAAGTGCAGGCTGCTTTTTATCGCCCCAACCCTGTTTCAGACGGCCTCTAAAGCAGCCTGCACCTTATTTTTCATTGTCAGATGACCAGAAACCGAGTATCCCATGCCTCAAACCTATTTCACCGCCGACTGGCACTTCTCCCATCCCAACATCGCCCGATACTGCCCGCAATTCCGCTTGCAAAGCGATAACGCCGACGAGCTGAACGAATACCTGATCGACTGCTGGAACCGCGTCGTTACCTCGCAAGACACTGTGTACAACCTCGGCGATGTAAAAGCCCGCATACATCGAAGCCGTGCTGCAACGGCTTAACGGGCAACACCATTTGATCTACGGCAACTACGACTACCTGATTCGGCAAAACGAAGCACATTTCCTCAACACGCGCAAAGCCGACGGCCATCCGTTGCTCTCGTCCGCTAGCCATTACCTGCGGCTCAAACTGCCCGAAATCAGTAATACCGCGATTTTGTGCCACTATCCCTTATATGAATGGGACGGCATCCACCACGGCCTATACCACCTCTACGGCCATCTGCACGACCGCATGGCCGCCGTCAAAGGGCGTGCCCTCAATATCGGCTGGGATCTGCACAGCCGTTTCCTGACCGCACAAGATATTGACATCTTCCTGCGCGACCTCCCTGCCGTTCAGTATTTCGACGACAAGCAAAACGTTATTGTCGGCAACAGCACGGAAGATGCGGCTGCAAAAGTTTGGGCGAGATTGGCAGCATTGAATGAATGAGCTTTTATTTTAGAAATGAATTTTCAGGTAGACTTGAATGGTGCAGCCTGAGACCTTTGCAAAATCCCCCCAAAAATCCCCTAAATTCCCACCCAGACATTTAGGGGATTTTCCATGAGCACCTTCTTCCGGCAAACCGCACAAGCCATGATTGCCAAACACATCGACCGCTTCCCACTATTGAAGTTGGATCAGGTGATTGATTGGCAACCGATCGAGCAATACCTGAACCGTCAAAGAACCCGTTACCTTAGAGACCACCGCGGCCTCCCCGCCTATCCACTGCTACCCATGTTCAAAGCCGTCCTACCCGGACAATGGCACAGCCTCTCCGATCCCGAACTCGAACACAGCCTCATCACCCGCATCGATTTCAACCCGTTTTGCCGTTTTGACGAACTGGGCATCCCCGATTACAGCACCTTATGCCGCTACCGCAACCGGCGGCGCAAGACGACACCCTGTCCGAATTGCCGGAACTGATTAACCGCCAACTGACCGAAAAAAGGCCTAAAAGTAGAGAAGGCATCCGCCGCCGTCATTGATGCCACCATTATTCAGACCACCGGCGGCAAACAGCGTCAGGCCATAGAAGTCGATGAGGAAGGACAAGTCAGCGGCCAAACCACACCGAGTAAGGACAAAGATGCCCGTTGGACAAAGAAAAACGGTTTATACAGACTCGGTTACAAACAACATACCCGTACCGATGAGGAAGGCTATATCGAGAAACTGCACATCACCCCAGCCAATACCCATGAGTGCAACCACCTGTCGCCTTTGCTGGAAGGCATTGCCGAAGGTACGACCGTCTATGCCGATAAAGGCTACGACAGTGCGGAAAACCGGCAACATCTGGAAGAGCATCGGTTACCGGACGGCATTATGCGCAAAGCCTGCCGCAACCGTCCGCTGACGGAAAATCAAACGAAGCGTAACCGGTATTTATCGAAAACCCGTTATGTGGTCGAGCAAAGCTTCGGTACGCTGCACCGTAAATTCCGCTATGCCCGGGCAGCCTATTTCGGGCTGATTAAAGTGAGTGCGCAAAGCCATCTGAAGGCGATGTGTTTGAACCTGTTGAAAGCCGCCAACAGGCTAAGTGTGCCTGTTGCTGCCTAAAAGGCGGTTGGATGCCTGATTATCGGGTGTCCGGGGAGGATTAAGGGGGTATTTGGGTAAAATCAGGAGGTATTGGGGGAGAGAAACAGCCGAAAATCTTTGTTTAGGTTCCGGCTGTCGAGGGAAGGGCTTTTTTGCAAAGGTCTCTGCCTGAACGGGGTTTCGGGCTGCCTTTAATCTGCATTATGGAATCATGATTAGCCATACGGGTTTTCTGTTTTTTGCTTTTCTTCTTTAAACCATTGTTCAAAAATATTACCCGGTGTTAAATCATCTCTATGCGAGAAAAATTTTTCATATGAATAATTAGCGGATGCTTTCTGATTTACATTGTCATATATGAGTTTCAACTGAGTTGGAATTTCCTGATGATTCTCGGCAAAGACAGAGCATAGTTCCGAATAATCTTCCATTCCAAGATTAAGAAACTGCCATTGAATCTCTTTTGTATTAAAAGACTCCTTTCTCATAATTTTATTATCCACTTTAAAAAAAAGCATCAAAAGACAATACGTTTCTTTCCCTTGCACCATATATATAGACAGCGGTAACCCCCTCTCCTGAAAATTCAAGTGCCAAGCTAAGCATACGTTTTTGTATTTCTGATATCTTATCTTCAAATTTCATTTTTACTTTCCTGTGTTGTAAATCTTTTCAACTTTTTTAATGCCATCAATTTCATATTGAATAACAAAATGATCTGGCCTTAAACTATGGGGCTGTACTAGATAAGCCCTAAATTTCACACCACCGGCGCAGCACTTTAAGCTGCTCGGAAGGTGCGCCAAAGTTAAAACGGAACTCGCATTCTTTCAAGAACAGCGGGAAAGATTTACGGTCGATTCCATTGTATTTGCGCAGTACGCGCTTTGCCTGATTCCAGAAATTTTCAATGCCGTTGATGTGGTTTTGTCTGTCGGCAAACAGCTTGCTGTGATTAATGCGGTGGTGGGTAAATCCGCTTACATCCAACACATCATAGCTGCTCAAACAATCCGTATAGACAATGCTGTCAGGCATAATTTTCTTTGTGATAACAGGCAGTAAAGTTTCTCTTTTAGCATTCTCAACTACCACGATATAAACCTTGCCGCCGCGTTTGAGAATACCGAAAACTGCCACCTTGTCTGCCGCACCGCGCCCGCGTTTGCCTTTGCGGTGTCCGCCAAAATAACTCTCGTCCAACTCAACTGAGCCGTCAAAAACCGTATCGGCTTCCAGTGAAAGATGATGGCTGATGACTTCGCGAATCTTGCGGTAAAACAGCACTGCCGAATTGGGGTGGATGCCCGATAAATCAGCTGCTGAACGGGCGGTAACTTCGAGTACAAAAAATTGAAGCAATTTCTTTTGAATACTCTTTTTTAGTTTACAATGGGTTATCTTCATTTTTGCAGTCTAACATGACTGCTTATCTAGTACAGCCCCTAAATTTTTATTCATGGAGATTTTCATTTATTAAAAATTCGGGTAAGTTTTTAAACAAAAAAAATTCATCTCCCCAATTAATCATATTCAACACTGATTGGGAAAAAATTAGCCGAAACCCGATTTCATCATCATCAAGATATAGTTTTCTCATTTCCAATAGGTCTTCATCTTTAAGGAAACCAAAAAAATCAAAATCGGTTAAATCGAATATTTTAAGCTCTCCATAACTACCTAAAGATACGTTTTTAGCTTCCTTGTTGATTTCATAAGACAGATTCGATTCGCTGCCATTACACTTAAATAAAACAGGGATCCCTTCCAAATCAAACTGTATTTCATCGGGACGTTGGACATCAATATCAAGATCCGTTTCGTCATATATGAAGAAAAGCCCCTTTACTGATAAAATCCTTCCATTTAACTCATTCATTTATTTACCCTTATCCCTTTTTTTACTGATGGATTAGTTAAGCCATTTTTCAAAATTGTTATAAACTCTCCTTCAGGAGATGTTACTACTACATTATTTCCTTTAATTCTAAATAAAACTGATCCACGTGCATGATTTGCACCTTGCCTGATTCCCTGCCCGTTAAAAGTTCCTACCCTTAACTCATCTGGCCGTTTAGCAATTTCATAAATAAATTTTTTAAAACTTTCTCTTCCGCTAGAAGTTTTCATATCAAATCCATGTTCAGTAGCATGTTTTCCTACTTTGTGACCAAATTGGTTATCGGCTAAAGAAAATCTTTGCGGGTTCCAAGATGCTTTTTGAAATTCCTTAGGAATTTTAGCAAAATCAATTTCTAATCTTGCCAACTCTTCTTGTATCTTGCTTACTTTAACCTCAAGTTGTTCAAATCTTCTAGGCGAGCTTTTCGCCTCTTTGGCTAATTCAAACAATTTCTTGGCTGTGCGCAAATCCCCCGCTTCTTTGGCAGCTTCGTAGGCCTTTCTGAAATCGCGGACGGTTTCTAGTTTTTTAGCTACTTTCACTCCCGGAATGGCAAAAATAGTTGCAACAGCATAATCTCTAAACGTGTCGGCCTGTTTGAAATCTTTAATCGTTCCGACAACCGTCATATCGGTAAGCAGTTCGCTGCCAATCCGCATCATTTTTGCATTGGCGGCAATTTCTTCCGGTGATTTGCCGTAAGACATTAACACAACAGTATCGGTTTTGCCGAACTCTTCGCTATGAGCTTGCCTTCTTTCGGGATTAAATGCCATTTTAAAATCAAACAATCTGCTTAATGGAGTGGCACTTAACCCACTCATAGCAACTTCCGCTTCTTTTCTCAACCGAGTACATAAAGGAGAACGGATATTGGCATTACATTCAGCTAGCAGTCGCAAATCTCGCTCTTTATTTAGCCTTTCCAACCTTTTTTGTTCCGCGCAGGCTGCCTTATCTCCTTTTCGGCAAGCTACAGCAGCATCTACTTGAGCATTGAGTTCCTCTCTAGTTAAGTAATTATTCTCCACCGCATTCTGCCCCAACACGCCCCCTACTTGCGCATTGAACAGGGCATTGGTGTTTGTGCCGCTGGTGCCGTTCAGGCTGCCGCCCGCCGCACCCACCACCGAAGCAAGCGCGCCGGTCTGCGCTTTGATCTCTTCTTTAATGTGCTCGGGCAGAAGGTTGGGATTGAATTTTCCGCTTATCGGGTCGATGGCAGTGCGGCCGTCGTCGTATTGTTTGGCCAGATACTCGGCTGCGCGTTCGGCAGCAACGGCAGCGCTGCCGCCGGCAAGCGGGTCGGCGCCGTTGGCGTAGGCCAAGGCGGCACCGAGCATAAAGTGGCCGATTGCTTGCGCGGCTTCGTTTTTGTTTTCACCGTGGCCGAAGCGCTTGCCGATGGCGGCTGCGGCATACGGCGCCAACGTATTGGCCGCCAGCTGTAAATTACCCTGGCCGCCCAGGGCACCGGTAATCAGGGTTTCGGCGGCGGTAAGGGCGCGGCTTTTGCTGCCGCCTATGCCCCAGCTTCGGGCTTCTTGGTAGGCTTGGGCGTAGGCGGGGGAATGGGCCAGCATCTCCTGCTGCCGTTGTGCGTCGCTTAGGCTGAGATAGTGTTCGTAGCTGCCGTCGTTTTGTTCTTTCAGACGGCCTTCGTGGGCGGCTTGTTGTTTTTCCAGCTCTTCGGCTGCCGCTTTGGCACGGTTGCCCCTATAGGTGCCGACGGCACTGTGGATGACGGCAGTCGATTGGGCGACGGTTTGCTGTTTGTCGAGTAGGTTTTGCAGATCGGGAACGCTGTCGGCACCGTGATGGGCAGTGGCCGAATCGGTATGGATGCCGAGGGCGCGGGCACTGGTTTTTTTGCCGCCGATGGTGATGTTGCCTTCGCTGAGTACCGAGCGGGTATAGCCTTGGCTGTTGCCGCTTTCATGTTGCGGCAGGGTGGGGCTGTAGTTGAAGCCTTTATTCATGTTCTGGCCGGCGGTTTGGGACGCACGGCCGAAGGCGCTTTGATTGAAGCCGTCGCTTCCTTTCAGGCTGCCGCCGTAGCCGGCACCGATACCCATGCTTTGGGCACTGTAGCTGCTTTCGTTGCGGATGTCTTCAAAGCTGAAACTGCGGGCGGTCAGTTCGTTGTGATCTTTATCTGCGGCAGAAGCGATGGCACCACCTTTGAGCCGGACGCTGTCGGCTGTGATGTGGTAGCCGCCTTCGCCGGCAAAGAGACCGCTCTGGCTGCCGACGTTAAAAGACAGCCTGAATATTTTTCAGACTGTCTTTTTGAAGAGATGGAAGTTATTTGTTTCTCAATATCTCAATAAGGGCGGCTTTGGACTGGTAGAAGTCCAAATCAAATAATGAAATGCCTAAATGTTTGCAATATTCTTCGATCATCTCCACAGTCAGCCTGTTTTTTTTGAGTCTTTCGGTATATTTTTCTGTCTGTTCAAACGGCAGCGGCGTGCCATATTCCATAAACTCGACACGACTGGTTTCTTTATGCAGCATAACATTTCTGGTTTCGCAGTCATGACGGGAAACCTGTTTGCTGCCCTCATACAGGGTAAATGAGACCGCACCGAATTCGTCTTTGCCAAAATATGGACGTAAATACATAGTCAATAATCTGATTTTCCACAGCAAGGCTTCATACGGCACACTTGAAAAGTCTGTGCCGTTCCGGTTATTACCTATTAGCAATGACCAATCAGACTGCGTTTCCAACAATAAATATTTGGATGATCCGGTAATCTCAAGCGGATTCAAGAAATCCAATTTCTGACTGAGGGTATACTCCTCATCCAAATACGATAGTTTCGGTTTTAGATTTTGATAAAAATCACTTAAATCCATACGTCTTTTTAGATAAAGATCCAGTGCTTTTTCAAATGGCGCGCCAATAAAATAAAACTGTTTCAGGCTCGGATGGCCGTCTCTTGCAAGAAAAAAATCTTTGTTTACATTCATAATTTAATCCACGGTTCTTAAAATTACAATAGCATCCGGATCATTACTCAATGCTCTTGATGCATGTCCGGCTCCACGGTTCGAACTGGCGCGATCGTATTCGATATAAATTCGTTTATTAGAATCACGCAAGGTGGCTTGGACATCCGGGCGGCAGATCCCTACCCGGCACATTTGGTTGTTTACCTGCTGTTGGTTGATCCTAATATCTTTTGCACCCATTGAGCGCAAGTAAGCCACATCGTCCTGCATAATTTGGTTTTGAGACTTGCTCTTACCAATGGTTCTTCCACTACCATTTCAGCACGGTATTGCCCTTGCTGCTGAGCTGCAGTTTGTCCGATTGCAGCAGGGTGTTTTGATGGGTTTGGCTGTCCGAACGGTTTTTGCCTTTGCCGTAGGCCGCTTCGGCATAGATATAGACACCGGTTTGCGCACCGACGGAAACCCCGACGCCGACTTGTACGCCGGCATTGCGGTTTTTGCCGTCCTGATGTTGGCTGTCTTGGGCGGAGAGCAGCCGGATGTCGCGCGCGGAATCGAGGCGGATGGTGTCGCCCGCAGTAATGTTGCTGCCTTGGACGGTAATGTCGCCCTCGCGGCTGCGGATATTGATGTCGCCGCCGGCTTTCAGGCTGCTTTGCCGGCTTTGGCGGTAGTTTTGGTTTTGTTCCTTGCCGGCGGTTTTAAAGCCGAAGCCGGCTTCGACGGACAAGAGGACGGCGCCTTGCTGTCCGGTTTGGTTTTTGACGGCGTCGGCCACTAAAAGTATGTTCTGGGAACAGGCCTATGCACTACGTATATACTTACTTACAATAACTTAGAGCTTGTTTTGCTCCTTGTCCAATTTCCGAGTAGTTTCTGTCAACGGGTATGATTATATCTTTTCCATCAATGCCTTCCCACGCATCCGATCTGATATGTTTATTGGGGGAAATTATGATTTCTTTGCTATCCATTTTAATGCTGCACATCATCATCCTTCTAAAAAGAGCTGATTTGGTTTTATACCCCAGTGTTTCTCGTATATGATCAACCCATTGGTTGTAGCGTTGGACTCTTTGTACCGGATCGAAAAAATTTTTACATTCTTCACTTCCATATTTAAAAGTTCGACTATTTTTTAATGCCTGAGAAATAGCTTGCCCAAGCAGATTGTCATCGACATTTGGAGGCAAAATATGAGGTGGGAATAAGGTGTCCAACATTAACAACCTAAATCCGGATTGTGTTTGCACAATGAACGCTTTTTCATTTGCATATAAACTTGCAAAATATTGATTTTCTAACTTGTCTTCCATTATTTAATCTCCGTTACTTTAACATTAACATTATGGGTCTTTCCGTATTCTATCGCTTTGTTGATTTGCTGCCATTGCTCTTTAGTGGTTTGGGCTGGAATAGCTAAATGTATCTCTCTCCGCCTAATTGTATTAGCATTTAACTCAACACCAGAAAGAGAGTAAGTTTTAAAATTGGCAGCTTTGTCAATATAGTTTTTTAAAGTATTATAAATTTGTCTTGGTTTGAGTGTCCTTGATGCTGTTTGTGTATCCAAAGTCTTAGCACTAATAGCCAAACCACTATGGTGGTCATAATAATCAAAAGTTTTAAAATTTTTTGGTAGTCGAGCATCCGAGGGAAGGCTTTTACCAACATAATTCTCCCATGGCATACCTTGCTTTCCAATACCATTATTCCATTGGATACCTACTTTTGAATTAGAAACGGTTCTACTTGGTTTGGCAAATAAGATATTTAAATCCGTAACTTTCTGATGTGCAGTTGAAAATTGATTAGCCATACGCCCAGCATTAACATCCAAGCTGGTCGGTGGTCGGTTATATCCGGCCGGAATCGGTTCGCGGATTGCCAACGGAGATTTCTTAACCGAAGCCCCACCAAGACTGACACTACCCAACATTGTTCCGGCACCTAAAAAGAAATTGGCTTTCCCGTGCTCAAGGTTTCCCTGTGTGATTTGATAAGTTCCGTAACTGGCTTGTGCTCCACCAATAGCCATCATCAGATAACGTCCTCGAGTGGTAAATTCCAAACCTAAAGCAATGCCTTGTGCGGTGGAGGCTGCTGCTCTGCCTTCAAAACTATCGGCATAAGCTTTATCCCTTTCAAGGATATTCCAAGCTTTCTCGTATTTCCCTATCGGACGACCTTCCGATAAAAAGAAATGCTTAACAGCAGCCAAACCGGTTTTATATTTCCCTTGGGTATCCCGGATTTCTTTCCAAGATTTGTTCCAAAGCTCTCTAACTTTTTCATCTCTTTTGGCCAACCAAAACGGATAATAAGGCTCCCCGTTTCTTAAAATTTCTTTACCTTGATAGAGGTCATTTCTAATTTTCCTAAGCGCATTTCTGGCCTTTCTATCAGAAATTCCCTTATTGTCATAGATGCTGTCAATATAGGATGTCAGAATATCTGCTTCCTGAGCTGTTAATTCTTTTTTTCCGTCTTTCCGATGAAGATCCGAATAATATTTTCTATATAACTCATTGCTTTGCTGATCTTGGGCGGACAACCATTCAAATTCGGCCTTCTCCGCATTACTTGCTGTTCGGTTGAGAATTTTCTCTGCCAAAAGATCGTATCTTTGTTTGTCTTTGCTACTAAGCAGATTATTCTTTACCGCATTCTGCCCGACCGTCCCGGCAATCTGCGCATCAAACAACGCTCCGTTGCTGCTGTTCGTGCCGTTCAGGCTGCCTCCGGCGGCACCCACCACCGAAGCAAGCGCGCCGGTCTGCGCTTTGATCTCTTCTTTAATGTGCTCGGGCAGAAGGTTGGGATTGAATTTTCCGCTTATCGGGTCGATGGCAGTGCGGCCGTCGTCGTATTGTTTGGCCAGATACTCGGCTGCGCGTTCGGCAGCAACGGCAGCGCTGCCGCCGGCAAGCGGGTCGGCGCCGTTGGCGTAGGCCAAGGCCGCGCCGAGCATAAAGTGGCCGATTGCTTGCGCGGCTTCGTTTTTGTTTTCACCGTGGCCGAAGCGCTTGCCGATGGCGGCTGCGGCATACGGCGCCAACGTATTGGCCGCCAGCTGTAAATTACCCTGGCCGCCCAGGGCACCGGTAATCAGGGTTTCGGCGGCGGTAAGGGCGCGGCTTTTGCTGCCGCCTATGCCCCAGCTTCGGGCTTCTTGGTAGGCTTGGGCGTAGGCGGGGGAATGGGCCAGCATCTCCTGCTGCCGTTGTGCGTCGCTTAGGCTGAGATAGTGTTCGTAGCTGCCGTCGTTTTGTTCTTTCAGACGGCCTTCGTGGGCGGCTTGTTGTTTTTCCAGCTCTTCGGCTGCCGCTTTGGCACGGTTGCCCCTATAGGTGCCGACGGCACTGTGGATGACGGCAGTCGATTGGGCGACGGTTTGCTGTTTGTCGAGTAGGTTTTGCAGATCGGGAACGCTGTCGGCACCGTGATGGGCAGTGGCCGAATCGGTATGGATGCCGAGGGCGCGGGCACTGGTTTTTTTGCCGCCGATGGTGATGTTGCCTTCGCTGAGTACCGAGCGGGTATAGCCTTGGCTGTTGCCGCTTTCATGTTGCGGCAGGGTGGGGCTGTAGTTGAAGCCTTTATTCATGTTCTGGCCGGCGGTTTGGGACGCACGGCCGAAGGCGCTTTGATTGAAGCCGTCGCTTCCTTTCAGGCTGCCGCCGTAGCCGGCACCGATACCCATGCTTTGGGCACTGTAGCTGCTTTCGTTGCGGATGTCTTCAAAGCTGAAACTGCGGGCGGTCAGTTCGTTGTGATCTTTATCTGCGGCAGAAGCGATGGCACCACCTTTGAGCCGGACGCTGTCGGCTGTGATGTGGTAGCCGCCTTCGCCGGCAAAGAGACCGCTTTGGCTGCCGACGCTGCGGCTGTGGCCGCTGGCTTTGCTTTGGTTGTAGTTGCCGGATACGCTCCATGCGGTACCGAGCGCGACTTGGGCGCGAATGCCGCCGCCGCTTTGTTTGCTCTCCTGTTCGACAGTGTCCTGCGGGCTTTCGATATAAAGGGTGCCGCCGACATCGGCGTCGATGCGTCGGGCATGGGCTTGGGCACCATTCAACACGGTATTGCCCTTGCTGCTGAGCTGCAGTTTGTCCGATTGCAGCAGGGTGTTTTGATGGCTTTGGCTGTCGGTGCGGTTTTTGCCTTTGCCGTAGGCCGCTTCGGCATAGATATAGACGCCGGTTTGGGCACCAACGGAAACCCCGACGCCGACTTGTACGCCGGCATTGCGGTTTTTGCCGTCCTGATGTTGGCTGTCTTGGGCCGACTGCAGCAGGATATCGCGCGCGGAATCGAGGCGGATGGTGTCGCCCGCAGTAATGTTGCTGCCTTGGACGGTAATGTCGCCCTCGCGGCTGCGGATATTGATGTCGCCGCCGGCTTTCAGGCTGCTTTGCCGGCTTTGGCGGTAGTTTTGGTTTTGTTCCTTGCCGGCGGTTTTAAAGCCGAAGCCGGCTTCGACGGACAAGAGGACGGTGCCTTGCTGTCCGTTGTTGCTTTTAAGGGCGTCGGCCACTTTGCCGACGCCATCGGCCAGTTGGTAGGCTTGGGCACCGGCGGCCAGACCCTGCAGGGCGCGGGTGCGGTCGTCGGCTTTGCTTTTGGCAGCACCTTCGGCAGCGTTGACCAGATCGATCAGCGGTGAGGAGATTTTGGCGAAGGTGCCGATTTTAAGGTCGCGCTCGGACTGGCGGCTGCGGCCGTGATTGTCGGCGGTGCGGATATCGACGCTTTGGGCGCTGATGTCGATATCGCGTGCGGCGGCAACATCGCTGCCGGTTTGGCGGTAGGCGCCGCCGGCGTCGATGCGGACGCTGCCTTTCAGGCTGCCGATTTGGCTTTTGGCCTGCAGGGTTTCTTCACCTTCGCTCTCGCGGCGATTTTTCATCCAGCCGCTAAAGTGTTCGGTGTCGGAGATGACGGCGCTGCCGATGCCGGAAGAAACTTGGCGCTCGCTTTGGCTTTGGCGGTGTTCGGCGGCGCGGATGTCGATGTCGCCGCCGGCTTTGAGCAGCAGGTCGTCTTGGGAGACCAGACTGCTGCCGCTGACGGCGATATTGCCTTTTTCGGCAAGCAGACGGGTTTTACCGCCCACGGACAGGGTGCTGCCGCTGATGCTGCCGATCTCGCCCGCAGCCTGCCCCTGATCGTTAAAGGTGCCGAAGGGGGTAATATGGTCGCGGTTGTCGATGGAGAAACCGCTACGCTTGCTGCTGCCGGTTTGCCGGCGGCTGTCGGCTGCGGCCAGCAGTCGGATGTCGTCGCGGGCATACAGCAGGGCATCGCCTTCGGCGGAGATTTGTGCGCCTTTGGCTTCGATGTTGCCTTCGGTGGCACGGATGCTGAGATGGCGGCCGGCTGTCAGCGAGCTGCCGACGGCTTCGGCGCTGCTGCCATCCTGCACCTGCGTGCTGCGGCTGCGGCCGCCGCTGATGACAACGGGCGTGCCCGCCGCCTGGCTGGCTTTGGCTGAGGCGCTGCTGCGCTGCATCCAGTTACCGACGATACTGTCGCTGTACCCGCCGCCCTGCATGGCTTTGTCCCAGGCATTTTTGCCGGCGGTATAGGGGTCGTAAGTGATGCCGACCGAGAAGCCGCTCTGTTTGTGCTGCGCTTCGCTGTGCCGCTCGTTCCGTTTGTAGGCCTCGCCGAGGGAAACTTCGCGCCCCTGCAGATGCAGATCGCCGCCGGCATACAGTTGTGCGGCTTCGGTAGTCAGTTTGCCGCCCGCTGCTACGGTGGTGTTGCCTTTCAGGCTGCCTATCTGCGAGGAGATTACGGCAGACGATACGCTGTTTTGCTGCAGGTTTTCTTGGGTTTTGCCGTAACCGGCCATCGCCACACCGTTTTTCAGGCTGCCGGTTAGGCCGGACTTTTTGCGCTCGTGGTTTTCCCAATCTTGGTAGCGGTTGTCTGCGGCGTCGATGCGCACTTCGCCGCGGGCAGCAATCAGGGTCTGATCGTCGCTGATGACTTGGCTGCCGCGGATGCGGGTGTCGCCACCGGAAGCCGTTCTGACTTCTCGGCCGGTAATCACGCTGCCGGCTGCTTCGTCGTGTTGGCGCCGGTATTGGTCCAGCCGGCTTTTGCTGCCGACCAAACCGCGCTCTTTGCTGTAGGTCGATTCGTCCAGATCCAGGGTGCGGCGGCCTTCGCTGATGTCGATATTGCCGCGGGCGGCCAGGGTGGTGCGGCCGTTTTGGCTGTCGATTTGGCCTTGGCGGATGTTCAGGTCTTTGCCGGCGGATACGGTGATGTTGCCAAGCGCTTCGATGCGGCTGCCTGCTTCGGTGCTTTGGTGGACGTGGCGGTGGTTTTTGTCGTTTGCCGCGCCGTAGCTTTCGTGGTTTTCGGTGCGGACGGTGCCGAGTGTGACGCTGCCTTCGCGGGCAATCATTTGGCTGTGGCCGTCGCGGGCGCGGTTGGCCAGGCGGGCGCCGTTCAGTTTGATGTCGTGCCCTGCTTCGAGGCTGAGCAGGCCTTGGCCGTCTTCTGTGCCGCTGACATACAGTCCGGCCACACGGTCAACGGTGGTGCGGCCGTTGTGCAAATCGCCGCTTTGGGCGGTGCTGCTTTGGAGGGTGATGTTGTCGGCTTTGAGGCTGAGCAGCCGTTCGGCTTCGATGCTGCCGCCTTGCAGGGTGATTTGGTTTTGTGCTTCCAGCAGGTTTTGCCGCCCTTGGATGCGGCCGCTGTTACTGATGTCGCCGGCAGCCAGATCGACGATGCGCCGGCCGGCCAGGGTGCCGCGGTTGTCGATGCGGCCGGCTTTCAGCTGCAGGGCATCGGCGCTGATGAGTCCGCCGGTGCTGTTGAGATCGCCGGGGCGGGCGAGTACGTAGACTTTGGGTACGAGTACGCTTTGGCTGCTGCCGTCGGCCAGGGTAACGGTCTGGCTTTCAAGCCAGACGATGTCGCTGGTCAGCCGGGCAACCTGCTCGGGGGACAGGGCGATGCCGGGGGTCAGCTGCTGGGCGCGGGCGAAGCTGATGCCGGCGTCCATCAGGGCTTGGAATTGGGCTTCGTCGTTCGGGTAGCCGTCCAGACGGCGGTAGCCGGTCAGACGGGCAATCTGTTCGTTGATCAGGCGTTGCTCGTAATAGCCGTCGCCCAGCCGTTTGTGGGTGCGGTTGGGATCGGTTTGCAGGGCTTTGAGCATGTAGTCGCTGCCCAGCCAGGTGCGGTAGTCGGCATAGGCAGGATCGGTTTCCACCAGATAGCCGGGGCGGTCGGGACGGACGGTGTACAGGCTGCTTTCGGGCAGACTGAGGCTGCCGTCGGGACTTTTAATGCGCGGCGGGGCAACGGCCGCGGTGGCGGCATCGGCCGCGACGGCATGGCCGGCAGGAGGGTTCAGGCTGCCTGCCTGATCCTGATAGCTGATGTGGTTGGCAAATTTGCGGCGCTCAAGCAGGGTTTCGTTGTGTATGGGGGCACTGTAACCGGTGCGGCGTCCCCACCTTTGTCTAGATTTGCTTTTGCGGGCATAGCTGTTTTCGAAGATGCCGGACTCGATTTCGTAAACGCCGGCCAGATCGCTTAGATTTTTTAATACGCTGTCTTTTTCGCTGCCCTGCCAGACACCGCCGATCAGGATTTGGCCGTTTTGGTTGGCCAGCTCTTGGGTGTCGGCAGTAAAGTTGCCACCGATGGCAATTTGCCCGGGTTGGGAGTGGGCGATTTGGTCTTCGTGGCGTTGTATGGTGACGCGTTTTTCGTTCCAGCTGGATTGGCGAACCGGAGCACGGCCGTCGTTAAAGGTAAACTCGCCTTTGGCATGATTGGCAGTCTGCCGCCATGAGCCGTCTTTGCCAACCTGCCACCATTCGGGATTGCCGGGTTGGCTGTAGCTGTGCCGGTGTTCGGCTTGGCCGACGGCAACTTTGTGATTGACTTCCCAGCGGCTGTTGCTGTTATGGATTTTGGCAACCGACCATACGCCGTCCCCGGCCGCTTCGATGCGGCCGCCGCGGTTTTCCAGGCGCTCGGCCCGGCCTTCGGCCTGATGGCGCTCGTTCAAACGGCCGCCGATATGCAGTGTGCCTTCGCTGCTGATCAGGCTGGAGACGCTGCCGGTTTGTACTTGGCCGTTTTCAATCCGGCCAAAGCCGCTGCCGGTGTTGCTTATGCTGCGCATGCCGATGTCCAGTCGTTCGCGGGCGGCAATCACGGGGGCTTGGTTTTTGCCGTCTGCGCTTGCTTCTTCGCGGTTGTTCAGGCCGCCGCCGCCCAGGGCGAGACGGCTGCCGTAGATGCGGCCGCTGCCGATGTTGTTCAGGGCAGTCGCGGCATCAATGCGGGTCAGGCCGTTGCTGTTGATCAGGCCGCGGTTGTCCACGGTGTCGGCGCCAATACGGGTATTGCTGCCGGAAACCAGTTTGCCTTCGGCGCGGTTGTCGATGTGCCGGGCACGGATGTCGAGGGCTGCGCCGCCGGCCAAACGGTGGCGGTTGCGGATGCTGCCGCCGCTTTCGATGCTGAGTTTGCGGCCGGCTTCGATGTTGCCGCTGCTGTCAAAGTCGGCGCTGAGTTTGAGGGCGGCGTCGCGGCCGGCGGCCAGGGTGCCGCTGCCGTTCAGTACCCGGGCATCCAGTCCGATGTCCTGGCCGGCCAAGATGCTGCCGTCTTGGTTGGTGATGTTGTCGGCGGCCAGTTTCAGGCTGCCGGCAGTGGTGATTTCGCCTTGCTGGTTGTTCAGGCCGTCTGAAAGGCGGATGTCGCTTTGGCTGTTGCTGCGGATGATGCCTTGGCGGTTGTCGAGTCGGGTGCCATCCAGTTTCAGGCTGCCTGCGGCCAGGGCGCCGCCGCGGTTGTCGCTGTGGCTGCTGTGAATGTCGGCGCTGTGGGCGAGAATGTCGCCTTGGCGGTTGTCGAAACGGCTGCCGTCTGCTTTCAGGCTGCCGAGGGTGAGGTGGCCGCTGTTAGCCAGTTCGCTGCTGACGCTTAGCGCGGTGCGCCCGCCCGCTTCGATGGTGCCGCTGTTGTCCAAACGGCCGGAGACGCTGATGCGGCCGTCGGCAGGAGGGGGAACTTGGGTGTGGCTGCCGTTGCTGTTATTGCCGTTGCCGTTATTGGCGGAGGACCGCTTGTTGCCGGAGTTACCGTTTGCACCGCTGTTACCGTTGTTACCGCCGTTGTTGCCGCTACTGTTTCCACTGCTGCCGTTGTTGTTTTCCGGCAGGCCGATGCGGCCGCTGTTGGCCAGGCGGGCGGTATCGACGGCCAGATCCTGACTGCCGCTTTGGCTGATGCGGCCGCTGTTGTCCAATACGGGGGCGGCGATGTCGAGACGGCCGCCGTCGATTTGGCCGCTGTTGCCGATATGGGCGCTGCGGATGCGGGTTTCTGAGGTGCTGAGAATGCGGCCGCTGTTGTTCAGGCTGCTTGTGCTGTCGATGCTGCTTTGGCCGTGGGCGTAAAGGGTGCCGCTGTTGTCGGTTTGGCCGGCGTTAAGACGCAGGGCGCCGCCGTCTTGGGCGGCAACCGTGCCGCTGTTGGCCAGTGTTCCGTCGGCGCGGAGGGTCACGCCGCCGGCACCGGCGTAAATCTTGCCGGCATTGCGGATGCCGCTGCCGTTGTCGGCGGCAATCAGGGTGATTTTGCCGGCATACATGCCGCCAAGGGCGCCGGTGTCGATGGCAAAGACGGGGGCGGATGAAGATGGGGCGCGGGGTGCGGCGGCGTCTTTCAGGTTGCCTGCGGCATCGGTTTGGCCGCCGGCGGCAATCACTTGGACGTCCTGCCCCCAAATGCCGCCGTCAATCTTGGCGGCACGGCTGAGAATGCGGGTGTAGTCGGCATCGCGCCCGTCAAGACCCTGAGCGCCGATTTCGATGCGGCCGCTGCCGATGTCCAAACCGTCGAAACGGCCGTCTGCCAGGATGGGACGGCCGGTAGTGAGGGTGGCGCCTGCGCTGTTGATAAAGCCGCCGCCGTCGACGCGGATGCCGGCGGGGTTGGCCATTACCACTTCGGCGCGGCGGCCGGCGATTTCGATATAGCCGTTCAGCCGGCTCGGGTCGCTGCTGTTGATTTGGTTGACGATTACACGGGCTTCGCCGCGGGCGAGAAAGGGGTTGCCCTGTATCCAGCCGGCCTGGCGGGTGGATACGCTTTTATGGCTGTTGTTGAGAATGGTGCCGCGCGTGTCGACATCGAAACGGCGGTATTGGTTGACGGATACGCCGTGGGCGGTGGGGGTTTGGATATTGACCTGCGGCAGTCCGTTGCCGGTTTGCAGGATGACGGGCTGCTGGGATTTGGGGGCGGATTTGTCGGCTTGGATGTCGGCAGCGGCGGCGGGCACAATCAGGGCCGAACCGAAACCGAGCAGCAGGTTGAAAGTCAGCGTGCCCAAATGCAAACGGCAGCCTGAACGGGTTTTTAGGCTGCCGTCACCGCCACCGGTTTCTCCGCCTGAGCGCTCGCCGGGACTTTTGCCCTGCCCGATGGCAGTCTCGGCTACGGCCATCAGGATGCCGCAGGTGCGGTTGAAGACGGTTTTATGGCGGTGTTTGTTCATGTTCTTGCGTCCGTGTGGAAATGGGAAACAGGCAGCCCAAATGCAGGTGGTGCACGTGTTTTCTCCGGTTAAAACGAATAGTTTAGGTTGAAGCCGAAAACGGCGGTACGTTTGCTAAAGCCTTGCGGTTTTTTAATCGGTTTGCCGACAAACAGGTCGTAATTCAGGCTGCCGCCTGCTTTAAACTGGCCGCGCAGGCCGGCGGCGGCGCCGATTAGGGTTTGGCCGAGCAGGTATTGCGCCGAGTCGCCGGAAACATGGTCGCCGTCTAGCGCCAGATAAAACTGGTGGGCAGCCTGAAAATACCAGCCGGCTTCGTTGCGCCAGTACCAGCCGCGCTCGGCCGACAGTGAGCTTTCGCCGTCGAAGACGCGCACGGTGTAGCGACCGCCGATGGCGATTTTGTCCAAAGGCGTCAGCGGGGTTTTATTCCACTGGGCATGCAGGGCGGTGTCATATACGAAGTGCTGCCGGCCGATTTGGAAGGGGTGGTTATAGCTGATGTCGGCAGTGATCACCTTCATTCTCGAAGTGCCTTCATCAAACACCTCTTCAGGGGCGGCAATGGCATCGGCCATGCCGGTGCCGCGCTTGTAGCCAAGGCCGATATCCAAAGTGCTGCGGCCGATGTATTCCTTGTGTTTTAGGCTCAACTGCCAACCGGCGGTTTTACGGCGCTGTACTTCGACTTCGGCATCATCGATAAAACTTTGGTTTTCTTTCTGCCACAGTTTGAAGCCGATATGGCTCTTGCGCCGCTCATCACGGTACAGCAGGCGGGTAAATCCGATGTCGCTGCCACGGCTTTTGCCGTTGTAGTCGTACACTTCATTGATACCCGCCACGGCTTGGTGGTAGCGGTAGTAGTTGCGGTTCCAGCTCCACAGCCAGTTGCCCGCAGGAACGGAATAGTGAAAGGCGTAGCTTTGGGTGCCGCCGGCGGTTTTTTTGCCCTCGGAGTCGGTATGGGCGTCGGTATGGCCCAGATGGCGGCCGTAGGACAGATAAAACAGATCGCTTAAGCCGAAAGGGTTGTCGGCAGAGAAAGTCAGGCTGCCTTGGTATTTGCCGGTGGTTTTGCTGCCGGAGTCGTCCACACCGAGCGACAGGCGGTAGGGCAGCAGCCGCTGCCGCTAGGCAACAATGATGTCGCTTTCATCGGGTGCATCGGCGGGAACGATTTGAATATCGGCTTCCGCGGTGGGTACGCGCTTGAGATTTTCCAGCCCCTGCTCGATACGGCGCAGATTCAGAATATCGCCGCCTTTCAACGGAATTTCGTTTTGAAAGGCGGCAATGCGCGCGGCACGGGTTTGGTCGTTGTGCGAAGTATCAGTGCGAACCGAGCGCACTTTGCCGGGCAAAACGGTTAATTCCAAAGTTCCGCTGTTTAAATCCTGCGGTGCGGCCAAAATACGGGTAGTGGTATAGCCGCGGCCGATAACGGCGTTTTGTGCCGCAACCATAATGCGGTTGATGCCTTGCACACCCAAACATTGTCCGGATTGGAAGCCGGTTTCTTTCAAGGCTTTTTTAAGTGCAAACTGAAAACGGCCGGCAGCATCGCCGGTCAGGGTAACGGTATGAATGGGGAAACAGGGGGATTCGGCCGATTCGGCCGCAGACGGAGTAAGCGTACTTTGCCGCGTATCGTCCAAACGCACATCGACTTCGTGCTGCAGCTGCTGCTCCTGCTGCCGGCGTCGCATTTCCTGACGTCTGGATTCGCTTTCTTCAATGGTATCGGCAAGTGCAGCCTGAAAAGAAAAGGCTGCCAAAATAGCTAAACTCAGATGGGTGTGTATGGCGGACATAATGCTAAACCCAGTATATTTTCACTTGAAAATAAATTCACTAAATTTTACAAAATCATTGATAAAATGTCAATTTCTTAACTTTATCTATAGATATCTGGCGCTGTTTACAGTATCTGAAGATTTCAAGAATGATACTGTGAAGCCTTATGGCAGCCTGAAAGGGTTGCAGTGTTTGAGATGTTGCCGGCGTATTTTTCTTAAGCTGTTGTGTAAAACACTGTTAGAGACCTTTGCAAAAAAGCCCTTCCCTCGACAGCCGGAACCTAAACAAAGATTTTCGGCTGTTTCTCTCCCCCAATACCTCCTGATTTTACCCAAATACCCCCTTAATCCTCCCCGGACACCCGATAATCAGGCATCCAACCGCCTTTTAGGCAGCAACAGGCACACTTAGCCTGTTGGCGGCTTTCAACAGGTTCAAACACATCGCCTTCAGATGGCTTTGCGCACTCACTTTAATCAGCCCGAAATAGGCTGCCCGGGCATAGCGGAATTTACGGTGCAGCGTACCGAAGCTTTGCTCGACCACATAACGGGTTTTCGATAAATACCGGTTACGCTTCGTTTGATTTTCCGTCAGCGGACGGTTGCGGCAGGCTTTGCGCATAATGCCGTCCGGTAACCGATGCTCTTCCAGATGTTGCCGGTTTTCCGCACTGTCGTAGCCTTTATCGGCATAGACGGTCGTACCTTCGGCAATGCCTTCCAGCAAAGGCGACAGGTGGTTGCACTCATGGGTATTGGCTGGGGTGATGTGCAGTTTCTCGATATAGCCTTCCTCATCGGTACGGGTATGTTGTTTGTAACCGAGTCTGTATAAACCGTTTTTCTTTGTCCAACGGGCATCTTTGTCCTTACTCGGTGTGGTTTGGCCGCTGACTTGTCCTTCCTCATCGACTTCTATGGCCTGACGCTGTTTGCCGCCGGTGGTCTGAATAATGGTGGCATCAATGACGGCGGCGGATGCCTTCTCTACTTTTAGGCCTTTTTTCGGTCAGTTGGCGGTTAATCAGTTCCGGCAATTCGGACAGGGTGTCGTCTTGCGCCGCCGGTTGCGGTAGCGGCATAAGGTGCTGTAATCGGGGATGCCCAGTTCGTCAAAACGGCAAAACGGGTTGAAATCGATGCGGGTGATGAGGCTGTGTTCGAGTTCGGGATCGGAGAGGCTGTGCCATTGTCCGGGTAGGACGGCTTTGAACATGGGTAGCAGTGGATAGGCGGGGAGGCCGCGGTGGTCTCTAAGGTAACGGGTTCTTTGACGGTTCAGGTATTGCTCGATCGGTTGCCAATCAATCACCTGATCCAATTTCCACGTTGGCAATTCTGCTACATCAAAACGACTGGCGTGTTGCGGATAGGTGTGTAAAACACGAATTGCATCTTTTGTGCCTACACCCACAATTGGAATTTGCAACTCATTGCACAATATTTTAATCGCGTTCATCACTTGGCGTTGTAAACGCGGTGTTCCTACAAGCAACGAATGAAACTCATCAATAATCAGCATTTCTACTTTGTATTCATGGAATAAATGAATCGTTTGATAACGTAATTTAGCGATACTATCCGTTGCCCGATAAGGAATATAAAAACGTTCCAGTAAGGAGATATAAAGCTCTTATTTGTAACTTTGACAGCAAGGTGGCGGCACCGGTTGGCAAACCGTGCCGAAAAATCCCGAAAAAGTGAAAGCCGTGGTTTACTACGAACCCGGCACCGAGTTTGTTTTTCCTGAAGACGACTTGCCGAGTGTCGCCGCTTCCGCTAACGACGCTGCCAACATTTCACTCTCGCAGTCTATCAGTGCCGAACGCTTCGCCCTGCTGCCCAAAATGCCTATCGTCATCTACTTACGGCGACTACATTTCGGCAGACAACCCACATTGGGCATCACAGCGTCGGATTAAGCGCATCCATATGGTGCAAGCCTTCACCGACTGTGCCAACCGCCACGGCGGCTAAGCCAGCGTTGTGTGCTTGCCTGAAATCGGCATACGCGGCAACAGCCATTTCGCCTTTGCCGAAGCAAATAACGTGGAAGTCGCTGATGTGTTGGAAAACTTGTTGGCAGAAAAAGGATTGAAATAAGAGCAAATAAAGGGCTGGCTCTTGAAAGCAATTCATACAAATCCTGCACTAATTGTGTAAAATATAGGGCTATTATTATTCAATTGCGGGTACTATTTTTACGTATTTCAAATAATTATGTTGCTTTTAATTTATAATACATTGGAACTATTGTAATTTTATTTTTACAGTTTCTATTATATAGAAACAACCGTTCTGAATTTTACGGCCGGACATCCTCGCGGAGGGAAATCATAAAAGGACGGAGAAACCTTAAACCTTACGGTGCAGGGTTTCTCTTTTTTGCATCCGGGCCGGCTTGTTGCCGCCCCTTGCGTTGGGCGGAGCGTTGCAATTACGCCGTTCTGGCGTTTTGAGGCAGTGATGCCTGCCGCACGTCCCCGCTGTTTTCAGACGGCATAGTGGATTAACAAAAATCAGGACAAGGTGACGAAGCCGCAGACAGTACGGATAGTACGGAACCGATTCACTTGGTGCTTCAGCACCTTAGAGAATCGTTCTCTTTGAGCTAAGGCGAGGCAACGCCGTACCGGTTTTTGTTAATCCACTATATTTTAAAATTCAGGCGGTGTTTTCAAATAGCGTGAAGCAATAGTCGGGTTTCAGTCGGTGTGTTTGAAACCAAAGGTTGGGAATCAAACGCCAAACGTTTGAACCATTATTGCCCGATGCGGCAAACCGGCATCGTCCGGCAATACGGTTGTTTAAAAATAGGAAAATCAGGATGGAAAACCAAAGGCCGCTCTTGGGCTTCTCGCTGGCACTTTTGGCGGCGATGACGTGGGGGACGCTGCCGATTGCCGTGCGGCAGGTATTGAAGTTTGTCGATGCGCCGACGCTGGTGTGGGTGCGTTTTACCGTGGCGGCGGCGGTATTGTTTGTTTTGCTGGCATTGGGCGGGCGGCTGCCGAAGCGGCGGGATTTTTCTTGGCATTCATTCAGGCTGCTGCTGCTCGGCGTGGCGGGCATTTCGGCAAACTTTGTGCTGATTGCCCAAGGGCTGCATTATATTTCGCCGACCACGACGCAGGTTTTGTGGCAGATTTCGCCGTTTACGATGATTGTTGTCGGCGTGTTGGTGTTTAAAGACCGGATGACTGCCGCGCAGAAAATCGGCTTGGTTTTGCTGCTTGCCGGTTTGCTTATGTTTTTTAACGATAAATTCGGCGAGTTGTCGGGTTTGGGCGCGTATGCGCAAGGCGTGTTGCTGTGTGCGGCAGGCAGTATGGCCTGGGTGTGTTATGCCGTGGCGCAAAAGCTGCTGTCGGCGCAATTCGGGCCGCAACAGATTCTGCTGTTGATTTATGCGGCAAGTGCCGCCGTGTTCCTGCCGTTTGCCGAACCGGCACACATCGGAAGTTTGGACGGTACGTTGGCGTGGGTTTGTTTTGTGTATTGCTGCTTGAATACGTTAATCGGTTACGGCTCGTTCGGCGAGGCGTTGAAACATTTGGAGGCTTCCAAAGTCAGTGTGGTAACAACCTTGCTCCCTGTGTTTACCGTAATATTTTCTTTGCTCGGGCATTATGTGATGCCTGATACTTTTGCCGCGCCGGATATGAACGGTTTGGGTTATGCAGGCGCACTGGTCGTGGTCGGGGGCGCGGTTACGGCGGCGGTGGGGGACAGGCTGTTCAAACGCCGCTAGTTTGCAGGCAACGGAAAATGCCGTCTGAACGAGGTTTCAGACGGCATTTTATTTGAGGGAAGGATTAGCGCGGATGAACCATATCGGCAGGGACGACCAGTTCGTCAAATTCTTCGCCCGTCAGCAAGCCCAACTCAACGGCGGTTTCGCGCAGCGATTTGTCGTTTTTGTAGGCGGTTTTGGCGACTTTGGCGGCGTTTTCGTAGCCGATTTTACGGTTTAACGCGGTAACGAGCATCAGGGAATGGTGCAGGAAATAGTCGATTTTTTCCGGTACGGGTTCGATACCGGCGGCGCAGTGTTCGTTGAAGCTGTTGCACGCGTCGCCCAACAGGCGGACGGATTGCAAGAGATTGTAAGCGATGACGGGCATATAGACGTTCAGCTCGAAATTGCCCGACGCGCCCGCCATACCGATGGTAACGTCGTTGCCGAACACTTGGCAGCACACCATCGTCATTGCTTCGCATTGGGTCGGGTTGACTTTGCCCGGCATAATGGACGAACCCGGCTCGTTTTCGGGGATTTTGATTTCGCCCAAACCGCAACGCGGGCCGCTTGCCAGCCAGCGGATGTCGTTGGCGATTTTGTTCAGGCTTGCCGCCAGCGTTTTCAATGCGCCTGAAGCGGCAACGGCGGCATCGCGTCCGCCCAAGGCTTCAAATTTGTTCGGCGCGCTGACAAACGGCAGGCCGGACAGTTCGGCGAGTTTGGCGGCGGCTTTTTCGGCGTATTCGGGATGGCTGTTCAAACCCGTGCCGACCGCCGTGCCGCCCAAAGCGAGTTCGTACAGACCTTTGAGCGCGTCGTTCAGACGGCCTAAGCCGTGATCAAGCTGGGAAACGTAGCCGGAAAATTCTTGTCCCAAAGTCAGCGGCGTCGCGTCTTGCAAGTGGGTGCGTCCGATTTTGACGATGGGGGCGAAGTCTTTGGCTTTTTTGTCCAAGGTGTTGCGCAAGGCTTTTACCGCCGGAATGAGGTGGCGGTTGATTTCAATCGCGGCGGCGACGTGGATGGCGGTCGGGAACGCGTCGTTGGTCGATTGCGCGTGGTTTACATGATCGTTGGGATGGACGGGCCGGTACGCCGCCAAACCCGTACCGGCGATTTCGTTGGCGCGGTTTGCCAGCACTTCGTTCATGTTCATATTGGACTGCGTGCCGGAGCCGGTCTGCCAAACCACTAAAGGAAACTGTCCGTCGAGCCTGCCGTTTAACACGTCATCCGCCGCCTGCGTAATCAAATCCGCCTGTTCGGGCTTAATCCTGCCGAGGGAAACATTGGTCGCGGCGGCGGCTTTTTTCACCAACGCCAAAGCATAAATCAGCGGCTGCGGCAGGGTTTCGCCGCCGATTTTGAAATTGTTGCGGCTGCGCTGGGTCTGCGCGCCCCAATAGGCTTCGGACGGGACTTCGACATTGCCCATCGTGTCGTGTTCGGTGCGGGTGTTCATACGTTTCTCCTTTTGAAATGTGAATAAGAGTGATTCGCAAATATTATAATGGAGATTGGCGGAATGAGGAAGCATCAAGGCGGAGGGCAAAAAAATGCCGTCTGAAAAGCGTTCAGACGGCATTTGGCGATAAACGGATTTATTGGGTGCTGACAATCCGGTTAATCTGCCATTCAAGAAACGGCGTATATGCCGAGGCGCGGCGGATAATGGCTTGGTCTTCGCCGTCCGGCGTGCTTGGGCGGCTTTCGGCGGTTTGGATGTTTTTGTTGTCCCATTTGTGGAATGCTTTGCTGTGTTGGTGATAGAAGCCGCGTTCGGTGATGATGACTTCGGGGTTGTAGCCGTAGCCGCACCAAGGGGAATCGGGTCGCGGGGCGGTGAGGTTGCAGCCGGTTCGGTAGTAACGCGCTTCGGACAGGCTTAAGTTGTAGAGGGTCGGCAGGATGTCTTTGTGCGAACCTGCGCGTTCGGGATGGTATTCGGCGCTGCCGCGGTAGGCTTGCGGAACGTACAGATAGAAGGGGACGCTGTGACCGAGTGCGGCATCGGCGGATTCGGGATAGCCGATGGCGCGCATATTGTGATCGCCGGTGGCGGCAATAATGGTGTCGGGCGCGATGGTTTTTACTTTGCCGATAAAGCGTCCGAGTTGGTCGTTGCTGTATCGGAAGGTGTTGAAAATTTCATTCAACTCTTTGCCTGAGGCGAGATTCGCAAGGCGTTTTTGCTCTTGTTCTTCCAAACGGAAGTTTTTGAGCTGGTGCGGTGCGGGCAGGTGGTAGGGCGGATGGTTGGTCACGGACATCATCATGATGAATACGGGCGTGCCGCTTTTTTCGGCGCGAGCGAGTTCTTCTTCCGCATAACGGAACATATATTCGTCGGGTACGCCCCATGTGCCGGATTTTGCTTCGGGATAGCGGGTTTTGAGGGTGTTTTCATCGATGATTTCATTGACGCCCAAATGCCGCAGGAAGGTGTCGAAATCGCGCCAGCCGCCGTTGCCCGCCGTAATATAGACGACGCGGTAGCCGGCATCGAGATAGGGTTTGAACATATTGCCGGGGAAGGTTTTGTTTTTGGCGAGGGATTGGCTGAGGTTGAGGCGCGGGCTGCGGACGAAGAAGCGGTGCAGTGTGTCGCTGGTGCCGTCGCCCTCGGAAACGAATTTGCGGTACACCCAGTCTTGCTGCCAGTGTTTGCCCAGTTCGCCCAAGAGGTCCCGTTCGGGATTGTCCATGTTCAAGAGGTGTGCGCTCATGCTTTCCATGACGGTAAAAACAACGTTGGGACGGTGTTTTTCGACGGCGGCGTTTGCGGAGGTTTGGGCAAAGAGCTGCGTCAAGTCGGCGTTTGTTTTTTTATCGAGCAGGGTGCTGATGAGCCGGCTGCCGTCTTCATCGGAGACGGGATGGAAGTTGTTGCTGTTGCGGTATTCGTTGACTGCCCAGCTTAGGGAAGTCAGGGCATTGGGAACGAGTTTGTTGATTTGGGGTGCGGCGGAAATCTGCATGGCGGTCTGACGCAGGGGGAATTTGCCGAACGAGCCGCGTATGCCTGCGGAAAGTGCGAGGACGGGTAAGAGGACGGCGGCAATCCAAGCGGTTTTCCCCCACGAGGCCGTCTGAAAGCGGGGGGGGGACTGAATATTTTGCCGAAAACGAAAGTTGCGGCAATCAATGCGGCCAGACAGGGGATGACGGGATAGTCCGACCAGACGGTTTTCAGGACGGCGCGGGTGTCTTCGTCCGCCAGCCCGAAGACGAATACGTCAAATTGACGGTCGTACACGCTGAAATAGAACCAGTTGCCCAGCGCGGCGGCAAAGGCGGTTAGGGAGAGGACGGTTGCGACGGTAGGCAGGAGGCGGAGGGCAAATGCGGCGGTTTTCTGCGTAGCCAGTCCGAACAGCCCGATCAGGAAGGGGAAGGCGGCGGCAATGGAGGCGATTTTGATGTCGAACAACAGCCCTTTGACAAACAAAGCCGCCAAGTCGCCCGCATAACGGCTGCGGATGTCGTCTGAAACGAAATGGTGCAGCATGAAGAAACGTTCGGCGGAGAAAACGGCGACGATGGATGCCCATAAAATCAGGCAGGTGAGGAGGGTTTTCCGATAGGCGGCAAGGCGGGTCATCATAATTGGCGGGTAAGATGGGTTGGATGTAAATTTATATCAAATTGGGTAAGGTGTGATTTTACGGTTTGGCGGTGCGGCTTTCAAGATATGGCAAAAGATTATCGGGAGTAAAAGGGGATTCAGGTGATGCTTTATCCGGCATTTCTGAGCTACTTTATTTATGTAGGAAGGGTTGCGTCGCCGTATGGGTATTTGGATTTTCGTTAAACCAGTTTGGGCGGTTTTAAAGGAAAAATGCCGTCTGAAAAGCGTTCAGACGGCATTTGATGCGGCGGCTGCGGTTTACAGCACGGATTTCACCGTATCAACCACATTGTCCACGGTAAAGCCGAATTCTTTGAACAGCAGATCGGCAGGGGCGGATTCGCCGAAGCGGTTGATGCCGACGACTGCGCCGTTCAAACCGACGTATTTGTACCAGCCGTCCGCGTGTCCGGCTTCTACGGCGATGCGCGGCAGGCTTTCGGGCAGGACGGCGGCTTGATAGGCGGTGTCTTGGCGGTCGAATACGTTGGTGGACGGCATGGAAACGACGCGTACGGCGATGTTTTGCGCGGCGAGTGCTTTTTGCGCTTCCAAAGCCAGCTCGACTTCGGAACCGGTGGCAATGATGACGGCTTGGGCGTTGCCCCGGGCTTCGCTGATGACGTAGCCGCCGCGTTTGATGTCGTTCAGTTGTTGCTCGCTGCGCACTTGGAATTTCAGGTTTTGACGGCTGAAAATCAGGCAGGACGGATGATCGGCGGCTTTGACGGCTTCTGCCCAAGCCACCAAGGATTCGGCGGTGTCGCACGGCCGCCATACGTCCATATTCGGAATCAGGCGCAGGGTGGCGGTCTGCTCAATCGGTTGATGGGTCGGGCCGTCTTCGCCCAAACCGATGGAATCGTGGGTAAACACAAATACAGGGTTGATTTTCATCAACGCAGCCATACGCAGGGCGTTGCGCTCGTATTCGCTGAACATCAGGAAAGTCGCGCCGAAGGGTTTTACGCCGCCGTGCAATGCCAAACCGTTCATAATCGCACCCATACCGAACTCGCGCACGCCGTAGTGGATGTAGTTGCCGCCTTTGTCGCGGGTAACGGAGATGCTGTTTGACCAGTCGGTAAGGTTGGACGGGGTCAGGTCGGCAGAGCCGCCCATCAGTTCGGGCAGCTCTTTTGCCAAGATTTCGATGCTGTTTTGGCTGGCTTTTCGGGTGGCGACGGTTTCGGCTTTGGCGCACACTTCTTTCAATGCCGTCTGAACGTACTCGTCAAAGTTTTCCGGCAGTTTTTTATCCATACGGCGCACGAATTCTGCGGCTTCGGCGGGATATTTGGCTTGATATTGCGTGAACAGTTCGTTCCATTCCGCTTCCAGTTTCGCACCTTTTTCTTTGGCATTCCACGCATCGTAAATTTCTTGCGGAATTTCAAACGCAGGATATGCCCAACCCAGATGTTTGCGCGTGGCTTCGATTTCGTCCGCGCCCAAAGGCGCGCCGTGGGTTTTGTGGCTGCCTTCTTTGTTGGCGCTGCCTTTGCCGATTAAGGTTTTGCAGCAGATGATGGACGGTTTGCCGGTTTCGGCGCGGGCGGCTTCGATGGCCGTCTGAATGGCGGCGGTGTCGTGGCCGTTTACGTTGGGAACGACGTGCCAGCCGTAGCTTTCAAAGCGTTGCGGGATGTTTTCGGTAAACCAGCCGTCCACTTTGCCGTCGATGGAAATATTGTTGTCATCATATAAAACAATCAGTTTGCCCAAGCCCAAAGTGCCGGCGAGCGAGCAGGCTTCGTGCGATACGCCTTCCATCAGGCAGCCGTCGCCCATAAAGACGTAGGTGTAGTGATCGACGATGTTCAAACCGTCTTTATTAAACTCGGCGGCAAGGATTTTTTCCGCCAATGCCATACCCACTGCGTTGGCAATGCCTTGTCCCAACGGGCCGGTCGTGGTTTCCACGCCGTCGGTGTAGCCGTATTCGGGATGGCCGGGGGTTTTGCTGTGCAGTTGGCGGAAGTTTTTCAAGTCTTCAATGCTTAGGTTGTAGCCGGTCAGGTGCAGCAGGCTGTACAACAGCATAGACGCGTGGCCGTTGGAGAGGATGAAGCGGTCGCGGTTGTAGAATTTGGGGTTGGCGGGGTTGTGATTGAGGAATTTCGTCCACAATGTTTCCGCCATTTCCGCCATACCCATAGGCGCGCCGGGGTGGCCGGAATTGGCTTTTTGAACGGCATCGGCCGAGAGGAAGCGGATTGCGTTTGCCAGTTGAGACATTTTGTATTTTCCTTGCTGGTGTTTCGGATAAGTGGATAATCGGAAGGCGTTGATTATCGCCCGATTCGCTTATGCTTTCAAGAAAAGGGCGGACGCGTGGGAAGGCGGCGGCAGGGGACAGGCGGGGAAGGGTTTTCGGTTTGCGGGCGAAGCCTGCCATTATTCCTTTTGAAATAAAATGTTATAGATTGTGTGCCGGATTGCTGATAGCGTTTGTTTATGAGCTTGCGCCGGCGGTTCTGCCGATATGGGAGTGTCGGTTTTTTTATTCTTTGTTTTTTAAGCGTATTTGGATTTTGTTCGGGCGATACGGTAAAATCCGGACGTTTTGATGCGGATGGGAAATGTATTCGCCCAATACATCCTGACGGCGCATAAAGTTGTACAATAGCGGAAATATATTTTGGGAAAAACGGATTTTCTCAAAACTTGAAACACAACGCCTTAAAAAACAAGAAAAATGCCGTCTGAAAAGCAAACGGCGGCGGTAACGGGCAAACCATCAATCAAAAATCTAAGGAATGCAGAATGACCACGGAAAACCAAGCCGGCAATCCGGCATCCGGAATCGGCACGTCCGAACAAACAAAAGCCGCGCCGAAAGTGAAAAAAACGTTTGATCCGCGAGCAAGCGTGATTCAAATCCATCCCGAAGGCGAACGCATCCATCCCAAAAAGGCGGAAGGGCGGTTCGCCAAACTGCGTATTGCCGCCGTATTGGCGACGCAGTTTGTGTTTTATGTGATTCCGTGGTTCAACTGGAGCGGCAGGCAAGCCGTCGTTTTCAATATCCCCGAACGGCATTTCTTTATTTTCGGGCTGTCGTTGGGGATGGGCGATTTGATTTACCTTGCCCTGCTGCTGATGATTTGCGCCTTCGGGCTGTTTTGGTGGACGACGATTGCAGGGCGACTGTGGTGCGGCTATTCCTGCCCGCAAACGGTTTACACCGAAATTATGCTGTGGATTGACAACCTGGTCGAAGGCGATAGAAACAAACGGCTGAAGCTGGAAAAATCGCCGTGGAATTTCACTAAAATCCGCATCAAAGCCACCAAATACCTGCTGATTTTCCTTGTCTGCGCGTGGACAGGCATCACGTTTGCCGGCTGGTTTGTCCCTATCCGCCAGTTCGTTCCCGATTTATTCACCGGAGCAGCAGGTGGCGGCGCGATATTTGCCGCAGCGTTTTACGGCTTTATGACCTTCTTCTTCGCCCATATTATGCGCGAAAAAGTATGCCTGCATATGTGTCCGTATGCACGTTTCCAAAGCGCGATGTTCGACAAGGATACGCTGATTGTTTCTTATGACGCGGAACGCGGCGAACCGCGCGGAGCCCGCAAGAAAACGGTCAACAAGGAAGAGGCGGGTTTGGGCGACTGCATCAACTGTGCGATGTGCGTCCAAGTCTGCCCTGTCGGCATCGACATCCGCAACGGACTGCAATACCAATGTATCGGTTGCGCCGCCTGTATCGACGCGTGCGATGAGATTATGGACAAAATGGGCTATCCGCGCGGATTAATCCGTTATACGACCGAAAGCGCGCTGGAACACGAATATTCTGAAAAAGACATTAAAAAACGGCTGCTCAGACCGCGCGTGGCAGGTTACGGCGCGGTGTTGGCAGTGGTTATCGCCGCCTTCTTGGTCGGTTTGTCCACGCGCAAAATGGTCGAAGTCGATATTTTGAAAGACCGTGGCGTAATGGTGCGCGAAAACGCCAAAGGCTGGCTGGAAAACGCATACAGCCTGCGTATCATCAACAACAGCGAAAAAGAACAGTTGGTTAGCGCAAGTGTCAAAGGCTTTGACGAAATCGCTCTGACCGGGCTGCCCGAAGGCGGTATCAAGGTTGCCCCGCGCGAAACGGTAACCCTTCCCGTCCAAGTGTCCACCATTCCGGAATACGCGGACAAAGGCAGCCACCCTATCGAATTTACCTTCCAATACCGCGAAAGCGGCGCGCCCGACGGCAAGCCGGTCGTCTTGGAAGAAGATGCAACCTTTATCGGAGAATAACCGTGTCTCAAAACACTCCAATCAAGCCTTGGTACAAACACGTCTGGCCGTGGGTCTTGATGGCGGGACCGATTTTTGTCGTCATCGCCAGCGTCGCTATGTTTTTTGTCGCGCAACAGCACGCGACAGATTTGGTTACGGACGATTATTATAAAGACGGCAAGCATATCGACATCCAGCTTCATCGGGATGAAGAAGCCGTCAGACGGCATATCGGGGTGCAGGTCCTCATTTCCCCCGATATGAATGCGGCAAAAGTGTTTGTCGGCGGCGAGTTTGACGGCAAACAGCCTTTGAACCTGCTGCTGATGCACCCGACCCGCAAGGCGGACGATCAAACCGTCGCCCTCAAGCCCGTCGGCAGCGCGCAGAACGGCAGGGCGGAATATGAGGCGGTGTTCAAAACCCTTCCGCCGACCAACCACTGGTATGTGCGCGTGGAGGACGCGGCAGGCGTGTGGCGCGTCGAGAACAAATGGATTACCAGCCAGGGCAATGCGGTCGATCTGACCCCGATGGACAAACTTTTCAATAATGCTGGGGGCAAATAAAAAGCCGTGTTTTCATTGCATTGGTTTGTTATATGCAATGTCGGACAGGCATTGTTTGATTATTCGGCGTGATGGTCTGATTTGCCGGACGAAAATAAATGTATCTCATCCCGTTTATTTTTTAACACCATTCCGAAACGCAGCCTGAAAAATGCCGTTTGAAGGGCTTCAGACGGCATTTATGTTGTATGCCCGACACAATGTGGAAGGCGTTTTGTTCACATAAAAACGTTTTTATTTCTCTCCGTTTTTTTGACACTATTTTGGAAAAAAACGATTAGGCAAATTGCTATCTAAATGGTTTGAAAGTATTTACAAAAATTTTGCCACTCGCGCGTGTACAAATACTGCTGCCGCTCGTTGGCGCTCACCTGTTACAATCGCCCTAATGGGCTTGTAAAATTTATCCCTACGCAAATTCTGCGTAGGGATTTTTTGAATTATTTTATTGAAGATACAAAATGGAACTATGGAAAGCTATTTGGCACACTGTCTTTGATTTTTTTAGTGAACTTTTTGATGAAAAACCGTGGCAAGAGAAAGATACAAAAAGTAAATTAAAAATACTAGGTGCATTATTGCTAGGTGCTATATTAACTTTTATATTTTATATTTTATAAAGTTGAAATTCTAAACATCGTGCATAGCCGTAAAAATTATCCCGACTAATCGCCCTTCCCCCCCAGCATCCGCCGCAGTTCTGCCAGTTTTTGGCGCGCTGCGGCGTTTTCTGTGCGTTTTAGGGCTTCGGGTAGGCTAGCCGCCCCCTAATACTTTGGCGATATTGCTCGGATAGGGCTTTCTCGCGCCCGCAATGCGGGTTTCTGCTTCCGCTCCGGAACACAACCTGAAAAATGCCGTCTGAAAGCCCTTCAGACGGCATTTTGTTTGCAAATCAAATCCTACCTGACATCAGCGTCCGAGCGTTGCAACAGGTTCGCTCCCCGTCAGCAGATATTGTATTGTCTCGCGGACGGTGCGGATGGCATTGCCGAAGGGAAGAGGGTCTTTACCTCTGAAGAACAGGCCTTTATCTACTTCTCCACGGAATGCGGCGGCAAGCTGGATATCAATACAGAATTGCCCTGCTTTGGCAAGCCCGTCGCGCAGGCCGCAACTGGTCAGGCAGTTTAAACCTTGGGTACAGCGGCGCGGGTCAGCTTTGGCGTTTGCCTGAAGTTTGCTTTCACGCTTGATGTAGCTGTCTAGGAATTTGGTGCGGACACCGCGCGCCGGCAAACCGGCAACAGACATAAATTCGACTACTTTTTCAGTTTCCGCACCGGCGAGCGTTTTTTTGAAGTTAAGGTGCGCGTCCCCTTCTTCGGTAACGGCAAAAGCCGTACCGATTTGAACGGCGGAGGCTCCCCAGTTCTTTAGGGCGGTTTTGACTTTTTCAAAATTTGCCATACCGCCTGCCAAAATAAGCGGGATTTTTTCGCTTTCCAGCCCCAAATTTTTAAACACTTCAAACGTTTCCTCAATCACGCGTTTGAAGTCGAATTTGGCATCGTTTACGCCTTCAACGGTTGATGCACCCAAATGTCCGGCCGCGTGGGCAGGATGTTCGACTACAATCGCATCGGGCAATATGCCTTTTTTCATCCAACGTTTCAAAACAATATTGATGCCGCGCGATTCGGACAGAATCGGCAGCAGCGCGACATCCTTATGATAGCCCTCGGTCATTTCCGGCAGGTCTAAAGGCAGGCCTGCGCCCATCACGACTGCATCCGCCCCTGATTCGCAAGCCTGGCGGACATACGCGGCGTGGTCTTTGACCGCCTTCATCACGTTGACCGCAATCAGTCCTTTTCCCTCTGAAGCACTCTTGGCTTTTTGGATTTCCCTATCTAATGCGGTACAGTTCAAAGACGTATATTTCTCTTCACTCGGATTGATTTGGGATTCGGCGAGCAGGTCTTCGTGAAGGTGGCGCAAATCCACACTGGCAATCGTTCCGATACCGTTTTCACGCGCCACCGCGCTAGATAAACCCGATGCGGAAACACCGACCCCCATACCGCCTTGCACGATGGGAATAAGGGATTTTCCACGAATAATCAAAGGGTCAAAAATATTCTGCATCAGTTTCTCCGAGTATACGAATCAGTCAGGCTCATGAAAAATGGTTCTAACTGTTTTAGAACCATTGCTCAAATTTGGTATTATACTCTAAATATCGTAGCGGTAAACAAGAAAGCAGCCGGGGCTTCGGGCATATGTCGTTATGCTTGTTTCAATCGGGAAAGAAAATATTATAGTGGATTAAATTTAAATCAGGACAAGGCGACGAAGCCGCAGACAGTACAAATAGTACGGCAAGGCGAGGCAACGCCGTACTGGTTTAAAGTTAATCCACTATAAATTTGATGATGGCATAAAAAAGCCCTAGTCAGTTGCTGTCAAAGGGGATTGTTAAGAAAAGTAATGCCACGTTGATGGGGTGCAATATATCAGACGTTTCAATCGGACAAAATGTTGGACGGACACCGTATCCGGTTATGGGATATCGGTTTGCACGGCAAAGGTTTGAATATGATTCGATTACGTCTGAGATTTCGATGAAGGGGGTAGGTAAAGATATGGTAACGAGTTGCCGAGGCAATAAAAAATCCCCGAGGGATAATCTCAGGGATTTGGAATTTGGCACGCCCACGGGGAATCGAACCCCGGTTACCGCCGTGAAAGGGCGATGTCCTAACCGCTAGACGATGGGCGCATATTGTATTTTCTTACTGGCGCACCCGGAGCGATTCGAACGCCCGACCCTCTGGTTCGTAGCCAGATACTCTATCCAACTGAGCTACGGGTGCGCTGCAAGAAAGATTTGAATTTTAGGGTAATTATCGGATTCTGTCAATTGTTTTGTTGGATGAAATGCCTCAAAAGTGTAAAATATCGGTTTGTTGTTTGAATTTAAAGAGAATAAAATGATTGTTACTTCTCGCTGGCCCTTGCTGGAAAAGGCATTTTTACGGTTTGGAATGCCTGTTGCCGTGGTTGATTTGGAATCGACGGGCGGCAATCTGTATGAAGACAGGGTAACCGAAGTGGCTTTGGTCAAGTTTGAGCAGGGAAGGGTGGTGAGGCATGAGTGGCTGGTTAATCCTCAAAAACCGATTCCGCAGTTTGTGGCGGAGCTGACGGGGATTTCAGACGGCATGGTTGCCGACGCACCTGTTTTTGCAGAGATTGCCGGCGAGTTGTTTTCGGTATTGAAGGGTTGTGTGTTGATTGCACATAACAGCCGTTTCGACTATACGTTTTTAAAGCATGAGTTTCATCGTGCGGGTATCGGATTTTCATCGCCTGCTTTGTGCAGTGTGCAGTTGTCCCGATGCCTGTATCCGCAATTTTACAAGCACAGCCTGGACAGCATCATCGAAAGGTTGGGGATTGTTGTAGAAGACAGGCATCGTGCGATGGCGGATGTATCGGCATTGTGTGATTATTTGGAATACAGCCTGTCGGAACATGGGGTTGAGGCATGGATCAGGCAGTGTTTCCGTTTGATGAATCCGAAACCGCTGCCTGCCGCGCTGCCCGAACGGTTGAGGGAACAGTTGTACGGTTTGCCTGACGGTATGGGGGTGCTGGCTTGTTTCGACGGCGGGGGAGCAATAAATTATATCGGTACGTTTGAACGGGTATATAGCGAGGTTTCGGCTTTATTGGATGCTGGAAAAGTTCCGTTTGATTGGTGCAATACGGAGGAAGTCCGTTTTTTTCCCGCATTGGGCAGCCTGCATGCATATAAGATTAAAGCGGAATTGGTCGGGCATTATCATTCGGGTTGTTATGTGTCTGCCAAAAATCTGCTTAAAACATTTACGACAGTCAGGTTTGAAAAAGGTTCAGACGGCATGTTGAATGCGAAAACAGCGGCTTTGAAAAACGGTGTGGCGGATAATCCGCCTACCGGATTATTTGCCAATAAAAAGGCGGCGAGACGGGCTTTGTCGTCGTGGGCGGAAACATACGGATTGTGTCCTGCCGCAGCCGGTATCCTTCCGGACGGTTATGCAGAGGACGCGCCGTGTCCCGTGTATGTTTCGGGCAAATGCGATGAGGCGTGCGGCCGTTCTGACGAACAGGTTTTGGCGTTTGCACACAAACTGCCTGTTTTGGATTGGGGAAAAATGCACGAAGTGGAAATTACCGAAACCGATCCGCTGACGGGGAAAACAATCATTCTGCACGGAATGGGCGGCGCATTGGAAATGGATGACGGGCTTTGGTATTTCGATAAAGATTTACCGGATGTGTTTAAGGCGAAGTTTAAAACGGACAGGAAAAATATTAAGGAAATCGGTTAAATCGATACCGGTTGGTGAAAGCCGGCAAGTATGTAAACAGCCGTTCGTATTGATTGCCTAATCGGTTTGGGTTGGAATGTGTTGCCGTTTGCAGGCAATGTGTCCGAAGATGCCGTCTGAACTTTTCAGACGGCATTTTTGCCGACGCGGTTTTCGTGCCGTGTCGGTTTGCCCGTCCATCCGAAAGCATCGGACAAGCAGGGTGGTTTTTAGAAGCCGTTTTCCATCATGATTTGACCGGGAATGCGGTTGCGGTGCATGGCGTAACCCATGTCAAGCAGCGTTTGGAAAGTGTCTTTGACCATTTCGGGGTTGCCGCAAATCATAAACCGTGTGGATTCCGGGGTGAACTTGGTATGCAGTGCCTGTTCGATGCTGCCGTTTTTTAAGAGTTCGGGAATGCGTTTGCCGCCCAATCCGTCGGAATTGGCGGCACGGGTGGTAACAGGGACGAAACGGAACGAGTGTCCGTATTCGCCTACCAGGGGATGTTCGGACAATGCGGCGAGCCGGTCGTTGAAAATCAATTCTTCGGGAAAAGATACGGAATGTATCAGGTTGACGGTATCGAAACGCTGCCGGATTTCGGGTTGTTCGAGAATGGAAAGGAAGGGGGCGATGCCGGAGCCGGTGCAGAGCATCACCAAATCCTTGCCGTCGGGGAAGCGTTCGGGCAGGAGGAAGCCGGTGGCATTTTTATCGAGCAGGATGGTGTCGCCCTGTTGCATTTTGGCGAAACGGGCCGACATGGGGCCGTCTTGGATGAGTACGGCAAAATATTCGAGCGTGTCGGCATATTCTGCGGAAACGATGGAGTAGGCACGCCAAATAAAGCCTTCCCCTTCGTAGAAACCGAGTCGGGAGAACTGTCCGGCTTTAAAACGGTAGGATTCGGGACGGCTGATGGTGAAAGTGATGAGTTTCGGCGTGTGGTGTTTGACCCACAAAATCTTTTCTTCAGTGAATTTTGCTTCGGGCGAGGCTGCCATGTTGTTGTCCTTGAGTGTGTTTGTCGGGATTATAGCCAATTTGGGTGTTTTTTTCTGCATTGACGGTCTGTATTTAAATTCGGATATTTTTCAATACAATATTATCGTTTTTTGAAATAAACGGTAAGGAGCAGTTTGTTTTTTGTCAAAATGGGAATACAATCCTATCTATAAATTTAATTGAGAATTACTTTTTTTCAATTAATATAAAAAATCAAAACAGTTGTGAGAGCCTTTGGACGATTTGCACACTTGCATATTACAGAGGTCTCTATGAATCAAAATCATTTTTCACTTAAAATTCTGACCGTTATGCTGTTATCGGCTTACGGTGGTTCTTTTGCAGACGGTGTTGTGCCTGTTTCAGACGGCAATACCGTCAATCTGGATACGGTCAATGTACGCGGCTCTCATGCTTTGTCGGGCAAGACTGAAAAGACCCGTTCTTATACGATAGATCGGATGTCCACCGCCACAGGTATGAGGATTGCGGGCAAGGATACGCCGCAGTCGGTCAGCGTCATCACGCGCAGCCGCCTTGACGATAAGGCGGTGCATACGCTTGAAGAGGCAATGAAAAACACGACGGGTGTCAACGTTGTGCGCGATTCAGGCTTGCAGACGCGGTTTTTGTCACGCGGTTTCTATATTGATCAGATTGGTGAAGACGGTATTACCGTCAATGTTGCAGGCCGTTCGGGATATACGGCGAAAATCGACGTGTCTCCGAGTACCGATTTGGCGGTTTATGACCATATTGAAGTTGTACGGGGTGCAACGGGGTTGACCCAATCCAATTCAGAGCCGGGCGGAACCGTCAATTTGATCCGTAAGCGACCTACCGCTTCTTTCAAACATACCGGGGAGCTGACCGCCGACCATCGCGGCAGCCGGCGTGCAGTGTTGGATGTTTCAGGCAGCCTGAATAAGGCGAATACCTTACGCGGAAGGTTGGTGGGTGCGGAAGAGTATAAAAAATCGTTTAAAGACCGCGTTTGGGGCAGGAAACATATGGTTTACGGCATTGCCGAAGCCGATGCGGGCGACAGCAGTGTGCTTACTTTGGGCGGTATGTATCAGAAGAGTAGGGAGGTTCCTGATTTTTCGGGCATTATTTTGCCCTGTGAAAATCAGAAAACTGCCTCGTTCAGTTCTACGCCTGCCTGCAACCGGCCGTTGCAACTGCCGCGCAACACTTATTTGGGGGAGGATTGGTCGCGGTTAAGTGCCGACAAATACAACCTTTTCTCAGGTTTCAAACATGTGTTTGACAACGGTTGGCAGCTCAATGCCGAAGTGTCTTATACCAAGAATGAATCCGATGCGAAGGTGGGGCAGTTTTTTCTGAAAAACGAATATGCGGCGGGTTTGTCAGGTGAGGATGCGGTAGGCTTTTTGACCGAAAAAAACGAAGTCATCCCGTTCGAGCCGAAAGATAAGGCATTGGAGAAACTGAAAGCATATCGTGACGAAACCGCCAAGGAATACCGTGAGCGCAAAGACGATTTTGTTAAAAACCGTTTCGATAATACTGCTTTCGAACAGTACCGCAGCCGCCGTGCCGCAGAACGCAAAGCCGGTTTTGACGAGTGTATGAGTGCCCCTTTCGCGCTGGACTTTATCTGTCAAGGTTCTTGGGGGGATCCGGGCGTTGATGCCGACAAGGCGGAATTTGTCGATAAAGCCCTTGCGAAGGAGGGCATCTTTAATAATGCGGCACAACGTTTTCCAAACAGCCTGTATGACTCTTCCTTTAATCGGAAGGCTACCGCCAACCGACGATACAGTTATATGCCGTTGCGGCATACCAAAGACGACCGCCAATGGGGAATCAAACTTGACCTGACCGGCACATACGGGCTGTTCGGGCGGGAACACGATTTCTTTGTCGGCTATGCCTACGGCGATGAAAAGATACGTTCCGAATATCTGGAAATCTACGAACGCCGCCACAGAGTACGTCCGAATACGGGGGCAACGCACGGCGTGTATGCGGGAAGTTGTCAGGAGGAGCCGGACGGCGATTTGTCGTCTCCTTTGGTCAGGGGGCATAAAGAACCCGATTGGAAGGCGTACGATGAAAAAGGCAACCGTACCGTTTATGCCGAAGAATGCAGGAATGCCAAGAAAATAAAAACTGAGCCCAAGCTCGATGCCGAAGGCAAACAGGTATATTACTATGACGAATACAGCGGCAGCCGGACGCCTGTATATGTCGATGTATATGAACTGGACGAAAAAGGCAACAAGATTCAGGAGACCAATCCCGACGGCACGCCTGCCTTTACCGGTTTTTCCGGTACGGTGCCGGTTTGGAAAACCGTCAAAGTGGCCGACGACCATGTTCCTGCGCTGTATAACTACGCCAAATACCTCAACACCAACAAAACCCATTCGCTGACTGCCAGCACGCGTTTCAACGTAACCGGCCGACTGCACCTTTTGGGCGGGCTGCACTACACGCGCTATGAGACCTCGCAAACCAAAGATATGCCTGTCCGCTATGGGCAGCCGGCAAGCGATTTTCAGACGGCATCGAGCATTAAGGCGGATCAGGACCATTACACGGCCAAGATGCAAGGTCATAAATTGACGCCCTATGCAGGCATTACCTATGATTTGACACCGCAACAGAGTATTTACGGAAGTTATACCAAAATCTTCAAACAGCAGGATAATGTTGATGTCAGCGCCAAAACCGTTTTGCCGCCTTTGGTCGGCACAAACTATGAAGTAGGTTGGAAAGGCGCGTTCTTGCAAGGACGGCTGAATGCTTCGTTCGCATTGTTTTACCTCGAACAGAAAAACCGCACGGTCGTCGATTTCGGCTATGTTCCCGGAGCAGGCGGCAAGCAGGGGTCGTTCCAAACCGTTGCCAAACCGATAGGCAAAGTGGTCAGCCGTGGGGCGGAATTCGAGCTGTCGGGCGAATTGAACGAAGATTGGAAAGTCTTTGCGGGCTACACTTACAACAAGAGCCGCTACAAAAACGCCGCCGAAGTCAACGCCGAACGCCTCGCCAAAAACACAGGCGCAGACCCGTACAACTTCAGCAATTTCACACCCGTGCACATATTCCGTTTTGGAACGAGCTTCCATATACCGAATACGGGGCTGACCGTCGGCGGCGGCGTGTCCGCACAAAGCGGCACAAGCAGCCTGTACAACATCCGTCAGGGCGGCTACGGGCTGATAGACGGTTTCGTCCGTTACGAATTGGGCAAACACGCCAAATTGAGCCTCATCGGTACGAACTTAAACGGACGCACTTATTTTGAGAACAACTACAACCGTACGCGCGGCGCAAACAACTTCTATGGAGAGCCGCGCACTGTCAGCATGAAACTGGATTGGCAGTTTTAATTGAAAACCGTAGTTTTGCGGATGCCGTCTGAAACAGGGTATGTTTCAGACGGCATTTTTATGGAGGCAGGCCTATCGGGACGTATATAGTGGATTAACAAAAATCAGGACAAGGCGACGAAGCCGCAGACAGTACAAATAGTACGGAACCGATTCACTTGGTGCTTGAGCACCTTAGAGAATCGTTCTCTTTGAGCTAAGGCGAGGCAACGCCGTACTGGCTTAAATTTAATCCACTATATTTGGAATTTGCCCGATGCCGGCAGTAGAATATCCCTTTTATCCTCAGCAGAGCCGATGTCTTCACGCAAAATCATCCACATCGACATGGACGCGTTCTACGCATCGGTAGAACTGCGCGAACAGCCGCATTTGAAAGGGCGGCCGGTGGTCGTCGCGTGGGAGGGCGCGCGTTCGGTGATTTGCGCCGCATCGTATGAGGCACGGCAGTTCGGGCTGCATTCCGCGATGTCGGTGGCAACGGCGAAAAGGCTGTGTCCGCAAGCGGTGTATGTGCCGCCGCATTTCGACTTGTACCGTCAGGTTTCCGCGCAGATTCACGCCGTATTCAGGCGTTATACCGATTTAATCGAACCCCTGTCGCTGGACGAAGCCTATCTTGACGTTACCCGTAATTTCAAAAACATCCCTTACGCCGGCGACGTTGCCAAAGAAATCCGCGCCGCCATTTTTGCGGAAACGGGTTTGACCGCATCCGCAGGCATCGCGCCGAACAAATTTCTGGCGAAAATCGCGTCGGACTGGCGCAAGCCGAACGGGCAGTTTGTGTTGCCGCCGCACAAAGTCATGGCATTTTTGGAAACCCTGCCTTTGGGCAAAATCCCCGGAGTGGGCAAGGTAACGCTGAAAAAAATGCAGTCGCTGGGTATGCGGACGGCGGGCGATTTGCGCCGTTTCGAGCGCGGCGAGCTTTTAAACCATTTCGGACGCTACGGCTACCGCCTCTATGATTTGGCGCGCGGTACGGACGAACGCCCCGTCGAAGCCGAACGCGAACGCCTCCAAATTTCCACAGAAATCACCCTGCCCGAAGACCTGCCGCTCGAGCAGGCTGCCGGACACCTGCCCCATCTTGCCGAAGACCTGTGGCGGCAAATCACGCGCAAAAACGTCGAAGCCCAAAGCGTAACGCTCAAGCTGAAGACCTACGATTTCCGCATCATCACGCGCACGCTGACTTATTCCTCCGTATTGCCCGACTGCGCCTCCCTGCTTCAGGCGGCGCAAATGTTGACAAACCGCGTTCCGCCGCAGACGGAAGACGCGTTCCGCCTCATCGGTATCGGCGTCGGCAGGCTTGTGCCGAAACACCAACAGCAGGATTTGTGGGCGTAAACCGCTTGATGCACGCCGTTCAAAAAATATGCCGTCTGAACGGTTTTCAGACGGCATTGCGACTCCGGTTTAATCCGCCGCGCCGTTTTTTTTTAGGTTGTCGAGCCTTCCGATTATATCGGCAAGGTTGCGCCTGCCTTCTTCCTTGCTGACAATCGGCTCACCGCCTTTGCGCCCTAGGATTTTCAAATCTTCCTGCGGCATTTCGCCTATGAAGCGGCTGGGTTCGGGGAACTGCCATATGCCTTGTTTTTTGCGTTTGACGCAGTGGGTCAGTGTGAGCCGGCGTTTGGCGCGGGTAATGCCGACGTACATCAGGCGGCGTTCTTCTTCGACGTTGCCTTCTTCGATGCTGTCGTTGTGCGGCAAAACACCTTCTTCGCAACCGACAAGGAAAACATACGGATACTCCAAACCTTTGGCGGCGTGTAGCGTGGATAGCGAGACGGCATCGGCTTCTTCTTCGTCTTTTCCCTCCAAAAGCGTCATCAGGGCGACGGTTTGGGCGAGTTCGATGATGTTTTTGCCGTCTTCTCCGCCTTTTCGCGCAAACCATGATACCAACTCGCCGACGTTGCGCCATTTGATTTCGCCGGCCTTGCCTTCTTCGTTTTGCATCAAATGGTTTTCGTAGCCGATTTCTTCGAGCAGGCTGTTGATGAACTCGCCCGCTTCGCCTGTTTCGGCTTTGGCGCGGTAGCTGCCGAACATATCCATAAAGGCTTGCAGGTGTTGGCGGTTGGTATTGTTCAGCGCGGCAAGGGCTTCTTCGTTTTGCGCGGCTTCATACAGGCTGCATTCGTGTTCGTGCGCGTAAGTGTTGAGCTTGCCCAGCGTTACATCGCCGATGCCGCGTTTGGGCGTGGTAACGGCACGCAGAAAGGCGGGATCGTCGTTGGGGTTGGCAAGCAGCCGCACATAAGACAACACGTCTTTGATTTCGGCTTTGTCGAAAAAGCTTTGTCCGCCGGAGAGCCGGTAGGGGATGCGCGCGCCGCGCAATGCTTCCTCGAAAATCCTCGCCTGATGCTTTCCGCGGTATAACACGGCGAAATCGGCATATTGGGTTTTGTCGCCGCCGATGAGTTTTTGTTTGACGATTTGGCTGACAACCCAGTCGGCTTCGTGCTGCTCGTTTTGGCAGGCAACGACTTTGACGGGTTCGCCTTCGCCCAATTGCGACCAAAGTTTTTTGGTAAACAGCTTGGGGTTGTTTTCGATGACTTTGTTGGCGATTTTGAGAATCCGCGCGGTGGAGCGGTAGTTTTGCTCCAGTTTGACGACCTTCATCTGCGGATAGTTTTCCTGCATTTTGCGCAGGTTTTCCATATTCGCGCCGCGCCACGCGTAGATGGACTGGTCGTCGTCGCCGACGGCGGTAAACATCCCTTCCGCGCCGGTCAAGAGTTTCATCAGTGCAAATTGGCAGGTATTCGTATCTTGGCATTCGTCAACCAACAGATAACGCAGCCGCCGCTGCCATTTGTTGCGTACTTCGCTGTTTTGCTGCAACAGTACGGCGGGCAGGCGGATTAAGTCGTCGAAATCCACAGCCTGATAGCTTTTGAGCGTTTCCTGATAACTTGCATACACGCGCGCGGTTTGTTGTTCCCAAATGTTCGATGCCGTCTGAAGTACGTCTTCAGGCGTTTTCAAATCGTTTTTCCACAGGGAAATCTGATGCTGCGCTTTGAATATGGCTTCTTTGCCTGTGCCGCCCAAAAGTTCGCCGATGATTTTCGCGCTGTCGGTGGAATCGAGGATGGAAAAGTTTTTTTTGTAACCGATATGGTTCGCCTCTTCGCGCAGAATCTTCATGCCTAAAGCGTGGAAGGTGCAAATCGTCAGCCCGCGCGTTTGCGGTTTGGGCAGCATTTTGGCGACGCGCTCCTGCATTTCCGCAGCGGCTTTATTGGTGAAGGTAATCGCGGCGACGGTATGCGGCAGATAGCCGACATTGACAATCAAATGTTTGATTTTTTGCGTAATCACGCCGGTTTTGCCGCTGCCTGCGCCGGCGAGGACGAGCAGGGGACCGCCGAGGTAGCGGACGGCTTCGAGCTGTTGGGGATTGAGTTTCATTGTGTCTTGATGCCGTCTGAAATCAGTCTGCGCCGCTTTCGAGGCAGTCGAGTGCCGCACGGAGGGCGGATACGCCGATTTGCCCCGGCGCGGAGTTTTGCGTTCCCGAACCGAACGTGATGCTTGAGCCGAACACCTGTCCGGCAAGCCGGCTGACCGCCCCCGTCTGCCCCATCGACATCGTCACAATCGGTTTGTCGGCAAGCTGTTTCGCTTTGAGCGTGGCGGAAAGCAAAGTCAGCACATCTTCCGCGCTTTGCGGCATCACCGCGATTTTGCAGATGTCCGCGCCGCAGTCCTCCATCTGTTTCAGACGGCATACGATTTCTTCTTGCGGCGGCGTGCGGTGAAACTCATGATTGCAGAGCAGGGCGGCGATGCCGTTTTTTTGAGCATTTGCCACAGCGCGCCGGACGGCGGTTTCGCCGGAAAACAGCTCGATATCGATAATGTCGGGCAGGCGGCTTTCGATCAGCGCGTCGAGCAGTTCAAAATAATAACCGTCCGAACACGGGAACGCGCCGCCTTCGCAATGCCGTCTGAACGTAAACAGCAGCGGCTTGTCGGGCAGCGCGTCGCGGACGGTCTGCGTGTGGCGCAATACTTCGCCGATACTGCCCGCGCATTCCAAAAAATCGGCGCGGAACTCGACGATATCGAAGGGCAGGTTTTTGATTTGGTCAAGTACGGCGGAAAGTTCGGCGGCATCGCGGGCGACAAGCGGCACGGCGATTTTGGTGCGTCCGCTTCCGATAACGGTATTTTTGACAACAAGGCAGGAACACATAAAACAGGCACACACAGAAAAAACAGCCGCCATTATAACAAAGCCGGCAGCCTTTCAGACGGCATCCGGACCCCATTCCGGCACAAACCGCCGCGTCCTGCCGCGTATCGGCAAACAAGGAAATATGCGATAATGGCAGCCCCGTGAAGCAGCATTACCGATAGCCCGCACATCGGGAAAACGATACACATCCCGCGCCGCAGCCCGTGTTGCGCCGCATCCCACATACCGCATTTGTTCCGGAGTAACCCCAATGTCAGACGACAAAAGCAAAGCCCTTGCCGCCGCCTTGGCGCAAATCGAAAAAAGTTTCGGCAAAGGCGCCATCATGAAAATGGATGGCAGCCAGCAGGAAGAAAACCTCGAAGTCATTTCCACCGGATCGCTCGGATTAGACCTCGCACTCGGAGTCGGCGGCCTGCCGCGCGGGCGCATCGTCGAAATCTTCGGTCCCGAATCCTCCGGCAAAACCACCCTCTGCCTCGAAGCCGTCGCCCAATGCCAGAAAAACGGCGGCGTGTGCGCCTTTGTCGATGCCGAACACGCATTCGATCCCGTTTACGCCCGCAAACTCGGCGTAAAAGTCGAAGAGCTTTACCTGTCCCAGCCCGATACCGGCGAACAGGCATTGGAAATCTGCGACACGCTCGTCCGTTCGGGCGGCATAGATATGGTAGTCGTCGATTCCGTAGCCGCACTCGTCCCCAAAGCCGAAATCGAAGGCGATATGGGCGACAGCCACGTCGGACTGCAGGCGCGCCTGATGAGTCAGGCTTTGCGCAAACTGACCGGACACATCAAAAAAACCAACACGCTGGTTGTGTTCATCAACCAAATCCGGATGAAGATCGGCGTAATGTTCGGCAGCCCCGAAACCACCACCGGCGGCAACGCGCTGAAATTCTATTCTTCCGTACGCCTCGACATCCGCCGCACCGGATCCATCAAAAAAGGCGAAGAAGTATTGGGCAACGAAACCCGCGTCAAAGTCATCAAAAACAAAGTCGCCCCCCCGTTCCGTCAGGCAGAGTTTGACATCCTCTACGGAGAAGGCATCAGTTGGGAAGGCGAATTGATCGACATCGGCGTGAAAAACGACATCATCAACAAATCCGGCGCGTGGTACAGCTACAACGGCGCGAAAATCGGTCAGGGCAAGGACAACGTCCGCGTCTGGCTGAAGGAGAATCCTGAGGTTGCCGATGAAATCGACGCAAAAATCCGCGCCCTCAACGGCGTAGAAATGCACATCACCGAAGGGACGCAGGACGAAACCGACGGCGAAGGCCCCGAAGAATAAAACTTAAAATCCCGATAAACGGTACTTCTGTTGCGAAGTACCGTTTTTTTGAGCCGCCTGCCGGCTTGGTTTATTTTGTCCGGATTCGGCCGGCATTGGTTTTCAGATCGGATGGTGTTCGAATATGCGGGGCGGCATCGGCATTGTTTGATATGGAATCCCGATTAATATTGTTTCCGTTCGGCAGTGTTGTAGAGGCGGACTGCGGATTGTGGTGTAGGGCAGCCGTAGGGCGGATGCGTAGAGTGGCGGTAGGGCGGATATATGGTGTGATGTAGGGTGTGATGTAGGGTGTGATGTAGGGTGGGCTTCAGCCCACCAATCCCACTAATCCCACCATTTCCGCCATTCCCACCCAATCCACCAATCCCGCCAACACATCCGCCAACCGCCGGCAAGCAAATGCCGTTATTCCCGATAAATTCCCACAACTTAAAATCCCGTCATTCCCGCGCAGGCGGGAATCCAATCCGTCCGGTTCCGGTTTTTTTCCGATAAATTCCTGCCGTGTTGCGTCTCTGGATTCCCGCTTTTGCGGGAATGACGGCGGTGGGGTTTCGGTTTTTTTGGACTTCGGGGTAAGTTTCTGCACCGACAGCCCTAGATTCCCGCCTGCGCGGGAATGACGATTCGGGTATTTTTGATGATTCAGATTCCGCCAAACAGGCTGTCAAACGGTTCGGTGTCTTTATGATGAGGCAAATCCGAATATCCCTATCCGCCAAAACCGCAACGCCGCTTGGAAACGGCGAGATCGACGGGGATACGGGAGGTAATGAAAACGGTGGGAGCGGTGGGCTGAAGCCCATCCTGCATCCGCATCCTGCACCCATCTCCTACGCATCCGCCATTCACACTCTAAAACACACATCCGCCCGTTATGCGATACGCTTTTCCCGTTGCGAACCATCGGACGGGGCAATAAAAATGCCGTCTGAAAGCCTTTCAGACGGCATTTTTCAACGCTTCGGGGTTGTTACCAGATATAGCCCACGCCGACACCGCCGCCGGCTTTGCTTCGGGTATTGACGTTGAGCTGGCCTTTGACCACCCATTTGCCGTTGTCGCTGATGCTGGAGTAGCCGACGGCGAGTGCGCCTGTCGAACCGTATGCGCCCGTTGCGGCGGAAATCATCGATTTTCCGGGCAGGTACGATTGCGGCAAGGCGGCTGCGGCATTCGCACCGGCGGCAACACCTTCCAATTCGCGTTTCAACGCCCTGACCATACCGACGGCCTGATCGGCGATGCCTTTGGTTGCCGCATACAGCTGGCTGCCGTTAATCGCATCGGTGGAAGTGGCAGAAATTTCGCCTGCCGCGACGTTTTGGATACGTCTTTCTTCGCCGCTCGCGCCGACAGAAACCGCACCGTGCGCCGTTGCGCCGGCAAAGCCGTTTACCGTACCCGTCGCGCCGGCACTTGTGGTATTACCCGCCGTGCCGTCGGATTTCAGGTTGCTGCCCGGTTTTTCTGTCGCGGTCGATTTATTACCCAAATAAACAGAGTTTTCAACTGTAGCCCCTAACGCTTTAGGAACGGTAACGGTAGTATTTTTACCGTCTTTGTCCTTAACGGTTACGGTTTCCGTCTCAACATCTCCATTGGCTTTATATTTCGCATTAACCCCATTACCCAACACAAAAGTGTTTTTAGAAGTAATACGGTTATCGTTACCGAAAGCGTAGCTGCCGCCGGCTTTATCTTCGATGTAGTTCGGATCGCCGAATGCGCCGGATTTTTCCGCATTCACAACGTTGCCCGTACCAATCGCCACCGTGTTATCGCGCAAGGCTTTTGAGCCGTAGCCGAAGGCAATGGCATTTTCGCCTGCCGCATCGGCTTTCGCGCCGATTGCCGTTGCAAATTTGCCGCTTGCGCTGGAATCGATTTCATTGCTTCGTTCGATTCTGCTAGTCGCTTTGCCGTCGTTGGAGTGGAAGAACTTAATCCCTTGCTCATTCATATTGTAGATGGCTTCAACCACCGAATTGGTGATAATTTCTTTTCTGCCTTCCACATTATAAGTGGTCAATAACGGGGTTTTACCGTCTTCGCCCACCACGACGTTGTGATACGTTTTGTTGGTATCGTTCGCGTTTCCGGCTGTGCCGACGTTCACCGTTTTACCATCCTTATCTACCGTGATACTCGTGATATTCGGTGTTTTGTTGCCGGTCAATGCGAAAATCTGGCTGCCGTTTACCGCCTGTTTGCTATTTGGCGAAATATCGCCATTAGCCACATTGTCAATGACCACGCCCTTACCGTTCGATTGATTGTTCGGATCAAGGCTGACAACGTGTTTTTCATCGGTGGAAACTTTTGAATCATCAACCGCTTGTGTTGATGTATCCGCAGTACCGTCGGCTTTGGCGTGATACCACTTGCCATCGTTGTCTTTCACAACTTTCTTGCCGTCTGAATCCACGTTGCCGAGGGTAACTTCTTTGTCCATATCAGTCGAACCGTCATTTTTCAGTTCATACCATTTAGTTTGACCATTTTCGACAACTTTAGTGATTTTCTTACCGTTTGCATCGGTGTTGTAGATTTGCGTTAAAGGCAATTCCACATCGGTTTTCACAAAGGTTGTGGTTACTTTTTCGCCGTTTGCATCGATGCTTTCCACCGTTGCCGCGCTCACTTTGGTATGTTTGCCATCGGCAAAACGGACTTTATCGTTGGCATTTACAGTTTCCGCTTTAGTATTAGACAAGGCTTTTGTCTTATCATCAAACGCTGCTTTCGCATCAGCTTCATTTGCCAAACCAAGCTCAAAGCCTGATTTCGCAATCGCATCTGCCACTTGGTTACCTGTTACATAACCGGAACCTTTGTTGTCTGTTGACTTAATATCTGTAGATGAAATTTCCTTATCTAATTTAGGCTTACCGTTTTCATCACGTTCATAGTATTTCCCATCGATAACAACCGCTTCAACAGTAGAATTATCGTTCTTGGTTACACTGACTTTATTGGTTACTTCGCCTTTAGCCAATTCAAAGGTGATTTCACGCGTACCGTTATCCAATGTTTTACCGGAAACACTGATACCGTTGCCGCTTTTGAATTTCACTTCGTTCGCATTCCGCACCTGAGCGTGATATTCCTCTGAGCCGCCTGTGGTTTTGTCCGCAGAAATGACCCAGCCCAAGCCGCGCAAATCGCCCACGGTTGCGGCGGTATTGTCAGCAACAGCCAGAGTTTGCTTGTCCGCGTCTTTTTCATCCAAATTGGTCAAGCCTTTATAGGCATCGTCGGCATTTTTAGTGATGTTATCTAAATCCTTACCGACAATCGGATTCGCAGGATTAAATTTCTTCAGTCCGCTCACAACGTTTTTAACCGCTTTATTACCCGCGCTGATGCCGTCTGAAGCCACTTTAATCTTGTCGGCATCAGTCGCCGCCGCACCATTCGCGCCGTTTGCCGGCGTAATGGTCAAGCCGTCTTTGGTAATCTTCGTACTTGCACCGTTCGTACCGCCGTTTGCGTCTTTAAACTCCACGCTCTTCACGCCCGTCAATTCATCTTTGAGCGCGTAAGTGAAGTTTGTACCGTCTTGTTTGACCTTCAGATTGTCGCCGGCTTTCAAAGTTACTTTATCGCCCGACTTCACTAAAGTATCGTTGGATGTGCTTTCAGTTGCTCCTGTGCCGTCTTTATCAACGCCCACTTTCCAACCCAGTTTGTTCAGGCTGTCAACCAGTTTTCCAGCCTCAACCAAACCTGTGGTCGTTTCCGCACCCTTTTGGATAGTAGCCTTACCGTCGTCGCCAACCTGAACAGAACCCTCTTTCGGCGTAAAGGTAACTGTGTTGCCGGCCGCACTAATTTTCAACAACTCGCGGTCTGCGGATTTAAATTTAAAATTCAAACCATTACTTAAAGTTTGAGTTGCCTTGCCGTCGTCGGTATCTGCACCGCCATTGGCATAAGCATTGCTCGCAGTTAAAGTAACCTTTTGGTCTTTCAAGGCTTTCAACTGCTTAAAGCTGACCGCATCGTTTTCATCCGTACCTTCCGCAACATTGGTGATTTTCACCGGATCTGCACCGCTTGCCGATACCAATTTCACTTTGGTTTTCGCCAGCTTGCCATTTTCGACTTGTTTATTCATATCCGCCGAACCGTCATCTTTGGCTTCGTAATACTTATTGCCCACTTTCACAACGGTTTTGTCGTCTTCCGTAACATATTGGACCGGCAAGCCCGTTACATCCACACGGACGGTTGTTTTTTTGTGATCCGTATCGGTTGCAAGGATCACATTGGCATTCGCACCCCCGACAAATTCAACGGTGTCGTAAGTCGAAACAAAATCAACATTATCAACAGCACCACCTACAGTCTTAGCACCTTTAATATTCCAACCTGCACGCAACACATCTTCGATACTTGCTGCATTGGATTTTTTCGCTGCATCCACATTTAAATCAACGTGTGAAGACTTCGCTCCTGCACTTGGCTCAGTTAAAGTCGTCGCAACACCTTTCAAATAAACATTTTTAGAACCTGAAGCATCAGCTGTCACATTCGCAAAGTTCAAGCCATCAGCTGTACTAGTAATACTTACTTTTGGCGTTGCAGTACCACCTGCATCTTTATTACCGCCAATCGTTAAGGTATCACTCACTTTCGCAGTTTTCACATCAAGGTCTTTTGCCAAAGCGAAGGTTACATTAGTCCCATCACGTTTAACTTTTAAGTTTTTACCCGCTTTTAAGGTTAAAGTGTCGCCTGCTTTAAGGGCTTGGTCTGCATTATCAGCTGGTTGATTGTCCTCAATTTCATCTTCTGTGCTTTCCACTTTCACAAAGGTTGCCGCACTGTTGATAGCCTCCGCAACGTCGCCGACAGTCGCCACTTTTTTCTTGTCAGCCTCGGTTGGTGTAGCATTTGCATCAGTAGCTGAAGCCTTAACAACCACTTTACCGCGATTAGCATCCGCAGTTTGACCTTGCGTAGGCGCATTAGTGTTTACGTTAGCAAAGCTACCTTTGGCAACAGACGCACCGTCAGCATCTACAGTTAATAAATTATCCTCGCCAGTTTTAGTTTTAACCTTGAGTTTGATTTTGCCATCAGCAGTATCTTTCTCAAGACCATCGCCAACTTTGGTTTCTGCCACATCAATGGTAATGGTGTGTTTGCCGTTTGCAGAAGTAGAAGTAGAAGTAACCTTCGCACCGCCTTTGCCTTCAAACAACACTTCATCCGCCTGTTTGACTTGTTGGCTTGTCTCGTCTGTTGTGCCGTTTTTGCTAGACAATACCCAGCCCAATTTACGCAAATCGCCTACGGTTGCCGCCGTATTATCAGAAACTAACGGCTGTTTATTCACACCTGTTTTTTCATTCAGGTTTAATAAACCTTTATAAGCACTATTAGCATCAAACTGTCTCTCTAAATCGGCTGCAGAATTAGCTGTAGCATCGAAATTAGTATTCGTATCGCCATAAGCCTTCAAACCGCTTGTAACATTCTGAACAGTTTTACCGCCGACGCTAATGCCATCTTTGGTTACGCTGATGGTGTTTCCGTTAGACGCACCTGTGCCTGCCGCAGCACCATTTGCCGGCGTGATGGTCAAGCCGTCTTTGGTAATTTTGGTACTTGCGCCAGTGCCGCCGTTTGCGTCTTTGAACTCTACGCTGGTCAGGTCTTTCAGCTCTTTTTTCAGCGAGTAGGTGAAGTCTTTGCCGCTTTGTTTGATTTTCAGGTTGTCGCCCGCTTTAAAGGTTACTTTGTCGCCTGCTTTGACTTCTTGTTCGGTTGCGTTACCCTCTTTTTCACCACCGTCTTCTGCATCAGCAGTCGCCGTCCAGCTTAGGCTGTTTAAGGCAGTTACCAAATCGCCTGCTTTAACCAGTTTTTTCTTGTCGTCTTCAGAAGTAATCTCTTTGACTTTACCTTTCGGAGTTGTGTTATCAACAGCACCATTTGCAGCCGCTCCATTCACAGTAAGCGTGGTCGTATCTGCAGCGATTCCTTTAGTCGCATCCACTTTTAAGCCATCAGCAGCTTTTACATCATACTTAACAGTAATACCATTGCCGTTAGCATCTTTAGTTACTGATGCAGTTGTACCATTGCCATTATCAAAGGTTACATTTGTGCCTGATGCAACGGTTTCAAAGCCATCTTGATCAGCCTGACCATTGGCAGCGGTTGTTTTAATTCTCCAACCAGCTTTGTTCACTGCATTGATAACAGTCTCCGCAGTTACTAAGCCTTTGCCTTCGTCTTTTCCGTCAGCTTCAGTAACAGTTACACCATTATGGTTAGCATCTTTCAGGTCTTTGCCTGTAAACAGTTTGCCGTTGTGGTCTTTGATAACAGAAGTTCTCGCACCGATTTTAACGTCAGCACCTTTGCCATTCTCTTTTTGGGTTACAGTTACTGTCGTTGTTCCTTGACCATCATCAGTAAAGTTTACTGTGTCATACGTCGCCACATAATCAACATTATTGCCATTGCCTTGAATATTCCAACCTGCACGCAACACATCTTCAATACTTGCCGCGTGAGATTTTTTCGCTGCATCCACATTTAAATCAACGTGTGAAGACTTCGCTCCTGCACTTGGCTCAGTTAAAGTAGTTGCAATACCATTTAAATAAATTCTCGTATCAGGCGTACCATTTCCTGCTACAGGTGTTCCATTTTCTTTTGCAAAGGTCAAACCGTCAGCCGTACTGGTTACATTAACCTTGCTCGCCGCATCTTTACCAATCGACAACTTATCGCTCACGGTCGCGGTTTTCACATCAAGGTTTTTCGCCAAGTCAAAAGTAATTTCTTTTCCACTACGTTTAACTTTCAGGTTTTTACCTGCTTTAAAGGTCAAGGTATCGCCTGCTTTAAGGGCTTCTTCGGTATTATCTGCCCCATTGGCTGCTGCATCTTCAATATCTTCAGTAGTGTTTTCTACTTTTACGAAAGTTTCTGCTTTGTTAATAGCCTCGGCAACATCCTTCACTGTTGCCACGTCCTTATCGGTAGCATCAGTTCCATTCGCACTTTTCGCTTTTACCTGACCTTTTTTGTCGCCGTTGGCTGTGGTGCTTACAACTTCAAGCTTGCCTTTGGCAACAGAAGCACCTTTCGTTGCATCAACAGTTAAAACATTGTTTCCATCTGTGTTGTCCACTTTCAGCTTAATTTTGCCGTCATTGGTCTTCTCGATGCCGTCTGAAGTCTCAATCTCGGCTTTTTGTACGTCAACGGTAATGGTGTGTTTGCCGTTTTCGGTTTTTGCGGAAACGGTAGCCGCACCTGTGCCTTTGAACTCGACTTCTTCGGCGTTCTTAACGGCGGCGTGGAATGCGGTCGTGTCTGTGCCGTTTGTGGTTTTATCAGCCGAAAGCACCCAGCCGAGTTTACGCAAATCGCCTACGGTTGCGGCTGTGGTGTCGGCTACGGACGTGCCTGTGCCCACACCATTTGCAGGTGTTGTAGCAGTATCTAAATTAATCAAGCCATTTTTAGCCGTATTGGTGTTGGCTGCGGGTTGTCCGTTTTGGGTATCCCCGTAGGTTTTCAAACCGCTTGCAACGTTGGTAATGGCTTTATTACCTGCACTAATGCCGTCTTTAGTTACGCTGATTTTGTTTGCATCAGTCGCACCCGCACCATTCGCCAGCGTGATGGTTAAGCCGTCTTTGTCAATTTTAGTGCTTGCACCGTTCGCGCCAGTTCCGCCATTTGCTGTATTACCCAAAGTAACGCTTGTCAAACCCGTAAGTTCGTCTTTCAGCGAATAAGTAAAGTCTTTTCCAGACTGTTTCACTTTCAAGTTCTTGCCTGCTTTGAAGGTTACAGTTTCGCCTGCTTTGACTTCTTGTTCGGTTGCTGTTGTTGGGTCAACTTCGCCATCGGTATCCTTGTCAGCTTTCGCTTTCCAGCTTAATTTGTTTAACGCATCAGCCAAACTGCCTGCATCAACAAGTTTCTTCGTATCGCCGTTAGTGCCATTAGGGGCGGTAACTTTACCGTCTGTTACGGTAAGCTTGGTCGTGTCTGCAACGATTTTTTGGTTATCCAGCTTCAAACCGTCGCCAACACTTGCAACAACTTTTCCGCCTTCAACTTTCAAGCCGTCGCCGGTATTTACGGTGATTTTTTTATCATCTACCTTCAAACCGTCGCCGGTGTTTACATCGTATTTGACGTTGATGTTGCCATTATCTTTGCTTACGGTTGCTGTGGTCGCATTGCCGTTTTTGAAGTTCACGCTCGTGCCGGATGTAACGGTTTCAGCAGTGCCCGCATTCACGGCGGTTGCACCGGTTTCGGCAGTCGTACCCTCGCCGCTTACCCTCCAACCGCTCTTGTTCACGGCATCAATTACGGCTTTTGCAGTAACCAAGCCGGTGCCGGTGTCATTATCATCAGTAGCAGGGGTGGTATTTGTACCGCCGTTTGTTTGATTGTCCTTACCGGTAAGCAACTTACCGTCTTTTGCAGCGATAACGGAAGTTTTCGCACCGATTTTAACTTTAGTGGTTTTTCCACTATTTTCACTATCCACAGTTACGGTTGTTGTATCTTTATTTTCACTCAAGAACTCAACTGTGTCGTAAGTATGAACAAAATCGACACTTTCTGATTGACCAGTTGTTAAACCGGGTTTAACACCCTTAATATTCCAACCCGCATTCAATACATCTTTAATACTTGCTGCACGAGTGTAATGTGTACTTTGGTTGCCCGCATCAACGTGAGTAGCAGGAGAACCCGCAAGCGTATCGTGTAAAGTTGAACCAATACCATTCAAGTAAACCGTAGTATCGCCATTAGTACCCGTAGCGTCTTTCGCAAAGTTCAAGCCGTTTGCCGTGCTAGTGATATTTACTTTTGGCGTTGCAGTACCACCTGCAACTTTATTACCGCCAATCGTTAAGGTATCACTCACTTTCGCAGTTTTAACATCAAGGTCTTTCGCTAAAGCAAATGTTACATCTTTACCATCACGTTTAACCTTTAAGTTTTTACCCGCTTTTAAGGTTAAGGTGTCGCCTGCTTTAAGGGCTTGGTCTTTAGTTGCATCTTGGGTTGTAGCACCATTTTCAATATCTTCATCTGTGCTTTCCACTTTCACAAAGGTTGCCGCACTGTTGATAGCGTCCGCAACGTCGCCGACAGTCGCCACTTTTTTCTTGTCGTCTTCGGACACCGTGCCGTTTGAAGCCTTAACCGTAACTTTACCGCGATTATTGGCACTTGCACCTTGACCTGTAGTCGTTGTTGTCTCTACTGTATTAAACTCGCCTTTGGTAACGGACACGCCGTCATTACCTACGGTTAATAAGTTTTCTTCTCCTGCTTTGGATTTGACTTTGAGCTTAATCCTGTTACCGGTAGTAGTATCTTTCTCAAGACCGTTTCCGGCTTCTACTGTTGCCACATCTACCGTTACGGTGTGTTTACCGTCAGTACCAGTTTTTGCGGACACGTTTGCGCCGTTTTTGCCGACAAACTCAACTTCCGTTGCGTTTTTAACGGCAGCGTGGAATGGCTTATCAGCAGTTTCGTCCGTTGTTTTCGTAGATGAAAGCACCCAGCCTAAGCCTGCCAAGTCGCCTACGGTTGCGGCTTTGTTGGCTAAACCATTATTTGTTGTTGTACCGCCAGTTGCGGTGTTTGTCAGGCTGCTTAAATCAACCAAGTCTTTCTTAGCGTCATTATTATTGCCATTGTATTTAGACAAAGCACTCTTAACGTTGGTAATTTCTTTGCTGCCCGCGCTGATGCCTAACGTGGTTACGCTGATTGTGTTTCCGTCAGGCGTAGTTGTGCCTGCCGCACCACCATTCGCCGGCGTGATGGTTAAGCCGTTTTTGTCAATTTTGGTGCTTGCGCTGCCTGTGCCGCCGTTTGCGTCTTTAAACTCTACGCTGGTCAGGTTTTTCAGCTCTTTTTTCAGCGAGTAGGTGAAGTCTTTGCCGTTTTGTTTGATTTTCAGGTTGTCGCCCGCTTTGAGGGTTACTTTGTCGCCTGTATTGACTTCTTGTTCGGTAGGTGGGTTGTTTGCGGGATCGACTTCGCCCGTGCCTTCTTTGTCGGCGATGATTTTCCAAGCGCCGCCTTTGTTTTGGGCGGCTTTGATGGTAACGGTGTGTTTTGTTCCCGTGCTTGTCGTGGTTACTTCAACGCCTTCGCCTTTGAACTCGACTTCGTCGCCGCTTTTGACGGTCGAGGTCGCGTTAGTGCCGGCTGCGGCAGCACCGTTGGTGGTTTTAAGCTGCCAGCCTAAGCTGTTTAATGTGGTTGCCAGATTGCCGGCGTTGACGAGTTTTTTGTCGTTGCCATTAACATCGCCTACTTTGCCGTTGGTAACGGTAAGGTCAACGGTATCGGCAACGAGTTTGTCGGTGTTGGTGTCAATCTTCAAGCCGTCGCCGTGTTTTACTTTGAATTTGGCGGAACGTCCTTCTTGGTCGATTTCAATCCCGCCGTTTTCGCGGAGGTAGAGATAGCTGCTTTTCAGCTTGGGGCGACTCTCTGAAGCCTCAGAATCTTCTACTGAAATTGTGCGCTTTCCTTGTTCTTCATCACTACCATTGATAGCATTTTCATCCTTGACCTTTCCATCTTTATCAGTAACAAGCAAACCAAACTTGTAAGTAGTGTTACTATTTTCATCACTAGTTTCATAAGATTCGTCAAAAACCGGTTTAAGTGGATCAGCATCTCCATCAGTCCCCGACAAATTTGTACTCGCCTGAGCCGTTGCGGACAACAGGGTTGCCAATACGGCGGTTGCCACGGTTGCGGAGGCGCGTTTGGTGTGGTTGCGTGTGAGCTCGGATACGACTACCCAGGCGTTGAGGGCACTATTCCAAATGATGCGGTATATTTTGTTCATTTTGTTTTTTCTTTCGGTTTGTTTGAATGGTTAATCGGGGTTTGGGGGCGGATGGCGCGGCATCCGCCCGGTTTTTTGGGGGTTGGGGGTTTTCTGATAAATTCCCCCAACTTAAAATCCCGTCATTCCCGCCTGCGCGGGAATCTAGTCCGTTCGGGTTGGGGTTTTTCCGATAAATTCCTGTTGCGTTGTGTTACTGGATTCCCGCTTTTGCGGGAATGACGCGGTGGGGGTTTCTGTTTTTTCCGATGGATTCCTGTTGCGTTGTGTTGCTGGATTCCCGCTTTTGCGGGAATGACGGTCGGTGGGGGTTTCTGTTTTTTCCGATAGATTCCTGTGGTTTTTCCTATGGATTCAATCATTCCTGATAAATTCCCCCAACTTAAAATCTCGTCATTCCCGCGCAGGCGGGAATCTAGTCCGTTCGGGTTGGGGTTTTTCCGATAAATTCCTGTTGCGTTGCGTTTCTGGATTCCCGCTTTTGCGGGAATGACGGTTGGTGGGGTTTGGTGGTGCGGTGCGTATGACGGGGCTTTGAGGGGCTTTCGCTTGGAATATATCATTTTTTTTGCGGGGGGGGGATTTTACATTATTGGATGATTTTGAGGGAGGGGGGGTTTGGGGCTTTGGGTTGGTGTGGGCGGATTGGTGGAGGCGGCAATATTCAAAGATTATCTGGAAGTTTAGAGGTTTTGGATTCCCGCGTTCGCGGGAATGACGGTGTGGGGGTTTGTGTGGTTGTTGGCGGATTGGTGGGCTGAAGCCCACCCTACAGCCTATCTTACAGCCCAGCCTACCGGATTCCCGTTTTCACGGGAATGACGAAGCTTCAGACGGCATCGGAATTTTTGTGTTTTGGTGGGCTGAAGTCCACCCTACGATATACGGATGCGGAAATGAATGGCAGGGCGTAATGGTAGGGTGGGCTTCAGCCCACCGCTCCGACGGTATTTCAGACGGCATTTAAGCGGTACGGACGTGTAAATAATGGCAGGGTAGGCTTCAGCCTGCCGATTCCCGCTATTTTTGCCGTTTTTGCGTTCTTATCGTTCTCTCTGTTTTTACCGTTTCCGCCGAATCCTGCAAACTGATGCCGTCATTCCCGCGAAGGCGGGAATCCAGACCCGTCGGCACGGAAATTTATCGAGTAAAACGGTAATGGTAGGGTGGGCTTCAGCCCACCGATTCCGCCGAATCCCGCAACCTGCACGGGAATGACGAAGTTTCAGACGGCATCGGGGCATTGTTGTTTTGGTGGGCTGAAGCCCACCCTACGATATGCACCCTACGATATACTGGAATGACGGCTGTGGGGGTTTCTGTTTTTTCCGATGGATTCCTGTGGTTTTTCGGTTACTGGATTCCCGCGTTCGCGGGAATGACGCGGTGGGGGTTTGTGTGGTTGTTGGCGGATTGGTGGGCTGAAGCCCACCCTACAGCCCAGCCTACCGGATTCCCGTTTTCACGGGAATGACGGGGGTGTAAGTTTCTGTTCCGACGGGGCTGAATTTCCGTTTTCGCGGGAATGACGAAGTTTCAGACGGCATTGCCCTCCGTCATTCCCGCCTGCGTGGGAATGACGGTCGGGGTCAGCGGAAGAAGTCGCCCACGCCGGGGGGGAGTCCTTGAGTGAATGCGCCCATTGTTTTGTTTGCGGTTTCTTCGGCTTTGCCACGGGCGGATTTGAGGGCGGCGAGGATGAGGTCTTCGAGCATTTCTTTGTCGTCGGCGGCTTCTTGAATCAAATCGGGGCTGATGTCGATTTTGCGTACTTCGTGCGCGCAGGTCATTGTGATTTTGACCAAGCCGTTGCCTGCTTCGCCTTCGATTTCGGTTTCGGCAAGTTTGGCTTGCGCTTTTTTCATATTTTCCTGCATTTGCTGCGCCTGCTTCATCAGGCCGCCTAATCCGGCTTTTCCGAACATACTGAATACTCCTGTCTGTTTTGATTGAATGAGGGAAACGGCAATGCCGTCCGAAGGGTTCGGGCGGCATTATATCTGTTTACGGCCGGTTTGCCGCCAATTCCAGTGATTCGGGCTGCCATTGCGCGCCGAATGCTTGGAGGATTTTTTGTGCGGCGGGGTCGGCTTCGAGCAATGCTTGTGCTTTTTGCCTGTCTTCGATTTGGACGCGCTTGTCCTGCATCGCGGGGGTTTCTCTGCCGGCTTCGTCGCGCCAGTCTTGGGTTTGCAGGGTGAGTTGCAGCCCGTAGGCTTGGGCAAGGGTGTCGCGGATTTTGTCGAGGCGTTTTTTATCGGCGGTGGCGCGTGCTTCGGCGGTCATCGCCAAAACCATCAGACCGGTGTCGGGATGGTATTCCGTCCACGCGGAGTGTTGCGCCGGCATTTGCGCCGCGCCGAGTTTGCGGGCGAAATGCCGGACGATGGCTGCCCAGTTTTCGGTGGAAAATTCGGGCGGCGGGGCGGACGGTGTGTTGTTTTCGTCGTTGCTGCCTTCGTCGGCGTTGTTTTCTTCTTCCGCATCGGCAGGGGCGGCGTGTTCCCAATCGGGCGGCGGGATTTCCGCGTTGTCTTCTACGGGGCAGTCATCATCCGGAAAGCTGTAACCGTTGAAAGGTTTTGCAGGAGCTTCGTGTGCAAATGTTTCTGTTTCAACGGCTTCATTATTCGGTGTTGCCTGAATGGGGTTTTCAGACGGCGTTTCGGACAAGGAAGCCTCGGTTTCGTTGTCGGCTGCCTTGTTCTTGGAAACTTGATTTTCCGGCAGCGTTCCGGCTTCGGATGCCGTCTGAATGCTTTTTGCCGATGCTTGCGCGATCGTGCCGGCTGCGGTTTGGGCTTCGTCCGGCGCGTCTTCCCAAGGCGGAACATCGTTGTTTTCTTGATTGGAAACGGGTTCGGCAGTTTTGCCTTCAGACGGCATTGCCGCTGCGGATGCCGTCTGAACGGGTGTTTGGGCGGTTTCCGCTTCAGGGCGCGGTTGGGGCTTTTTTGCGGCGGTTTCCTTTTCGGCGGTTTGTGCCGATGGGGATTTTAGTTCGGTATTTTCAATCACGGCATTTGCATCACACGAAGCTGCCGCCAAGGGCGCAAACGCCAGCATACGCAGCAGGGTCATCATAAAGCCGGCGTATTCGTCGGGGGCGAGGCTCAGGTCGCGTTTACCGTGGACGGCGATTTGGTAGTAAAGCTGGATTTGTTCGCCGCTTATGGTTTGGGCGAGGCGGTGCAAAATATCGGAATCGGGGTCGTCGTGCGCCAAGGCGGAGGGGACTGCCTGTATCAGGGCGAGGTGTTGCAGCAGTATGGCAAGTTCGCCCAAGGCGTTGTCAAAGCCGACGGCACACGCCGCCATTTCCTGCGCTTTGGCGGTCAGGGCCTCGCCGTCTTGGTTGATGATGCCTGTCAGCAGTTCGTAAAGGTATTGTTTGTCAACCGCACCAATCATTTGGCGGACATCGTTTTCGGCAACTTTGCCCGAACCTAGGGCGATGGCTTGGTCGAGCAGGCTTAAGGCATCGCGCATCGATCCGGCGGCGGCGCGTCCCAAAAGTTGCAGGGCGGCGGGTTCGTAGGCGATTTTTTCGCTGTCGAGGACGTGGGCGAGGTGGTCGGCAACCTGCTGCGCGGTCATATTGCGCAAGACGAATTGCAGGCAGCGGCTCAAGACGGTAACGGGAACTTTGTGCGGATCGGTCGTGGCAAGGATGAATTTGACGTGTTCGGGCGGCTCTTCCAGCGTTTTGAGCATAGCGTTGAACGCGCTTTTGGAAAGCATATGCACTTCGTCGATGATATAGACTTTGTATTTGCCGGCGGTCGGCGCGTATTGGGCGTTTTCCAAGACTTCGCGGATGTTGTCGATGCCTGTGTTGGAGGCGGCATCGATTTCCAGCAGATCGACGTAGCGTCCGGCATCAATCTGCGTACAGCTTTCGCATACGCCGCAAGGTTCGCCGTGTTGCGCGTTTTCGCAGTTGAGGCTTTTGGCAAGGATGCGGGCGATGGTGGTTTTGCCCACGCCGCGCGTTCCGGTCAGCAGGTAGGCGTGATGCAGCCTGCCTTCGTCCAAGGCATTTTGCAGGGCTTTGACGACGTGTTCCTGACCGACTAAGTCGGAAAAGGTTTTGGGCCGCCATTTTCGGGCGAGAACTTGATAGGCCATATTTTTCTCTTGGTTTCGGTCGTGATGTTTCTGTCGGTGCGTCGGAATGCCGTCTGAACGGCGGTCTCGGGCGGCGTATTCTAGCACTTTCGGCTTACTGTCCGCGCAAGAACAGTGCGTCCAATTCTTTCAAAGTCAGTTTGACCCAAGTCGGCCTGCCGTGGTTGCATTGGTTGCTGCGCGGCGTGTTTTCCATATCGCGCAGCAGTGCGTTCATTTCGGGCAGGGTAAGCCGGCGGCCGGCGCGGATCGAGCCGTGGCAGGACATGGTGGCGAGGATGCGGTTTTCGTGTTCCTCGATGGTTTGGCTGCTGCCGACTTGGGCGAATTCGCCCAATACGTCGCGGGCGAGGGAGACGACATCGGATTTGCCCAACATTGCGGGTGCGGCGCGGACGGCGAGGGTGTTGCCGCCCATATCGGACAGTTCCAGCCCGAAGCCTGCCAGTGTTTCGGCATAATCGGCAAGGGCGGCGCATTCTTCGTGGGACGCGGCAAAGGTTACGGGAATAAGCAGGCGCTGGCTTTGCAGCCTGCCATTTTCCCGACGTTGGCGTTTCATTTTTTCGTAGTTGACGCGTTCGGCAGCGGCGTGCATATCGATGAGCAGCAGGCTGTCTTCGGCTTGGGCAAGGATGTAGATGCCAAGTAATTGGGCAATGGCAAAACCGAGCGGCGGCAGTTCGGATGGGGACGGGATGCCGTCTGAAAGCGGCGTATCTGTTTGGGGAGCAGGCGTTTCAGACGGCATATTGCCGAAACGTGCCTGCTCGAATCGGCTTAACTCAAGGTCGATGTCGTCGGTTTTTTTGTAGAGTTCGGCATAGGTGTTTATTGCCGCGCGGCTTTCGCGCAGGGACAGGCTGCGTTGTTGCGGCGCACGCGCGGCCTGGTAAGGCATGGGCGCGGTTTTGCCTGATGAACCGAAGGCATTGCGCGTATCGGGTTTGTTGCCTGTCGGGTAGTCGGATGCGCTATCAAACAGATTTTCGTTGTCGTTTTCAGACGGCATTGGTGCAGGCGTAACGCCGGTAATGTCATGCAACACTTCGCCTGCGTTGCTGACGCTTTCGGTCAGGTCGGCGCGTGTGTCGGCAAGGGCTTTGTTGAGCGTGTGGAACACGAGTTGGTGCACCTGCCGGCTGTCGCGGAAGCGGATTTCGGTTTTGGTCGGGTGGACGTTGACATCCACGGCTTCGGGCGGCAGGTCGAGGAAAAGGACGAAAGCGGGGGTGAGGGCGTTGTGCAAAACGTCGCGGTATGCCTGCTTGACGGCGTGGAGCATGACTTTGTCGCGCACGAAGCGGTGGTTGACGAAGCAGTATTGTTTGTCGGTTTTGCCTTTGGCAAAAGTCGGCTTGGCAATCGCGCCGTAGAGCCGCAGCGCGCCGTTGCCGCTGTCTATTTCTAAGGATGCCGTCTGAAAGTCTTCGCCGACAATGGCGGCAATCCGTTCATGCAGGCTTTGGGCTGGAAGTTTGAACACTTGTTTGCCGTCGCGTTTGAGTGAGAAGGCAATGTGCGGATGCGCCAGCGCGAGGCGTTCGAGCATGGTGGCGCAGTGGGCGTATTCGGTGTTTTCGGATTTGAGGAACTTGCGCCGCGCGGGTGTATTGAAGAAGAGTTCGGCAGCTTCGATGGTCGTGCCGACGGGGTGGGCGGCGGCGGTGGGGCTGCTGAGTTTGCCGTCTTCGGCTTTGACTTGGGTCGCGTGCGAACTGTCTTCTTGACGGCTGGTCAGGGTCAGGCGGCTGACGGAGGCGATGCTTGCCAAGCCTTCGCCGCGAAAGCCCATACTGGCGACGTGTTCCAAATCGTTTAAGGTTTTGATTTTGCTGGTGGCGTGGCGGTGGAGCGCGAGTTCGATGTCGTCCGGATGGATACCGCCGCCGTTGTCGCTGACGCGAATGAGGCGGATGCCGCCGCCCGCCAGCTCGACATCAATCGCCGTCGCGCCTGCGTCTATGCTGTTTTCAACAATTTCTTTCAAGGCGTTGGCAGGGCGTTCGACCACTTCGCCGGCGGCGATTTGGTTGACAAGATGGTCGGGCAGGGCGGCAATGCGTGGCATAAGGTAGGCTTCCGTTGCAAAAAACGCTTCATTCTATAATAAAACCCCTTACTTTTCTGCCCGTATTCTTGATAAAAGCCGTTTATCCCGTTTGGAAAATACCAGTATAATCACGCCGTATCCCATAAAATTGGAGCGTAAAGATGTACCACTACCAATCCGAAGCCACACAATTCCTCAACCGCCTGATTGAAGAAAAACCTGAGTTGGAACAGCAGCGTTTGGAAAACAGGGGGCTTTTGTGGGATGTCGAACTCAATCCCGAAGAACAGGAAAACTTCGAGGCGGCAAAAGTAGCGAAAAAACCTTATACCTATTACCAAGACTGAACCCGCCGAAATGACGACCCATCTGTCCAATGTCGCACCGGACCTGCAAAACTATTTGAACGCCATCGGCGAACCCGAACATCCCGTTTTGACGCGGCTGCGCGAGAAGACCGAGCATCACCGTATGGGCAAAATGGCGATTGCGCGCGAACAGGCGGCGGTTTTGGTTTGGCTGGCAAAGCTGATTCGCGCGGAAAAATATCTGGAAATCGGCGTATTTACCGGATACAGCAGCACCGCGCTTGCATTGGCGTTGCCCGAACACGGGCGGATTACCGCCTGCGATATCAATGTAACCTTTACCGATACGGCGCGTCAGGTTTGGAACGAGGCCGGTGTGGCACATAAAATCGGCCTGCACCTGCAACCCGCATTGCTGACATTGGATGATTTGATTGCACAGGGTGAAGCCGGAAGCTACGATTTGGCACTGATAGACGCAGACAAACCGCCCACGCCGCAATATTTCGAGCGTTGCCTCAAACTCGTCCGGCAAGGCGGCATTATTGCCATCGACAATATTTTGTTGAACGGAAGGGTGATGCGCGAGGCCGCTTCCGATGCGCCGCCCAGTGTCGGCATCCTCAAAGATTTCAATCAAAACCTGCCGAACGACCCGCGCATCGTCCCCATCACCCTGCCCGTCGGCGACGGCTTGACCCTGCTTCTGAAAAAATAATGAAGACCAAATTACCGCTTTTTATCATTTGGCTGACTGTGTCCGCCGCCTGTTCTTCCGTTTCACCTGTTCCGGCAGACAGCCGAACCGAAATGCCGACACAGGAAAATGCTTCAGACGGCATTCCCTATCCCGTTCCGACCTTGCAAGACCGTTTGGACTATCTGGAAAACAGGATTATTCGCCTGTCGAACGAAGTGGAAACCTTAAACGGCAAAGTCAAAGCACTGGAACACGCAAAAACACATTCTTCCGGCAGGACACCCGTCCAAAAACTCGACGACCGCAAGTTGAAAGAGCATTATCTCAATACCGAAGGCGGTAGCGCATCCGCACATACTGTCGAAACCGCACAAAACCTCTACAATCAGGCACTCAAACACTATCAAAGCGGCAGGTTTTCTGCAGCGGCCGCCCTGTTGAAAGGCGCGGACGGAGGCGACGGCGGCAGCATCGCGCAACGCAGTATGTACCTGTTGCTGCAAAGCAGGGCGCGTATGGGGAACTGCGAATCCGTCATCGAAATCGGAGGGCGTTACGCCAACCGTTTCAAAGACAGCCCAACCGCGCCCGAAGCCATGTTCAAAATCGGCGAATGCCAATACAGGCTGCAGCAAAAAGATATTGCAAGGGCGACTTGGCGCAGCCTGATACAGACCTATCCCGGCAGCCCGGCGGCAAAACGCGCCGCCTCAGCCATACGCAAACGATAGTTTTTTCCGTTTTTCCGCTTTTTACCCCATCCCCACCAAGGAGAGATTTATGATTCAAGTCGGCATCATCATGGGCAGCAACAGCGATTGGCCCGTTATGCGGCAGGCAGCGCAGTTTCTTGAAGAGTTCGGCGTAGAATATGAGGCGCGCGTTGTTTCCGCACACCGCACCCCGGATTTAATGTTCCAATACGCTGAAACCGCACGGGCGCGCGGCATCAAAGCCATTATCGCGGGCGCGGGCGGCGCGGCGCATTTACCCGGTATGGTTGCCGCCAAGACTACCGTCCCCGTTTTGGGCGTACCCGTCCCCAGTAAATACCTGCGCGGCGAAGATTCGCTTTTATCGATTGTACAAATGCCCAAAGGCGTACCCGTCGCCACATTCGCCATCGGCGAGGCAGGCGCGGCAAATGCCGCATTGTTCGCCGTTTCCATGCTGGCCAATGAAAATCCCGAACTGGCGCAAAAACTGGCAGACTTCCGAGCCAAACAGGAACAGGCTGTTTTGAGTATGGAATTGGAACAGATTTAAAACCCTCCGTCCGCGAATACACAAATGCCGTCTGAAGCCCTGTTTCGGGTTTCAGACGGCATTTGTTTGCATGAGTCCATTGCCGGAAGATTTCGCCCGCCCCTGTTTTGGGGTTTAACAATCTGTGCGGGTTTCAATTTCTGAAATAAATGTCCCGATTTTCCTGACGATTTCAGTAACCGGCGCATTACCCATAAAAAACATACGCATCTTGTCGGAAACTTCGGCGACTGTGCCGTCGGCAAGTTTCTTCCGGGCTGTCCAACCGTCGGGGAAATCTTGCAGCCTTTCGGCTTCGACAGGTGTCAGCAGCCGGTGTTTTCCGTTTATTTTCAAAAGGTGCGTCGGCCTGCTGACCGTCCCTTCGGAAGTCAGCATTGTCCGTCCTGGCAGGTTTAAATCGTCGTAGGGCGGCATTCCGCCTTCCGAGTAAATGTAGGTATGCCCGTCGGAAGAAACGCGTTCGATTTTTTTTGCGCCGCGCAAATACCGGAACTTTTCCAATTTGGCAGTATCTGTCAGGAAATATTTTTCAGGCACATCGCTTTCGGGCTGCACTATTTCGCCGAGCGTGATGGGTTTTCCGCCATAATCTGCTTCCGTTTCGACCGAGCAGCATTGCCCGTTGTGCCAAAACGCCGCAGAGCGGCTGTTTTTATTTATCAGAAAGGGGGAGGGAGACGTTTTTCAGATGCAAAAAAACGCCTGCGGCCACCTGAATTTTCAGGCATCCGCAGGCGTTAAAAAATAGATTGCTATCATTTTTTTATTTTGATAGCATTTGGAAAACTTTTTTCAGGAAGGAAAGGCAATGGCTTCTGTTGTGATTAGAAATTTATCCGAGAGCACGCACAACGCACTCAAATTCCGCGCGCGAGCCGCAGGGCGCAGTACCGAAGCAGAAATCCGCTTAATCTTGGATAACATCGCCAAAGCACAGCAAACGGTACGTTTGGGGTCAATGTTGGCATCAATCGGGCAGGAAGTGGATGGTGTGGAGTTGGATAACGTGCGTGATTTCGATACCAAGAATGAGGTATCCTTTTGATGATTTTACTGGATACAAATGTGATTTCCGAACCTTTGCGCCCACAACCCAATGAACGTGTGGTGGCATGGTTGGATAGTTTGATATTGGAAGATGTGTATTTGTCTGCCATGACTGTTGCAGAATTGCGTTTGGGTGTGGCGTTGTTGCCCGACGGCAAGAAAAAGAATGTGCTGCACGAGCGTTTGGAACAATCCATTTTGCCTTTATTTGCGAGGCGGATTCTGCCTTTTGATGAACCGGTTGCCGCAATCTATGCGCAAATTCGTTCCTATGCCAAAACACATGGCAAAGCGATTGCCGCCGCAGACGGCTATATTGCAGCAACGGCCAAACAGCACCGTTTGACAGTTGCTACGCGTGATACCGGCCCATTTTTTGCGGCCGATGTCGCGGTGTTCAATCCGTGGTACGATTAAAAAACGCTTCTAAGCAGCCTTAATGTCAGGCTGCCTGAAAGCGTCTTAGCGTTCCGTCTCATCATTTATTTTTGCGCGGTCAGGCTGCTTTTCAGGCCGTCTGAAGCCCTGTTTTCGGGTTTCAGACGGCATTTTTGCAAACAACTGTTTATGCCTGTTCTTTTTGGCGCATTTTTTCCGCCATCAGTTCGTGCAGGGTTTTCTTCGCCGGTTTCATCGGCACGCGGTTGTCCGTCCAACCCAACTGTTTGCGCGGGGTCAGGTTGCGGAACTTGGTGGCTGCCCAACCGAAGGCGCGGTAGGTTTTGCTGCCGCTGAAAATGCCGTTGAATGTGCGCCACGCCATTTGTTCGCCGAAGGTATGCGATGCGCCTTGTCCGCGGATGGGATGAGGCACGGTTTCGGTCGGCGAACGTTGCGCTTCGACACGAAGCCGCTGCATTTGTTCGGTAATCGGGATGCGTACCGGGCAGACTTCCACACACGCGCCGCACATCGTGCAGGCGGTCGGCAGGTCGCGGGTGGCATCCAGACCCAACAGGTGCGGGGAAATAATCTCGCCAATCGGGCCGGGATAGGTTGTGCCGTATGCCGCGCCGCCGATACGGGTATAAACCGGACAATGGTTCATACACGCGCCGCAACGGATACATTGCAGGGTGCGGCGCATTTGGTCTTCGGCATAAGCCTGGCTGCGGCCGTTGTCGAGCAGGACCAAGTGCATTTCCTGCGGACCGTCTAATTCTTCACTGCGGCGCGGGCCAGTAATCATATTGAAATAAGTGGTAATGTTTTGACCGATGGCGGAACGCGGCAGCAGGCTGTACAAGGGGGGGATGTCGGACAATTTCGCCACTACTTTTTCAATACCGGTAATGGCGATATGCACGGGCGGAACGGTGGTGCTCAAACGGCCGTTGCCTTCGTTTTCCACCAAACATAACGTACCCGTTTCAGCTACGGCGAAGTTCACGCCGCTCAAGCCGACATCGGCGGTGCTGTAAATATCGCGCAGGGCTTTGCGGGCGAAGCCGGTCAGTTGGTCCACGTCGTCCGTCAGCGGCGTGCCGAGGTTTTGGTGGAAAAGTTCGCTCACCTGTTCTTTGGTTTTGTGAATGGCGGGCATCACGATATGGGTCGGTTTCTCGCCTGCCATTTGGACGATGAACTCGCCCAAGTCGCTTTCCACCGCTTTAATGCCTTTTGCTTCAAGATAATGGTTCAGCTCGATTTCTTCGCTGACCATCGATTTGCCTTTAACCATCAGCTTGCCGTTTTTGGCGGTAATGATGCCGTGGATGATTTGGCAGGCTTCGGCCGGCGTTTCCGCCCAGTGTACTTTTACGCCCAGCCTGGTCAGGTTTTCTTCTAACTGCTCCAGCAGGGCGGGCAATTTGGACAATGAGCGTTGACGGATGTGTTCGCACAAATCGCGCAGGCTTTGCAGCTCTTCTTCGTCGGTCAAAACGGCTTTGCGTTTGGTCATCAACATATCCATCGCGGTACGCAGGCTTTTACGCAAAGGCTTGTCTTGAAGGGAAATGGCGGCGTTTTGCTTGAACGTTTCCGGCTTCATATGAAATTTGATGGTTTGCGTAGTCATACGTTTTCCTCCAAATCGGCAGGGGAAATGTGGTCGGGCAGGATGGCGAGGATGACCAAATCGCGCGGACCGTGCGCGCCGTAAGCAAGCGTCAGCTGGATGTCTGCGGTTTTGGACGGGCCGGAAATCAGGAAAACATTGGTCGGCATACCGTTTTCCACCAGTTTTTCACCTTCGACAGCGTTGTGAAATTCGTTATACATTTTCGCCGTATCAAACAGGCAGAAATGCACGGGCGGAACGAGGCTCAAAGTACGCGGTTCTTCGGGGCTGGAAAACAGCATCAGCGTACCGGTGCGGGCGATGCCGCATTGCGCGCCGCTGAAGCCTGCATCGATGTTCGTGAAAAACTCGGTTTTCCAAGTATCGATTTCGCGCTCGAAGGCAATCGGTTCGATATTGCTGCCCGCCAATGCGGCACGGGCAATTTGTCCGTGTTCGGTCGCCAAGGGCAGCAGGATGTTTTTCAAACCCTTGCCTTCTGCCGCTTCGCGGAAAACCTGCATCCAATTGCTTTTCGTCACCCAATAGATTTCGGTTTTGACGGCGCGCATTGCGGCAGCCCAATGTTTCAGACGCTCAATCTCGCTGTCCCAAGAAACACCCTTTTCGCGGTAATAATCAAAAACCGCAGGCTCTTCCATCGGCAACGCGCCGGCTTTTTTCAGTTTTGCCAAAATATTTTCGCGCGCGCTCATACTTTGCCTCCGGTGCGTTCCAACAGGAAGGATGCGATATGCTTCGGACGCGGCATATCCGGTTCGTCCTTGGCGATTTTGCCTCCGATGTTCATCATACAGCCGCAGTCCGCGCTGATGATTTCGGTCGCGCCGGTTTCTTTCAGCGCGGCGACTTTGTCGGTTACCATCGCGCCGGAAATGTCGGCCTGTTTGACGGAGAATGTGCCGCCGAAGCCGCAACACTCGCTTTCGTGGTCGTGAACGACGCGCTCGACGTTTTCCATACCGTCGATCAGCTGCCAGCCCGAGAGATGGACATTCATTTCTCGGCGGGCGGCGCAGGAGGTATGGACGGCGACTTTGACGGGTTTGCCCTTGTCTTCGGGCTTGTAGCCGATGGCAAGCAGGAAATGGGTAAACTCGATGATGCGGCCGGCGCAATCAACCGCTTTGGATTCGTATTCCGTGTTTTTAAACAGGGTGGGCCAATGGTGCTTCATCATACCGCCGCACGAACCGGACGGTACGACAATCGGCCACTCCTCGGGGAAAAGGTCGAGTTGCGCTTTGGCGACATCGAAGGCTTCAGTCGGATGGCCGGATGAATAGGCGGGCTGGCCGCAGCAGCTTTGCGCCATCGGGAAATGAACCCGTATGCCCTGTTGCTCGATTAAGGTAATGGCATCCATACCGGCTTCGGGCATAAAGAGATCGAGGACGCAAGTGCCGAAAAAATAGACATCTGTCGGTTTGCTGTCGAATGTAATGATTTTGGGTGGGGTGATTGCGCTCATTTTTTTGTGGACGGGGATGCCCGTTTTTCTGTCGGAAGTTAAGCGGGTACTTTAAGTAATTGACTGTTGCGGGTCAAGTATAATTTTAAAAAATAATCTGATTTTTCTTTCAGCTTCCCACGCCGATGCTTGCCGCACCTTGCTTTCCCTGTTTTTTGATAATAGTAATCATTATGATAAAACGGCATTTCATTTATTTGTAAACGTGTAATGATTGCGCTTTTCCGCCGTTCGGACGGCATTTGGAAGCGGTCGCGGTGTGAGAATGGGGTACAATCGCCTTATGGAAAAAAACGCCTTATCCGCCCGCGCCCCGTCTTCCGGCCTGCCGCTTCTGCTGGCGGTTGCCATTTTTATGCAGATGCTGGACGCGACTATTTTAAATACCGCCCTGCCCGAAATTGCCGCCGATTTGGACGAGCCGCCTTTAAATATGCAGTTGGCGGTTGTTTCCTATACTTTGACCGTTGCCCTGCTGATGCCTTTAAGCGGTTATTTTGCGGACAGGTTCGGAACGAAAAAAGTCTTTTTCGGTTCGATTGCCGTTTTTATGCTCGGATCGGCATTGTGCGCCGCATCCGAATCGCTGCCCGAGTTGGCAGTCTCGCGCATCGTCCAGGGCGTAGGCGGTTCGATGCTGGTTCCGATTCCGCGCCTGACCATTTTGCGCGCGTATGAAAAATCGAAGCTGCTCAATGCCATTAATTATGCGGTTATGCCTGCATTGATCGGGCCGGTTTTAGGGCCTGTGGCGGGCGGCTATCTTGCCGAATATGCTTCGTGGCACTGGATTTTCCTGCTCAACCTGCCCATCGGGCTGCTGGGCCTCGTATTGGGAAGGAATATTATGCCCGATATTAAGGGCGGCGATACTTCTTTGGATTTTAAGGGTTATCTGATTTTTTCGGCTGCCGCCTGCCTGCTGCTGTCGGCAATGGAGGGCTTGTCCCACGGGCTGCCCCTGTTTTTGACCTTGTCTGCGCTGTGTGCGGGTTTGCTGTCCGCCCGGGCTTATTTCAAACATATGAAAACGGCGGAGCGCCCGATTTATTCCGCCGATTTGTTCCTGATACGCACATTCCGTTTGGGATTGGCGGGCAACCTGTCCGGCCGTATCGGCATCAGCTCGATTCCCTTCCTGATGTCGCTGATGTTTCAAACCGCTTTCGGTTTCAGCGCAAGCCTGTCCGGCCTGCTGCTTGCCCCCGTCGCCCTGTCTTCCCTGCTGGTCAAGCCGCTGATTGCGCCGCTGATGAGGCGTTTCGGCTACCGTGCGCTGCTGCTTTGGAATACCAAACTGCTCGCCGCTTTGATTATCCTGCCGGCCCTGCCCGGAAAGGATGCTCCGTTATGGATATGGGTTTTGCTCTCGCTGGCAATCGGCGCGTGCAACTCTTTTCAGTTTTCCGCGATGAATACGCTGACGCTTGCCGATTTGCGCCCGCAGCAAACGGGCAGCGGCAACAGCCTGATGGCGGTTAACCAGCAGCTTGCCATCAGTATGGGGGTGGTTTCCGGCGCGCTGATACTGAAAAACTGGATATTCCTGATGCCTGCCGGCGGAAACCCGCACCCCGCCTTCCGGATGACCTTGCTCTGCATCGGCGGCATCACCCTTGCCTCATCGCTGGTTTTCAAGCGGCTGCACGTTTCGGACGGCGCAAACCTGATTCGGAACGCCCCCTCTTAATCTGCCCCGAAAACCATTTTTCCCTTTCCGGCGTTCGGATGGTGCCGCTCCGATACGCGCAACCCAAAAACACCGGCAATGCCGTCTGAAGCCCCGTTTTTATGAAAACACGCAGCCTCCTCCTTTTATGCCTTTTCCTCTGCTCTTGCGCCGCTTGGCTGCCGCCGCCGGAAGAACGCACGGAAAGCCGCCATTTCGACACTGCCGCGCCCGTCCTCTTGGACAAAGTTTTGCACATCCGCCATTTCCCGTCCGACAGCCGCCTGTCCGACATCTACCTGCTCGACGATCCCCACGAAGCCTTTGCCGCCCGCGCCGCCCTCATCGAATCCGCCGAACACAGCCTCGATTTGCAATACTACATTTGGCGCAACGATATTTCCGGCAGGCTGCTGTTCAACCTGATGTACCTTGCCGCAGAACGCGGCGTGCGCGTGCGCCTGCTGCTGGACGACAACAACACGCGCGGTTTGGACGACCTCCTGCTCGCCCTCGACAGCCATCCCAATATCGAAGTGCGCCTGTTCAATCCCTTCGTTTTCCGCAAGTGGCGCGCATTGGGCTATCTGACCGACTTCCCCCGCCTCAACCGCCGTATGCACAACAAATCCTTTACCGCCGACAACCGCGCCACCATACTCGGGGGGCGCAACATCGGCGACGAATATTTCAAAGCCGGAGGGGACACCGTTTTCGCCGATCTCGACATCCTCGCCACCGGCGCGGTAGTCGGCGAAGTTTCCCGGGATTTCGACCACTACTGGGCAAGCCGTTCCGCCCATAACGCCACACGCATCATCCGGCACGGCGACCCGCGCCGGGGACTCCGGACGCTCGGCTACGACGACGAAACATCCAGACAGGCGCTCCTCCGCTATCGCGAAACCGTCGAACAGTCCTCCCTCTACCGAAAAATACAGGCGGGGCGCATCGACTGGCAGAGCGTCCAAACCCGCCTCATCAGCGACGACCCCGCCAAAGGGCTGGACCGCGACCGCCGCAAACCGCCGATTGCCGACCGGCTGCAAGACGCGCTCAAACAACCCGAAAAAAGCGTTTATCTGGTTTCACCCTATTTCGTCCCCACGAAGGCCGGCACGCAGGCGTTGGCGAAGCTGGTGCAAAACGGCATAGACGTAACCGTCCTGACCAACTCGCTGCAGGCCACCGATGTTGCCGCCGTCCATTCCGGTTACGCCAAATACCGCAAACCCCTGCTTCAATCCGGCATCAAACTTTACGAACTCCGGCCCGGCCACGCCGTCCTCCCTGCCAAAGACAAAGGGCTGACCGGCAGCCCCGTGACCGGGTTGCACGCCAAAACCTTCATCGTGGACGGCAGGCGCATCTTCATCGGCTCATTCAACCTCGACCCCCGTTCCGCACGCCTCAATACTGAGATGGGCGTGGTTATCGAAAGCCCCAAAATCGCAGAACAGATGGAGCGCACCCTCGCCGATACCACGCCCGCCTATGCCTACCGCGTTACCCTCGACAAACACAAGCGCCTGCAATGGTACGACCCCGCCACCCGGAAAACCTACCCGAACGAGCCGGAAGCCAAACTCTGGAAACGCATTGCCGCAAAAATCCTATCCCTGCTGCCCATCGAAGGTTTATTATAGGAATGCCGTCTGAAACGCCTTCAGACGGCATATCCGAACCCGCAAAGGAAAAACCATGTTTCCCCTCGACAAAACCCTTTTCCTCTGTCTCAGTGCACTGCTCCTCGCCTCATGCGGTACGACCTCCGGCAAATACCGCCAACCGAAACCCAAACAGACAGTCCGGCAAATCCAACCCGTCCGCATCAGCCACATCGACCGCGCGCAAGGATCGCAGGAACTCATGCTCCACAGCCTCGGACTGATCGGCACGCCCTACAAATGGGGCGGAAGCAGCACCGCAACCGGCTTCGATTGCAGCGGGATGATTCAATTCGTTTACAAAAACGCCCTCAACGTCAATCTGCCCCGCACCGCCCGCGATATGGCGGCGGCAGGCCGCAAAATCCCCGACAGCAGCCTCAAGGCGGGCGATTTGGTGTTTTTTAATACGGGCGGCGCGCACCGCTACTCGCATGTCGGACTCTACATCGGCAACGGGCAATTCATCCACGCGCCAAGCAGCGGCAAAACCGTCCGAACCGAGAAACTCTCCACGCCGTTTTACGCCAAAAACTACCTCGGCGCATACACCTTCTTCACAGAATGAGCCGCCCGCCGTGCCGGAATCGCGGCAAAATGCCGTCTGAAGCCCTGTTTTCGGGTTTCAGACGGCATTTTTTCCGCCTTATTTACGCTGTTTCGGTCAGCGAAGAGAATATTTCAAAATAAGTCGGGAAGGTTTTATGGGTGCATTTCGGGTCGTTGATGACGACGGGTACGCCCAACAGGGAAACCAGCGAGAAACACATCGCCATACGGTGGTCGTCGTAAGTGTCGATGACGGCATCGGGTGTCAGCGTTTCAGGCGGGGTGATGCGGATTGCTTCGGCTTCTTCGACAACTTTTGCACCGAGTTTGCGCAATTCGTTTGCCATTGCGGCGATGCGGTCGGTTTCCTTGACGCGCCACGAACCGATATTGCGCAGCGTGCAGGTTTGCCCTGTGGCAAGCGCGACGATGGCGAGGGTCATGGCGGCATCGGGGATATGGTTCGCATCCAAATCAAAGGCTTGGACGGCACGTTCTTTCGGGCGCGAGACTTCGACGAAGTTTTCGCCCCACACCACGTCCGCACCGATTTTTTCCAGTTCGCGGGCAAAGGCGACATCGCCCTGTATGCTGTTTGCGCCGATGCCGGTAACACGGACGGGCGTGGCGGCAATCAAACCGGCTGCGAGGAAGTAGGACGCGCCGGAGGCATCGCCTTCGACGTGCAAGTGTTCGGGCGCGTGGTAGTGCGCATCGGCGGGAATTTTGAAGACGCGGTAGTTTTCATTGGCAACCTGTACGCCGAATTGCGCCATCAGTTTTAAAGTAATGTCGATATAGGGCTTGGAAATCAATTCGCCGACCATACGGATTTCAAACGCCTGCCCGGTCAGCGGCAACGCCATCAAAAGGGCGGTCAGAAACTGGCTGGATACATTGCCTTTAATCGGAATCAAGCGTTCGCCGTTGTCTTGGCGTTCGCTGATATGAAGCGGCGGATAGTGTTCGTTGCCGAGATACTCAACATCGGCGCCGGCAATCCGCAGCGCATCGACCAAATCGCCGATGGGACGTTCGTGCATACGAGGCACGCCGTGCAGATGATAATCGCCGCCCAAAACCGCCAGCGCGGCGGTTAACGGGCGGAACGCCGTGCCCGCGTTGCCCAAAAACAAATCGGCAGTGCGGTTGGGGAAGCGTCCGCCCGTGCCGTGTACTTTCAGACGGCCTTCGGCAAGATGTTCGATTCCAACGCCGAGTTTATCGAGTGCTTCGAGCATACGGCCGGTATCGTCGGATTTGAGCAGGGAATGGATTTCGCAAGCATTGTCGGACAGGGCGGCGAGCAGCAGGGTGCGGTTGCTGATGCTTTTGGAGCCGGGCAGGGCGACGGTGGAAGGTTTGAGACGGGCGGCGGGGAGGCGGACGGATTCGGTCATGGCAAAACGTCAATATAAAGATAAAAACAGCCTGCATTATACTGGTGCAAATGCCGTCTGAAAAATCTCAGGTTTGGCATTTTCGGTTTTAAAGTCCGTGAATGTGGTTTTTTATGTCGAAAATTGATTATTTTTAAATTTTTTGTTTCTAAAATTTTTTTGCCGGCATATTTTCGGCTTTTGTTGCGGACATAGCGCGTTTGCGGACGGCACGGCACGATTGCCAATTTCATAGAATTTGGTAGAATAGCCGCTGTTCAACGACAGACAAGCCGCCGATTTTCCGGGCGGCTTGTATTTTTATTTTAATATCCGGACGCACAAAGCAAGACGGTACGCGGTATGTTTGCTGCCGCAAACCGGTGTGCCGGAATATGGAGAAAAAAGACCGATGCAAAAAATCCCCCTGACCGTACGCGGTGCGGAATTGCTGAAACAGGAATTGCAGCAGCTCAAAAGCGTGGCGCGCCCCGAAGTGATCGAAGCGATTGCCGAAGCCAGATCGCACGGCGATTTGTCCGAAAACGCCGAATACGAAGCCGCCAAAGAACGCCAAGGCTTTATCGAGGGCCGCATTTCCGAGTTGGAACACAAACTTTCCGTTGCCCATATCATCAATCCCACCGAAATCCACGCCGAAGGAAAAATCGTGTTCGGTACGACGGTTACGTTGGAAGATTTGGAAACGGAAGAACACGTTACCTACCAAATTGTCGGCGAAGACGAAGCGGACATCAAACAGGGCAAAATCTATGTCGGCTCTCCGATTGCCCGCGCCTTAATCGGCAAGGAAGAAGGCGATACGGCGGAAGTTCAAGCCCCGGGCGGCGTACGCGAATACGACATTATCGAAGTTCAATATATTTGATCCGGCGGTAAAATGCCGTCTGAAGCCCTGATTGGGCTTCAGACGGCATTTCGCATACGGCTTTCCTTTTCAGGTCCGGATTAAACATGCTATATTCCTGAATCTTTCAAACCGTTTTCCAAATGAGGTAAGGAAATGAGCGAAACCGCTAAAATCAAAGTCAACGACCTGCCCGAAAATGCAGAAAAACCAAACGAAGAAGTCGAACTGCCCGTTGTCGATAACGACAAAAAAGGCGGACACGGCGAAGGCGGCTGCTGCGGCGCGTGCGGCGGCTGATACGTTTCTCGGCAAAGCAGGGGCATCTGAAAAGTTTTGCAAAATTTTCAGGTGTCCTTTTTTGTTTTCAAAGTAAATGAATGAAATACTGCGGTCAGAAGATTTATTTGCCCGTGCGCTTGTGATAAATTCGGCACTGTATTTGATATGATTTTAACAAATCGGGAGGGGCAATGTTTTGGTATGTAATCGGCTTTTTCGCCTTTGTCGTCGCGCTGCTGTCGCTGTGGGTTAATGCCGGCGCGTTCGGTATGCAGGAAGACGATACCCCGCAATCGGATTATGAAAGGCGTTTGGGCTTGGGTGCGAAGCTGAAAAACAAAAATCCGGATACGGACGAAAAACGGCAATAAAGACAGCAAATGCCGTCTGAAAGGTTTTCAGACGGCATTTGCTTTGAAGCGGATATAGTGGATTAACAAAAATCAGGACAAGGCGAGGCAACGCCGTACCGGTTTTTGTTAATCCACTATACATATTCAAGTATTCATTTCTCGCTCAAATGCAGCCAAGATGTTCCGAACTTCGTCCGCATCTTTGACGGTGCGGATGCGGTCGAACAGATTTTGTGCCGCTGCAAATTCTTTCTTCATCATACCCAGCCACTGTTTCAGCCGCGCCGGCGGATATTTGTTGTTTGCCTCTTTTGCCAGGCATAAATCGAAAAAGAGCCGTATCCATTTGGAAATTTCGGCAAAATCGCTATCCCTTACGCTCAAACCGCTTTCATACTGCTTGATTTGGCGCGCCAAATCCGGGCGGATGACCGCGCCGCGCCCCAGCATCACGCTGTTGCAGCCGCTGGCGGTTTTGATGCCGATATAGTCCTGCAGGCTGAAAACGTCGCCGTTGGCGGTAACGGGAATATTGACGGCATCTCGGATTTTTTTTATCCATTCCCAATGCGCCGGCGGTTCGTAACCCTCGGCTTTGGTGCGCGCGTGTACGGTCAGTCCGCACGCGCCTCCTTCGGCAATCGCACAGGCGCATTCCAAAGCCCGGCTTTTGTCCTCATAGCCGAGCCGCATTTTTGCGGTGAGCGGAATATGTGCGGGCAAACGTTCGCGCAGCGTTTTGACGATGTGGAATATCAGTTGCGGCTCTTTTAAAAGGATTGCGCCGCCTTTGTGTTTGTTGACTGTCGGAGCGGGGCAACCGAAGTTCAAATCGATTTTGTCCGCACCGAAGCGGACGGCTTCCAGCGCATTCGCCGCCATATTGTCCGCATCGCTGCCCAGAAGTTGGACGGTGCAGGGCGTGCCGACGGGCGTTTTGTTCCCGTTGGCGATTTCGGGGACGTATTTTAACCAAGTGGCGCGGGAATGCACGGTATGGGTAATGCGTACAAATTCGCTGACGCATTCGTCGTAGCCGCCTATCCGTGTCAGCAGGTCGCGCATCACATCGTCTACCAGCCCTTGCATCGGGGCAAGGATAATTCGGGTTTTTTGTTCGGGTTTGTTTGTTTGTCCGTCAATCATGATTTGGGTAGGTATAGTGGATTAACAAAAACCAGTACGGTGTTGCCTCGCCTTAGCTCAAAGAGAACGATTCTCTAAGGTGCTGAAGCACCAAGTGAATCGGTTCCGTACTATTTGTACTGTCTGCGGCTTCGTCGCCTTGTCCTGATTTTTGTTGATCCACTATATTTGGTTCAAACGATGCCGTCTGAAGGCTCTCGGCGTTCAGACGGCATTTCCGCGTCCGTTGTTACAGCAGTACTTTTTCCACGCCGCCGTTGTTGGCTTTTTTCACAAACTCGTCCAGCCAGTTTTCGCCGAGGATGTGTTTTGCCATTTCGATAACGATGTAGTCGGCAGGCATATTGTTGTCGTCGGCGTAGCGGCTCAAGCCTTGCAGGCAGGCGGGGCAGGAGGTGAGCATTTTGACAGGTTCGCCCTGCGGCAGCTCTTTGAGGTTTTTCTCGATTTCCTCTTGTTTGCGGAACTTGACCTGAGTGGCGATGTCGGGGCGTTTGACGGCGAACATACCGGACTCGCCGCAGCAGCGGTCGCTTAAAACAACTTTCTGTCCCATCAGGCTGCTTGCCATTTGGGTGGCGTTCATGGTTTTGATGGGCGTGTGGCAGGGGTCGTGGTAGAGGTATTGCTGACCTTTCACGCCGTTCAGTTTCACGCCTTTTTCGAGTAGGTATTCGTGGATGTCGATGATGCGGCAGCCGGGGAAGATTTCCTCGAAGCGGTATTTTTCGAGCTGGTCATAACAAGTGCCGCAACTGACGACGACGGTTTTGATGTCGAGGTAGTTGAGGGTGTTCGCCATGCGGTGGAAGGCGACGCGGTTGTTGGTGCTCATTTCTTCGGCTTTTGCCTTATTGCCGCCTGCGTCTTGCGGATAGCCGCAGCACATATAGCCGGGCGGCAGGACGGTTTGTACGCCGACGTGCCAGAGCATGGCTTGGACGGCAAGCCCGATTTGGCTGAACAGGCGTTCCGAACCGCAGCCCGGGAAGTAGAACACGGCCTCGGCATCTTCCGGCGCGGCGGGGTTGCGGATGATGGGGATGCTTTTGCCGTCTTCGATGCCCAATAAGGAGCGCGGTGTTTTGGCGGGTACGTTTTTGGGCAGGGGGCGGTTGATGAAATGGATAACCTGTTCTTTAATCGGGGCTTTGCCGACGGTTGCCTTGGGTTCGGCTTTTTGCTTTTTAGTGCCGATCGGAAGAAGCTTGCCGATTTTGTAGGCAAAGTTCTGAGCTGGGAAGCCGGTCTGTATCATCGCGGCGCGAAGGGCTTTGATGGTTTTCGGGCCGGTGGCGTTTAGGAATGCCATACCCATTGAAGCTGCAGGCGCAAAGCGTTTGTGGCCGGAATCGGCAAGGTAGTTGCGGACGGCTACGGTTACGTCGCCGAAGTCGATGTTGACGGGGCAGGGTTTGACGCAGCGGTGGCACACGGTGCAGTGGTCGCCGATGTCCATCAGTTCTTCAAAATGTTTGACGGAAACGCCGCGCCGGGTTTGCTCTTCATATAAGAATGCTTCGGTCAACAGCCCTACGCCGAGGATTTTGTTGCGCGGGCTGTACAGCAGGTTGGCGCGCGGAACGTGGGTGGAGCAGACGGGTTTGCATTTGCCGCAGCGCAGGCAGTCTTTGACGGAATCGGCAATCGTGCCGAGGTCTGATTTTTCCATAATCAGCGATTCCGCGCCCAAAAGCTCGAAAGACGGCGTATAGGCGTTGCGTAAGTCCGAGCCTTTCATCAGTTTGTGGCGGTTGAAGGTGTGTTTGGGATCGACTTGGTTTTTGTAGTCCCAAAACGGCTGCATTTCTTCGTCGCTTAAAAATTCGAGCTTGGTAATGCCGATGCCGTGTTCGCCCGAAATCACGCCGCCGAGCGAACGGGCGATTTTCATAATGCGTTCGACCGAACGGTAGGCCGTCTGAAGCATTTCGGCATCGTCTGAATTGACGGGGATATTGGTATGGACGTTACCGTCGCCGGCGTGCATATGCAGGGCGACGAAGACGCGGCTGCGTACGGTTTTGGCGTGGATTTTGCCCAAGCCTTCGATGATTTTGGTGTCGGTTTTGCCGCTGAAGATTTCGGCGAGCGGCTTCATTACGTCCTCTTTGACGGACACGCGCAGACGGAAGTCGCGGAATGCGGTGAAACAGCTCTCGTCGTCTTTGGCTTCGGGCGCGGCGTGGACGGCTGCGCCGTAGCGTGCTTTATAGTCGGCAAGCGGCGTGTCGAGATTGGCAAGCAACCATTCCCAACGCGCTTTGACGGCGGAAACGTGGGCCAGGGCGTGTTTGCCGCGTTCGCCCAACAGTTCGGCGGTCGGCAGGTCAGTGCCCATTTTGTCGATGGGGAGTTTGCCCGAAAGATATTGCTCCAAGGCGGCACAGAGTTTGAGCTTGTTTTGGATGGAAAGCTCGATGTTGATGCGTTCGATGCCGTCTGAATACTCACCGAGTTTTTCAAGCGGGATTACCACGTCTTCGTTAATTTTAAAGGCGTTGGTGTGCTTGGCGATGGCGGCGGTGCGGCTGCGGTCGAGCCAAAAGGTTTTGCGCGCTTCGGGAGACACGGCGATAAAGCCTTCGCCGTCGCGGGCGCGGGCAAGTTCGCAGATGTGTTCGGCGGCTGCCTGTACGGCGGCTTCGTCGTCTGAAACGACATCCGCCAGCAAGACCATTTTCGGCCGTCCTTTACCCGCCGCTTTGGTGGCGTAGCCGACGGCACGGACATAACGCCAGTCCAAATGTTCCAAACCTGCCAGCCGCACGCTGTCGTGGGCGAGCAGGAAATCGCGGATTTCGACGATAGAAGGCGTAGCGGTGGCAACCGTGCCGAAAAACTCCATACACACGGTGCGCGTGTATTTCGGCATTTTATGCAACACGAAGGCAACGCTGGTGATGATGCCGTCTGTACCTTCTTTTTGCACACCGGGCAGGCCGCTCAAGAATTTGTCGGTAACGTCTTTGCCCAAACCGACTTTGCGAAATTTGTGGCCGGGAATTTCCAAACGTTCGGTTTTAACGATATTGAGGCCGTCTGAATCCAGCGTGTGAACGTCGAACACGGCGGTTTCTTCGTCGTGGATTTTGCCGAAATTATGGCGCACGCGCTCGATGCGCAGCCATTCGCCTTGAGGGTTGACCATCTGCCAGTAGGCGAGGTTGTCCAACGCCGTCCCCCACAGCACGGCTTTTTTACCGCCCGCGTTCATCGCTACATTACCGCCCACGCAGGACGCGTCGGCAGAAGTCGGATCGACGGCGAACACCAAACCTGCCTGATGCGCGGTTTCTTCCACCCGCCGCGTAACCACGCCCGCGCCGCACCGGATAATCGGATGCTTGCCGTCCAAGCCCGCCAGCTCGACAAACTCCACGCCGCGATGTTTGTCCAGCTTTTCCGTATTGATGACCGCGCTCATTGCGTCCAAAGGAAGCGCGCCGCCGGTATAACCCGTGCCGCCGCCGCGCGGAATAATGACCAAATCCAGCTCGATTAAGGCGCGCACCAAAGGCGCGATTTCCGCCTCCGTGTCGGGATTGACGACGACAAACGGATACTCCACGCGCCAGTCGGTTGCATCGGTAACGTGCGTTACCCGCGCCAGCCCGTCGAACATAATATTGTGCGGCTTGGTGATTTTGCTCAAACGCTCCAAAATCTGCCGCCGTTTTTGGCTGGTTTCATCAAAACTGCTATCAAAACGCTCGACTGCTTTTTCTGCTGCGGCAACCAACACATCCACTTGCCGATTATCGTCGCGGCGTTTGCGGATTTCATTTAAGCGGTGGCGCATTTCACGTACCAGCGCGGCGCGGCGTTTCGGATGCTCCAGCAAATCATCAACCAGATACGGATTGCGCACGACCACCCAAATATCGCCCAATACTTCAAACAGCATTCGTGCCGAACGCCCGGTTTTACGCTGTCCGCGCAGGTCTTGCAGGATTTGCCACGCTTCGTCGCCCAATAATCGGATGACGATTTCGCGGTCGGTGTAGGAAGTATAGTTGTAGGGAATTTCCCGAATACGCTGCGGGGCGGTAGTCGTGGTCATGGTGTGTCCGTGTTTGGCAGTTTTTATTTGAATGCCGTCTGAAAAGTCGGTTTCAGGCGGGTTTGAAAAGGCGATAATGTAGTTCAATTTTTGATATTTTTCAAGGGGCTGTACTAGATTAGCAGATATGTTACCCTCAAAGTATGAAGATAACACACTGCAAATTAAAGAAAAAAGTACAGAAAGAACTGCTCCGTTTTTTTGTGCTGGAAGTTACCGCCCGTTCTGCCGCCGATATTTTGGGTATCCATCCCAATTCGGCAGCACTGTTCTACCGTAAAATCCGCACGGTTATCAATTATCATTTGGCCTTGGCTGCCGATGAGGTTTTTGAGGGCCCTGTCGAGCTGGACGAAAGCTATTTCGGCGGACGGCGTAAAGGCAGACGTGGTCGCGGTGCGGCAGGAAAAGTGGTTGTCTTCGGCATTCTGAAACGCAACGGACGGGTCTATACCGTTATCGTAGATAATGCCAAGTCTGAAACGTTACTCCCTGTCATCAAAAAGAAAATCATGCCGGACAGTATTGTTTATACCGATAGTCTGAGCAGCTACGACAAGTTGGACGTGAGCGGTTTTATCCATTACCGTATCAACCATTCCAAGGAATTTGCAGACCGTCAAAACCACATTAACGGCATTGAGAACTTTTGGAATCAGTCAAAACGCGTCTTGCGAAAATACAACGGAATCGATCGTAAATCTTTCCCGCTGTTCTTGAAAGAATGCGAATTTCGATTTAACTTCGGCACACCGTCCCGGCAGCTAAAAATTCTACGGGATTGGTGTGGAATTTAGGGCTAATCTAGTACAGCCCCTTTTTCAATGCCGAAACAGGAAATACCCTTATAGAAACAAAATAACGCTTTGAGAAATTGTTGACAATATTATCGGATGATAAGTTTCAGATGCCGTTTCCGGCGTATGACCGCATCAAAACGGTTGAGTTTTTCCCAAAAACCGCTATAATGTGCGGCTTCTTGAGGCGGGTCTCCCCGCATGGCAAATCGGAACACCGGGTCAGGGGCGGAAGCCAGCAGCCCACTCCGATGCACCAGTGCCGGGGGTTTGGCCCGCCGCCCTATTTGAAACGCCGGAGCTTCGATGTTCCGGCGTTCCCGTATTGCACCGATGCCGTCTGAAAGCCGTTCAGACGGCATTTCCTTTACTTTGCCATAACGCATCATTACAATGTATCCATACAGGCCAATGAAGAACCGGCTTCATAAAAATGAAGTATGGTTCAATTTCAAGTTTATGACGAACAGGGCAGTTTGATTAAAGACTAAAGGAGTAGGCAAATGAAAAAACTTCTAATGATAACCCTCACCGGTATGCTTGCAGCTTGCGCAACAGGTGTCAATGTCGGCCGGCTGATGGTTGAAATGCCGCAGGGAGAACGTTCTGTTGTCGTGCAGGTTCCCGCGACAAATAACCCGCTTTCCGATGCGGTGGCTGTCGGAATGATTAAAACATCCGGCTCGCCTTCGGCATCAAATATGATTGAAATGCTCGGCGCGGACAATATCAACGTCGGCGTGGCGGGAAGCAGCCAAATGCTTAATAAGGCGACCGCACTTTATTCCTTAAACCATGCAAAGAAAGTCGGAAACAATGTCAGTGTCTATATGATGGGCGACAGCGAAAGCGACAAGGCTGATTTGGAAAACGCAGCAAATGCCAAAAATATTAAATTACATTATTTCTTTAACCAAAAATAATTTGCAGCGTGCAACTTGTCGCACCAAAATATCCAAATTGAACATACGGCGGCGTACCGGGATTTGCGCCGCCGCTTATCCCGATAGGAGAGTACCGTGAACGCCTCGCAATTAATCAGCAGCCTGACCCAAACCGTAGGCGAAAAATACATCATCACCGACCCCGCGAAAACCGAACAATACCGCCAGGGCTACCGCTTCGGCGAGGGTAAGGCGTTGGCGGTAGTGCGCCCCGGAAGCATTTTGGAAATGTGGAAAATTTTGCAGGCTTGCGTCGAAGCGGACGTGATTGTGATTACGCAGGCGGCGAATACCGGTTTGACCGGCGGCTCGACCCCCGACGGCAACGATTACGACCGCGACATCGTGATTGTGAACACTATGCGGATGAACATCATCCAAACCATCAACAACAACGAACAAGTCGTCTGCCTGCCCGGCTCGACCCTGAACCAGCTTGAATTGCTGCTGAAACCTTTGGGGCGCGAACCGCATTCGGTCATCGGCTCATCCTGTATCGGCGCGTCCGTCTTGGGCGGTGTGTGCAACAACTCCGGCGGCGCATTGGTGCAGCGCGGTCCGGCCTACACCGAAATGGCGTTGTTCGCCCAAATCAACGAAGAGGGCAAACTGGAGCTGGTCAACCACTTGGGCATAGACTTGGGCGACACGCCCGAAGAAATCCTGACCAACCTGCAAGGTCATCATTATCAAAACAAAGACATCAAACAAGACGCGGGCAAAGGACACGACCACGCCTATTGCGAACACGTCCGCCAAGTGGACGAACCGACTGCCGCGCGTTTCAACGCCGACCCCGCCCGCCATTACGAAGCCTCGGGTTGCGCGGGCAAACTGATGGTTTTTGCCGTCCGTTTGGACACCTTTCCGCAAGAAAAACAAACCGCCGTGTTCTACATCGGCACGAACGACATCAATGAACTGACCGACATCCGCCGCGCCGCCTTGGGCGAATTTGAAAGCCTGCCTGTTTCCGGCGAATACATCCACCGCCACGCTTTCGATATTGCCGACGTGTACGGCAAAGATACGTTTTACGTCATCAAAAAATTCGGTACGCACCAACTGCCGAAATTATTTGACTTGAAGGCGCGCGTGGACAGGTTCGGCAAAAAAGCCAGCTTCCTGCCCAAACATTTTTCCGACAAGGCCATGCAGTTCGTCAGCAAATTCCTGCCCGACCACCTGCCCAAATCCATGCGCGATTACCGCGACAAATACGAACACCACCTGATTCTGAAAATGGGCGGGAAAGGCGTGGATGAGGCGCGCGCATTCTTAAAAGAATATTTTTCACACCACGGCGGCGCGTTTTTCGAGTGCAACGCCGAAGAAACCCAAGCCGCGATGCTGCACCGTTTCGCCGTCGCCTCCGCCGCCATCCGCTACCGCGCCGTGCATGACGACGAAGTGGAAGATTTGGTCGCGCTGGATATCGCCCTGCGCCGCGACGACCGCGACTGGTTTGAAAAACTGCCGCCGGAAATCGACAATAAAATCATCCACAAGCTCTACTACGGACATTTCATGTGCCACGTTTTCCATCAGGATTACATCATCAAAAAAGGCAACGACTGCATGGCATTGGAACACGAAATGCTGCATCTCTTGGATCAACGCGGCGCGCAATATCCCGCCGAACACAACGTCGGCCATTTGTATGAAGCCAAACCCGCGCTCAAACAGTTTTACCGCAAACTCGACCCGACCAACAGCTTCAACCCGGGTATCGGTAAAACCAGCAAAAAGAAAAACTGGGCGGAATAAGCGCATCCGCTTTGAAGGCAGGCAATGCCGTCTGAAGGCAAAACACCGTTCAGACGGCATTGTCGGGTTTGAAGTTCCCCGTCGGGTAATCGCTTTCAAGCCGTATGCCGGCACGCGGGCGCGCGTCTCACAAATAAAGTCTGATCCTACCGCCCCCAAAGGGCAGGGTTTCAACCGAAAAGGAAACACGATGAAACCATACAAAATCTACACCCATCCCGCCCTGCCGCCCCAAGCCGTCAAACAAGGCTGGTCGTGGCCGGGCCTTTTGTTCGGCACGTTGTGGGCGTGTTTCAAGAGAATGTGGGGTTTGGGGCTGGGGCTGACGGGCGCGATATTCGTGCTGGCGGTGTTTGCCCAACTGGTTTACGGCGACACGCCCGCCACAGACTCGGCGTTTAATGTATTGGGCTTGGCGGTTTCCGTCTGGTTCGGCGCAAAGGGCAACAGCCTTTATGCGCGCCACCTTTTATCGCGCGGCTATACCGAATTGCCCGAAACGGTTGAGGCAGCCAACCCCCAAGCCGCATTGGCGCAATATTTCGGGCGCGGGGGCAGGTAGGCGCGTTTCCCCGCTATGCCGTCTGAAAGGCTTCAGACGGCATTTCTTATAACTTTTCGTTTGCAGCACATAACCAATCAGTCTTTCCCATTTCATTCCGAAATGCGTACTATGCGCCCGTCCCCAATATTTGCGAACAAGGAAAGAAAATGGCACGTTTAACCGTACACACCCTCGAAACCGCCCCCGAAGCCGCCAAAGCGCGCGTAGAGACCGTACTTCAAAACAACGGCTTTATCCCCAACCTTATCGGCGTATTGGCAAACGCCCCCGAAGCTTTGGCGTTTTACCAAGAAGTCGGCAAGCTCAACGCCGCCAACAGCCTGACCGCCGGCGAAGTCGAAGTCATCCAGATCATCGCTGCCCGTACCAACCAATGCGGTTTCTGCGTGGCAGGACACACCAAGCTGGCGACTCTGAAAAAACTCCTGTCCGAACAGTCCGTCAAAGCCTCCCGCGATTTGGATGCAGGCGCGTTTGACGATGCCAAACTCGGCGCGCTCGCCGCCTTCACCCAAGCCGTAATGGCGAAAAAAGGCGCGGTATCCGATGCCGAACTCAAAGCATTTTTCGATGCGGGCTACAACCAGCAGCAGGCAGTCGAAGTCGTAATGGGCGTAGCCTTGGCAACCCTGTGCAACTACGTCAACAACCTCGCCCAAACCGAAATCAACCCCGAATTGCAGGCTTACGCCTGATACGGCAAACCGCCCGAATATCGGGCGGTTTTTCAAAAACACCCCCTCAAACAAAAACAAGCCGCCAAGCGGCAGGGAAGCAGCCGCGCATCAGGCGCGCCCCCGATTCCCCCGCAAACCTTAAGGAACAAAGATGAACGCCCAAACCCTGATTGCCAACGTTGCCGAACTCGTCAAAACCAAGCTCAAACCCATAGTGGACGACATCGACCGCAAAGGATATTACCCCGAAGCATTTATGCGCGAACTCGGCGCAATCGGCGGATTCGGCGCAGTCGGCACAGAAGCCGAAGGCGGCAACGGCTTGGGGCTTGCCGCACAAATCGCCGTCTTGCGCGAAATCGGCAAAGAATGCGGCGCAACCTCTTTCAGTGCGTGGTGTCAGGCGGCTTGCGCGTGGTATCTGCACCAAACGCCCAACCGGGCCGTCAAAGACAAATACCTCGCCGACATCCTGCAAGGCAAAGTATTGGCGGGCACCGGAATGTCCAATACCGTCAAACACCTTGCCGGCATCGAAAAACACAACCTCCAAGCCGAACGCGTGGAGGGCGGTTATACAGTCAACGGCGCGTTGCCGTGGGTGTCCAACATCGGCGAAGACCACATTTGGGCGAATACCGCCCAAATCGGCGACGGTTACGTTATGTTTATCACCGGCGGACAATGGGAAGGCGTAAGCCTGCAAAACTGCCCCGAATTTTGCGCCCTTGAAGGCACGCGCACCTTCAGCCTGAACTTCAAAGACGTATTTATCCCCGACGAAGACATCATCGCCGCGCCCGAACAGTTTGCCGACTACATCCAAAGCATCAAAGCAGGCTTTATCCTCCTGCAAATCGGCATCGGCGCGGGCGTGATAGACGGCAGCCTCGGCATCATCCGCCTCGCCAACGTCGTCAACGCCGAAGTCAACAGCTATCTCGACGACGGCTACGACAGCCTCAAAGCAAGGTTGGACGGCGCGTGGGCAGAAACCGAACGGCTCGCCGGCTTGGCTTGGAGCGGCACGCCCGACAACCTCGCCACCCTCAAGCTGCGCGAAGCCGCCGCCGTACTGGCCCTTGCCGCCGCCCAATCCGCCGCCCTGCATTCCGGCGCAAAAGGCTACCTGATGCGCAGTCCCGCCCAAAGGCGCGTCCGCGAAGCAATGTTTGTCGCCATCGTAACCCCCGCGATCAAACACCTGCGCAAAGAAATAGCGGCAATCGAAGCCGCAAAATAAACAGGCGGAAAAAACCGAAACCCTCACCGCGTCATTCCCGCGAAAGCGGGAATCCAGCCCCCAACGCAACAGGAATCCATCGGAAAAAACAGAAACCCTCAAACCGTCATTCCCGCAAAAGCGGGAATCCAGCCCCCTAACGCAACAGGAATCCATCGGAAAAACCGAAACCTCCAAACCGTCATTCCCACGGAAGTGGGAATCCAGTAATCGAAAAACCACAGGAATCTATCGAAAAAAAACAACCCCAAAAAAACCGGGCGGATACCTCACCATCCTCCCAAACCCTGATTTATAGCGGATGAACAAAAATCAGGGCAAGGCGGCGAAGCCGCAGACAGTACAAATAGTACGAAACCGATTCACTTGGTGCTTGAGCACCTTAGAGAATCGTTCTCTTTGAGCTAAGGCGAGGCAACGCCGTACCGGTTTTTGTTCATCCGCTATACAAAAAACAAGGAAACACAAATGGCGCAATATATGTGCGGCCCCTGCGGCTGGATTTACGATGAAGAACACGGCGACCCCGAACACGGCATCGCCCCCGGAACAAAGTTTGAAGACATCCCCGACGACTGGAAATGCCCCGAATGCGGTGTAGGCAAAGAAGATTTCTACCTGTTGGATTTCGTGATATAGCGGCAGCCGCACCCTTAGGGAAAACCCCGTCATCCGGCGTTCCGCCTGCGGCGGCAGGGAACGCCGTTTTATCCCTTTCAGCCCGCCAAGCCGTGTTGCACAGATGCGACACGGCTTTTTTCTTTTTATTGTCCAAATGTAAATTTTCGTCAAAAACATTCAAAAATCCCCCCCCCCCCGCATTTGAGTAAAAAAGTGTAATGCGTTCAATTATAGGGGAATATTGGCAATTAGAGAGATTCTCCTAACCGGGTTTCTACAATACAATGGGACTATCAATAATTGTGTATGGTCGTTTGCTGCCCGGCAGCTGGAAGCATCAAAAGCGCGGGCGGCGTATTGCAAACAGAGAGAATCAATGAACAAAATTTTCCGTGTCATTTACAGCAGGTAACCCAATCTTGGGTGGCAGTATCCGAATTAACCAAAGCACACAAAAAACAAAGCTCATCAAGTGCCAAAAAAAGTGCGTCCGGCTCTTCAGCGAACCTTATTAAATCTTCAGCCATCGCATTATCGCTATTAAGCGGTAGTGCGGCTTATGCGGCTGCTGAGACTGCTGCAAGTGGGTTGATTCAGATTAATTCAACAAAAGGGATGGCTACTGCAACAGGTAGCGACTCTATTGCTATTGGTAAAGATTCTAAGGCAATGGGAAATAATAATTCACTTGCTATTGGTTATCGTGCACAAGCAACAGGAAACGATGGAGCATTAGCAATAGGTGGAGACTCAAAAGCCAGTGGAAAAAGCAATATAGCCTTAGGTTATCAAGCGCAAGCAGATAAAAATTTTGCTGTAGCTATCGGTAGTGGTGCTAGTGCTCAACAATATAATAATGCTGTAGCTATTGGTGCAAACGCACAAGCAAATGGTGCTACATCGTTGGCATTGGGAATGGGATCGAAAGCTACAGGTCACGATAGTTATGCCATAGGCTATGGAAGTGATGCCATTGGAACTACATCAATAGCGTTTGGTCGACAAAGTAAAGCAAGTAAAGACTATGATATTGTTTTGGGTTCAGAAGCTAATACTCGAAATGTAGGTAAAGGTTATAGTATTGCCATTGGTGTTGGTGCTGTGTCGGGAAGTAACCAGGCTGTGAAAAATCTCAATGGTAATGATTCAGGCGGTGTAGCTATTGGTACTGGTGCTTATACTGGGGTAAATAAAAATAATATTTCTTTAAACTCTTCTGTTGCAGTAGGGGCCGGTGCCGGTGCTGGATACCGCAAGGTGGATACAGATGGATTCCCGACGGACAATAGTACTGATGCGGATACTAATGTGAAAGTATTGGCGAAAGCCTTTGGTGGCACTACCAATACACTAGATTATTTCAAAAATTCAGGAAAGGCCGATAAGGAGGGATTCTTTTCGTTTCAAGGCGTAAATATTAATGAAGCCACAGCCTTAGGTCGTAATGCCCGTGCTATTGGGGACCAATCCGTAGCCATTGGCGCGCAATCCGTAGCAGGTCAGGGCTCTATCGTGATCGGTGGTAATGATATTCAAGCCTATGACAACAAGAAATATTTTAAAGCCTTGAATCCTGATAGCGAAGATGCCAAAGGCGTGAATGATTTTGACGCTGAGACAACGCCTGGCACAGGAAAAAATGGTAACCCGATTACGATTAGGGACAAATATAAAGAACTAGTAGGCGCAACATTAGATAACAGCTATCGTTCTAGCTATGGTCAAGATGGTTCTACTGTCATCGGTATGCAGGCTCACTCTACCACCCCGTTGGGCGTGGCGATTGGTACGAACTCAATCGTTAGAAAAGGTGCTTTTGGTGCCACAGCGATCGGTTCTGGGGCGTCCGTATTCGCGAATGCGGAGGCTGCGGTAGCCATTGGTATGGGTTCGCAAGCGCAAGGTAATTATGCGGTGGCTGCAGGTACGGGGGCGAAGGCAGAAGAATCTGCCGTAGCCGCTGGTTATCAGGCAAATGCTGATAAATCTGCTGTGGCTGTTGGTGATAGTTCTAAGGCGGCAACCTCTTCTGTTGCGGTCGGTCAAGGTGCAGTATCGGAACAAGTGTCCGACATTGCCATCGGTCAAGGGGCGAAGGCTAAAGGTGAACAGGGTGCGATTGCGATGGGCTTGGGCACTATTGCACAAGGGCACTCATCTATTATGATTGGCGGGTCGGATATTAGCACGGCTGCGAATCAAGTTGTGGAATATAGCAGAGAAAAAGTAACGAAGGATGGCACACCTGAACTATACGATGGCAAAATTACGGAAGTAATCAATGGTAAGACTGTTACTCGTACCATCAAATTAGTGAAAACCGAAACGGTGGCGGGGGAAAAGCTTTCCGATGCGTACCGCGAAATCACTGGCTATCGCCTGAGTACCGACTCCTTAGATTACAGCAGCTCAGACAACAAAAATGGTCATGCCTCTATCTCGATGGGGATTCACTCTCTTTCTAAAGGAGCGATGGGCGTAGCGATTGGTACGGGTGCACGGGCAGATGCACTTGGTTCAATGGCATTGGGTACGGGTGCGCACGCCGGCATGCAAAATTCGGTGGCGATTGGTACGGGTGCCGTGGCTGATGAGGTGAGCAAAGGTACACGTCAAACGGATATTTCTTACGATGAAGATGGCAACGTGGTTGAAACCGGTTCGGCGAAGGCAAAATACACCTTCAGATGGGCGGGTGGTATTAACACGTCTGAAGGGGATGTGGTTTCCTTTGGTACACCGGGTGCGGAACGCCAGTTGAAAAACGTGGCGGCAGGTCGTGTGGCGGAAGATTCCACCGATGCGGTCAATGGTTCGCAGTTAAATGCGATCACCCGTTCACTTTCTCAAACCATTACTAACGGTTGGCAAGTGGGCGGCAATAATAAATTCCGCTTGTCTAACATTGGTAGCAATGGCCGTGTGAATTTCCTAGATGGCTTGGGCACAGCGGTTAATATTGCTGAAATTAATCAAGCAGAAGACACAAAGGGCAATAAGCTGGTCAAAATTGGGAGTGATTTCTATAAGGCAAGCGATTTTACCGATGGTAAGTTGAATGCTGGTGCACAAAAAGTGTCTGCTGCGGAGATTAAAAAACAACCGGCAGGTGCAAATGTTACATTTGATGTAAAAGAAGTGAACAGCACCTTGTCGGTTTCCCCTGTTGGTTTGAAAGTTACCACGGGGGAAGTGACGGCAAATCCTGATGGTACGATGAAGACGCCAAACAACACCACCAAAGCAAACAATGCAACGGTTACAACAGCGATGAATGCTGCTGAAACGGCATTGGTTGCCAGCCAAAAAGAATGGCGTGAGAAAAACGATGCGTATCAACAAACAGAATTAGCGTATTTGGCAGCGGATACTGCCTTAACCAAAGGAAAAGAGGCAGTTGAAGCAATACAAGCCGATATTGCAACAACACAGCAAGAGTTACAGGCAGCACAAAGCATATTAGCAACAGACAAAGCCGCACTTGCAAGAGCACAGGCGGATGTAGCTAGCAACCCAAGTGACGTTACAAAACAAAGTGTACTGCATAAAGCCAACGAGAAGGTAGAAAGCACTCAGTTTGTTGTGGATCAACGCACGCAAAAATTGGCTCACCAACAGGCAACATTGACAGAGCGTCAAACCCAAGTGTCTGTGTTAGAACAAGAAAAAAATAAAGCCGAGACAGTACGCAATACGGCAAAAGATGCTTATGATGTGGCAAATAGCGATTTAAACAAGAAAAAAGAGGAATTTGATACTGCGAAGAAAGCCTTCGTTGCCGCCGGAGCAAACCAAATTGCCACCGTACAAAACGTGGCGGATTCTATCAACGCAAGCGGTTGGACATTACAACAAGGTACAACCGACAAAGATCTCGTTCACCCGGGTGATAAAGTCGCATTTGTGGATGGGAATGGTACGACTGTAACGGTGACAACGGATGCAGGGGGAAAACGTAGCGAAATCAAGTTTGATATTGATAAAGCCGATTTGACGACAACTGCTGGCAAGGTGGTTGCACCGGATGTTAAGGCATTAAAAGAGGCAGTAACAGAAGCGGAGAGAGAGGCGACTGCTAACCCAACAGATATAGCGAAACAAAAAGCATTAACGGATGCGAAAGCGGCGTTAGCGAAGGAAGAGAACAAGGTTGTTACGGCTCAAAATGTAGCGGAAGCGATTAATGAAGTCTATTGGAAAGCGGTGGCTTCAGGCAATGGCGAAAATGGTACGGAAGACAATGTGAAAGCCGGCACCAAAGTTACTTTTGATGCAGGCAAAAACATTGAAATCGATCACAGCACAGCGAATAAATTTACCTTTAAAACAGTAGATAATCCTGTGTTTACAACCGTTCAGATCGGTAACAACGGCCCGAAAATCACCAACGATGGTGATAACTTAAAAGTTACTAACGCGGATGGCACAAGCCCGACCAAAATCACCAACGTAGCTAACGGTAGCGATGGCAACGATGCTGTAAACGTAAGCCAATTAAAAGCAAGCGGTTGGAAAGTTGCAGGAAATGCCAAAACTGAAGTTGACACCATCAATCCAAGCGAGCAAGTGAATTTCTTGGATGGTAGTGGCACAACCGTAACTATTGAAAAAGATAAAGGTGCAAACGGCAAAGAAAACGGCAACGTCAACGTGAAATACGATGTGAAGTTGGGTAACGGTCTGGATAAGGACACTGGCGGCAACATTACCGTCAAACCTGCCGACAAATCGATTACCGTGTCTTCAAACGGCATTAAGGTCAATACCGACAATAAAACAATCACTGTCGGCACAGACGGCACAGTGAAGGCTGTTACAGGAACGATAGAAACGGTTACAGATAAGAATAAAGCCACTGGTGAAAAAGTTGGTCAAGTACGTCCTGCTGAAGCTGATAAAGGCAAGCTGGCGACAGTCGATGCGGTGGCAAGTGCCGTCAACTCTGCAAAATGGATGGCTAAAGCGACCAACACAAATACAGAGATTACGGATACGGATAAAACCAATGACACAACAGGCGAAGGTATTGCCGCAGGCGATGAAGTAACCTTTACGGCAGGCAAAAACCTGCGTGTCAAACGTGATGGTAAAAACTTCACCTTTGCAACGGATAAAGACGTATCGTTTGATTCTGTGAAAGTGGGCGCAGAGGACACGGCGGCAAACGGCAAAAAACCGGTCAGCCTGACAACCGAAGCGGCAACAACTGCCGATAATAATCAGACAGCCCCGACGACGGCGTTGAATATCAGCAGCGGTACAGGCACAGATGCGAAACCGACGCAGATTACAGGCGTGGGTTCGGTGTTGAAGACAACAACGGTTACAAGCGCACCGGACGGCACCACGCCGGCAAACCAACCGAAATTAGTTAATTTAGGAACAGCTCACGGTCAAACAGAATTAGACAATAACATACTAAACTCTGCCGCCACTGTGCGCGATTTGGCAAATATGGGCTGGAAAGTTTCGTCAGATAAAGCGACTGGTGCAGAAGATAAGTCATACAACGATGTTGTGAGAAATGCGGACGAAGTGAAATTTGTCGGCACAAACGCCGCCAAAGTATCGGGTAAAACCGAGAACGGCGTGCGCACCATTACCGTTGATGTGGAAGTGCCTGATGTTAAAACTGCCAAGCTGGTTTCAAGCACCGACGGTTCTGTGATTGCGCCGTCAACTGATTCCAAACTTCAAGACGCATTAAAAACTGCGAAAGACGAGTTGGTCGCATTGCCTAAAGATGCGACAGATGAACAGAAGAAAGAGGCTGAGAAAAAAGTCAAAGATGCCGAAACGGCATTAAATAAGGCTTTGGATGATAAAGGCGTTGCCACGGCTAAAAACGTTGCGGATATGATCAACAATTCCGGCTTTACGCTGAAAACTTCCGCCGCTGCCGACGGCAAGAAAGATACCGCATCGGCAGGCAGCGAAGTCATCAAGTCGGGCAAAACCGTTGAAATGGTCGCGGGTAAAAACTTAACCGTGAAACAGGAAGCGGACGGTAAAGTAATTTACAGCCTGAATCCTGAATTAATTAACCTGACCAGTGCAGAGTTTAAAGGCACAGGCAAAAATGCGCCGACCACCAAACTTACCAATGCAGGCATAACCATTACTTCGGCAACTGCAGGCAAGCAACCCGTTTCATTGACCGAAAACGGCTTAAACAACGGCGGCAATACGATTACCAATGTAGCCGGCAACCTTGACGGCGCGAAAACCGGTACGGACGCGCCGACAACTTCAGCAACAAAACCGACCGCACTTACCGAAACCAATGCGGCAACCGTAGGCGATGTATTGAATGCAGGTTGGAACATCCAAGAAAAAGGCGCGCCAAAAGATTTTGTCAAAGCCTACGATACCGTAAACTTCGACGAAGGCAACGGCACGAGCGTATCCGTCGGCGTATCCAAAGACGGCAAAATATCGACCGTGAAATACAGCGTCAAAGCTGCCGACAAATCTTTGGAAGTCGGCGCAAACGGCGTGAATGTCAAGGTTTCAGACGGCATTGAGACCACGACGGACGGTATTGCCGTGAAAGCCGCCGATAAAACGCTTACGGTCGGCAAAGACGGCGTAAAAGTCAATACAGGCGCGATTGCCGCAGCAAATGGAGGCGAAGACCAAACCATCAATCGCGGCAAGGTAACCGTTACTCCAAAAACCAAGGCAGACGGCACGACGGAAACACAGGCGGAGGCAGAAACCCGCGCCGCTTCCGAAATTGCCACAGTGAAAAACGTTGCGGATGCAATCAACAGCGCGGCGTGGATTGCCAAAGTGGAAAATACGGACGACAGCGTGGACACGCCGACCAAAAACGATAAAGGCACGGCGGTCAAGGCGGGCGACACGTTGAACCTGAAAGCGGGCAAAAACCTGCGTGTCAAACGCGACGACGGCAACATTACCTTTGCCTTGGCGAAGGACATTACGGTTGAAACCGCCAATGTGGAAAACACGCTGAGCATCGGCAAAGATGGGGCGAAAGTCAATATCGCAAGTGGTGCGAACGGTCTGACCCTCGCCGGTACGGAAACCGCCGCCGACGGCTCGATAAACAACAAAGCACCGGTCTATCTGAACGGTATCAAGCCGACCCTGCACGACACCTTGGCGGGCAGCCCGACCACGAACATTACCGCCAACATTAATGCCGCCGATTATCACCGCGCCGCCAGCGTTCAAGATGTGTTAAATGCCGGCTGGAACATCCGGGGCGCGAAACAGGCGGGCGGCGAGGTCGAAAACGTCGATTTCGTCCGCACCTACGACACCGTGGACTTTGTCAGCGGCAATAAGGCGACGACGGATGTTACCGTTGTTGCCAAAGAAGGCGGCAAAGGCGCAGTCGTTACCATTACCGCCATAAACGAAGCCGGCAGCATCACGACGACGGACGGCAAGGTTGTCGTCGGCACAAACGGAAAGGCAAGCACCGACCCTAAAGCAGGGGACAAAGTGGCAAAAACCGGCGATGTGGCAAACGCCATCAATCAGTCGGGATGGAAAACCAATGCGACCAAAATCGACGGCAAGGCGGCAACCGACGCAAACAAAACCCAATTGATCAACCCGGGCGATGCCGTCAATTACGAAAACGGCAACGGCACGGTTGCCAATGTGGAAGTTAAGCAAGGCAAGGACGGTAACCCCGATACCGTCAGCGTGAAATACGATGTCAAAGCCGATGGCACGACCATCAAAGTGGGCGACGACGGCAAAGTTACAGCTGTAACGGGCGAAACCGAAGCCGTAACCGCCGATGCAAACGGCAAGAAAAAAGGGCAGCTTAAAGCCAAAGACGGCGACGGAAGCAAGCTCGCCACGGTGGAAAGCGTCGCCAATGCCGTCAACAGCGCGAAATGGTATGCGAAGGCGGACAACGACCAAACCGCCACTGTCAGCGATAAGGGTAAAACCACCAACGACGATGGCGCAGAGATGGGCGCGGGCGACGCGTTGACGCTGACGGCAGGCAAAAACCTGCGCGTCAAACGTGACGGTAAAAACTTCACGTTTGCCACCGTCGAAAAACCGGAATTTGAAGGCGTAACTCTGAAAAAAGGCGGCAACACCGTCAATATCGCGCCGACTGCAAACGGTTTGGACTTAAGCAAACAACCCGCTGCGGCAGGTGGTGCGGCTCAACCGGTGAGTATTACAGGCGTAACTAGCGGTTTAGCGACTTATCCTCAAGTTGGCAACAAAGATACGCCACAAACAGGCTTGGTTGATTTAAGCAAACCGGCTACAGGCACTCCGACAGTGGGCGACAATACCGCCGCCACCGTGGGCGACTTGCGCGGTATGGGCTGGGTGCTTTCTGCCGATAAGAAAACAGACAATCCCGCCGAGACTTACAACGCGCAGGTAAAAAATGCCGAAGAAGTGAAATTCGTGGGCGCGTCGGGCGTTACCGTTTCCGGTAAAACGGAGGGCAATGTCCGCACCATTACGGTGGGCGTGGATCACCAGCTTGCGACGAACAATTCGGTCAAACCCGTGGAATATACCAAGAAAGACGGAACAAAAGTCTATCCGAAAACCGTAACCAATGGCGGCAAGACGGAAACCAAGTTTTATCCGAATGCCGACGGTACGGGAGACGAAGTGCCGGCAGGCGACGTAATCGTTTCGGTCAACGGCGCGAACGGCACGACATCTCCGACCACTTTGTCGAATGTCAAATCAAACCTCCCTGAAACACGCAACACGGCGGATGCCGGCAATCCGGCAAGCAAATCGCAATCCGCCCCGACAATCGGTACGGCGGACGGCAATGTGAATGCGAACAACGCCGCCACTGTGGGCGACATCTTAAACAGCGGCTGGAACCTGAAGGGCAACGGAAACGCGGTTGATTTTGTCAGGGCGTATGACACCGTGAACTTTGTAAACGGCAAGGGAACGACGGTCAGCATCGAAACCGACGGCAAGGAAAGCCGGGTGAAGGTGGATGTGGATACGGGTGTAATCACTGCGGAAACCAAAGACGGTAAAGCTACGGGTAAAGTTGCAGGTCCGGTTGCTAATGCTGCGGATTTATCGAAAGCAATCAAAGATGCTCAAGATGAATTGGCGAAAGCAGGAGATGAACAGGCTAAGAAAGCGGCTCAAACTAAACTTGATACTGCAAATAAAGCGGCAGATGAGGCAGGTTTGAACAAAGTGGCAACTGCCCAAAATGTTGCGGATATGATTAACAATTCCGGCTTTACGCTGAAAACTTCCGCCACTGTCGCCGCCGACAATCTGACTGCCGACAATACCCTGAAGAACGACGGGGAAGTCATCAATCCGGGTAAAACCGTTGAGATGGTTGCAGGTAAAAATCTGACCGTGAAACAGGATGCGGGCGGCAAAGTCACTTATGCGACCAAAGACGATGTTGAGTTTGCAACCGTGAAAATCGGTAAAGATGAAGACGGTAAAAAACCGGTCAGCCTGACGACGGAAAAAGCCGTAAACGCAAGCAACAACGAAACAGGAAAAGAACCGGAAACGGCACTGAAAATCTCTTCAGACGGCAAACCAGCCCAACTTGTCGGCGTGGCATCGGTGTTGAATACAAGCGAAGTAAGCACCAAACCGAACGGCGATAAAAAGGCGGACGGTAAGCCGGCAGAGTCGAAAACGGAAAAACTGATTGATTTGGCAGGTACAAAAGCTGCACCGGTGAACAAGAACGCCGCCGCAACCGTAGGCGATTTGCAAAATATGGGCTGGGTGGTATCGACCAAAGACGGCAACGGCTACACCGATGTCGTGAAGAACGCCAACAAGGTCGACTTCAAAGGCGGCAACGGCATTGAGGTGCGCGGAAGCACCGCCGCCGACGGCACACGTGTGATTACCGTGTCTGCCAAAGAAGGCAAGGTTACCAACAAAGTCGAGATAACCAAAAACGACGGCTCGAAAGTTCACGCGGTCATCATTGACGGCAAATACTATGAGCGCGATGAAAACGGGAAACCGAAGACGGATACGGAAATTCCCGCTGCGGATATTAAAGCGGCAGACAATGGCGGCTCGGGTTTTGTAACCGGCAATACGGTCGCCAATGCAATCAACAAATCCGGCTGGAACGTTGGATTGGCAGAAAAAGCCAAAGCGGATGCGGCATTCGGCGACAGCAAATACGCGCTGGATGCGGGCAAGCCGGAAAAAGTGAATCCTGACGACAATGTACACTTTGCCAACGGCAACAATACCGTCGTTAAAGCGGCAACGGTTGAGGAAGTCGACAAAGACGGTAAGACTGTAACCAACACCTACATCAGAGTAGATGCCGAGTTGCCGATAAGCCAGATTTCCGCTGTCGATGAAAACGGCAATAAAGTGGTTAAAGATGCAGACGGCAACTGGTATCTCAGCAAAGCCGACGGTACTGCCGACAAGACCCAGCCTAAAGTCGATCCGGCGAAAGTCCGCCAGTCTGCCGGCATGGACCCTGAGAACAAGGGCGACCGTTATACGCCGCTTGCGAAACGTTCCGACGATACCGCGCTGACTGCCGATCAGAAAGACGCATTGTCCAAGCAGCAGGACCAATATGCCAAAGATGCTGCCGACAAGATTGCCAAAGAGCTGAAAGGTCAGCCTCAAGCCGTTATCGAAGCCGCTCAAAAAGCCGCAGCAGAAGTTGCACGGGTTGAAGCGAAAGACAAATACCTGAAAGACAACGGTTTGGACAAAGGTATCGGCGGTACGGTCATTACCAATGTTGCTTGGGGTCAGAAACCGGACGATGCCGTAAACGTCGATCAGCTGCAAAACAGCGGTTGGAATTTGGATTCCAAAGTAGTTAAAGGTTCTTCGGGCAAAGTCATCAGCGGCAATGTTTCGCCGAGCAAGGTAAAGATGGATGAAACCGTCAACATTGATGCCGGCAACAACATCGAGATTACCCGCAACGGTAAAAATATCGAGATTGCCACTTCGATGGCGCCGCAGTTTTCCAGCGTTTCGCTCGGTGTGGGGGCGGATGCGCCCACTTTGAGCGTGGATGGGGACGCATTGAATGTCGGCAGTAAGAAGGACAACAAACCCGTCCGCATTACCAATGTCGCCCCGGGCGTTAAAGAGGGGGATGTTACAAACGTTGCACAACTTAAAGGCGTGGCGCAAAACTTGAACAACCGCATCGACAATGTGGACGGCAACGCGCGTGCGGGCATCGCCCAAGCGATTGCAACCGCAGGTTTGGTTCAGGCCTATTTGCCCGGCAAGAGTATGATGGCGATCGGCGGCGGCACTTATCGCGGCGAAGCCGGTTACGCCATCGGCTACTCGAGCATTTCCGACGGCGGAAATTGGATTATCAAAGGCACGGCTTCCGGCAATTCGCGCGGCCATTTCGGTGCTTCCGCATCTGTCGGTTATCAGTGGTAAGGGCTTTTTCGCCTGTCTGCTGTTTGGGCAGGCGGAAGGGTTGAAGGGAAGGGCGGCGAGATTTGCCGCCCTTTTTATTTGGGTGTGCCGCATTTTCAACCTATGCCGTCTGAAAGGGCCTTCAGACGGTATTGCTTCAAAACAGCGGATTTTAGAAGCGGTGGTTCGGAATTCTCTGCTGCGTTCGTAGAGCGGTACGCGTGCCACACCGTCGGGGAAGTGTTGGCTGTGTGAACGGTATTTCTTGTTGCCGATGTTGTTGACGGCAAAGTTGGCGTTCATATTGCCTTTAACCAAATGCTGCCGGTTGGCGTGAGGTCGCGTACGCCGTAGCCGCTTTTAACGGATTTGACCGCTTTTTTCTGTTAACATATTGTTTTATTAATAATTATTTATATTCTTACAATGTTGTTTTTCTATAACCTTTTAAAAGAATGCAATATGTTTTGATAAGTTCAAAGCGGGAAGCTGTTTTCAAATTTGATTGCGAGAAGCGGGATGACGGATGAGGGATAAAATAAATGCCGTCTGAATCTTCAGACGGCATCGGGAGATGATTTTCAGTTCTCGGCTTCCGGTTCGGTTGCGCCGGAAATTACAGAAGCGTCGGAGAGTTCGGATTCGTCTTCGTCTTCGGCAACACGTTCCAGCGATACCAAGGTTTCGCCTTCGTCCAAATTAATCAGTTTCACGCCTGCGGCGGCGCGGCCGGTTTCGCGGATTTGTTCGACTTTGGTGCGGATGAGGACGCCGCCGCTGGTAATCAGCATCAAATCGTCGGTTTCGCCGACCAAGGTTGCGGCAACCAAATCGCCGTTGCGTTCGCCGGTATTGATGGCGATATTGCCTTGTCCGCCTTTATTTTTACGGCTGTAATCGGCAATCGGGGTGCGTTTGCCGTAGCCGTTGGCGGTGGCGGTTAATACTTGCAGACCGCTTTCTCCGGCTTCGGGGGCGAAGGTAATCAGGCTGACGATTTTGCCGTCGGCAGGCAGGCGCATACCGCGCATCCCGCCGCTGCCCCGGCCGGACGGGCGCACGCCGTATTTGCCGCCCGGCAGGGCGTTTTCGCTGTCGGCGTTTTCGTCTTCGATGCCGTCTGAAGTTTCGCTGTCGGCATCTTCCGCTTCGCCGTTGCCGGATTTTTCCCAGTATTCGTTAAAGCGGATGGCCTTGCCCAAGTTGGAGAACAGCATAATGTCGTCCGATCCGCCGGTTTGCGCGGCACCGATCAGGGAATCGCCTTCTTTGAGCGCAATAGCTTTGATGCCTTGGGCGCGGACGTTTTTAAAGGCGGAAAGCCGGACTTTTTTCACGATGCCTTGCGCGGTGGCGAAGAAGACGTATTGGTCTTCGGGGAATTCGCGCACGGCGAGGATGGCGCTGACTTTTTCGCCTTCTTCCAACTGGATGACGTTGTTTATCGGACGGCCGCGGCTGTTGCGCCCGCCTTCGGGCAGCTTGTAAACCTTAATCCAGTGGCACTTGCCGAGATTGGTGAAACACATCAGATAGTCGTGTGTGTTCGCAACGAACAGGGTTTCGATGAAGTCTTCGTCTTTGGTGGCGGCAGCCTGTTTGCCGCGTCCGCCGCGACGTTGTGCCTGATAATCGGTGGTCGGCTGGGTTTTAATGTAGCCGCCGTGGGTCAGGGTAACGACCATTTCGCGTTGCGGAATCAGGTCTTCATCGGCAATGTCGCCGCCGAACGGGTTGATTTCGCTGAGCCTTTCATCGCCATAGTTGGTTTTGATTTCTTCCAGCTCGTCGCGGATGATTCGGGTAATGCGTTCGGGTTTGGAGAGGATGTCCACAAAGTCGATGATTTTACCCATCAGGTTTTTGTAGCTTTCGACAATTTCTTCCCGATCGAGGCCGGTCAGGTTTCGCAGGCTCATGCGTAAAATAGCATCTGCCTGAATCTCGCTCAGGTAATAACCTTGCTCTTTCAAACCGATGTTTGCCGCCAATCCTTCCGGACGCATCATTTCCAAATCCAAGCCGGAACGCGTCAGCATTTCTTCAACGAGGCTGCTGCGCCAAGAGCGGGAAAGCAGTTTTTCTTTGGCCTCGGCTGCGTTGGGCGATTCTTTAATGAGCCTGATGATTTCATCGATATTGGACAATGCGACGGCTTTGCCTTCGGCAATATGCCCTTCATGGCGTGCCTTCTTCAATCGGAACAGCGTGCGCCGGGTAACGACTTCGCGGCGGTGGCGCAGGAATTCGGACAGAATCTGCTTCAGGTTCAACAGGCGCGGTTGTCCGTCGACTAAAACCACCATATTGATGCCGAAGCTGTCTTGAAGCTGGGTGAGTTTGTAGAGTTGGTTTAAAACGACTTCGGCATTTTCGTTGCGTTTCAGCTCGATAACGACGCGCATACCGGATTTGTCGGATTCATCGCGGAGCTCGGAAATGCCTTCCAGCGTTTTTTCTCGGACCAAATCGCCGATTTTTTCGACCAGCTTGGCTTTGTTGACCTGATAGGGGATTTCGTCGATAACGATGGCTTCGCGTTCGCCGTTTTTGCCGATGGGTTCGGTGTGGGTCTTGGCTCGGATGACGACGCGGCCGCGGCCGGTTTTATAGCCTTCGCGCACCCCGCTCAAGCCGTAGATGGTTGCCCCGGTCGGGAAGTCGGGGGCTTGGATGATGTCGATCAGCTCGTCGATTTCGGTGTCGGGTGCATCGAGCAGGCGCAGGCAGGCGTTGACGGTGTCGGACAGGTTGTGCGGCGGGATATTGGTCGCCATACCGACGGCGATACCGGAAGAGCCGTTGACGAGCAGGGCGGGGAAGCGGGTCGGCAGTACAAGCGGCTCGTGTTCGCTGCCGTCGTAGTTCGGACCGAAATTGACGGTTTCTTCCTCAATATCCGCCAGCATTTCGTGGGAAATTTTCGCCATACGGATTTCGGTGTAACGCATCGCGGCGGCAGCAAGCCCGTCAACCGATCCGAAGTTGCCCTGTCCGTCTATCAGCACATAGCGCATAGCGAAATTTTGCGCCATACGGACGATGGTGTCGTATACGGCGGTATCGCCGTGGGGGTGGTATTTACCGATGACGTCGCCGACAATGCGCGCCGATTTTTTGTAGGCGGCATTCCAGTTGTTTTTCAGCTCGTGCATGGCATACAGCACGCGGCGGTGTACGGGTTTGAGACCGTCGCGCACGTCCGGCAGCGCGCGCCCGACAATCACGCTCATGGCGTAATCGAGATAGCTTTTGCGCATTTCGTCTTCAAGGCTGACGGGCAGGGTTTCGAGGGCGAATTTGTGGTCGTTGCGGATGGTTGCGTCGGTCATGGTTTCAATGTTTCGTATGGCAAAAAATTGTTGCTTATTTTAGCATATTTTGACGCGGAACGGTGTTGCGGCTATGTCGCCTGAAACACGGTGCGGATTATAATGCCGAGGAAATTTCGTGGCGGAGTTTGTCGAGAAACCTGCCTTGTCGGACTTGTTGTGCGGCGGTGTCGCAATCTTGTCGGGCAAACGACTGTTTCAGACTGCAGAACAGTTTTTCTTGTTCGGCGCGGATTTCGTTATCGAGATTTTTCAAGGATTCAAGGTCGTTGCCTGCCCGTGCCTCCATCAGCGTTTCGCGCCATTCCATTTGCTGCATAAGGAATTCGGGGGCGAAAGAGGTATGCTCCGGCGCGTCGGCATCAATGCCCGATGTTTTCAGCAGGTAGGCGGCGCGGTCGATGGGGTTTTTCAAGGTGCGGTAGGCATCGTTGATGGTGGAAGACATCATTACTGCCTGCTTTTGCTCAAAGGCGGAAGCGGAAGCAAATTTGTCGGGATGGAAACGGGCGGCCAAGGCGCGGTAGGTTTGTTCCAAGTTTTCGGTGTCGATATCGAAAGCGGGTTCAATCCGGAAGAGGGTGAAATATTGGGACATAGTAGAATGATAAATGTGAGATTTTGGCAGAAAACTGTTTTTGCCTTATAATCTGCGGCTTCTTAAACAAAAGGACTGAATATGGGCGGCAAAGTGCAGCACAATAAAGGCAAAATACGCGACAATGCTTTAAAAGCCTTAGTGAAATCCGATTTGTTCCGGCACAAGGTGGAACGGAAAAGAAAAGGCAAAGGCAGCTACAACAGGCAGGAAGCGAAAAAATGGCGGGACGGTTTTGATACTGTCCCGCCGTTTTTATGCCTTAAACGTGGAAGCTCTCGCCGCAGCCGCAGGAGTCTTTGACATTGGGGTTTTCAAATTTGAAACCTTCCTGCAAACCTTCTTTGGTGTAATCGACTTGCGTACCGTCTAAATAAACCAGGCTTTTCGGGTCGATATAAATGCGTGCGCCGTGTTCTTCAAAAATCAGGTCGTCGCCGTCGGCTTCATCGACAAATTCAAGGTTGTACGCCATCCCCGAGCAGCCGCTGGTTTTCACACCCAAGCGTACGCCCAAGCCTTTGCCGCGTTTGGCGAGATAGTCATTGATGTGTTTTGCGGCATTCTCGGTAAGGGTAATCATATTTTTTCCTTGTTGTACCGCCCCGGACGAACCCGAAGCGGCGGGCGGTTCGGACGGCATTGCGGGACGATGCCGTTTGAAGGGCTTTATCTGTTTTCCTGACGTTTGCGGTAGTCGGCAACGGCCGCTTTTACCGCGTCTTCCGCCAAGATGGAGCAGTGGATTTTTACCGGCGGCAGTTCCAATTCCTCGGCGATTTCGCTGTTTTTGATTGCCAGCGCGTCATCAAGGCTTTTGCCTTTGACCCACTCGGTAATCAGGCTGGAAGAAGCGATGGCGGAGCCGCAGCCGTAAGTTTTGAATTTTGCATCTTCGATGATGCCTTCGTCGTTGACTTTGATTTGCAGGCGCATCACGTCGCCGCAGGCAGGCGCGCCGACCATGCCGGTGCCGACGGACTCGTCGTTTTTGTCGAAAGTGCCGACGTTGCGTGGGTTTTCGTAGTGGTCGATTACTTTATCACTGTATGCCATGATGTGGTTTCCTTAATGTTTTTTGATGATTTAAGTGGTTTGTTTGCCTGTTTTCAGACAACTTGACATTCAGATTTTGCACGCGCCGCCTTCGCAGCCATCGTCGTCTTCCGAATCGACACCACCCTCTACGGTAACGCCGTCAAAATCTTCGAGCAGGTTGTCGAGATTGTCCAAATCTAAATCTTGTTCGTTCATGGTTTTGTATCCTTGATTTTAATGTGGTGGCTTTTAGGTCGTCTGAAAAGGCCTTTTTGAGGTTTCAGACGACCTTTTTTGTTTTTAATGTATCAGGTGGAATGGGTTGTCAAACCCAACACTTCGAGTGGATTGATAGGTTTGTTGGGTTTTTAACCCAACCTGCGATTACTGTAATTATCCAAAAGAAACATCTCTTGCTTTCTCATCATACAAATATTTTTGGCGAAGTACCGCAACATGAATTACAGCAGGAATTGTTACACGGTAAGCAGGACCTGCTATATCAATCGCAGTCCATAATCCTGTAATAGTCCAACCAATCGGGCCAGCTAAAACAGACATTGTTCTTGTTAAAGCTGCGTTACCTGCTAAACTTAGCCCTCTTCCTAAAATAGCCTTCATAATATAATTAACAATGATTAAGGTCAGCTGGTATGATTTAAACCCACCTGCTCTAAATACTGCTTGAAATATACCCACTAGTGCTTCTGGTGTAATTCCTGAAAAGTTTTTAAGTCCTAAATTTCTTGCCAAGTCTTGCAATTCAGAATGACTTAATTTTTCTATTGAATCCTCTAGAATTTTCATTAATAGATGTGTTTCTATCTTTTCAACTGATGAGCTATTGTTATAATTAACTTTTAATTTATCACATACATCAGTTAATACTTCCTTGTAAAGTATTCCTTCTCCTCCTCTTAATAATGTAGCAAAAGTATTTGCACCAAAACATTGAATTTCTGCTGCTATCAATTTCCAATACTGATGGTGGTCCGGATAGTATTCTTTATATGCGCTACTCTCACTTAATTCTTCTGTAAATCTTTTCTCACCATCTTTATCATGAGTTAGGCAATATACAAGGTCATTTAAATCTTCTGATTTAATCTCTGCCAAAAATTCCAGATCAGTGTCACAACGATACGCCATTTTTTTTATATCCCTTTAGGAGTTAGAAATAAAATTAATAAGAATAGTTTTTTGGCTATCTGAAACAAAATCCTTCTCCTTTTTCAGATAGCCTATTTAGATTATCAATGCGCCGCCCACTCAATCGAATTCAAATCAATCCCGTCTTTAAACATTTCCCACAGCGGCGACAGTTCGCGCAGTTTGCCGATTTTGGATTTGATCAGCTCTGCTGCAAATTGTACTTCTTCTTCGGTGGTCATGCGGCCGAAGGTGATACGCAGGGACGAGTGCGCCAATTCGTCGTTGCGGCCGAGCGCGCGCAGGACGTAGCTGGGTTCGAGCGAGGCGGAGGTGCAGGCGGAGCCGCTGGATACGGCGAGTTCTTTCACCGCCATAATCAGGCTTTCACCTTCGACGAAGTTGAAGCTGACGTTCAGGTTGTTCGGAGCGCGGTGTTCGAGGTCGCCGTTGATATAGACTTCTTCGATGCCTTCGATGCCTTTGAGGAAGATGTCGCGCAGTTTGCGGTAGTGCGCCATGTCTTGCTCGAGTTCTTCTTTGGCGATGCGGAAGGCTTCGCCCATGCCAACGATTTGGTGGGTCGGCAATGTGCCGCTGCGGAAGCCGCGTTCGTGGCCGCCACCGTGCATTTGGGCTTCGAGACGGACGCGGGGTTTGCGGCGGACGTACAGCGCGCCGATGCCTTTGGGACCGTACACTTTGTGCGCGGACATCGAGAGCAGGTCGATTTTGGCAGCTTCGACATCGACAGGCACTTTGCCGCAGGCTTGGGCGGCATCGACGTGGAAGACGATTTTGCGTTCGCGGCAGATTTCGCCGATGGCGGGAATGTCTTGCACCACACCGATTTCGTTGTTCACCCACATTACGGAAATCAGGATGGTGTCGTCGCGGATGGAGGCTTTGAGTTCTTCCAAATCAATCAAACCGTTTTCCTGCACGCCGAGGTAGGTTACTTCGAAACCTTGGCGTTCGAGTTCGCGCATTGTATCTAAAACGGCTTTGTGTTCGGTTTTGACGGTGATGAGGTGTTTGCCTTTGGTTTTGTAGAAGTTTGCCGCGCCTTTGATGGCGAGGTTGTCGGACTCGGTCGCGCCGCTGGTGAAGATGATTTCTTTAGGGTCGGCATTAATCAGGGCGGCGATGTCGGCACGGGCTTTTTCGACGGCTTCTTCTGCTTCCCAGCCGAATGCGTGGCTGTTGGAGGCGGGGTTGCCGAAGGTTTCGGTCAGATAGGGAATCATTTTTTCGGCAACGCGTTTGTCAACGGGGGTGGTGGCGGCGTAGTCGAGATAAACGGGGGTTTTGACGGTCATGGTTTGCTCTTTCTTTTTCGGGTGTTATTTAATGGATGTGTGTAAATTGGACGACGCGGCTGCCGTCACCGTTGTTTTTTTGTTCGATGATGCTTTGCAGGGTAACGCTGCCGAGGTAGTCGTTGATGGTTTTGTTTAAATTCTCCCAAAGGTCGTGCGTCAGGCAGGGCGCGCCGTGGTGGCAGTTGGCTTTGCTGCCGCATTGGGTCGCGTCCAGCCGGTCTTCGGCGGCGGAAATGATTTGGGCGATGTTGATGCGTGCCGCCGGTGCGGCGAGGATGTAGCCGCCGCCGGGTCCGCGCAGGCTTTCAACCAGTCCGGCGCGACGTAGTTTGCCGAACAATTGCTCGAGATAGGAGAGGGATATGTTTTGGCGTTCGCTGATGGCACTGAGTTTGACGGCGCCGGTTTGCGCGTTCATCGCCAAATCCAGCATAGCGGTAACGGCGAAACGCCCTTTGGTGGTCAGTCTCATAGTGGTGGTTGCCCGTGTCGGCTTTTTTTATAGTGGGCGGAATTGTCCAATATCTGAGTGTTTCAGTCAAGTATGGGGGCGGATTGCGCGATTGGCTGTTTAAATCGGCAGATTGATTGATTTTTAATATTTTGATTTTAATTTGTTATTTTTGAATCCTAAACCTTATGCCGCTTGAAGTGGGAGCGGCGGCGGGTGCGGCAAATGTTGAAATGATTTGCCTTATAATCAATATTGATATACATTATCGATTTCATATAAAGTTATTCAGGTATTCAGGGGGCGACAAATGAAACGTGATTTGAGCAAAATGACCTGCATCGAAGACTTGCGCCGCGTTGCCAAGCGCAAAATGCCGCGTATGTTTTACGATTACATCGATTCGGGTTCGTGGACAGAAACGACTTATCGGGAAAATACTTCGGATTTCAAAGATATCCGCTTCCGACAAAAGGTATTGGTCAATATGGAGGGACGCAGCCTCGAAACCAAAATGATCGGGCAGGATGTGAAAATGCCGGTGGCGATTGCGCCGACGGGTTTTACCGGTATGGCACACGCCGACGGCGAAATTTTGGCGGCGCGGGCGGCGGAGAAGTTCGGCATTCCGTTTACGCTCTCGACCATGTCCATCTGCTCGATTGAAGACGTTGCCGAGAACACTAGCGCGCCGTTTTGGTTTCAGCTTTATGTGATGCGCGACCGCGAGTTTATGGAAAACCTGATTAAGCGCGCGAAGGATGCCAAATGTTCGGCATTGGTTTTGACCGCCGATTTGCAGGTTTTGGGGCAACGCCACAAAGACATCAAAAACGGTCTGTCCGCGCCGCCGAAACCGACCATCGCCAATTTGATCAATCTGGCGACCAAGCCCGAATGGTGTATGAAAATGCTGAACACACAACGCCGCACGTTCCGCAATATCGTCGGACACGCAAAAGATGTGGGCGATTTGTCTTCACTTTCTTCGTGGACGGCGGAACAGTTCGACCCGCGCTTAAGCTGGGACGACGTGGCGCGGATTAAAGATTTGTGGGGTGGCAAGCTGATTATCAAAGGCATTATGGAACCTGAAGACGCGGAAAAAGCAGCGAAAAGCGGTGCGGACGCATTGGTCGTTTCCAACCACGGCGGCCGCCAGCTCGACGATACCGTGTCCGCCATCAAGGCATTGCCCGATATTGTTTCCGCAGTCGGCAGCGACATCGAGGTTTGGATGGACAGCGGTATCCGCAGCGGTCAGGATATTTTGAAGGCGTGGGCTTTGGGTGCGAAAGGTACGATGATCGGCCGCGCGTTCCTCTACGGCTTGGGCGCATACGGTGAAGAAGGCGTTACCCGTGCGCTGGAGATTTTGTACAAGGAAATGGATGTGTCGATGGCGTTTACGGGACACCGCGATATTCAAGATGTCGATGCCTCGATTTTGAGGGGTAAAGATTGGGGTAGGGAAACGGTTTAGATACTGAAAAATATGATGCCGTCTGAACACAGGGTTCGGACGGCATTAAAATTTGGCTGTATTTTAATAATGTGTTGATTAAATATCTGACAAAACGCCCTTTTGTAAAGGAAGTTTTGTCAAACGGGGTTGCCTGCAATGCGCTACTCTATTTTTCAAGCGAAACCGCCCCTAAAGGGAATGACTCCGTAAATTGTCCATTTTCCTGATTGTCAGTAAAAAACGGCAAACCGATCAAACGATAATGCGGTGTATCTTTTTGCAGGATTTTATCCTTGCCATATTCTGCTGTGATTGCTTCTAAAAATTCTTCTTTCCACCTATCAGTTTCCGCTAAATGCTCACCTTTGGGCTCAATGAAAATTTGGTAATACAAAAAGTCGTTCACACCATTGGAAGAAGATTTTTGTTTATCTTTCAGTAATAAAATAAAGTCGGGCATAAATCCTTCACCATCGGCAAAGTTATTTAATTTAAACACTTCTTCATTACGGATTAAATGAACGTCATATTGAGATTTCAAATCGCCCAAACGCGCTGAAATAAATTGAATTAACGCTTCTTCCAAACTCGTTCCGGCAAAATTATCCATCGCATACCAATCATTTTGCGTGGCAATAGTCGTTTTTACATCATCTTTTTTGACCCATTTTTGTTTTGGTGTGCCGAAAATTTCCCATAATTTTTTAGGCGTAAATTCTTTTATACCGATAAATGGCTTATCACTTTCATTCAAATGCTTTTCAACCATTTCCAAGATTTTCAGGCAGCCTGCAAGTTTATCGTCCGGGCAAACCTGTTTGTCTTGCCCTAATCCTAAAAATTCAATTTGCCAGTCTTTCAACAATTTATTTTGCAATTCATTGCGATTTTGAATATTGAGCTTGCTTTGCAAACGGTTGAAATGGAATAAAGATTGACTATTTTTCCCTTTGATATGTAATGCTTTATTGGAAATATGCCGCTCCATTTCACTCATTTTTATGGTTTGAGTAAAATTATTTTGTGTGCCGATTTGTCGGGCGGTTTCATCATTTTCATCGGCTGTAAATTGCGTTTCCTGCAACAGTTGATTACCGTGAACTTGGAATGAAAGCGTTTGCGGATTGGCTTGCAGGCTGTCTGCATTATTATTTTTGGCGTTTGGGTTGGGGATTTTTTTATTCGCCCAAATTAACAACTCTCTAAAATCCTTATTATCGGCAAATTCAGATTTGAGTTTAAATGTTGCCAACACCTTATCATCGTCTTTTTCAGGCAAATAACCGTCTTTTCGCAACTCGTTTTTCAGTTCTGAAATATAGCGGGATTGCTCATCATGCGTGTAATAAAACAATTCTTCCAAAATACGCAATTCGTGTTGCATATCGTTGTCAAATTTGCGTTTATTCGGCTGTTTACCTTCAAACGCAAATGGAAAATAACGCACACCACGACCAATCAACTGCTTTTCCGATACGGTGGCGGCAGCCGTTTTGCCTGATTTTTTATTTGAACCACCGCCATTTTGCCCTTCGTACAAACGCACAATATCAAACAAATTTAAAACGTCCCAACCTTCGGTTAATCTATCCACCGTAAAAATGGCACGGATCGGATTATCAGCCGCTTCCAAATTATTCAGCAATTTTTCCGTTTCGCCGTCGGTTTTTTCAGTTTTGTTTTTGTTGGTTTCGGAGTTGGTAATAATGACATTGTGTTTTTGATAATTTTGTTTCACCCAATTTGCCAAATGTGCAAACTCAAAGCCATTTTCCCGCATAAATTTTAGGGCTTGTTCGGTGCGGGTTTTGCCTTGTTCGTTGGCGTTGTCGCTATTATTCAGGCTGCCTGAAAACGTATCTAAAAACTCAAAATCATCTGCTTGTACATTTTCTGCCCAATTTAAAAACGCCGAATAATCCGCTTTTGATTCATCAATCGTCTTACTTCTAAACAACATCACAGGCTTGAAATTGGCAATGCCATATTTCAACGCAATTTGATGGCGATACCAAGCAAACAATAAAGCGTGCAACACCCGCTCTTTCTTATTCAGCGTACTGGATACCAAATTGATTTCTTTGGTATAACCCTTTTGCAAAAACTCTTTTAACCCAAATTTTGTGATGATTTTATCCGCGTATTTTTGTTGCACGTCAGCATTTTCAGGCAGCGTGGCGGTAAATTCCAACAGCACATTTTGGCTGGGATTGCCATTTTTATTGAGTAACAATTCCAAAACCATATGCTCCCAGCCTTTGCGTTCAATTTCGGCATTGCCTGCATTGGCTTTTAATTCCACTTCCAAATCCAACTCGCCTTGTTTTTTGCTTTTAGTTTGTGCGTTTAAATGGTGTGCTTCATCGCCCAGCATCACAAGGTTCAATTTGTGCAAATCCGCCAATGTGGTTTGGTTTTCTCGCTCGGTGTGAATATCGTTATACAGTTTTTGAATGCTGGTAAATTTAATTTCAATGCCGTCTGAATGTGGGCTAAACGTTTCTACTTTGCGAATGGGAATTACCGTATCGCCCTGCAAAATCTTCTCGGTAAATAAAAATTTTGAGTGCGCCGGGTCAATAAAATTATTTTCCGTTTTATCCACGATGTTATTTTGATTAACGAAAAACAAAAAATGCCGATAACCTTTTTCAAAATAATACAAAATCAAGGCTGCCATCATCATCGTTTTGCCCGCGCCCGTTGCCATATTGAACAGCAAATGGGTAGGGCGGTTTTTGATGTCAGGGAAATCCTTTAATTTTGAAGTGCGGTCAAAAATCACAAAATTTTCTAAAGCCGATTTTTGCCATTCAAAAAACGGATATTTTAAATTATTGGAAACAAATTCAGGCAGCGCGAAAAAATCCGTCTGTTCCATTTCTTCCATCGTTGATTTGCGGTCTTCCGCCCAATCAAACAACGTTTTATTATTCGCCATCTTTTTTCTCCGCTTGATTTTTTACTGATTGATAGAATGCACGGCTTAAGGCTTTATCATCATCGTTCAGGCAATCTGCAAATTGCTCGTCGTCCATTTCGGATAATGAAACATACATTTGATTTAAATCCAACATTTCAAGCACCATTTGTTTTTGTTCGTCTAATGCCAAGGATTGAAATTCAGGCTCTTGAATGATTTGACTAAATTCATTTATGCTGACGTTGTATTTCAAGAAATAGCGTTCGCATAAATCTTCAAACAGTGTTTTGATGTCGTTTGAATTTTCGCACGCTAAAATTTGTTGTTTTGCGGTTTCGTTAAATGGAGCAAGCTCGGCATAAACAAACTCGCCACCACCTTGCCAATTTACGGCTTTGGAAATACCGCCTTGCTCGCCTTCAATCACTTTTTTCAAGCGTTCAACGGCAAGCGTTTCAATATAATCCATTTGTTCAATACCAATATATTGGCGGTTCATTTTGTGAGCGACGGCGGCGGTTGTGCCACTACCCAAGTGGTAGTCTAAGACGATGTCGGATTCGGATGTGGCAATTTGAATAAGATACTGCAATAAGCTCTCAGGTTTTGGAGTAGTAAAAACTTTGCTGCCGAACAGTTTTTTCAATTCATCTGTCGCATGTGTATTTAAGATATCCTGTATTAAGTTCTTATAGGGAGCAGAACGTTCTATCGGCTTGTTTTCGTTATCAACCAACATATAGTTTTTATAACATACACTCCATCCAGATTTTTTAGACTTTGATTTTCTAAACTCCAAAAAACCGTTTGTTATTGCCCAATCAATTTTATTTTTACTCCATTTCCATATCCAGCCATCATTGACAAATTCAGTCCTGCCATTCGGATACGTAAAAGTGCCATCTGGACATTGGATTGCAAAATTCAAACTGTCACTATACTGCAATCCCCCTCTATCTAAATTGTCGATATAATATTTGCCTCTTTCCTGTTCAAACTTATCACTTAATTTGTATCTCTCTGTATCATAAGAAGACGTGTTTTTATTTAATTTAACTGTTTTAAAGTTCTTTGAGTAACATAAGACAAACTCTGTAATAGTCGCTATCTGTTTGGCATCGGACGCACCTGTCTTTTTTTCCCAAATAAAATTGCAGATGAAATTTTCATTTCCGAAAACTTCATCCATTAAAATTTTCAAATATGCCTGTTCGTTGTCGTCAATCGACACAAAAATTGAACCGTCTTCCATAAGCAGCTCTTTGGCGATTTCCAGACGGTTTTTCATAAAAGTCAGCCAAGTGGAACGATTAAATTTGTCGTTGTATTTGAAACCGTCATTGCCCGTGTTATATGGCGGATCAATATAAATTAGCTTCACTTTGCCTTTAAACTGTTTGGCAAGCGAATGTAGGGCTATCAGATTATTGCCTTTGATAATAAGATTTTCGGCTGGTGTGCCGTCTGAATGACGTTTGATTTCGCCAACCGCTTGTTTGCCGTCTGCGGTGTAGCGGGAGAATTTTGAGAATGCTTTTGCGTCAAAAAGTCGGTCAATTTCATCAAAAGCAAGCGTTTGATTAAAAAAGATTTCTTGTCTTTTTCGGATTAATTTGGTGTATAATTGGCTGGCTGGCTGGCTGGCTGGCTGGCTGGCTGGCTGGCTGGCTGGCTGGCTGGCTGGCTGGCTGGCTGGCTGGCTATTATTGCGTTTAAAATAAATTTCTTCGCCTTCTTCGGTGCTTTGTCCGCCATTCAATACGCAATCTTTAAACGGAAAATCCAACACAATATCCGAATTGTCTTTCAAAAAGCGGTTGCCGTCCGTCAAGCCAATGCGGTTGGCGTATTTTGTGTAGGAATTATTGACGCTGTGTTTGTCCAAGAAAAAACGAAAATTCTGCAATTTAAACACCAAAACACCATTCACTTCCACAAAAAAATGGCGTTTTAACTCATCATTTCCCAATAACAACCCGATAATGGTCGGGTCGGTTTTTTCCACCAAATCCAACAGAATGTTTTTGGCTAAAATGGTTTTTTCTTCGTTCGCCCATACTTTTTCGTGTGATAGCAGGGCTTGGGTTAATTCGGCTTGAATGTCTGTCTTCATCGTTATAAATCCTCATCAGTCATTTTAATGTGCCATTCTTGTGTAACGGCAAATGGCTTTGCAAATAAATTCTAATAAAATCAATTCTTTGATGTCTTTGCTGTTTCCGGGGCGTTCGCAAAGTTGCGATAAGCGGGGCGGGTGTCCGAGTGTGTCGTGATTTTACGGAAATATAGTGGATTAAATTTAAATCAGGACAAGGCGACGAAGCCGCAGACAGTACAAATAGTACGGCAAGGCGAGGCAACGCTGTACTGGTCTAAATTTAATCCACTATATCAACACATTATTCAAACACAGCCCGTATTTTTAACCGCTGTTCAGACGACGGATGCCGCCGTGTTCATCAGGCGCAAGGCTTTCAGACGGCATATTTCCTTTTGATATTCCGCCAGTCCGACAAAGCGGCCGTTTTCCGTGTAAACGCGTACCGGCGTATCGGAAGGCAGGTCTTCCTCGAAACGCGGCCGCTGCCCGCAGCGGAGCATATGGACGGCATAATCGTTTAAAACGGTTTGGGGAAAATGGGCAACCAATACGTCGCAGGGCAGCAGCAAGCTGTCGCGTTCTGTTTCGTTCAAATTTGCCAAGGCCTCAAGCGTGTGGCTTTGGGCGATGGTAAAACCGGCGGTTTCGGTGCGGCGCAGGGCGGTCAGGTGGGCGAACGTGCCGATGTGTTTGGCGATGTCTTCGCTGAGGGTGCGGATGTAGGTGCCTTTGCTGCAACGTACGTCGATGACGGCTTTGGGCGCGTCAAACTCGGTAATATCAATGGCGTAAACGGTAATGTCGCGCGGCTTGCGTTCGATGACGATGCCTTTGCGCGCGTATTCGTACAGTGGTTTGCCTTCGTGTTTGAGGGCGGAAAACATTGGCGGCACTTGGCGGATGTTGCCTGTCAGGGCTTGGCATGCCGTCTGAAATTCAGCTAAGGAAATATCGGCGCGTGCGGCGGCGATGATTTCGCCTTCGGCATCGCCCGTGCTGCTGGCTTCGCCGAGTTTCAGCGTGGCGGTGTAGGCTTTATCGGCATCAATCAGATATTGGGCGAACTTGGTCGCTTCGCCGAAGCAGACGGGCAAAAGTCCGGTTGCCAAAGGATCGAGCACGCCGGTATGTCCGGCTTTTTCGGCATGAAACAAACGCCGCGCTTTTTGTAGGGCGGTGTTGCTGGAAAGGCCTTCGGATTTGTCGAGAAGAAGAACGCCGTTGACCGGGCGTTTGGCGGGTTTATTGGTCATATTAATTAGGGAATATTAATGTTCAGACCGTCTGAAAGGGTTCGGACGGCCTGCGTGTCAGCTTAATTCTTCATTCAATAATTCACGAACAGAGTGTTTTTCATCAATTAGATCAACGCTGATTGCATCAAAGCCATTTCGTTTTAATGAGTCAAAACTAATGATTCGGCCATCAATTAAGGGGACTTGTCCTTCAGAATTGACGAAATCTTCATATTCATCTTCATAGTCTATATTGTAATAAAGATGGATCAGAACCCGGTAAGTATACTCATCCAAATCAGTTAACGTTCTGTTTTGCTTTTGATTTGGACTATATTTGTCGCAAAACATAGCGTTATAGCCATGTTCCGCGCCATCAAACAATACGATTTCATTGCCGCTTACAGCTTCTACCGCCACAATTTTTACCGGAGCCTTATCAGTATCGGTAATCAATCCGTCAAAAGGCTCTCCATAGTAACGGATGTGGAAAGTATCTCTACCTTGGCAGGATAATGAAAAGCATCGATGCCCGCCTTCAATTTGCAGGCTGTCACTATGTGCATAGGCGGCTAAATATTCGGGAATCAGATTGTTCATTCTAGCAGTATCAGTCTTCAACCGGTTTTTCCGCCGCCACTTGGTCGATAAGGGCGGACAGGCTCATACCGCGTTCCAAGGATTCGTCGTATTTGAAATGCAGTTCGGGGATTTTGAACAGCTTGATGCGTTTGGCCAATTCGCTGCGGAGGTGTCCGCGTGCGTGTTCCAGCACTTCTTCCGTAATTTCGCGCGCGTCTTGGTTTAAAACGGTGTAGAACACGGTGGCGTGGCTGTAATCGCGGGTAACTTCGACTTCGTTGACGGTAATGAAGCCGGCGCGCGGGTCTTTCAGTCCGGTACGGACGAGTTCGGCAAGCTCGCGCATAATTTGTTCTTTGACACGGTCTTGGCGGGCGTAGCCGCGTTGGGGTTTTCTCATAAATATCCTCAGATTTGGTTTCAGACGGCATTTCTGCCGCCGGGGCGGTTGCGAAGGGGCGTATTATAGCCGAATCGGCGGGATTTTAAGGTAATACATTGATAAGCACGGATATAGTTATTATACTTGGCAACCCGAACGGCGCGTGCCGTTTCTGCAACGCATACATTGTAAAGAAAGCCATGTCCAACGAAAACCGTACCTGTTCCTTTTGCGGAAAATCCAAATCATACGTCAAACATTTGATTGAGGGCGAAAATGCCTTTATCTGCGACGAATGCGTCTCAAACTGTATTGAAATATTGCATGAAGACGGAAATGACGGCACGCTTCCGGAAAGTGCCGGACAGACATCGGAAGAGTCCGGCAAGCTGCCCACACCCGCCGAAATCGTCGCCAACCTCAACGACCACGTTATCGGTCAGGAACAAGCCAAGAAAGCCTTGGCGGTGTCGGTGTACAACCATTACAAACGCCTGCGCCATCCTAAAGTCGGCGGTAATGTCGAATTGTCGAAATCCAACATCCTGCTTATCGGCCCGACCGGATCGGGTAAAACCCTGCTGGCGCAATCTTTGGCGCGCAAACTGGATGTACCGTTCGTGATGGCGGATGCCACAACTTTGACTGAAGCAGGTTATGTCGGCGAAGACGTCGAGCAAATCATTACCAAGCTTTTGGGCAAATGTGATTTCGATGTCGAAAAAGCACAACGCGGCATTGTCTATATCGACGAAATCGATAAAATTTCACGCAAAAGCGACAACCCGTCGATTACCCGCGACGTATCCGGCGAAGGTGTGCAACAAGCCTTGCTGAAACTGATTGAAGGCACGGTGGCCAGTGTTCCGCCACAAGGCGGCCGCAAGCATCCGAATCAGGAATTCATCAACGTCGATACCACCAACATCCTGTTTATCTGCGGCGGCGCGTTTGCAGGCTTGGAAAAAGTCATCCGCCAGCGTACTGAAAAAGGCGGTATCGGTTTCGGTGCGTCCGTTCACAGCAAGGACGAAAATGCCGACATTACCAAGCTGTTCGGCATCGTCGAACCGGAAGATTTAATCAAATTCGGCCTGATTCCGGAATTAATCGGACGTTTGCCTGTGATTGCAACGTTAGAAGAACTGGATGAGGACGCGCTGATTAATATTTTGACCGAGCCGAAAAACGCTTTGGTCAAGCAGTATCAAGCCTTGTTCGGTATGGAAAATGTCGAGTTGGAATTTGAAGAAGGCGCATTGCGTTCCATCGCGCGGCAGGCAATGGAGCGCAAAACCGGCGCGCGCGGCCTGCGTTCTATCGTCGAACGCTGCCTGCTCGATACGATGTACCGCCTGCCTGATTTGAAAGGCTTGAAAAAAGTGGTTGTCGGTAAGGCAGTTATCGAAGAGGGCAGGGAACCGGAATTGGTGTTCGAGTCCTGATGGCAAACAAAACCGCTTCGGAACGTTGAACCACGTTTCCGAAGCGGTTTTTTGTTTCTGATGCCGTCTGAAGCCTTCCCACCTTCAGACGGCATTTGAGTTTTACGGATTGTCTGATGTCGCGGCAAATTCTACCAGCGCGTTTTCCAGACGCGCCAAACCTTCCGCCATATCCTCATCGTTCAACAGCAGCGAAGGCGCGAAACGCAATACGTCCGCACCCGCAACCAAAATCATCACGCCGTGTTTCAAGGCGGCGGCGGTGATTTCGGATGCGCGTCCGCGATAGGCTTCGTCCAACGCGCAGCCGAGCAGCAGCCCCATCCCGCGAACTTGTGAGAACAAGCCCGTTTGTTCTCCCAAAGACCGCAATGCCGTCTGAAGTTTCTGCCCCTGACTGCGGACGTTGTGCAAGGTTTCCGGCGCGTTGATGATGTCGAAGGCGCGGCTGCCGACCGCACACGCCATCGGGTTGCCGCCGAAAGTCGAGCCGTGCGTGCCCGGTTGGAAGGCGGCGGCAATCTTTTCTGTCGCCAGCATCGCGCCGATCGGAAAGCCGCAGCCCAAGGCTTTTGCCGAACTTAAAATATCGGGAACAACGCCGTAATGTTCATAGGCAAACAGCCTGCCCGTATGCCCCATCCCGGTTTGAACTTCGTCCAAAATCAACAACGCATTGTGCCGGTCGCACAGACGGCGCGCCGCCTGCAAATATTCCGCAGTGGCGGGCAGGATGCCGCTTTCGCCCTGTATCGGCTCGATGATGACCGCACAGGTCTGTTCTCCGACGGCAGCTTCCAGCGCGGCAACGTCATTAAACTGAACGTGCGTAATGCCTTGCGGCAGCGGTGCATAATCCTTGCTGTATTTCGGCTGCCCGCCGACGGACACGGTAAACAGCGTGCGTCCGTGGAAACTGTTGATACAGGCGACGATTTCGCTTTTGCCTTCGCCGAAACGGTCGCGCGCATATTTCCTTGCCAGCTTCAACGCCGCCTCATTCGCTTCCGCGCCCGAGTTGCAGAAAAAAACCTTGTCGGCAAAACTGTTTGCAACCAATTTTTGCGCCAATTCCTGTGCCGGCCGCGTCGTATAGATATTGGAAATGTGCCACAGCTTGTGCATCTGCGCGTTTAAAGCATCGACAAGGGCAGGGTGGCAGTGTCCCAGCGCGTTAACGGCGATACCGCCTGAAAAATCAATATATTCACGCCCTTCCGTATCCCAAACGCGGCTGCCTGAAGCGCGTTCGGGAACCATCGGTGCAAAGGCGAAATTGGGGGTCAGATAGTTTTGCATGATTGTTCCTGATTATGGTTTTGCTCGGGATTATGCACCGTTTTTCAGGGCGGATAAAGGGAAATTGCCGACAATATCGGGCATCGGTAAAAATAAACTGAAACATTTTCAACCGGATAGATAAAAAATCAAAAAAATTTCGATAAAATGCTTGAGGCGCGGCAGCGTTTTGATTTAGACTCTCGTCCATATTTTTATCTTCAGACGGCATTTCATTATGCAAGGCAAAACGTTTACAACCGCTTACTGCTATTGGTACCACACAGACGTGCGGTACTTTTTTGCGCTTGCTTGAAATCCATCCCATACGCAAAACAGGCCGCTCGGAACAGGGCGGCTTTTTTGTCGGCTTCAATGAGTCCGCCCGATTCTGACAACAGACACAATCATCAGAAATCAGGAATACGATTATGAATGCCCTCCCCAAAACCGCCCGGCGAAGTGAAACACGGCACACTTGCACCATTTTGACCGATGCCGCCGCAACTTCCCCCGATCTGCCTCAAGATGCAATCGGCAACACTTTAATCAGCGAGGCGATGATTCCGCAAATCCGCACCGTTGCCGCCCTGATTGCCGCCGAACGGCACGATTTCAGCCGCAGCAGCCCCGCCGAATTTACCGATGCCGCCGATTTTTTTGCCGCACGGATTTTGGTCTTGGGCGTGCGCCGCTTCCATTTGGACGTATCGCTGCTGCAAATTTTGAAAACGGCAAACAAGCGCGCCTGCCGCTTTGCCGAAAAACACTGCCTGTTTTTTGTTCCCGCCGAAGCCGAATTGAGTTTGAACAAATGCAAAAACCGCCGCCTGCTGACGGTCGAAACCGAAATTGAGGCGGAAAACAAGGGCGGCCTTGTCGCAAACAGCATCGAGTTTGCCCGCAGGCTGGATGTTTTGCCTTTGTGAATATGGCTTGGCGGAGGGGTTTTTCCGCGAGGGTGCTTGCCAAAATTCCCGACGGCGATACAATAAAACCGATTTTCCACCCAAACAGGACACACATGAAAAAAATCACCGCCTCCGCGCTTATCGCAACATTCGCACTGACCGCCTGCCAAGACGACACGCAGGCGCGGCTCGAACAGCAGCAGAAACAGATTGAAGCCCTGCAACAGCAGCTCGCACAGCAGGCAGACGATACGGTTTACCAACTGACTCCCGAAGCAGTCAAAGACACCATTCCTGCCGAAGCACAGGCAAACGGCAATAACGGTCAGCCCGTTACCGGCAAAGACGGGCAGCAGTATATTTACGATCAATCCACCGGAAGCTGGCTGCTGCAAAGCCTGGTCGGCGCGGCGGCAGGCGCGTTTATCGGCAACGCGCTGGCAAACAAATTCACACGGGCGGGCAACCAAGACAGCCCCGTCGCCCGGCGCGCGCGTGCCGCCTACCATCAGTCCGCGCGCCCCAATGCGCGCACCAGCAGGGATTTGAACACGCGCAGCCTCCGGGCAAAACAACAGGCGGCGCAGGCGCAGCGTTACCGCCCGACAACGCGCCCGCCCGCCAATTACCGCCGCCCCGCTATGCGCGGTTTCGGCAGGAGGCGGTAAACCCGGCGCACCAATGCCGTCTGAAGGGCTTTCAGACGGCATTTTTGCATTTGTTAGGGGGCATTGTTATGTTGCCGTTTGATTTTCAGACGGCATTTCGTTTCCAAGCGTTTGATGTCGGGATGGCAATTCTGATCTACGTGTGTTGGCAGGGCGGCATTGTCATGCCGCCGTTGGGTTTTCAAACGGCATCATATCGAACAGTCAAGCCGTAGGGCGGGATTTGGTGGGCAGGAATGCCCACCCTGCATCTGAACCCCTTCTGCGTCATTCCCACGCAGGAAGGAATCTAGATATTTGAATTTACAGAAAATTTCAATCGTTGCCAAAGCGGAAAAGGGTTTTTATAGTGGATTAACAAAAATCAGGACAAGGCGACGAAGCCGCAGACAGTACAGATAGTACGGCAAGGCGAGGCAACGCCGTACTGGTTTAAATTTAATCCACTATATTGCAGGTTAATCCTTTGGGTATCAAAGCCGGGCGGTGCTGAAACATTGCAAAAATGCCGTCTGAAACTCAAAATCGGTTTCAGACGGCATTGGTTTATGCGGCAGATTGGGGCTTAGCGGTCTTTGTAACGGCGTTCGCTTTTGCCTGCAAAAGAATCGCCGGCTTTGCGTTTGCCTTTGAAGCCTTCGCCGGTTTTTTTGAAACCGTCTTTTTTAAAGCCTTCTTTCTTGAAACCTTCGCCGCGCGTTTTGCCGCCGAAGCCTTCTTTGCCCGGTTTATGATCGCCGCGCCAACCGCCGGATTTGCGTTCGCTCCAGCCGCCTTTGCCTTTCGGTTTGCCGCCGGCCGGTTTGCGTTTGCGTGTCGGTTCCATGCCTTCGATGGTCAGTTCGGGCAGTTTGCGGCCGATGTATTTTTCGATTTTGTGGACTTTGACGTATTCGTTCACTTCGGCAAAAGTAATCGCAATACCGGTACGGCCTGCGCGGCCGGTGCGTCCGATGCGGTGGACGTAGTCTTCCGCCTGTTTCGGCAGGTCGTAGTTGATAACGTGGGTAATGGTCGGTACGTCGATACCGCGTGCGGCAACGTCGGTGGCAACCAAAATTTTGCAGCGGCCTTTGCGCAAATCCATCAGCGTGCGGTTGCGCCAGCCTTGCGGCATATCGCCGTGCAGGCAGTTGGCGGCGAAACCTTTTTCGTACAATTCATCCGCGATGACTTCGGTCATGGCTTTGGTGGACGTGAAAATCACGCATTGGTCGATGTCGGCATCACGCAGGATGTGGTCGAGCAGGCGGTTTTTGTGGCGCATATCGTCGCAATAAAGCAACTGTTCTTCGATTTTGCCCTGGTCGTCCACGCGTTCGACTTCGATGACTTCAGGGTCTTTGGTCAGTTTGCGCGCCAGTTTGCCGACTGCGCCGTCCCAAGTGGCTGAGAATAATAAAGTCTGACGGTCGCTCGGTGTCGCTTCCACGATGGTTTCGATGTCGTCGATAAAGCCCATGTCCAGCATACGGTCGGCCTCGTCCAAAATCAGCACTTCCAAGCGGGCGAAATCGACTTTGCCGCTCTGCATCAAGTCCATCAGACGGCCCGGCGTGGCGACAATCAGATCGACCGGTTTGCTCAGGGCGCGGGTTTGATAGCCGAAAGATGCGCCGCCGACGATGCTGACGGTACGGAACCAACGCATATTTTTGGCATACGCCAGCGCGTTTTTCTCGACTTGAGCCGCCAGTTCGCGGGTCGGGGTCAACACCAACGCGCGCGGGCCTTTGCCCGGTTTTTCGCTGCGTTTGGTCAGTCGCTGCAAAGTCGGTAACAGAAAGGCGGCGGTTTTACCGGAGCCGGTTTGCGCCGAAGCCATAATGTCGCGTCCGTCCAAAGCAGACGGAATCGCCTGCGCCTGAATCGGGGTCGGGCTTTCGTAACCCTCGCTGCTGACGGCGGACAAGATGTTTTTATCGAGGTTCAAATCGGCAAATTTAATAGACATAGCTATCCTTGGAAGACAACAACGCCCGCGTCCGAAAGGTTCAGACGGCCTGAAGCAGGGAAGGGTAACGATACGGGGAATGTGAAGTTACAGGGTTGTCGCAAGCGGCTTGCTTGTGGTTTACATCGACGGCAACCTGCACAGATACGCTTTGCAAAATCAAAGCAACAAAAGAAACGCGCCCGTAAGGGCGGTTTAGGTTGGAAGGCGATGGCTTCGTATAACAAGATAAGCGGCGGATGGTATAGGGTTTGTCCGAAACGGTCAAGCAATCGGGCGTTAATTACAGTAAAATTGCCGTTTTCCACTTTATTCCGCCTGAAACCAATGACCGACATCACACCGTTTGCCAACCGCTTGGGCAAAAACATCAAACACCTTATGAAATGGGCGAAACGCAACGGCATCGAAGCCTGGCGCATTTACGACCGAGACATCCCACAATTCCCCTTCGCCGTCGATGTTTACGGCGATCGAATCCACCTTCAGGAATACGATACCGGCTGGCTGATGCGGCCCGGAGAATACGAAGCGTGGCTTGCCGGAGTATTGGAAGCCGTCGCCTTCGTTACCGGTTTTGCGCCCGAACAAATCCATCTCAAACGCCGCGAACGCCAAAAAGGTTTGCAGCAATACGAAAAAACCGGCAAGGCGGGCGAAGATTTCGTCATTGCCGAAAACGGCCGCAAGTTTTGGGTCAACCTTGATAAGTATTTGGATACGGGGCTTTTTTTGGATCATCGAAACACGCGCAAAAAAGTCGGCGAAACGGCGGCGGGCAAACGTTTTCTCAACCTGTTTTCCTACACCGGCAGCTTCACCGTCTATGCCGCCACCGGCGGCGCGGTATCCAGCGAAACCGTCGATTTGTCCAACACTTATCTCGATTGGGCGAAACGCAATTTTGAATTGAACGGCATCAGCCCCGAACAACACCAAATCGTCCGCGCCGACGTGTTCCAATATCTTCAGACGGCATATGGGGAAGGCAGGCGGTTCGACCTCATTGTGATGGACCCGCCCAGCTTCTCCAACAGCAAAAAGATGCCCGGCATCCTCGACATCCAGCGCGACCACAAAAAACTGATTGACGGCGCGATGAAACTGCTCGCTTCAGACGGCATTTTGTACTTTTCCAACAACCTGCGCAGCTTCGTTTTGGACGATTCGGTATCGGAACAATACGCCGTGAAAGATATTTCCAAACAATCCGTTCCCGAAGATTTCCGCAACAAAAAAATCCATCGGTGCTGGGAAATCCGTAAAAAGGCTTAAAATAAAGGCTGTGTTTTAGTAATCTGTTGATTTCAATTATTTGTAAGGGAAAAGACAATTATTTTCCGGTTAGGAATAAACCTATCCTGTTGAATATATTGAAGCCAAGTACGCTTATCAACACTATATTACAACACAGCCTAATGCAGTTAGACATACTGGTCAAAATGCATTAAAAAAAGGACGTTAATCAAGGAAATGAATAATGAAAAAATTAAATATCTGGAGAGATGAAGGAAAAGTTTCTGCTTCAATCATTGAAAAATTTGCAGAAAATTTAGGTGTAACATTCCCTAGATCGTATATATATTTGATAAGTGAACATGATTATTTATATCCCGAAGAAGATTGTTTTATTTTTATTGATAATAATAAGAATACAGATGACAGAAATATTTTATTTTTAGGATATAAAAAAGATGCCTCCTGTCATGAAAATATCTATACCTATTCATGCATTGATGATGAATATGGCTATGGAAACCAAGTTGTGGCATTTGGAATAAGTGCAAATGGCGATTATATTTGTTTTGATTACCGTAAAAATTCAAGTAATCCATCCATCGTACTTATGTATCATGATGAATTTTACGAAGATGAACTAGGTAATACCAAGATGATTACAGTTCCCATCGCACCTGATTTTGATAGTTTTATAGATAAACTTTATCAAGATGTAGATTAACTGGCACTACTAACCAGCATAGCCTGTGTAACCAACCAAAAAAGTGAAATGGTAGGATGTGCATTCATGCACACGCGGTTTTGGTTTCGCTGAACTCAGTTTCATGCTGCCTTAAAACCACTTACCTTTCCTTTTTACTTTAACTAATCGTAACTCTAAACTATGCCCACTCCCCCCTAAACATCCTCTCACCCAAGCTCTCTCCCAGTGAGCCATATAACGAAAGCGAAGCACCCGGTGCTATCACTTGGTTGTGGTATCAATCCCATGCGCCACCAAGTGCCTATTGCCTGTGTAAAAAAAGAAAATCAACTCACCGAAAAAACCAAGCAAAAGGAAATAAGCAATGGATACGAATAACTATGACAAAATTATGCCATTTAAGCCTGAAAACAAAGAGAGTGAGCTAAAAATCGCCGTAAGATTCCAACGAAGATTGATACCATCAAAAATTGTATATTTTTATACAGGTTTTATGGGATTATTGGTTTTTTTACAGAAATATCAAATTGTTCATATTTCTAACTTTAATGAATTAATGGATTGGCTCATGCTGTTATTTGTATTGCTCGGTGTATATAGTGTGATTTCTACAGTTTTTTTAACTATTTGCCCCTATTGCCACAGATTTCAAAAACAGTTTAATGGGAAAGTAATCAGCGTCGATAATCAAGAAATAGCTTGCAATCAAGGAGTAGTTCCATTTATTCATTATTGTAATCGATGCAATGCCCCACTTTCACCAAAAGCAGTAACAGATTATTATGAAAATAAAGCCTGAACGTACATGGTAGATGGTGCTTACACCCACGCGTTCCTTGCTTTGCTTTTTACTTATTTTCAGGCAGCCTTAAAACCACTTACACTTACTTTTTTGTTTGGCTGTGTTTTAGTAATCTGTTTATTTCAATTATTTGCAAGGGAAAAGACAATTATTTTCCGGTTAGGAATAAACCTATCCTGTTGAATACCTTGAAGCCAAGTATGTCTATCAACACTATATTAAAACACAGCCAAAATAAAAAAAGCCGCCGGATTAAATTCCGGCGGCTTTTTTTCATATTGCCGTTAGGCGATGGAAGCCTCAACAAAGGCAGTCAGCTGGCCTTTTGCCAATGCGCCGACTTTGGTGGCGACGACTTCGCCGTTTTTGAATACCATCAGGGTCGGAATGCCGCGCACGCCGAAACGGGACGGGGTGGCTTCGTTGTCGTCGATGTTGATTTTGACTACTTTCAGACGGCCTTCAAATTCGGCGGCAATGTCGTCCAAAATCGGGGCAATCATTTTGCATGGGCCGCACCAAGGAGCCCAAAAGTCCAGCAGGACGGGAAGGTCGGATTTCAAAACATCTTGCTCGAAGGCGGCATCGCCGGTGTGTACGATCAATTCGCTGCTCATTATTTTTCCTTTTCGGTTGGGATTGGCACGATAGCGTGCAGGATAGGGCTTGGGCATAAAAATTTCAAGTGGGCGGGCGGGATAATAGTTTTTCTGTACCGCCCCAATCGCCTTTGCAAATTCTAAAAAAACGGTTCGGACAGTATTTTATTTCTGAAAATTACTTTTATTATCAAAATGTAAGGAATACGTTTGAGGCTGTACATAAACGCGCGGGCGGTGTATGCTCCGTTTAAATAGATTCTTAAAGTATGAATGTTCAAAACCAAACCCGAAACCCTATAAAAGGAACACTGCGATGACTGATTTTTCCGTTTGGGAAACTGCTCCCTTTGGTGCGACTGTTGATCATATCCTGCAACGCTACCACAATGTACACCGTGCACAATTTGAAGAATTGGTGCCGCTGGCGCAAAAAGTGGCCCAAGTTCATGCCGATACCTTTCCGGCGGAAATTGCCGAGCTGCTTGCCTATATGCAGAACGAACTGCTGATGCATATGATGAAAGAGGAAAGGATGCTGTTTCCGATGATTAATCAGGGTGTCGGCCGGGGTGCGGCGATGCCCATCAGCGTGATGATGCACGAACATGAAGAACACGACCGCACCATCGCACGGCTCAAAGAGCTGACCGATAATTTCCAAGCGCCCGAAGGAGCCTGCGGAAGCTGGACACGGCTTTACGCTTTGACCAAAGAAATGGTGGACGACTTGAACGACCACATTCATTTGGAAAACGATATTCTGTTTGCCCGCGTACTTGCTTCTTAAGGGACGCGTCCGGATATTTCAATGCCGTCTGAAATACGGTTTTCCGTTTCAGACGGTATTTCCACGTTTCAGCCCAACAATTCGGGCGGAATGCGGCACACGGGAATCGGGTTGATTTTGTGCTGCATGGCGCGGTGAAGCCGCGTATAGATTTCCAGAACTTCGCGCTGCCACCCTTCAAAATCTTCGGGTTTGCGCGTGCCGTACACGCCCATTGCCCACTCCAGTTCGGGATAGCTTGCGCCCATCTGTTCCTCGTCGGTGCGTTCCGTATCCCACAGGCCGTCGGTTGGTGGGGCTTTTTGAATCGCCTCGTCCACGCCCAATGCTTCGGCAAGCCGGTAAACCTGTGTTTTGGTCAGGTCGGCAATCGGGCTGATGTCCACGCCGCCGTCGCCGTATTTAGTAAAAAATCCCACGCCGAAATCTTCAATTTTATTACCTGTCCCTGTAACCAGCAGTCCGTGTATCTGCCCGTAGTAGTACAGGGTCAGCATACGCAGGCGGCTTCTGGCGTTGGCGAGGGAAAGCGGCTGATTGTCAAATGCCGTCTGATGAATGCCGACGGTTTGCTCAAAGGTCTGGAAGGTGTCGGTCAGATCGACCGTTTGCGCGCTTACATTGGCATATTGCCGTTGCAGATTGCGGATGTGCAGCCTTGCCCGCTCAAGCTGGTCGGGGTGTTGGCGTATCGGCATATCCAGAAGCAGCGTGGTGCGACCGGTGCGGGCGGCGAGTGCGGAGACGACGGCGGAATCGATGCCGCCGGAAACGCCCACGACAAACCCTTTTGCATTTGCCTGAGCGGCGTATTCGTCCAACCATCGGGCGATATGTGTGATAACTGCCTGCGTATCCATTTTTCCTCCTGTCGAAAATATCCGCATCATAGCTTGTCGGCGGTTCAATTTGAATAGATTGCAGGCAGGTTGATGAATATTTTTCCCATTCCCCGCTTAAAAAAGTCATATGGGAAAAGGCGGGCGGCAAGATGGCGCGTGTTATAATATTGTTGACAATTTAGGCGGCTCGATGCCGCCTTAGGCTTCAAAACATATTTATATTTTTTACTATTTGATTGATTCGATGTCTGATTTTTTTCATTCTGACGTATTGTCCGTTTCTGAGTTGAACGCATTTGCCAAAAGTCTTTTGGAAAACCACCTTGCCGGTTTGTGGATTGCCGGCGAAGTGTCCAACCTGACCCGCGCCGCCAGCGGACATTATTATTTCTCGCTCAAAGACAGCCGCGCGCAGGTGCGTTGCGCGATGTTCAAAGGTGCGGCGGCGCGTTTGGCGAAGCCTTTGAAAGAAGGCGACCATATCGAAGTGTCGGGCAAAATCAGCATTTACGAGGCGCGGGGCGAATTTCAGATTACGGTGAACGAGGTACGGCTCAAAGGTTTGGGGCAGCTTTACGAAGCCTATGAGCGGTTGAAGGCGCAGTTGCAGGCGGAAGGCGCGTTTGCGGCGGAACGCAAAAAACCTTTGCCCGTCCGTCCGCAATGCATCGGCATCGTCACCAGCTTAGCGGCGGCGGCTTTACGCGATGTCGTGACCACCTTAAACCGCCGCGCGCCCGAAATCCCCGTTATCGTTTATCCGACACCCGTTCAAGGCACAGGCAGCGAGTTACAAATCGCACAAGCGATTAAAACCGCATCGCAACGCGCCGAATGCGACGTGTTGATTGTCTGTCGCGGCGGTGGCAGCATTGAAGACTTGTGGGCGTTTAACGAAGAACCGGTCGTACGCGCAATCGAAGCCTGCGCGATTCCGATCGTCAGCGGCGTAGGCCACGAAACCGATTTCACGCTCGCCGATTTCGTCGCCGACGTTCGCGCACCGACACCGACCGGCGCGGCAGAGTTGGTCAGCCCCAACCGTCAAGAATCTCTACATCGCCTCGCCCAAGCCCAAGGCCGTCTGAAAACCGTTTTGGAACAACGCTATTTCGATGCCAGCCAAAAACTCGACTGGCTTGTGCGGCAAATCCGTCATCCGCGCCAAAAACTCGACGAACAGCACACCTACATTCACAAACTGGCGCAAACCCTGTCTTACTCGATGACGCAAAACGTCCGCGCCCACACCGCCCGTTTCGAACGCCAAACCCAAGCCCTGCAACATTGCCGCCCCGATATTTCCGTTTACCGGCAAGACATCGAGCGTTTTCAGACGACCTTGTCGCACGCCTTCCGCCAGCTGCTCGCCCGGCACCGCCAAAGCCTGACCGCCCAAGCCTCCCTGCTCGAAGCCGTTTCGCCGCAGCACATTCTGGAACGCGGCTTTTCCGTCGTCAAAAATACACGCGGACAAGTCATCCGCAACGCCGATGTTTTGAAGCAGGGGCAGAAGCTGCACATTACCTTTGCCGACGGCGAAACCGATGTGCGCGTAAGCAAAGAACAAGGGCAGCAGGATTTGTTTGATTGTATTTAAACCCAATCGGAAAAACCGCTCCCCCGCCGCCGTCATTCCCGCGAAAGCGGGAATCCGGAAGCGAAAAGTGGTGGGAATGTATTAGAAATGACTGAAACTCAAAAAACCGGATTCCCGCCTACGTGGGAATGACGATTGATACGTTTCGATAATTTATTGAAGATGGCTGAAATTCAAAGTTACAGAAATTTATAAACAAAAAACAGCAACCCGCCGCCGTCATTCCCGCGAAAGCGGGAATCCAGTCCCTTGATCTTAAGATAATCTTTAATTCGTCATTCCTGAAAAAGCGGGAATCCAGAAGCGGAAAGCCGCAGGAATTTATTGGAAAAAACAGAAACCTCTCCGCACACCCGAAATGTTTCAGACGGCGCATCTTGGGGAGGATAAAAACCCGACCCGATATTTTTTTATAATTTTTAATAAGTTCCATTGAGAAAATGAATTTTTATTTTTCAACTGACAGAAAGAGGATGTTATGAAGTTTTTAGACCGTGAGGCAAGCATTGCCAAGCCAGGTTTCAACCGTTGGCTCGTACCCCCCGCAGCATTGGCGGTGCACCTTGCCATCGGGCAGATTTACGCCTATTCCGTATTCAACGCGCCGCTGACCAAACTTATCGGCATAACCGAATCGGCGGCCGGAGATTGGAAGTTGACGACCGTAGGTTGGATTTTCAGTATCGCACTCGCGATGCTGGGCGCGTCGGCCGCCCTGTTCGGCACATGGATGGAACGGGTAGGGCCGCGCAAAGCCATATTTGCCGCCGCCTGCTGTTTCAGCCTGGGCTTCTTCGTATCCGCATTCGGCGTGAGTACGCACAACCTCTTCCTGCTCTATTTGGGCAACGGCGTCATCGGCGGCGTAGGCTTGGGTTTGGGCTACATCGGGCCGGTTTCCACACTGATGAAATGGTTTCCCGACAAGCCGGGTATGGCGACCGGTTTGGCAATTATGGGTTTCGGCGGCGGCGCAATGCTGGCCTCACCGCTTTCCGTATCACTGATGAACGCCTTTTCAAACGCCGCTTCGGTCGGGGTTGTTGAAACCTTTGCCGTATTGGGTCTGCTTTACCTCGTACTGATGATGTTCGGCGCGTTTACCATCCGCGTACCTGCCGACGGCTGGAAACCTGAAGGCTATACCGCGCCGAAAACGCAAAACAAGCTGGTCAGCAGCAATCATGTCAACGTGTCCCAAGCCATGAAAACGCCGCAGTTTTGGCTGTTGTTCTGGGTATTGTGCCTGAACGTAACCGCCGGCATCGGCGTATTGGGTCAGGCATCCGTGATGATTCAGGAACTCTTTTCCGAAACTTCCGTAGGCAGGCAGGCGGCAGTCGGCGCAGGTGCGGCGGCAGGCTTCGTCAGCCTCCTGAGCCTGTTTAATATGGGCGGACGCTTTTTGTGGTCGAGCGTTTCCGACAAAATCGGACGCAAAAACACCTACACCATCTTCTTCGTACTCGGCTCGCTGCTGTATTTCGCCGTTCCCTCCATCGGCGAGGGCGGCAGCAAAGCCCTGTTCATCATCGGCTTCTGCGTGATTATTTCCATGTACGGCGGCGGATTTGCCGCCATTCCCGCCTACCTGAAAGACCTGTTCGGCACCTATCAGGTCGGCGCGATTCACGGGCGCATCCTGCTGGCCTGGTCAACCGCCGCCGTCATCGGTCCGGTACTGGTCAATTACATACGCCAAAGCCAAATCGACAGCGGCATACCGGCGGCACAGGCATACGGCGTAACCATGTACATTATGGCGTGCCTGCTGATTATCGGTTTGTTGTGCAACCTCGCCGTCAAATCCGTACACGAAAAACACCACGAAAAAGACATCAAGACAGCCGCACACAGCGGCAACCCCGATGACGAAACCGCCATATCCGACGCTTACCTTGTGGGCGAAAAAGTTTCCGGCGGCGGCATATCGGTCTGGTGGCGTTGGGCATTGGCCATCATACCGCTCGCCTACGGCGTGGTGATGGTCTTTGTCAAAGCACTTGATTTATTTTCCTAAAAATCAGCACAAAAATGCCGTCTGAAGGGTGTTTCCTTTCAGACGGCATTTTTAGCCGATTAAAATAGGAAATACTTAATATCGCCATTCCCGCGAAAGCGGGAATCCGGAAGAGGGAGGCTGCGGGAATTTATCCGAAATGACTGAAACTCAAAAAATCGGATTCCCGCCTGCGCGGGAATGACGATTTATACCTTATCCGAACAGCTCCGAATGCGTGCCCAGTCTAAACAGGCAGATTTCATCGCCATCCTGTCTGTATATCAGCAGCATATCAGGTTTGATATGGCATTCCCGATAGCCGTAATAGTTGCCGGTAAGGCTATGGTCTTTGTACTTCTCGGGTATCGGCTCGCCGTTTATCAGGCAGCCTGCAACGGTTATCCAGTCGTTGCCTAGCAAAATTTGCCACTGCTTTTTTGCATCTCTTTTGAACTGGTTGGCTGGAACAAGCTCAAACCGGCTCATTCTTCAAACTCCTGAATGTCTTTCTCCATCTCTTCAAGGCTTGAATAGGCTTTCAGCCTGCCTGCTTTCCAGTCTGCTTCTGCTTCTTCAATCGCTCTGCGGGTCGCGATATTGGGTATTCTTGCGTTGTGCTCAAACGAAAGCGGGATAGTCTGCGTTGCCGCTATCTGGTTAAAAAACAGTTTAACCGCCTGTGCGGGAGTCATGCCATAGCTTTCAATCACAGGGAATGCCCGCTCTTTCAGGCTCTCGTCCATTCGGATGTTGAAATTGATTGCGCCCATCTGATTTATCTCCATAAAAGTAAAACAATAATAAAACTTATGCTTTATTTATGCAAGATTATTCTTAACTCTGCGAGGTGTTGCAGCACGCTTTCCTTTATTTCCAATTTAAAAATCAGAATAAAATGAAACAAAGATATTAGAAATAAGTGAAATCTGTTCTGCCGTTTTATCCACGACTTTCGTGCGCTCAAATTACGCCAACAATTGAGATTTTGAAAATTGCGGTTTGTCCGTATCAACAGAAACTAATAGTTCCAGCATAGTATAAGCCTCATAAAAACAGTGGCGAGATTAATTTCACAAATCTCTACACATTTGATGATTATACATATTCAGCCCGTTTATCAATCAAATCACAAAACACAGCCTTTCAAAAAACAAACCGATTGCAGGCAATCCGGCCGATATCCGGTTTCCTCAAACCTATTTAATATTTTGATAAAAAAACGATTTTATCGTATCCATTAAACTATTCTCCCGCAGTTCGAATTCCGTGCCGCCGCATTCGGTGCATTTTACCGGCGGCGGCAGAACCGCGTCGGATCCCATCGTCCCGTAATACTTGCAACCGCATCGGCAACACGTCCAAGAAGAATCCCATTTAGGTGCAAAAGCCATTTCAAATTTCCCTTACAAACGGATAAAACAGCCTGCCCCAATCCTTGCCGGCGTGTTCCTGCATCACCGTCAGAATCAGGGGCAGCAGTGCGTTCAAGATATTGCACGCATCCTTGAGCTGGTTGCGGTTGGCACTGCTTCCGAAGGTTGCGCCGCCGTGCATCATCTGGTTTCTCAGCGTATAGAGGCGATCGAATAAAACCAGCAGCACCGTAGCCGTATCCTGTGCCGCCAGGGCGGCATTCAGTTTTTTGCGCGCGCGCTCGAAATTATCTTTCCAAGACGCTTCCGGAACCTTTCCGTTGTGGAAGTCCCAAAACGGCTGGAACACAAAGCGGTTGTCCAGAAGCGAACGGATTGCGCCGGAAAACTCCTTCCAGACCAGGCCGTAAATGCGCCTGTCCGCATCCAGCGCGCACACGTCGTTTAAAAACACCTGAAAATCATTGCGGTCGGCAGACATCGTCCGCCCGTCGATTTCCCGCGCGTAGGCGGCATTGAAGGCAACCCAAAAACACTGGAACGCCATATCCGCATCGTCTGCCGCCAACCGTTCCCGCGCCTTGTCCAGCCAGCTCAAAGAACGGTGGACGCGCAGGCGGAAGGCTTCGGAATACCCGTCGCGGCGGGTTTTATAGAGGGTTTTCACATCGTCCATACGGAAGCTCCTGTCAAAAAGTGTTTACGGCCGTCGGCGTATCGGGCAAGTGCATCATATAGTGGATTAACAAAAACCACTACGGCGTTGCCTCGCCTTGCCGTACTATCTGTACTGTCTGCGGCTTCGTCGCCTTGTCCTGATTTTTGTTAATCCACTATACCAAGCCGCAAGCCGTTTGCCCAAGCATTCGAAATGCCGTCTGAAAAACCGTTCAGACGGCATGGCGCAGGCATCAGTTGAGCATCAGTTCCTGCAGGCAGTCTTGGGCGATGTTTGCCGCATCGGGTGCGGTGCACACCTCGATTTTATCCGGTGCGACCGCACGGGCGAACACTTTTTTCCCTGCCTCTGCCGCAGGAAACTCGATTTTTTTAATTTTCAGCTCGGTATGGCCTTCTTCCATATTGCCGCCGTATGCGAGGTTCGATTGCGTGTGGAAAAGGTTGAAAATACCTTTTTCCGACACCACGCCGATTTCCTTCCATTCCTGGTAGGCATCGCTGCGGTTGATGCCCGCTTGGAATTTGCGGCGGCGGATTTTGCCGACATAGTGGGCAAACGGCGCTTCTCCGCCGTCGTTTGCGTCGGCGGTATGGCTGATGACCTTTACTTTGTCCGCATCGCAAATCCGCAAAATACCTAAGGCAACCCCCGTTTTGGCGGTCAATGCCGATTCATCGTTACCTTCCGCGTCCAGCGGGCGGTAAGCAGTCATTTGCGGCGGCGCATCTGTGAAAATGCGTTTGATCGATTCCTGCGTACGCTGCCAGCGTTCTTCGGCAAGTGCGTCCCTGGTTTCGTCGGTGGACAGCCCGAATGCATCGGTAACGCGCCTGCTGCGGCTGGAATTGCCCGCCAGCAGGATATGGACGTGTTCCGGCATCCGGTCGTTAAAGGCTTTTTTCATTGCGGCGAAGAAGCTCTCGATACCGTGTGCGATACGGTTGTCCAAGTAGCGGTCGAGTTCGTCGACTGGCAGGCGCAGGGTGCAGTTGGTACGGTTGCCGTCGCGGTCGATCAGGTCGATGCTTTCCGTACCTGTTTCGCTGATTTCGCCCTTTTCCCAGTAGGCGCGCAGCTTCAACATCAGCATCAGCGTATTCGTGCCTGCCGCCTGAGTTTTTTCCAACAGCATTTCCGAGCCGGCGAAATCTTCCGCATCGAGCGGCCGGGTAAAGGAAATGCGCTTGTCGCGGCAGATGTCCAGATTGTTGCGGAACACGATATACGCCAAGTTTTCCAAGAGGTTTTCGCCGCCCAGGAATTTATCGCCCGCCGCTTCGAGGTGTTCGAAGATTTCCTCAAGCCCCAAATTTTCCTCTTCCTCATTTGCCCAGCGGTAGTAGCCGTAGTCGAAGTCGGTCGTGCCTCCGCCGAAGTCGAACACGGCATAGGCGATGCCGTCGTCGGTCGGTTCGATATTGTGGGCGTGCATGGCGACGGCGACATAAGCCGCAGGCTCGGTTGCGCATTCCTCGACTTTGAAGCCTTCCATCACTTCCGTATTTTCCGCGAGCGGCTGCGGCAGGCTGCGGAGCAGGCCGCGCCGGAAGGAGGCGAGGATTTTTTCTTTTACGTCTTTCGGATAGGCGACGGGGAAGGTCATGTAATAATTTAAGAAAATGCCCCGGCTGCGCCAGTTGATGTTCAGCCCCAAGAACCACGCATACAGCTCGATGGGGTCGAATACGTCGTCTCCGCTGACCGCCAGCATCTGCCCTTTGACCGGATTGCGTAAAGACAAAGGCGCAAACTCATGCTCGAAACCTTTTGCCTGATCGGTAATCCGCAGGCGGAAGTCGCGGTCTTGGCGCAAGGCCCACTGCTTGATTTTGCCCAATACCGAGCCGACCACGCGCGGATTGCCGTCGTTGTGGCGGAAATTGAGCTGCGCCTCGTGCGAGCAGCGCACGTCGTCCCAGCGCACCAGCGGCTGATAGGCGGTTTCCCGCCATGCCTTCAAAAACGCCTGAAAATCGATAAATTCCAAAACCGTGGGGTTTTCGTAGTGTTCGGCGCGCGGCGCGGCGTAGAAATCGTCCACGCCGATGCGCAGCAGTTTGGCGCGGTTGTTGTCGTCGGTGTAGGAAACGACGGTGCTGCTCGTGCCGAAGTCGATGCCGACGTTGCCCGGGCGGATGTCGATTTTGGGATCGCGCGCGCGCAGTTTCAGCTTGTCCTGCTGCTCGTCATCCAAGCCGTGCGCCTCCCACAAGCCCTTGTTGACATCGCTGAACCAGTTGTCTTCGAGCTTGGGCAGGCGGCAGCGGCCGTAATCGATATCGGCAAGGACTTGTTTCAAAGAAGGCGGCAGCCCGGGCAGCCGCTTTAGGAGTTCGATGCGGTCGCCATCGGTCGGAACCAGTTGCATGCCTTTTTCGTGCAGATAGCAGATAAAGGCGGGCAGATAGGTGGCGACTTTGGTGTTGACGGCGGCGATGTGGCCGGAGGATGCGTCATAGTTCCCTATTGTGTCGTAATACAAATCCGTAATCCAATGTTCGGAGCGGTTTAAACAATGCCAGTAGTCAGACCCAAACAGCCTGTAATTATCTCCTTGCCGCCAAGGGTTGAACTTGCGAGCAAGACGGGTAAAGTGCTTAAGCTCCGTATCATTTGGAATACGCCATTCTTGGGAAGACAATATCTGATATATCTTGACGATCTTTTGTGCCCGGTCTTTGCTGTAAATTGGCTTATTCATATTCGTGTACCACACGGATAGGGTTTGGGTATCCAGCAGCAGGTCGCAGTTTGCCAGGGCGTTTTGGGCGGAAATGTCGGCACCGGCAGGCAGGATGGCGCACATCCGGTGTTGCCTTATGCTGTCGCAGAGGGCTTTGATACTTTTCGCGTATCGGTTTTGCCGCTTGGCAAGGTGGTTCTCCAAGGCGGAGAAATAATGATTTGGGTGCATTGCTTTGATTTCCTGTAAAGTACCCGAGGCTTCGTCTTGCCACGGGTCGGTTGTTTCAATGGTTTCGGACGGTTCTTCAGACTCGAGGATTAGGATGACATCGCCTTCGGAGACTTTGTCGCCGACTTTGACTTTCACTTCTTTGACCACGCCTGCCGCATCGGCAGTTACGTCCATCGTAGCTTTGTCGGTTTCCAATGTAATCAGGGTGTCGTCAACGGCAATAGTGTCGCCCGCTTTGACTTCTACGGCGATGATGTCGACGTTTTCATGACCGCCGATATCGGGGACTATGATGGTATTCATTTCGCCCCCCCCTTTGAAGCTTTCGGTTTGTTTGCCTGTTTCTGTTGCGTGGAAGGCTGGAAGTTCGACAGAACAGCAGCCGCAAATGAACTATTCATACTTCCTGTACTTGACCAAAAACCCATATCTGTTTCCTTTCATTTTTGACGGCCCGCAAGCGGTTTTTAACCGGCGGACCGTAAGGTTTCAAACGGTATCCCGCAGGGCGGGACGCTGCCTATTTTGTGGCAACCAGCGCCTGACGGCTGACGATGCCGCCGGCGTTGACGAGGGCGGGCAGCCATTGTTCGGCGACGGTGTCGCCGGTCGGTGTTGCGCGGGTGTGTTCTTTCATATTGAACGCCGTGCCGGCGGCGATGTTTTTCAATGAGGCGAGGTTGTAGCCTTCGGTATAGGAGAGGTTGTGGATGTCGATGCAGCCCTTCAGGATGGCCAGCTCGCTTTCCGTGGCGGCGCGCCTTTGGGCGTCGCAGCGTTTTTTGAGGTCGTCCCAGACGCGCTCGACCTGCTTCCATTGGGAAACGATGGCGACGGTACGGACCAGCTTGGGCAGTTTTTCTATGTCGGCATATTTGCCCAACAAGCCCTGCTCCAATGCGGCATCATGCTCCAGCGCCATTTGGAACCTGATTTGTTCTTCGATTTTGTCCAGCATTTGTTTTTTTGCTTCTTCGGCGGCTTTCCCTCCTCCGGCGCGGGCGCGTTCCTGCGCTTCCTGCAGGGCGCGTTCGAGTCGGGCAGTGTGTTCGGCGTGCTGCGCTTGGGCGGCGTGAAGCTGCCGCTCCAGTTGTTCGGCGCGCTGTTTTTCTTCTTTCAGGGCGCGTTCGAGTTCGGCGGCGTGTTCGGCGTGCCGCGCTTGGGCGGTGTGAAGCTGCCGCTCCGCTTGTTCGGCATGCGCGCCGTTTTCAGACGGCATACCGGCGCGTCCTTCGGGGCGGTCGAGCTTGTTGTTGATACTGCTCAATAGTTTGATGATTTCGGGCAGACATTCTTTGATTTTCATAACTGTCTCCTATTTCGGTCGGGCTTATTCGAAGAAAAAACGCATTTCGGGGCGGATGTTCAGGTTTGAGGGCAGCTCTGCACAAAATTCGCGCAGCCTCTCCTGTTCTTGAACGGGCATGGCCTGCAGGCGTTTTTTCATTTGGGCGACGGTGTGGTTGTCGGGTTCGGGGAAGGGCGAGGGGACCTCGGGCAGGTTGTACCTTCCGGCCAGCAGCGCAAGGTCGGAAGGTTTGACGCTGTTCCAGAAGTTGCGGTACAGCACGGGCAGGTAGGTGGCCAGTTGTTCCATACTCGGACGGTCGAGCAGGGCGAGCTGTGCTTTGAGGCGGTTGATTTCGGCTTCAAGGACATGGCGTTCGCCGCCGAGTTTCTCCATGGCTTCTTTTATCTTTTCCTGTTCTTCATGATGGCGGGCCAGGTCGCGCTCGTGCTCTTTGAGCAGGGCTTCGTCTTGATAGCGCAGGCTGCCTTCGACGGTCGGAATCAGTACGCTTGCCAGCCATTGGGTGTCGTGGTGGGCGGTTTCGCCTTTTTTGAGCGGTTTGACGAGGACGGCGCGCTCTTTTGCCGATTGCCATAAAACCAGCTGCCAGCTTTCGTTGCCGAGTTTGCCGAAGGTTTCGGGCAGGCCGCGCGCGTAACCCGGCCGGTCGGCAACGATAAAGAAATCCACTTCTTTCAGATTGTCGGAAGAGTTGAGGTATTCGTTGATTTTTTCGACGATTTCGGCGGCGGTCTTGTTCTTGAGACTGTTGCGCCCTTCCCGGAAAACGGGGTAAACGCGCCAGACGGATTGTTCTTGTTCAAATACCTGTATTTCGTCTTGTACGATAATCAGGGCGAAGCTTTTTTTCATATTGCATCCTTGTCGGAAATGCCGGCATATTGCGCCGGCCTGGTTTCGATATCGGCGGCAATGCCGTCTGAAGGTTGAAGTACCCTTTCAGACGGCATACTCCGTCAGTATTTTTTAGGAGAAATTTTTCAGGTAGTTTGAGTAGTTGTCCCCGGCTTCGAGGATTCTCGTTTCGATCACTGAATCGGAATCGGGCGAACCGCTGGCTTTTTCGTGCAGAATCAGCTGTTCTTCCATGTCCATGCTGTCTGCGCCGTCGAGTTTGCGGTCGAAGTAGTCTGCGACCCTGTCCATGCTGAGGTTGCCGCTTTTGAGCCAGCCGAGCATACGCTCGCCCGTAAAGAAGCCGGAATCGCCGGCGGCAAGTATCATCATGCGCCCCGCCGTACCCGTTTGCAGGTCGAATTTTTCCTCAATGCCGCGCGCAACGACGGATATGCCCGCCCATTGCTTGTCTTTCATGGAAATCTCTTTGCTGCGCTCGGGGTCGAGCTTGAAGTTTTGAATGGCGGCAAGGTATTCGTCGTATTTCTCGAATTTTTCGGGAACGATGCCCGCCGCTTCCGCCTGGATGGCGCGGTCTCCGATATCGGGGATATCCTGCTTCTGGGCAACAATGCCCAATGCCTGGCCGATGGTTTTGGCTACCTGGCAGACGATGTCGATGGCGGAAGAGATGATGGAAAGGCTGGTGCCTAAACCTCTGGCAAATGAACCGGCGACAGAGCATACGCTGCTGACGGCTGAACAAACGGAAGACCAAAAACCCATATGAATACTCCTTTTAAGTGTTGTTTGAGATAGTAGGCCGCGCGAGGCGGATGCCGTCTGAAAATCAGACCTGACGCTTTTCAGACGGCATTTGTAGCCGACGGCGGTTTTGCTTTAAATCAGGCTGCATTTGCCCAAAGTTTTTGTTACGGCGTTGCGCAACTTGCTGTCCGGTGCGATGCGGTCGGTCAAGCTGCCGGCATCGGTTTCAAGTATGCCGATGAGGGTATCCAGCGCGGTTTGCAGTTGGGCAAAGTTTTTTTGCCCGTTCAAAATGCCGGTCGGCTGCGCGTCTTTCATGACGGCGGCGATAAGCTGTGCCGTCGTTTGCCGATCCAAAGCCGTTTCCTGCCGCATCTGCGCAATCTGTACGGCAAGGCGGCCGGCGATTTTTTGCGCCATCGTTTTGCCGGGTTCGTAGAACCGGCCGTTGTTGCCGTCTGCAAGCTGTGCGACAGATACCAGCATATTGGCAAGCCGACGGGCATATGACACGGCGCGTGCAAAGGCTTCTGGCGTGTGCAGCAGGTTCAGGCGGCGGACGGACGGAAAGAGGCGTTCGGATTGGAGCCAAAGCTGCTCCTGTCCGATTTTTTGGATTTCGCCTTCTTCAATCTCTTCGGCAACGGTGTTGACGAGCTGGTCGATTTGCGCGCGTACGGGGGCATGCCATCCGCCGCTGTAAATGACGGTTTCGCCGGGTGCGAGCAGGGGCAGGAAATCTTTCTGTTCGTCATTCAGACTCATGGTGTCGCCGATGCTGCTGCGGTCGTCGGCGGCAAAAAGGCGGTGGATAATCTTGGTATTGGTGTTTTTCAATACGTCTGATACCAGCTTGTTGGGAATCTGGTCGGCTATCACCAGGCATTCGCCGTATTTGCGGACTTCTGCCAAAAGGTTGGCAAACATTTCTACACCGAGTTTTTTGGAGCCGTCCGCGCCGGGTTCGGGCTTGGAGAGGAGGCGGTGCGCTTCTTCGACGAGGGTAATGTGCCTGAAGCGGTTGTCGGTACGGTGGCGCTGTTTCATGCATTCCGCCAAACGTCCGATAATCAGCCCCATGAAGAAGGCTTTGTCTTCTTCGTCTTTGAGTTCGTCCAATTCGATGACGACTTTCTGGTCGAGCAGCTTGTCGAAATCGAGGGAGCGGGGCGTGTTGATCATGGTGCCGCGTATGCCCTTGGTCAGGCTTTCAAGGCGGGAAACCAGCGAGCCTCTGTATTTTTCTTCAAATTCTTTGCCCATGCCGGCGGCTTTGATGACGTTGTCGAGTTCGGCAATCATTTCGCTGAAGGTCGGCCAGACGCTTTCTTCGGTGTTCCAAGGATCGTCAACCAGGTAGTTGGTGTTGTTGGCAATGTCCCAGCCTTTGAGCTGATACGACCGGATAATCGCGGTTTCTATGATGAAGGGCATGGAGGCCTCCATAGGGAATACTGCGGCCATCGTGGCTTTGAGCATGCTGATGTGTCCGGTCAGGTTTTGGTGTTTGGATACCAGCTCGAAAGGATTGAGGCGGAATGTGGTCAGGTCTTCCCGTCCGAGGCTGTAATACTGCACGCCTTCTACTTGCCGGTTGAGGGCGCGGTATTCGGTTTTCGCCGGTTCGATGACGGTAAAGGGGAAGCCTGTTTCCAAAAGCAGCTTCATGCAGGTGGTGGTTTTGCCTGCACCGGTTACGCCGGTTACGAAGACGTGTTTGTTTAATGCGTCGGTCGGGATTTCGACGGGTTTGCTTTCGAGTATCCTGCCTTCTTGTTTGACCTTGCCGAGTTTGACGGTCGGGGTGTCTTTGCCGCCGTCTACGGTATTGACGGCAAACGACACGCTTTTGCGCAGCTTGATGCCGGGCAGCTCGATACAGGGCAGGCCGGTCAGCAGCGCCAGCTCACGGGTGTTGAGCCATGTGGCGCAGGCAAGCGTGCCGCCGTCCTGTTTGGGTATGCTGTGTACGGTGGTGCTGTCTGCCTGTTCTTGGAGGTATTTGCCGTCTGAAAACCGGCGGATCTGCAAAATGTCTTCAAAAGCGGGGTGTTTCAGGGTTTCCAGCCTGTGGACGCGCAAGGGGGTAAAGGCGGCTTTCGAGCCTTGGAAAATCGCCAGTACGCTGCGGGACA